>NZ_JBIRSJ010000009.1:0-141973 GCF_044334165.1 Streptomyces sp. NPDC020845 | reverse complement strand
GTAACCCAGACCACGCACCGTCACCAGATAACGCGGCGCACCCGGATCCGGCTCGATCTTCGCGCGCAGCCGCTTCACGTGGACGTCCAGCGTCTTCGTGTCGCCCACGTAGTCCGCACCCCAGACGCGGTCGATCAGCTGCATCCGGGTCAGCACCCGGCCCGCGTTGCGCAGCAACATCTCCAGCAGGTCGAACTCCTTCAGCGGGAGATCCACCTTGCCGCCGCCGACCGTGACCACGTGCCGGTCGACGTCCATCCGTACCGGCCCGGCCTCCAGCGCGGCCGGGGTGACCTCCTCCGGCTCGCCGCGGCGGCGCAGCACGGCCCGGATGCGGGCCACCAGCTCGCGGGAGGAGAAGGGCTTGGTCACATAGTCGTCGGCTCCTATCTCCAGGCCGACGACCTTGTCGATCTCACTGTCCTTGGCGGTCACCATGATCACCGGGACGTTGGAGCGGCCGCGCAGCTGACGGCACACCTCCGTGCCGGGGAGGCCCGGCAGCATCAGGTCGAGCAGCACCAGGTCGGCGCCGTTGCGCTCGAACTCGTCGAGCCCCTCGGGTCCCGTTGCCGCGATCGCGACCTCGAATCCCTCCTTACGGAGCATGTACGACAGCGCGTCGCTGAACGATTCCTCGTCCTCGACGACCAGAACTCGGGTCACGGAAGGACCTCCGGGGCAGAAAGGGGTTCACAGGAATTGGTCTCGTACGGCCGGTCCTGGTCCTCTCCATCGAGGTCAGCGTTGGTCTCGTACGGCTCGCGCGACGAGCGGTCGCGGTCTCGGTCGCGGTCGCGGTCTCGGTCGCGCACCGAGCCGGCTTCCGGCAGCCGCAGGGTGAAGGTGGAGCCCTGTCCCTCGGCGCTCCACACCGTGACCTCCCCGCCGTGCGAGGCGGCCACATGCTTGACGATGGCGAGCCCGAGCCCGGTCCCGCCGGTCTGTCGCGAGCGTGCCGGGTCCACCCGGTAGAAGCGCTCGAAGATCCGCTCGCGGTCTTTCTCCGAGATGCCGATGCCCTGGTCGGTCACGGCGACCTCGATCTGATCGCCGCCGGTGGCGGGGATACGGCGGGCCGCGATGCCGACGCGGGTGCGGGCCGGGCTGTAGTTGACGGCGTTCTCCACGAGGTTGCCGAGCGCGGCGGCCAGCTGGCCGCGGTTGCCCCATACGTGCAGATCGGCGGTGCCGCCGGTGGCCATGGTGATCTGTTTGGTGCCCGCCTGGTGGCGGCACCGGTCGATGGCCTCGGCGACCAGTTCGTCCACGCGGACCGGCTCCGCGTCCTCCAGGGGGTCGTCGTTCTGCACTCGCGACAGGTCGATGAGCTCCTGGACCAGACTGGTCAGCCGGGTCGCCTCGATCTGCATCCGGCCGGCGAAGCGGGTGACCGCCTCGGGGTCGTCGGAGGCGTCCATCACGGCCTCGGACAGCAGCGACAGCGCGCCGACGGGGGTCTTGAGCTCATGGCTGACGTTCGCGACGAAGTCGCGCCGTACGGCCTCGATCCGGCGGGCCTCGGTGAGGTCCTCCACCAGGAGGAGCACCAGGCGGGAGCCCAGCGGGGCGACTCTGGCCGACACCGCGAGGGCTTCGCCGCGGCCCGTGCCGCGCCGGGGCAGGTCCAGTTCGATCTGGCGGATCTCACCGTCCCGCCGGGTGTCGCGGGCCATCTGCAGCATCGGCTCGACGGCCAGCTTCCCACCGCGGACCAGCCCGAGCGCGTACGCCGCGGAGCTGGCCTTGACCACGGCGTCCGCCTCGTCGAGGACGACGGCCGAGGAGCGCAGGACGGAGAGCACGGTGTCCACGCCGGGCGGCAGCGCGGCATCGGTGTGCAGTGAGGAGCGCGTAGGCTTCGCCTGTTCGCGTTCGCTCCAGCGGAACGCCAGCATGGCGATGACGCCGGTGCACAACCCGGCGAGCGCCGCCAGTGCGGCGATCGCCGCGTTCACGTTCATGCGTCCAGGTTATGCGCGGCGCGAGACAGCTCCACAGCCCCAGACGGGCACCCGTGGGGAGACGTTTCCCAGAGTTCACCGGGGAGTCAGTGGCGGTTCACTCCGGATGCCGGAACCCGACGCGTTCCAGCCGGAACGTGTAAGCCTGGGGGGGCGGCGAGTGACGAGTCCACCGAGAGTCAGCAGCGAAAGACAGCGAGAGAGGGTCAGTGATGCGGGACGCGTACCACGAGGAGCTCGATTCGATCGGGGACGGCCTCGTCGACATGGCCAGGTTGGTCGGCTCCGCCATCGGACGGGCCACCACGGCGATTCTCGACGCGGACCTCAAGCTCGCCGAGAGCGTCATCGCCGCAGATGAGAAGGTCGACGGCCTGCAGCGCGACCTGGAGGCGCGGGCGATCGCGCTGCTGGCCCGGCAGCAGCCGGTGGCCACGGATCTGCGGATAGTGGTGACCAGCCTGCGGATGAGCGCCGACCTCGAGCGGTCGGGCGACCTCGCCCAGCACGTCGCCAAGCTGGCCCGGCTCCGCTTCCCGGACTCGGCCGTTCCGCGTGACTTGAACGCGACCATCCTGGAGATGGGCCAGCTGGCGCAGCGGCTGATGGCCAAGGCCGCCGAGGTGATCATCACCAAGGACGTCGACCTCGCGCTCCAGCTGGAGGAGGACGACGACGCGATGGACCTGCTGCACCGCACCCTCTTCCAGCACCTGATGGACGACCGCTGGAAGCACGGCATAGAGACGGCTGTCGATGTGACGCTGCTGGGCCGCTACTACGAGCGGTTCGCCGACCACGCGGTCTCGGTCGCCAAGCGCGTGGTGTACCTGGTCACCGGGGAGCACGCCGACGAGCTCGCGCAGGCGGAGGCCACGGAGGGGGCATAAGGCCGCTCCGGCGGGGGGCGTGACCGCGCCTCTGCGGGGGCGTGGCGGTATCCCGAGGGGGCCTGACAGCATCCCGGCGGGGGCGTGAGGTCGTCCCGGCGCGCCCTCGCGCGCCGGGTACGCGCCCACCGCGCGGCGGGCCCTGTGCATCCGCGCGCCGTCCATGCGCCGCTACGGGCGGGGCGGGAGGACCTGACCATGGGCAGGAGGTGACCCCTCCTCCAGATCTCCCGAAGACCTCCCAAGGAGGCGACTCATGGCCGACTTCCCCACTCCCACCCCCGCCGACCCTGCCCGGCCGGCCGCCGAACACCGCCCCCCGCTGCCCATCCTGGGCGCCTGCGGCTGCGGTTCCAGCTGCTCCTGTGGCTGCCAGTCCGGCGGCTCCTGCTCTTGCGGCGGCAGCTGCGGCTGACGCATTCGCCTCACTTTGAAGGGCCTTCGACCGATGTCCGGTCGAAGGCCCTTCAAGGTTTAGGATCTTGGCCATCTTGGTCATCTTGGGCATCTGGGCGCGGCTGCTGGCGGGGGAGGTCTGGTGTCCGGTCCGGCGCGAGCTGTCACCGTCGTGGTGCTGGCCGCCTTCGCGACCGTCTATCTCGTCGGCGGGTCGTTCCTCGCGCCCGTCGTGTTCGGCCTCCAACTGCTCCGTCTGTTCCACGTGCCGCCCGTGCCGCGGCGGTGGCACCCCGGATGGCCATGGCTGCTCGCCGCACAAGGGGTCGCGTGCTATGCGGCGGTGTACGCCACCGGCACCTCCGTCGGGATCCTCGGCTTTCTCGGCGGCTCGCTCCTGCTGACCCCGGTGTGGCCGCTGGCCGTACCGGTCGCCGTGGGCGCGGCGCTCCGCGGGCCGGTGGACTCGGCCGTCAGCATGGTGCTGATGAGCTTGGTGATCTACGGACTCACCCGGCTCACGGAGCGGGCCGACGAGCTCCACACCGCCCGGCTGAGCCTGACGGCGGCCGCGGTCGCCGAGGAGCGGCTGCGGATCGCCGGTGAGCTGAGCGACGGCCTCGGGCGCGGGCTCGCCGAGATCACCACGGGCGTACGGGCGGCCCTGGCGAAGCCGGAGCGGGCCGAGCGGCTGCTCGCCGACGTCACTCGCTCGGCGCGCGACTGCCTCGCCGACGCCCGGCGCTCCGCGGCGTCCTACCGTTCCATGTCGCTGGCGCCCGAGGTGACGGCGGCGCGGGCGATGCTGACCGCGGCCGAGGTCCCGGTGGAGGTGCATACCGGGCACACCGAACCCCTCGGCCCCGCGGGCGCGCTGCTCGCGGCCGTGCTGCGCGCGGCCGTGACCGACATCGTCCGGCAGGGCACGGCCACCGGCTGCCTGATCGAGACCGCCGCCGAGCGGGGAAGGATCCGGCTGCGCGTCGTCAGCGACGGGGCGCGGACGGCGGATGACGAGAGCCTGGGCGATCTGCCCGACCGGATCGCCGACGCGGGCGGCACCCTGACGACCGGGCTGACCCGCGAAGGGCGGCAGGTCGTGGAGGCCACGCTTCCGGACGTGCCGCGGCCCCGGGAGCCTGCCGACGACCGGCACGCCCGTGCGCTCTCCCTCACCCTGCTGGTCACCGTGCTGGTCGGCTTCTCGCTCAAGGCGCTGCTGATGGTGCCCGCCGGCCGGGTCCTGCCGGCTGCCGCGTGTCTGGCCGTGGTGATCGCGCTGCAGGTCCGCTCGGTGCGCGGCCGGCACATGGTGGCGCTCGCGGTGATGGCGCTGTTCACGTATCTGCCGATCCTCGCGTTCGGCCGCGCCTGGCTGGGGGTCGCCGGGTTCCTCGCCGGGCCGCTGCTGCTCGCGTTCCGCCGGTCCGTGGCCTGGCCGCTGGTCGGCGGTGTGACGGCGAGCGTCGCGCTCATCGGGCCGCGGCTGGGCATGCCGCTCGCCATGACGGTCAACTACACCGTCAGCACCGTGGTCACCGGGCTGGTCGTCTACGGACTGCTGCGCCTCGACCAGATCGTGAACGAACTCAAGGAGGCGCAGCGGCGGCTGGCCCGCTCAGCGGTGGTCGAGGAACGCCTGCGCGCGGCCCGTGACCTGCACGACCTGCTCGGCCACAGCCTGGCCGGGATGCTGCTGACCTGCGAACTGGCGCGCAGACTGCCGCCCGAGCAGGCCCGTGCACAGCTCGCGAACGTCCTGGCCATGGCCGAGCGCGGCGAGGCCGATCTGCGGGCGGCCTCCGGTGGCGTGGGCAGTATGTCGCTGACCGCGGAGGCCGCCTCGGTGCGCTCGGTGCTGACCGCCGCGGGCGTCTCGGCCGAGGTGTCCCTGGCCCACGACAGCCCCGGCGGCCCCGGCAGCCCCGGCGGCCCCGGCGGCCCTGGCAGCCCCGGCGGCCCTGGCAGCCCCGACGGCCCCGACGGCCTCGGCGGCCTCGGCGGCCTCGGGGCCGAGGTGGAGACCGCGCTGAGCGCGGTGCTGCGGGAGGCGGTGACCAATGTGCTGCGGCACAGCGGCGCCCGCTCCTGCACGATCTCGACGGCCTCCGAGGACGGCGGCGTACGGCTGGTCGTACGCAATGACGGGGCACGCGGTACGGGCAGCCGTCCGGGGTCGTCGGGCATCGGGAATCTGACGACCCGGCTGGCGGCGCTGGACGGGAAGCTGACCGTGGAGGCGGGCGGCGACGGCTGGTTCGAACTGGCCGCGTGGGTGCCGTACGAGGCCGGACCGGCCGGCAGAACTTCATAGCGGCCGGCCTGCCTTGGATTGCGCGGCCGCGGATTCAGCGGCCACAGAATTTAGTAGCCATGGACATAGTAGCCATGTACTGTTTCTGTCATGAGCGACGCGCCGAAAGGGCCGACGCGACCTCTCGGCCGAAAGGACCAATCGACATGCCTGAGACACGTGTTCTCGACTCGACCATGTACTACGAGGAGTCGGGCGACGGGACGACCTTCGTGTTCCTCCACGGGAACCCCAGCTCCTCCCACCTGTGGCGCAACGTCACGTCCGGCGTCGGCCGAGGGCGGCTGCTGGCCCCGGATCTGATCGGGATGGGCCGGTCCGGAAAGCCGGACATCCCCTACCAGTTCGCCGACCACGCCCGTTACCTCGACGCCTGGTTCGACGCACTCGACCTGGACCGAGTGGTCCTCATCGGCCACGACTGGGGCGGCGCGCTCGCCTTCGACTGGGCGGCCAGACACCCCGAACGGGTGCTCGGCCTGGCCTTCCTGGAGAGCATCGTGAAGCCGATGGCCTGGGAAGACCTGTCCGCCCAGGCCCGCAAGCGCTCCGAGGCGATCCGCACCCCCGGCACGGGCGAGGAGATGGTGCTCGACCAGAACCTCTTCGTCCGCCAGGCGTTCACCGGCGGCGTGCTCACCCCGGTGGCCGCCGAGGAACTGGCCACCTACCTCGCCCCCTTCCCCACCCCCGAGAGCCGACAGCCCGTCCTGGCGTGGGCCCGCCAAATGCCCCTGGGCGGCGACCCGGCGGAACTCGTCGCCCGTATCGAGGCGTACGACGCCTGGCTCGCGAAGAGCGATGACGTCCCCAAGCTGCTCATGACCTTCGAGGGCTCACCGACCCTGCTGATCGGCCCCGACATGGCCCGCTGGTGCGCCGAGCACATCGCCGCCCTGGAGACCGTCCACTGCGGAGCGGCCGGGCATCACGCCCCCGAGGACCGCCCGGCCGAGATCGCCGGCGCGATCTCCTCCTGGGCGGACCGCCACCGGCTCCGCTAGATCCAGCCCGCTTCCGTCGCGATACGGACGGCATCGGTGCGGTTGCGGGCGTTGAGCTTGGTGACGATCGCGGTGAGGTAGTTGCGTACCGTCCCCGCCGTCAGATGCACCTGCGCCGCGATCTCGGTGGCCTCCGCGCCCTGGGCCACCAGCCGCAGCACCTCGACCTCGCGGGGGGTGAGCGGGTTGTCGGCCAGGTCCCATGCGGTGACCGCGAGCGAGGCGTCGAGCACGCGCTCGCCCACCGCCACTTTGCGAATCGCGCTGACGAGGTCGTCCGGCGGCGCGGTCTTCAGCACGAACCCGTCCACCCGCGCGCCGAGCGCCCGGCGCAGATGCCCCGGCTTGCCGTACGCGGTGAGCATCAACACCCGGCAGCCGGGCACCTTCTCGCGCACCACGGCCGCAGCCTCCAGCCCGTCCATCGTCCCCGGCATATCGATGTCGAGCACGGCGATGTCCGGCTGATAGACCCTGGCCGCGTCCACGGCCGCGGTGCCGGAGTCGACGGTGGCGACGACCTCGATGTCCTCCTCGAGGCCGAGCAGCGCCGCCAGCGCCTCCCTGATGATGTGCTGATCCTCCGCCAGAAGCACCCGTATCACCCGGCCAGGTATACCAGCTGAGCTGCGGATAGTCCGGATCATGACGAGGTCATGGGTCGGACATGATCAGCTCCATGGCCCGTATCGTGCCTGGCCAGCAGGGTTGAAGCCATGGCAGACACAGTGCGGTTGGACGCAGTCAGCAGGGTGTACGGCAAGGGCCAAGGGGCCGTCGCCGCGCTCCGCGAGGTATCGGTGAACATCGCCCAGGGCACTTTCACGGCGGTGATGGGCCCCTCCGGTTCGGGCAAGAGCACATTCCTGCACTGCGCCGCCGGCCTCGACACCCCCACCTCGGGCACGGTCCGGCTGGGGGACACGGACCTGACCGGGATGGACGAGACAAAGCTGACCCGACTGCGGCGGCAGCGGGTCGGGTTCGTCTTCCAGGCGTTCAACCTCATCTCGTCGCTCACCGTGCTGGAGAACATCACCCTGCCGCTGCGGCTGGCCGGTGCCCGCCCGGACAAGGCGTGGCTGGGCGAGATCGTGCGACGCGTGGGACTTGAGGGGCGTACGGACCGCCGCCCCGCCCAGCTCTCCGGCGGCCAGCAGCAGCGCGTCGCGCTCGCCCGCGCGCTGGCCACCCGCCCCGAGGTGATCTTCGGCGACGAACCGACCGGAGCGCTCGACACGATGACCGCCCGCGACGTGCTGACCCTGCTGCGGGAGACCGTCGACGACATGGGTCAGACGGTGGTCATGGTGACCCACGACCCGGTGGCGGCCTCGTACGCGGACACCGTCCTTTTCCTGGCCGACGGCCGCATCGTCGACGTGATGGGCGCCCCGACCTCCGACAAGATCGCCGAGCGGATGACCCGGCTGGGAGCGTGGAACTGATGGCCGTGCTGACCCTCGCACTCAAGACGCTGCGCCACCGCAAGGCCGCCTTCGCGGGCGCGTTCGTCACCCTGCTGTGCGCCGCCGCGCTCGTCACCGCCTGCGGGATGCTGCTGGAGACCGGGCTGCGGGGCCGGGTCGCGCCCGAGCGTTACGCGGGCGCCCCGGTGCTGGTGGCCGGTGACCAGTACGTACACCAGACGATCCACAAGTCCAACGGCAAGACGAAGCACAAGGCGAAGCCGATCGCCGAACGCGCCTGGATACCGGCGTCGTTGGCGCAGCGGCTGCGCCGGTCCCCGGGCGTACGCGAGGTGGTCGCCGAGGTGACCTTCCCCGTCTCTGCCAAGACCGGCCCGGCCCAGGGCCACGGCTGGGACTCGGCAGCGCTCACCCCCTTCACCCTGGCCTCCGGCCACGCCCCCAAGGCCGCCGACGAGGTGGTCGTGGACGCCCGCTCGGGTGCCCGCGTGGGCGCCCGGCTGCCCGTTCTGACCTCGGCCGGCCCCGCCACGTACCGGGTGTCGGGCGTCACCCGGCAGGCCCTGCCCAGCCAGGACACGCTCTTCTTCGCCCCGGCCGAGGCACGGCGGCTCGCGGGCCGCACCGGCCAGGTCAGCGCGATCGGCGTCTTCCCGAAGGCCGGGCAGCGGCCGGATGTGACCGCCGCACTGCGCGGGACGAAGGCATTGGAGTACACCGGGGACGACCGCGGCGCCGTGGAATTCCTCGACGCGGAGCAGGCGCGGGTGAAACTCATCAGCCTGGGCGGAGCGCTCGGCGGCACCTCGCTCCTGGTCGCGATCCTCGTGGTGGCCGGCACCTTCGCGCTCTCCGTCCAGCAGCGGCAGCGGGAGATCGCCCTGCTGCGCGCCGTCGCGGCCACCCCGAAGCAGCTGCGCCGGCTGCTGGCCGGCGAGGCGCTGGTGACCGCCGTCGCCGCGGGCCTCCTCGGCTCCGCCGTCGGCATCGGTCTTGGCTTCTGGCTGCGGTCCCGGTTCGTGGCCCTGGGCGCCGTACCGGAACATCTGCCCCTCGTGGTCAGCCCCTTCCCCGCCTTCGCCGCGCTGCTCGCCACCGCGCTGGCCGCCTGGGCCGCGGCCCGCCTCTCCGCCCGCCGGGCGGCCCGGGTACGCCCGGTCGAGGCGCTGGGCGAGGCCGCGCTGCCGACCGCCCGACTGCCCTGGGTCCGGCTGGTGGCCGGACTCCTCGCCACCGCCGCGGGGGTCGTACTCACCCTCGTCCTGTCCACCCTGTCCACTGAGGCGGCCTCCGGCCCGGTGGTGCTGCTCACCGCGCTGATATGGACCACCGCCGTCTCCCTCCTCGGCCCCCTCCTGGCCCGCGCCGCGGTCGCTCTGCTCGCCCTGCCCCTCCGCGCCTCCCGCGTCGGCGGCCACCTGGCTGCGGCCAACCTGCGGGCCGGCTCCCGGCGGCTGGCCTCCATCGTGGCACCGCTCTGCCTGCTCACCGCCCTGACCTGCACCATCCTGTTCAGCCAGACCACGATGAGCCACGCCGCCCAGCGCGAGGCCGCCGCCGGCAACCGCGCCGACTACGTCCTCGGCCCCCGCGTCCCCACCTCCCTCGCGAAGTCCCTGCGCGACCGGCCCGGCGTCGAGGCCGTCACCGAAGTCCTGCACACCTCGGTACGGGTCGGCCTGACCAAGTACGGAGCGCAAGCGGTGACCCCCGCCGGCCTCGAGCGGACCACCGACCTCGACGTGGTCGCCGGCTCCCTGCGCCACCTCGGTACGGACTCCCTGGCCGTCAGCGAGAACGCGGCCGACCGGCTCGGCGTATCCGTGGGCGACACCGTCCACCTCACCCTGGGCGACGGCACCCCCGCCACCCTCAAGGTCGCCGCCCTCTACACCCGCGGCCTGGGCTACGGCGACCTCACCCTCTCCCACGCCACGGTCGCCCCGCACGTCGACAACCCCATGGGCACCCTCTTCGTCACGGCCCCCGACCTGCCCCGCGCCGAACTGTCCAAGTTGGCCTCGGCCGTCCCCGGAGTCATGGTCATGGACCGCGCCGAGGCCGTCGCCGCAAGCACGCCCAACGCCGAGGTCAACTACGTGGCCATGGGCCTGATCATCGCCTTCTCCGCGATCGCCGTCATCAACACCCTCTCCATGTCCACCTCCGACCGCTCCCGCGAACTGGCCCTGCTCCGGCTGGTCGGCACCACCCGCCGCCAAGTCCTCCGCGTACTGCGCCTGGAAACCCTCACCGCCCTCGTCATCGCCACAACACTCGGCACCGGCATCGCCCTCCTCACCCTGACCGCCTTCGCCACCGGCATGACCGGCTCCTCCACCCCCCACATCCCCCCACTCACCTACCTCGCGGTCCTCGCCCCCACCGCGGCCCTGGCCCTGGCCGCCACCGCCCTCCCGGCCCGCCTGGCCCTCCGCCGGCACCCGGCGGAGGCGATCGGCGCCCGCGAGTGACTGGCGCTTGCTGCTTGTTGTTGTGTCCCGTACGGCGACCCCAAAGGGGCCGCCGTACGGGACATGGGTAACAGCTGGTCAGGCCGCCAGCAGCTCCATGACCAGCCGGACCGCCTCCGGCACCTCGACGTGGTCGTCCGGAGTCGCCCCGAAATGGGCCCCGGTCGGGGTCACCAACGCGGTCGCGCCAAGGCCGTCCACGAGCAGCCGGACGTGCTCGGTCGGGTCAGGCTGATTGACCGGGTCGTCCATGGCCTGGAGCACCCGGAACCGCCGCGCCGAGCGGCGGATCCGCTCCCAGTCGAAGCCGCCTTCGAAGAACTCGGCGAGTGCGTCGTAGCCGACCTCGTGTGCCGAGGTCGCCACGAGCAGCACACCCGCGAACACCCCCTGAGTATCGGGGTCATGCTGCTCCAAGAAGCGCAGCACGTTGACTCCGCCGATGCTGTGCCCGACGAGCACGGTTGACTCGGCGGGGCCGGCAGCCAGGACGGCCTCACCGTAGGTCTTGCGCCAGGGTTCCAGCCGCGGGGCAGTGGTCTCCGGCAGCCGGGGCACGGTGACCCGGTGGCCGGCGGCCGCGAGCCGCTCGGTGAGGTACGGGAACCAGACGCTGTCGTCGCTTGAGCCGTAGCCGTGCGACACCACGATCTCGCTCATGATCGATCCACTCCCCTTAATCAAAACGATCCGTCGCGTTTCGATATAAGGTAGCACGCTGCTACCGTGACGACGTGCCCACGAGAGAAACACCAAGCCGCCGCACCGGCGGCCGGATCCGCAGCCAGGACGCCCACCACGCCGTCCTCGCCGCCGCGATCGACCTCGTCGAGGAACTCGGCTACCAAGCCGTCACCATCGAACGCATCGCCGCCCGCGCCGACGTCGCCAAGAGCACCATCTACCGCTGGTGGAAGTCGAAGCCCGCCCTCGTCATGGACGCCTACCGCACGGCCGTCGAGCAGCGGATGCCCGAACCCGACACCGGCTCACTCGCCGGCGACCTGACCGCCTTCACCACCGCCCTGTACAGCGTCTCGGCGCACCCGATCCGGGTCCGGACCCTGCGCGGGCTGATGGCGGAAGCCCAGCTCGACCCCGCCTTCGCCGAACCGTTCCAGCAGTGGGTGGAAAGCCGGCGGGCCGTCGTCCTCACCCTGCTCACCCGCGGCATGCAGCGCGGAGAACTCCCCGCCACCGCCGACCTGGACGCCGCCACCGACCAGCTCTTCGGACTGTTCTGGTACCGCCTCCTGGTCGGCCACAAACCACTCGAACCAGCACAGGCCCCCGACCACATCGACCAGCTGCTCCACGGACTCCGTACGCGGCACAGCGAGTAGGCGTCGACACCCTAGAACCGGTCTCGCCACCACGGCGCATCAGGGCTGCTGACATGGATGACCCGGGCTCGCGCCAGGATCTTGTTGTCGAGGGTCCGCACGAGGGAACGGAACTCACGCGCGCTCTTCTCGGGCAGCGCGTGCAGCACGGCTTCGAGGCGATCCCGGAAGTGGCCGGGATCGCATCCGCACTCAGGGGTGCCGCAGCGAGGACCCGTGAACGGGTCTGCGACATACCTGAGGGGTCCGTGCGCCAGGGTCTTCCAGTGCCAGAAGGCTTCCGCCGCGGCCTCGGGCCAGAAGCGGGTCCGTTCGAGCCGACGCAGATCGGCTGTGCAGGAGCCTGAGAGGCGAGCGATCGCGGGGTATCTGCGTCGAGCCAGGGTGCGGACAGGGATGTCGCCCCGCAGGGCTGATGGGCGCCTACGCGGCATTGCCCCTTTGGTCGTTGGACATGACGGCAGCGTACAGCTTGTTGATGTCAGGCCCGGATGTCAGAGCGCGGGGCGTTCCTCGGGGAGGGGATTCCGTACGTGCGGCAGTCGGCGTTCGTCGCTGGCGCCCATGGCGGCGAAGTTGCTCCGGGCCTCGGTGAGGCTCAGCCCGCGGTTCGGCCCTCCACGCGCCTCGTCCGCATCGTGGTTGTCCTGCCCGTCGTCCTCCCAGTAACACACTGGGCAGATCTCGTAGTAGCCGCGCCGGCTCAGCGTCAGGAAGCCACAACAGGGACAGGCGTAGGGCCCGTCTTGGGGCCCTCGCCGAGTGTTGATGAAGGACACCCCAACATCGTGCCTCGCACGCTCGGCCGCCACGACCGCTTCGGCCCGCGCTGCTGTACAGGTATGCACGGTGTGCGCTCAGAGTGCCGTATGGATGCCGTGGAGCGGGGCAGGCGTCTTAGTAGGCTCCCGCCATGACGCTCGCGTACTGGGAACGGCACCGCTTCGACGACTTGGCGGTGGCGGCCGACCGGGACGAACTGCTCAAGCCGGCGGACCAGAACCCGGACCCCTACGCCGCGTTCCTCAACCTGCTGCGCTCCGGTCGACGGGACGCGGTGTGCACGGCGCTGGAGTACTTCCACTGCCAGGACCGGCAGGCCCGGTGGGGCTTCGGCAACCCACTGGACGAGTACGCCGCGGAGGTGCTGGACCGCGCCCGGTGGGTGCTGCGCGGGACGCCGCTGCCGGAAGCACGAGGGCAGGACCGGGCCAGCGCACTGTGGGCGATCCAGAACCACGCCGAAGCCGCGGACGCCCCACTGATCACCGCCGCGCTGCGCGCCGTGAACGGCGACGTCGTCGACGATGGCGCCGTGTCCGCTGCCGCGCAGTGCCTCTACGCCTGCGATCCCCCTGAGGACTTCGAACTTGTCGCCCAGCTAGGGGCGATGGCCCTGGACGAGGACCGCCCCCTGCGAGTCCGCGCGGCGTGCGCAAGCGCGCTGGCCTCGGCGGAATCCGACCAGGCCGCCGACATCGCGGTACGGCTGACCGACCTTCCGGAACTCGAGCTTCAGCTGGCCGGCGCCCTTGTCCTCACCGCCCACCTCGACGCGCATCGCCCCCTCCTCGAACGCCTGCTGGCCACCTGGCCCTCCAACACCCCCCAGGCGGACGACATCCGCGATGCTTTGGAGGAGGACGACGCGTGACGTACCCGCAGGCGGGCGGCTCGGCCCGGGTGGCGCTCGAGCGCGAGGGCAGCGCGCAGGGCTCTCCCCCCACCCCCTCTTAAAAAAATGCTTGCTCTACATCAAGTACTGCATCAAGCGATTATTTAAGAGGGGGTGGGGGAGAGCCGACTGACCGGCTTGGCCACCGCGCGGCAGCAGCTGCGGCGGAGCGCGGCGGAGCCTGTCCTGAGCCCGGCCACCCGCCGGGCCGAGGAACCACGACAACGGACCAACCGCCCCTCCCCTCCTCCTGCCGGCGCTTCGGACCCGGAGGGTCCGAGACGAAACCCGCACCCGCGGCTGGGGTTTCCCAGTCGAGCGTTTTGCATGGGCGGCCGTTGACCTCGGCGGCGACGGCGTCGAGGCGCCGACACCTTCACCACCACCGGCAGCCACGAGAACGAGGGCCGTCTGCGCACGCCTCTTGTGTGGTGGGGCCGGGGTATCTATGGTTCACAGAAATCGGTTTCTAAGAAGTCCGCAACCATGCGGAGTCATGCGGAGTTATGCGGAAACAAGGCGTGACCTGGGTGCTGGGCAGTGCTACGGCCGTACTCGCCCGCATTGGGCACCGCCGACGACCCACTGATGTAGAAAGCGTATTCCAACCTCGTGGTTCTCACCCAGGGCACCGTCTGACCGGAGTCCGCCCCCTCACCCCCCACTCATTCCCGGCAGGCACCCACACCCACTGGAGAGTTGTATGTGGAAAAAATCAGGGATGAGGCTCAGACATACGCGGTGGTGGGCGATAGCCACCGTGGTATGTGCTCTGCTCGCGGCCTTCGTTCCGGCGTCCTCCGCGGCGGCGGCGACCACCTCCGGCCCGGTGACCGGCGACGCCTTCCCCACCGTCACGCTGAAGGAGGTCACCAGCAGCGACGGGTTCGTCCACCCCGGTATCGCGGTGAGCGCGTCGAGCCTGCGGCTGGCTCGTCGCCAGGTGCTTGAAGGCGTGGAGCCATGGGCCTCCTACTACGCGTCCATGCACGGCACCACGTACGCGTCGCGCACCCTCACCCCCGTCAACGGTGGGTCGGGAGTCGACACCCCGAAGTCGGACGCGTTCAACTCGCAGGGCATCGAGTCCAGGTTCATCCAGGATGCCTTCGGTGCCTACACCCAGGCGATCGAGTACTTCATCACGGGTGACCCCGTCTACCGCGCGAACGGTATGCACATCATCCGGACGTGGTCGCACATGGACCCCGAGAAGGTCGCGCCGTATCCGGACGACCACATCCACGCCGGCGTCCCGTTGATGCGCATGCTCGCCGCGGCCGAGATCTTCCGCTACTCCAGTGTGAATCCCGGCTCCGACGGCTACGACATCAACTGGACCGACGCGGACACCACGAACCTGACCAAGAACCTCGTGACGCCCGTCATCAAGACCCTGCTCTACGGCAACACCTTCTTCATGAACCAGCAGTTGTACCCGATAGTCGGTGAGCTGGCCGGCTACGTGTTCACCGACAACCGGGCCGGCTACGAACAGGCTGTCGAGTGGTTCTCGGTCAACAAGTCCAACCCGAACCGCGACACCAACGGGGCCCTGAACTCCCTGCTCCGCGTGATCAGCGCGGACGACCCGCTGAACCACTACGGCTACTCGTTCGTACAGCACCAGGAGATGGGCCGCGACCAGGCGCACGCATGGGACGGCATCGACATCGCGACGGAGATCTCGCGCATGCTCACGGTGCAGAAAACCCGGCTGGACCCGGTCGCCGGCACCGTGTCCACCAAGCCGAACGCCGTGTCGCCGTTCCGGTTCGGCAACGACCGGCTTCTCGCGGGAGCGGACGCCTGGTACGCGTACATGACGGGCAAGACCGTCCCGTGGATCGACACCACGGGCGGTCCAGGCAAGCTCTCCGAGGCCTACCGGGGACGGGTGTTCCAGCCCATCGACGAGCTCTACAACATCTACCGGTACGAGTTCGGGGTCGACGTCAAGGAAGTGGCCCCCAACCTCGCGAAGGTCAAGGAGCAGGCCGACGGCCCCGAGTTCTTCTGGGGAACAGGGGCGTACAACTTCTGGAACAGCAACCCCGACTACAACCCGGACTACTGGCTGTCGCTGCCCGAGAAGGTGGCCGGGCAGACCCGTCCGAAGCAGGACAACCCGCTGGTGCGGATGGCGCACCGCTCCATCCCCCTCGACGGCCGCTCCGGGGTCCGCGAGGAGGACGGACGCGACATGGTCCGGATGCGGGCGTCGAAGAAGGGCGCCACCATCGCGGTCCGCACCCTGATGTACGACAGCCGTAACGGATACAGCCCGGTGGGGGTGCTGATCCGCACCAACGGCCCGGCGACCCTGGAGATCCGCAAGGACATGTCGCTGAAGCCGTACCACACGGTGAGCCTGCCCGACACCCACGGCAAGTGGCGTTACGTCACGTACGACATGGACCTCGGCATCCTTCACGGGAGCACCGCAGGCGACAACCTGGCGTACTACACGGTCGTCGGCGCCTCCGACGTGAACGTCGACATCGACAGCGTCAACCTCCAGGCCAAGGCCCAGCTCACCCCGCCGGCCTTCCCGCAAGGGCAGCGGACCACACTGGTCGGTGTGGCCGGGGCGCCGCTCAAGCGGTCGCTCGCCGCGACCGACTCGGGCGACGACACCCTCACCTACGAGGCTTCCGGCCTTCCCGAGGGCGCCACGGTCAACGGCACAACCGGAGCGTTCAGCTGGACACCCACGAGCTCCCGGACAGGTGACGTCCACGCGTCCGTCGTCGCCTCCGACGGCAAGACCGACACCGTCCTGAAGCTCGACCTGGTGGTCGCACCGGACCGGGCGGGCGCGCTCACCGCGGCACAGGACGGGTTCGATCCCAAGGCGACATACGTCCGCGCACCCCTCCAGAAGTTCAAGGACGCGGTGTCCTCCGTCAAGGCCACGATCGACACGGCCGATGACAGCACCTTCTCGGCCGGGCTGGTCACCGTGCAGGACGCGGTGAAGGCGCTGCAACTGCTCAACCCGAAGCTCGCCGACGGCACCCTGAGCTATCCGGCGCTGGTGACCTCGTCCCTGTCCGAGGCCAATGTCTGGAACATGACCGACGGTGACATCAACACCTTCTCCGGCGATCTGAGGGCTCCGTTCACGCTGGACTTCGGGACCGGGTTCGGGGTGCGGGCCGACGCGTTCGGGCTCCAGGCCCGGTACAACTTCGGCAACCGCTCCGAGGGCGCCAACGTCTACGGGTCGAACGACGGCTCCACCTGGACCCTGCTGACCTCACGAGAGACCACTAACACCACCCCGGACTTCAAGATGGAGACCATCCCGGTCCTGTCCAAGGTCCAGGACAAGTCGTTCCGGTTCCTCAAGGTCAAGGTCGACGACCCGGGCGTGCCCACCGACCCGAGCTACCCCGGGATCTCCTCCTTCGGCGAGTTCCGGATTCACGGTTCCCGGCTCGAAACGGCGCAGGCCGTCAAGTCGGCGACGCTCACCTCCAGCAATGACGACCCGGCGCGGGCCGTCAACGGCGACAAGGTGACGCTCGACCTGGTGGCCACGCGGCCGCTGGCCACGGTGAACGTGCGCATCGAGGGCACCGACGCGGAGGTCACCAGCACCGACAGTGAGCACTGGAGCGCCACAGCGGTGCTGCCGGACGACGTGGACTTCGGCCGCGCACTGCGCTTCACGGCCGACTACACGACGGCCGACGGCGAACCCGGCTCGACGGTCTTCCAAACCACCGACGGGTCGTCGCTCCAGCTGTGGAACACCCATCTGGTGCCCGACCAGATCGACCAGGGCTGGGTCGACGCGTCCACCCCCCAGTGGCCGGGGACCGGTACCACGGCGGCCAACGGATGGCGGATGTTCGACAGCGACATCGCCACGTACACCGACACCACCACCTCGACCGGCTGGGTGACCGTCAAACCGACCGACGGCTCCTCACTGGCGGTCGACGCCGTGCTGATCCGCCCCCGTGCGAAGTACGCGGACCGGGCCAACGGCACGGTGCTGCAGAGCTCCACCGACGGCGGGAAAACCTGGACGACCTTCCTGACCCTCGCGGGCGTGACCAGTGAGCAGCAGTGGTACACGTTCAAGCTGCCCCAGCACACGGTGATCCCGATGCTGCGGGTCTACGACGGACACGGTGGCAACGCCAACCTCGCCGAGGTCCAGCTGCTGCGGTCCGACTCGTCGTCGAAGTAACGCCACCAGGGCCGCGAACGCTCGGCCCCGGCCCGGCAGTAAGCCCCCTGCTCGCGGAGAACCGCAGGCAGGGGGCTTACCAGCGTCGGCTTACTCCTTCTTGCCCTGGGTGGTCTGGTCGCGGTCTCGATCTGTGCAGCGGCGTTCCACGACCTAATCGTGGAAATGTCTCAGCTGGTCAGGACCGGGGCTTCGCTCTCCGTTCTTGCTGCTCGAGGGCGGAACACAGAGCTGTCAGGCTCGGCCTGACCCGTCGGAGGCGAGGCGGTTCAGCCACTCCCGGAGCAGGTGCTGCTCAGCGCTGCTCAGGGTTGTCTGTTCTGGCAGTGCGGCCCGCAAGGCGCGGGCGGCGCCGGCCGGGCCCGGCTCCTGCACGGTCGGCTCCTGGTTGGTCACGGCAGTGATCATGGACTCCCGAAGTGTGGTCAACAGGGCTGGGTCGCGCCGGTCTTCGGGCAGGGACAGCCAGGTGAGCACCGCTCCGCGTGCTGTGGCGTGGATGAGCGTGGCCGCGAGTTCCTCGTCGACGCGGAGCCAGCCGCTGGCGGCGAGGCGCCGGATGCGGCCCATCAGGATCTCCATGCCGGTCTTGAAGGCGGCTGACGTCTCTCTCGTGGGCTCGCTGTACATCAGCGTGTACAGCGCGGGATTGGCCAGACCGAACTCGACCGCCAGGTCCCAGCCGGTCCGCAGGTCCTCGATGGGGTCTTGCGGGTCGGGGTCGACGAGCTTGGCTGCGAGAAACGTGGTGAAGCCGTGCTCGGCCACCGCGTCGAGCAGCCCGTCCTTGTCGCCGAACAGCCGGTAGATGGCCGGTGGCTGTACGCCTGCCGCGACCGCGACCGCGCGAGTGGTCACCGCGTCGCGGCCCTCGCGCGTCAACAGGTCGATGGTGGCCTCGATGACCCGCTGCCGAAGCTGCTCGCGGCCGGTGGTCGCGGTGTCGGATTCGACGGCGGCTGCGCCGTCCCTGCCGTGTGAACGTGAGGGCATGTTCCAACGATAGAGCCTCAGTGATTCCATCGTTAGTTCCACTGATACGATCAATGCGATTCCACTGGAACCATCAAGGTGAAGGAGTGAAAAATGCCAGACAAAATCGAGATCGTGGCTCTTGAGGAACACATCGCCCCGCCTTCGCTGCTCGATGCGTGGGCCAAGGCGGGGGTGCCGCAGATCCCCCAGCTCGGATTTGGCGACGAACCCTTCGCACGGCGGCTGCGAGGCTTCGGGGAGCAGCGCCTGGCCGACATGGACGACCAGGGCATCGATGTCGCAGTCCTGTCCTTGGCCTCACCGGGCGTGCAGAACCTCACAGCTGAAGACGCAGTGAGCGCGGCCCGTGAGGCCAACGACACACTGGCCGAGATCGTCGCCGGGCGGCCCGACCGGTTCCAGGCGTTCGCCGCCATCCCCACGGCGGCGCCCGAGGCCGCCGCGGCCGAACTGGAGCGCGCGGTCACCCAACTCGGCTTACCCGGCGCGATGCTGTACGGGCGCACAGGGGACAAGCTGGCCGACGCCCCGGAGTTCGATGATCTCTACGCCACGGCTGAACGCCTTCAGGTGCCGCTGCACTTCCATCCCCAAACTCCGGTTCCCGAGGTTCTCAAGGCGTACTACTCCGGCTTCGATGACGGAGTGGGGATGGCGCGCAGCACCGGCATGGGGCTCGCGACGGCGGGGCTGGGCTGGTACTTCGACCTGGGTGTCCAGTACCTGCGGATGATCTTCTCCGGCGTCTTCGACCGGCACCCCGGACTGCAGGTGATCGCGGGGCACTGGGGCGAAGTCGTCCTGTTCTACCTCGACCACACCGGGATCATGGCGCACAACGCCAGGCTGGAGCGCCCGCTCGCTGACTACTTCACGCAGAACTTCTGGGTGTGCGGCAGCGGCACGGTCAGTGAGCGCTACATGAGGTGGACGTCGGAGGTCGTCGGAACTGAGCGCATGATGTATTCGACCGACTACCCCTACACCTTCGGGACCCGACCCGGCGGATTCCCCTTCCTCGACACCGCCAACGGGGTCGCCCGCTCGTTCCTGGAGCAGGCACCGTTCAGCCACGAGGAAAAGGCCGCGATCGGATCCGGTAACTGGGAAAAACTGACTGGGCACGTTACGGCGAGCTGCGGACAACGCGACTCGGCCTAACGCACCGCCTCAGCCGATCGCTGATCACAGCGATCGGCCGAGGCACGTGGGAAGAGGGCCTGGCCGAGTCTGGGCGGCTGCCACCACCCGCCGAACAAGGGAAGTCCCACCACCTCCGGCACGCCCAGCGGCACAGCGAGCAGCAGATAGCAGATCGAGCCGTCCGTCGAGCAAGGTCGCGCCCTGATCGACATCCTCCAGCAGGAGCACCCTCCTCCCAGGAATGAGCAGACTCCGTTCATTCCTCCAGCCATCTCCATCCAGCTCGACCGCGTCCGGATTCCGCAAAGGCAGCAGCCCGCCCACGGTGAAATCGTGACGGCCGAGCACATTGAGGTTTTGTGTGGCGGAGCGGGGTGGAGGCGCTGGCGGCGGACTGAACCCAGGACGGCGTCTACGAGCTCTTCCTGACAGGCCCATCAGCCACGCCGCCGGCGCGACGGTGCGAGCCGTTCAGGAAGATGCTCAGCAAGTCCGGGTCCCTGGCTTCGTCGCCGGGCGGCAGCATGGACGCGGCCATGTCCAGCGCGCTGCGGCAGTCGTCGGCCAGTTCGGGCCCGACCTTGGCGCACAGCTCCCCTTCGGAGTTCGCGGAGAAGTCGCTCGCCAGCCAGAGCGGTGACCCCAACACCCGTGCGTCGCCGGAGTCTCAGCTCAAGCTGCACGTCTTCCCCCGCATCGGGTCTCGTCAGCTCGGGTCGTTTTAGCCGAGCCACATCCGCGAGTTCGTGACCCAACTCGAAGAGACCGGCATGTCCGGCTCGTACGCCCGCGTCATCTTCTCCAACGTCCGCGCCGTGCTCTCCGCTGCCGCAGAGGACGGATGCCTACGCCGGAACCCCTGCAACTCGCGCACGGTGACCCCGTCGGCCATGGGTTCGCGCCGCGTCGTCCCCTGGGAGCCGAGCCGCGTCTTCGACATGCGCGCCGCCATGGTCGAGCGCTTCCGGCCCATGGTCGATGTAGGCGCCGGATGCGGCCTGCGACAAGGGGAGATCCTCGGGCTATCCGTCGATGACATCGACTTCGACAGCGGCACTCTGCACGTGGTGCAGCAACTCAAGCTGAGCCCGAGCAAGGCCGTGTTCGCGCCCCTGAAGGGCGGCAAGCTGCGTGACGTGCCTCTGCCCGGCCCCGTGGCAGAGGCACTACAGGAGCACATCAAGCGATTCCCGCCTGTGGAGATCAAGCTCCCGTGGATGCGAGCGAACGGCCAGCCGGTGACCCGGCGGCCCGACCGGCAGAAGCGACTTGCCGATCAGTGGCTCGCCCACATCGAGGCGGACATGGCGCGGGGGCAGTACATCGACCCCCGAGCCGCTCGCATCACCTTTCAGCAGTACGCCGAGCATGGTCGACCTGGGCGGCGGCTGTGGGCTCCGACAGGGCGAGATCCTTGGCGTCGCCGTCGACGCGATCGACTTCGAGTCGGACACGCTCCACGTGGTCCAGCAGTTGAAGCCAAGCCGCAGCACGGCCGTGTTCGCCCCGCCCAAGGGCGGCGAGCTCCGGGACGTACCGCTGCCCGGGCCGGTCGCTGACGCGCTCCGGGAACATACGAAGCGGTTCCCGCCGGTCGAGATCACCTTGCCGTGGAAGGTGGCCGACGGTCCCCCGGTGACCAAGCGACTGGTCTTCACCGGGCCGCGTGGCGGGCACGTCTGGCGTACGTCGCTCAACGAGGAGGCGTGGAAACCGGCGCTCGCTGCGGCTGAGGTCATCCCGGTGCCCGAGCGAGGCCAGCCGTACGCGGAGTCCCGCGAGAACGGCATGCACACGCTGCGACACTTCTACGCGTCCGTCCTCCTGGACGCCGGGGAGAACATCAAGGCTCTCGCCGAGCACCTCGGGCACTCCGACCCGGGCCTGACCCTGAAGGTGTACGCACACCTCATGCCCAGCAGCCGGGAACGCGCCCGGAAGGCTCTCGGCCTGGCGCTCCGGCCGGAAGATCCGGGTCACTGAGGGCCCAGAGTGGGCCCAGGCCGTGAAAATGCCCCCGATCCGCGCCGTAAGCGCAGGTCGGGGGCATGATCACAAAGGCTACTTCTTCTTGCCCTGGTTCTTGACCGCCTCGATGGCCGCCTTCGCGGCCTCCGGGTCGAGGTAGGTGCCGCCCGGCTTGAGGGGGCGGAAGTCGGCGTCGAGCTCGTAGGCGAGGGGGATGCCGGTGGGGATGTTGAGGCCCGCGATGTCGGCGTCGGAGATGCCGTCGAGGTGCTTGACCAGGGCGCGCAGCGAGTTTCCGTGGGCGGCGATCAGGACCGTGCGGCCGGCCAGGAGGTCCGGGACGATGCCGTCGTACCAGTACGGGAGCATGCGCGCGACGACGTCCTTGAGGCATTCGGTGCGCGGCCGCAGCTCCGGGGGGATGGTCGCGTAGCGCGGGTCGTCGGCCTGTGACCACTCGGAGTCGGCGTCGATGGGCGGCGGCGGGGTGTCGTACGAGCGGCGCCAGAGCATGAACTGCTCCTCGCCGAACTCGGCGAGGGTCTGGGCCTTGTCCTTGCCCTGGAGGGCGCCGTAGTGGCGCTCGTTGAGCCGCCAGGAGCGGTGGACCGGGATCCAGTGGCGGTCGGCGGACTCCAGGGCGAGCTGCGCGGTGCGGATGGCGCGCTTCTGGAGGGACGTGTGGACCACGTCGGGGAGCAGGCCGGCGTCCTTCAGCAGCTCACCGCCGCGGACTGCCTCCTTCTCGCCCTTCTCGTTGAGGTTGACGTCCACCCAGCCGGTGAACAGGTTCTTCGCGTTCCACTCGCTCTCGCCGTGGCGGAGGAGGATCAGCTTGTACGGTGCGTCGGCCATGGCGTCGAGCCTACTTGACCGGCATGAACGCAACGCTTGACGCACCGTTCCTAGCGCTGTTGGCCACTGTTGGCCAAACCAGCGCATTCCGGGCCAGGCGGGAGGTGCCTGGCGCCGGGTGCACCCCGAACGGTCCTGGGTGCGGGGAACAGCACCAGCTGGTCACTTCGGCTCCGGCAGGTCTTACCGCCCTTGTGGGGCGTGCCTGTGGTCCTGGGTGGGCTCGTGGTCCCACGCGGCCTGGGCTCGGATGCGGTCTGGCCGGTAGCTCTCCGCTGTCCGATCCTCCGGTCGGGAGCGGTCACACCTGGCCGACGCCGGATCCGTTGTCCCAGGCCGCGTCTGCCGATCGCCACCGCGGCCGCATGATGCCCGGTGACTATGGTCTTCGCTTGATCATCGAGGGGTGCCTGCCAGTGCTGGGCGCCCCAGCGGGAGGTGTAGGCCGGGTCCACGGCGACCACCACCAGCCCCTGGTGGCAGGCCATGCCGCGCAGCCGCTCCCGGAACCTCGCGGTCGGGATACCGGCCACCATGCGCCGGAAGGCCTTGCCACGCCGACCGCGCCCCATCGTCTCCCGGCCAGTCTGCCGGGCGTCGGTGAAGCCCAGGTTCTCGACCACGATCCCCATGCAGCCGTTCATCTCGGCGATCTTGATCAGCGTGGTGACAGCGGCCCGCAGTCTGCCGTCCCGCCGGGACGCCTCGCCGGTCAACTCCAGCGGCACCGTGAAGGGTTCGCCGACCGGGTTGCCATGCGGGTCGAGTACGTACGCCGCGAGATGGTCGGCGTTCAGGTCGACCCCGAGCATGCGCCCGCCCGCCGCCCGGATCTCCTGCGGCGACGGCAGCACGACCTGCGCCACCGACCATGAGGCATCGACGTACCAGCGGCCGCGCACCGGGTCGCGCACGATGTCATAACGGACAGCCTGATGCGCGGTGACGCGGTCCAGCCACTCTGGCCTGCGGTGGTGGAAGGTGACGGTGCAGGCCAGTCGGTAGCGGCCACGCGGCGCGTTCGCCAGATGCCTCAGCGGCTCGGGCAGCACGATCGTCACGCCGCCGTCCGCCGGATCCACCGTGATGGTGTAGTTCCCGTGCGGGGCCCCGGACTCGCCGTCCGCGGTGAGGAACATCCGGGCCGCATCCCACCGCTCACGCCACCCCTCGGCCGTGAGGTGGGCTTCGGCCAGGTTGTGCCGCAGCTTCGCCAGACGACGCCCGCCCACGACCACAGACGGCCGCCCCTCGGCGATGCGCCGCTCGACCACGGCAAGGCGGGCCTTGAGTGCCTGGAGGCGGCGCTGCTTCTGGAAGCGTTCGCCCTGGTCCCGGTAGCCGCGCGTCCTGCCCTTGCGGCCTCCGCACGGCACCGCGAGGCGGTGGGCAATCTTCTTGATGGCGCGGCGGAGTCCGACACGCTCGTCGCGCAGGCAGCGCATGCTGAGCTGGTACTGGTCTTCGCTGCCCCGGGTCATCGCTCCCGCCCAGCGCGAGGACGACACGCCGGTCAGCTTCTTCTTCCGCTCGGCCCGCCGGGTCTCCTTCACCGGCACCAGGCCGATCACAACCCGCTCAGCCAGATCCGCCCGCCGATGACGGCCCAGATGCTGCCCGACCAGGGTAAGAACCTTCTCATCCGCGCCATCGACATGCAGCCGGTCCCGAATCCGCGCACCCGACGGCGCGGCCACCGTGAACGGCGGCGCCATCGCACGCAACACACGTTTCCCCCCACGCTGACGCGCCACCGCTCCCCCTCTCCCCGGGACACCACGAACTGAGCTGCCGCCACCGATCATGCGTTCCCAACACACACAGGACCCTGGAAACCGCCCCCACTCACCCTGACGAGTGACACATCGGCCAGCCGTGCCCAACAACAACGCTTGACGCACCCGGTCAATCCGGTGGCGCGCGGGGGCCGGGGTCGGTAATTTGCGGGTACCGCTTGCACCACTTACATATGCCGCGTTTTTGCACAAGGGGTCGCCCGATGTCCGTTGCGCTACCGTCCGTCGCCAGACTGACACAGGCAGCGAAGGAAAGCGTCTCGGGTCTGCCCCGCGCCTTCTGGTGGCTATGGACGTCCACCCTGGTGAACCGGCTGGGCGGCTTCGTCGCCCCCTTCCTCGCCATGTACCTGACTGTCGACCGCGGCTATTCGGCCACGTACGCCGGTCTGGTCGGCGCGCTGCACGGGCTGGGCGGGGCGGTGTCGGCGCTGGGGGCCGGGGTCATGACGGACCGGCTGGGACGGCGTCCCACGCTGCTGATCGCGCAGAGCGCGACGGCGGTCAGCGTCGCCGTGCTCGGGTTCGTCGAGCATCCGGTCGCGATCGCCGCGGTCGCCTGCTTCGTCGGCATGGCGACCAACGGGTCGCGGCCCGCGGTGCAGGCCATGATGGCCGACATCGTCGCCCCCGAGGACCATATACGCGCCTACTCGCTGAACTACTGGGCCATCAACCTCGGCTTCGCCTTCTCCGCTGCCGTGGCGGGGCTGATCGCCGAACACGGCTATCTGGCGCTCTTCCTGGGCGAGGCGATGATGACGCTGCTGTGCGCCGTCGTCGTCTTCGTCAAGCTGCCCGAGTCCCGCCCGGTGCGGAAGGGGACGGCGGGGAAGGAAGGGAAGGAAGGGGCGGAAGGGACGGCGGACGAGCCGGAGATCGGGCTCGGGACCGTACTGCGCGACCGGTCGTTCATGGCCGTGGTGGCGCTGTCGTTCCTCATCGCGAGCCTCATCCAGCAGGGGTTCGTGGGGCTGCCGGTGGCGATGGGGGAAAGCGGGCTGTCCAGTACGGACTTCGGGCTGGCGATCGCCGTGAACGGGGTGCTGATCGTGGCCGTGCAGATCCCCGTCACCCGGTTCATCGAGCGGCACCGCGAGCCGACCCGGCTGCTGATCGGCGCCGCGCTGCTGATCGGCTACGGCTTCGGGCTCACCGCCTTCGCCGGATCAGTCGCGATCTACGCCCTGACCATATGCGTCTGGACCATGGGCGAGATCATCAACACCCCGATCCAGATGGGGCTCGTGGCCCGGCTCTCCCCGGCCCACGGGCGCGGCCGCTACCAGGGGGTCTACGTGCTCTCCTGGTCGCTCGCGGCGCTCGTCGCCCCGCTGACGGCCGGGGCGGTGATCGACCACTACGGGGCGGATGTGCTGTGGGCGGGCTGCGCGGCGGTGGGGACCCTGGCCGCGGTCGGGTACGCCTCGCTGATGCGGGCCGTCGGGCCTGGGGCGGAGCGAGGGGACGGCGTGGGGGAACCTGCCGGGGACGGCTCCAGGACCGATCGCACCGTCTCAGCGGGCTGAGCCCCCGCGGTTCACGGCGTGTGCCTGGGCACCAAGGACTCGATGTCGAAACTCGGCCGCAGCAACGTCCCCGGCGTCCAGATCGGGGCCGTGGTCGGCCAGGTCGGCCAGGTCGGGTATCCGCCCGCGCCCGGCGGCTCCCCCGGCAGCCCGGCGCCGCCCGCGGCCGGGTCGTATGTGCTGGTCGGGTTCACCGACTGCCACCCCGTCCCGGGCGTCCCGGGGTACGTCCGCTCCCCGCGGTTGGCCCACAGCAGCCAGGACACGGCCGTCATCCCCAGCAGCACGGTGAGCGCCAGCACCCGGATACCGGAGATACGCCGCTGCGCGGGCGCGTCCACGCCGGGCGCGATGCTGATCCCGGAGGGCCGGGGCGTCTTGGACGGTCGCGAAATTCCGGAAGGTCGCTTGTCGGGCCCCTTCACTCCGTCCGGCGCCCTCTCCCCCGGCAGCGGCGCTTGCTCGTTCACCCCCAGCGCGGCCACGTACAGGCCGAGCCGCTGGGTCTCGCCGGGCAGGCGTACGGCGGTGTCGGCCCAGTCCCGGATCGTCTCGGGCGCGATGCCCTCGGGCGGTACGAGGGTGCCCGGGCCGGTCCAGTTCATCGTCCAGTGCGCGCTCCCCCGCGCGACCAACTGCGCCCCGATCAGCACGTACAGGGCCTCCGCGAGCAGGCCCAGCGGACCTCGTCCGGCCCCCTCGTTCCGCTCAGCGCTCTCATCGGGCCGTACGCGGCTGCCCAGGGCGCGGGCGAGCGGCATCCGCCGTCCGCTGTCGAGCAGGCGCAGCACCCGCTGGATCGTCAACCCGGACGGTTCGCCGGTCCCGGCTTCGGCCCCGGCCCCGTCCCCGTCCCCTGTTCCGTCCCCGGCCCCCGCGTCATGGATCCCCTCGGCCTTCTCGACCGTACGGACCGCCTCCGCCAGCGGCCCCAGCAGCCGCGTCGCCCGGTGTTCGGCCAGCAGCCCGAGCCAGTCCCGCCACGGCATGGTCGGCGTGGCCCCCAGGCCGGGGTGCCGGCCCGGGTACAGCGTGCGGGCCAGCTCCACCGCGTACCCCGACGGCACCTCGATGGGCTCGGCGACACCCCCCTCACCCGGCCGGTCGGGGAGGCGGGCCAGGCGGCTGAGGCGGGTGGCCAGGTCGGGGTGGGGGTCGTCGCGGTCGGCGGGCCGCTCGGTGGCCCGCGCCCGGAGCGCGGCGAAGGGCTCCCGCAGCTCAGGGGCCTCCACCAGCTGCGCGAAGACGCGGAACGGATCGTCCGGTACGCGCCCCTCGGCCCGGCGTACGGGGGTGAGGAAGCCCGCGACGAACTCCAGCCATGCCTGTTCCAGCGCGGACGCGGAGCGCAGGGCGTCGCCGACCGTCCGCGCCCCGGCCACCCGGGCCGCCTCGCGGTCGGCCTCGAGCTCCTGGCGCCGCCGGACCGGCCGGGTGAGCCAGCGGAAGACGCGTGTGTAGCCGCGGAGCAGCAGCAGGGGCCCGCCCGCGTACATCCGCACCAGGTCGTTGGCCGCCGCCGCGCTCCGGATCGCCTCGCAGGCGGCCGCCAGCCCCGCCGAGCCGCGGTGGGCGAGGGCGCCGAAGCGGCTGTGGCGACGGGAGAAGTGGCCCAGTTCGTGCGCGAGCACCGCGCGCAGTTCGGCGGGCGGCAGGCCCACCACCAGGGGCAGGCCGAGGTAGAGGGTGCGGCGGCCGGGCACCAGGCCGAGGAACGAGGCGTCCTCGGTGACGGAGGCGTTGACCTCGGCGGTCAGCCGGATGGCGTCCGGCGGGGCGGTGCCCACGCCCTCGGCCAGCTCCTCGACGGCCGCCCATAACGCGGGGGCCCTGCGGCGGCTCACCCACACCGTGCCCTCCGCCGGCCCGGCGGGCCGCGCGGTGCGCACCACCGCCCACACCATGCCCGCCAGGATCGGCGCGAACGCGGCGCAGCCCAGGATGACGCTGGTGGGCGGCGCCGTACTCTCCGGCGCCCCGGCGGCCCACAGCCCCAGCACCAGGAAGGCCAGCCACACCAGGACCAGCAGCGCGACCAGGGCGTAGAAGACGACCAGCAGCACCAGGGCCAGCACGGCCCGGGCGGCGGCGACGGCAGCGGCGATCATCTCCGCCCCCGCTCGCCGGGGGCACCATGGTCGCCATGGTCGTGAGCGGCGCGCAGCCCGTTCAGCAGCCACTCGGCAGCGCCGCGCAGCGCCGTGGACAGCGGGTCGGTCCGTACGCCGGGGACCAGGGAGTCTCCCGGCCGGCCGAGCTCCGGCGAAGCGTCGAGCAACAGGCTGAGCCGGGCGCGGGCCCTGTGCAGATTGCTGCCGACGCTCCCGGTGCTGATGCCGAGCTCGGCGCCGATCTCCGCGTAGCTCATCCCCTCCAGGGAGTGCATCACGACCACCTGGCGCTGGCGCGGCGGCAGCATGCCGAGCGCGCGCAGCACGGCCAGCGCCTCCGCGGTCTCCTCGACGGTGGCGGTGGTGGCGGCCGGTACGGTGAGCTCGACCGGCTTCCACCGGAACCACCAGCGTCGGCCGTCGCGCGACAGCTTGCGGCGCATGGTGGTAACGACCCACCCCTCCGGCGAGGCGCACGCCCGCACGGTCGGCCAGCGGCGCATCGCCTCGATGAACGCCTCCTGGACGGCGTCCTCGGCGTTCTGACGATTGCCGCTGAGCATCACCGCGCGGGCGGCGAGCCAGGGGTAGGTCCGGGCGTAGAAATCCCCGAACTCCTCCGGCTCCTCGAACTCCTCCGGCTCCTCGAACTCCCCGCCGCCCGTGGCCTCCTCGACCGCGTCACTCATGCCCGGCCCCCATCGTGGTCTCCTTTGATGCTTCCCGGTCGGTGACCGGTGCACAAGGAAGAGGCATCGGGGGACGAGATTCTTCACCGTCAACCACGTTGAATCTCGGGGACGTTCAGCGGTCCAAGTCGCGCTGCGCCTCGTAGAGGTTGCGGGGGCGCAGCGCCTCCGGGTGGCCGTAGGACTCGATACGGGAGTGGAGCGGACCGGCGAAGTCCGGGACGTCGGTCTGGTCGAACTCGCGGACCTCGCTGATGCCGGCCGTCGCGCTGTACGGGGCGATCTCGTCGATCTTGATCAGGCCCGCGCGCTGGTTGGTGACGGTGACGTTCCAGTGGGTGAACCGCGCGCCGTACAGCGGCCCCGCGCTCGCGTCGCCGCCGTGCCGCCCGTCGTTGTTGACGGTGATGTCGGTGCGGACGTTGGCGAAGGGCATCCCGCGGTGGGTGTCGAAGGTGCCCATCTCCATGCGCCCGCGCGACCAGACGTTGTAGCTGGACAGGCCCTCGACGTTGATCCCGTGCAGCTGCGTCCCGGCAGGGGCCGGGACCGTGCGCTCGCTGAGCACGAAGTCCTCGATGAGGTTGTCGTGGGAGCCCTCGCGGCAGCAGAACGGGTGGTGGCTGCCGCGGCCGGAGACCCGTACCCGGCTGAGCGTGCAGGCCTTCGCCGCGACCAGCAGGAAGCCGTTGTCGGGGTTGTTGACGGTCACGTCGTCGACCCAGCAGTCCCAAGCGCACTGCAGCGCCACGCCGTTGTAGCCCTTGTCGAGCAGATGCTGCGACTGCGGCGTCTCGACGATGTCGAGGGTGATGCCCTCGACGCCCGCGCCGACGACGCCCTTGACCAGGGTCGTCAGCCGCGGCTGCCAGACGGGCCGGGCGTCGAGCGGGAGGGGGCGGTCGAGGGTGACCCGGCGGCGGCGGGCGTCGACGGCGGTGATCCGGCAGGGCCACTCGTACGGGACGTACGAGGTCAGCTTGGTCTTGTCGGTCCACACGTAGTCGGCGGCGCCCTCGACGTCCCCGGCCATATGGCGCAGCAGGGTGTGGTCCGCGTCGTCGCTGAGCTGCAGCAGTACGCGGTCGCCGCGGCGCAGCCGGGCGGTGTCCGCGACGGTGACGGTCCAGTCGCCGCGCCGGGCGGAGCCGGTGACGGCGGTGAGGGTGTGCCACTCGTCGCGCTTGTTGCCGGTCCAGCCCTCGAAGGGCCAGTCCTGCGCCTTGATCGCGTCGGTGAGGGTGCGCCAGCGGTCGGTCGGGCAGATCCAGATCAGGCCGCCCGACCAGGACCAGGAGGACTTGTTGCCGCCGTACCGGCTGCCGTACGGGCCGATCAGCTCGGTGAGGTGGCGGGTGGCGTGCAGGGTGGTGCGGCCGCTGCCCGCGCCGCGCAGGACGACGTTGTCGTGGCCGAGGCGGATGACGTCGTCCACGCGGTACGTACCGGGCGGCACCAGGACCGTGCCACCGCCCCGCCGGCCGGCGTCCGCGATGGCGCGGTTGATCGCGGGGGCGGCATCGGCCGAGCCGTCCGGTTCGGCGCCGTACGCGCGGACGTCGGCGACGACGGGGTGGCGCGGGAAGTCCGCGCTCCCGCCCCGGTAGCCGGCCCGGCCGACGTAGGGGATCTGGGGGTGCGTGTACGGGGCGGCGCGGAACTCCCGCCACAGGGTGGATGTGGGGGGTGCGGCTGTGCTGTGTCCGGCTGCTTGCTGTGCCACCGCCGAGGTGGCGCCGAGCAGCGATGCGCCCGTCATGGCCGTCGCGGCGCCGAGCGCGCCACCGAGCAGTCTTCTCCGGTCGATCTCCCTGTCCCTGCTGTCCATGAGCCCGCCTTCCATGCATGTGAACGGCGTTCAGATGTGCGACGGCGTGAGGATGCCACGGGGCAGGGGTGGGCGGAAGGGGTCGTGCAAGGGCGGGGCGAGGGGGCGGGTTGCCCAGGCGCTCAGGACTCGCCGGTCAGATGGGCGAACGCCGCCAGGTTCCGCGTGGACTCGCCACGCGCCGTACGCCATGCGTACTCCTTGCGGATCGCGCTGGCGAACCCCATCTCCAGCAGCGTGTTGAAGCTGCCGTCGGCGTTCTCCAGCACCGTGCCGAGCACCCGGTCCAGCTCCTCCGGTGTGACCGCCGACAGCGGCAGCCGGCCCACCAGATAGATGTCGCCGAGCTGGTCGATCGCGTAACTCATCCCGTACAGGCGGGTGTTGCGCTCCAGCAGCCAGCGGTGCACGGCCTCGTGGTTCTCGTCGGGGCGGCGGACGACGAAGGCGTTGACCGACAGCGAGTGCCGGCCCAGACGCAGCGAACAGGTCGTGGACAGCTTGCGGGTGCCGGGCAGCGTGACGACGTACGTGCCGTCGGACGGGCTCTCCCACTCCAGCTCGGCGTCGCGCAGCGTCTGCTCGATCACGGCCCTGGCGGCCGTCGTCCCGGCGGTCTCGTTCCTGGACTCGTTCCTGGACTCGCTGCTGACCTTGTTGCTGACCTCGGCGTCACCCATGAACCGATCGTAGGCGACGGTACCCGCGCATCGCCTCCGCGTAGACGTCCGCCGTCGCCGCGGCGGCCTTGTCCCACCCGAAGCGCTCGGCGTGGTGGGCGGCCCCACTGCCCAAACGTTTCAGCAGCCCAGGGTCGGCGGACAGGCGGTGCAGCTCCCGGGCGTAGTCGGCCGGGTTGTGGCCGGGCACCAGGATGCCGCTGTGCCCGTCCCGTACGGCCACGGGCAGACCGCCCACCTCGGCGGCGATCACCGGTGTGCCGCAGGCCTGGGCCTCGATCGCCACCAGCCCGAACGACTCGTTGTACGAGGGCATGACCAGCACGGACGCCGCCCGGTACCAGTCCGCGAGCTCGTCCTGGGTGCACGGCGGCCGGAAGCGGACCACATCGCTGACGCCGAGCCGGGCCGCGAGCTTGTGCAGCCGCTCCGGCTTCGCAAGACCGCTGCCGCTCGGCCCGCCGACCACCGGGACGACGATCCGCTCGCGCAGCCGCGGGTCCTCGTCCAGCAGATGGGCGACCGCGCGCAGCAGGATGTCGGGCGCCTTCAGCGGCTGGATGCGCCCGGCGAACAGCGGTATCAGCGCGTCGGGCGGCAGTCCCAGGCGCGCGCGGGCGGCGGCGCGGCCGTCGGCGGGCCGGAAGCGTTCGAGGTTCACCCCGGGGTGGACGACGGCGACCAGCTCGGGGTCCGCGCCGTAGTGGCGGACCAGTTCGTCCGCCTCCTCCTCGGTGTTGGCTATGAGCCGGTCGGCGGCCCCGACGATCTGCTCCTCGCCGATGACGCGGGCCGCGGGCTCGGCGGTGTCGCCCTCCGCGAGGGCGGCGTTCTTGACCTTGGCCATGGTGTGCATGGCGTGGACCAGCGGCACCCGCCAGCGCTGGGCGGCCAGCCAGCCGACGTGGCCGGAGAGCCAGTAGTGGGAGTGGACGAGGTCGTAGTACCCGGGGCGCTGCCCCGCCCAGGCCCCCATGACGCCGTGGGTGAACGCGCACAGCTGGGCCGGGAGGTCTTCCTTGGCCAGCCCCTCGTACGGACCGGCGTCCACATGCCGTACGAGCACACCGGGCGCGAGCTCGACGGTGGGCGGGAGGGTGCCGGTGGTGGCGCGGGTGAAGATCTCCACCTCGATGTCGATGGTGGCCAGCCGCTTGGCGAGCTCCACGATGTAGACGTTCATGCCGCCCGCGTCACCGGTGCCGGGCTGGTGCAGCGGCGAGGTGTGCACGCTGAGCATCGCGATCCGGCGGGGGCGGCGCCCGACGCGCCTGAGGCGCGGATGGTGCGGCCCGCCGAACGCTCCGTGTCCATGTCCGTGTCCGTGGGAACGGCCTCTCAGGCCGCCGAGGCGGGGAATGTGCTGGCTCACCGCGCGATACCTCCTTGCCGGGGCCGGACTCGGGCGGAGGCGGACTCCGGATTTCCCCTCCGACCTCTCAACACCGGAACCTGTTGTTCCCATTTCCGCTTTGCCGAAGTGTGTTTCCTCTTTGCCAAAGCGTGATGTTCCGGGGCGGGCCGTCCGGTGCTTCTGGGTGCGGACACTCCGGCGCTTAGGCTCGGCGCATGTCTGTCAGCGTCCCTCCGCAGCGCTCCTCGCCGCCGGGCCGGCCCATCGGGTCGGCGACCCGGGGGACCACCAATCCCAACCGGCTGCGCCGCATGGACCGGTGGATCGCTGCCGCCCACGCCCCCGCGCTGCGCCGCGCCGAGGCGCCCATCGCCGTGGACCTGGGCTACGGGGCCGCGCCGTGGACCGCCGTGGAGCTGCTGGGCAGGCTGCGTACGGTACGGCCGGACGCCCGGGTCGTGGGCGTCGAGATCGACCCGGCCCGGGTCGCCGCCGCGCGGCCGTACCAGCGGGAGGGGCTGGACTTCGCGCACGGCGGATTCGAGGTGCCGCTGCCGGACGGCGCGCGGCCCGCGCTGATCCGGGCGGCCAATGTGCTGCGCCAGTACGACGAGGACGAGGTCGCCGACGTGTGGCGGCGGCTGTGCGCGCGGCTGGCGCCGGGCGGGCTGCTGGTGGAGGGAACCTGCGACGAGATCGGGCGGCGGCATGTGTGGGTCGCCCTCACCGCGCACGGCCCGCGCACCGTGACCTTCGCGGCCCGGCTCGGCTCCCTGGACCGCCCCTCCGACCTGGCCGAACGGCTGCCGAAGGCGCTCATCCACCGCAATGTGCCGGGCGAGCCGGTGCACACCTTCCTGCGCGACTTCGACCGCGCCTGGGCGGCCGCCGCCCCGTACGCGGCGCTGGGCGCGCGCCAGCGCTGGATACGCAGCGCCGAGGCGCTGCGCGCCGCGGGCTGGCCGCTCGTGGACGGCCCGCGGCGCTGGCGTCAGGGCGAGGTCACCGTCAGCTGGGAGGCGCTGGCGCCGCGCCCGTGACCCCGTCCGTCCCGTCGTCCGCCCCGGCCACCCCGTCCGTACCGTCCGGCCTGTCTGCCTCGCCTGCCCCGGGCGCCCCCTCTGCCCTGGCCGCCCCGCTCGTCCCGTCTACCCTGGCCGCCCCGCTCGTCCCGTCTGCCCCGGCCGCCCCGCTCGTCCCCTGTGCCCCGGCCGCCCTGCTCGTCCCGTCTGCCCTGGCCGCCCCGTCCACACCCCCGCCCAGATACTCCTCGCTGATCTCCTTCGGCCCGAACGGCCACACCTTCTCGAACCGCGACCAGAGCACGAACGCCACACATCCCGCCCCGACCCACGCCAGCGACCACTCGATGGGGTGGCGCCCGGGCGAGTTCTTGTCCGCGTATCCGTAGATCACCAGCCACCCGACCAGCGCGACCACGCTCGGCAGCGGATACAGCCACATCCGGTACGGGCGCCGCAGCGCCGGCTGCCGGCGGCGCAGCACCGTCACGGCGAGGACCTGCGCCAGCGCCTGCACGATGACCATCACGGTGGTGAGCAGCTGGATCAGCGTGGCCAGGTCGGTGTGGCGGCCGATCAGGAAGCCGATGGCCGTGACCACGCCCATCGTGGCCAGGCCCAGCACGGGGAAGCGGTGGCGCGGGTGGAGCGTGCCGTACGGGCGGAAGAAGACGCGTTCGCGGGCGGCGTCGTAGGGGACGCGGGAGCCGCCGAGCAGCCCCGCGAAGACGGACGCGAAGGCTGTGACCAGGATGAGGACCGTGACGACATCGGCCGCCCCCTTCCCCCAGGTCTCTTCCATGACCGCGGACGCGACGGATTGGGACGCCACCGATTCGGAGTCGAGCATCTGATGCCAGTCGATGACGCCGAGGGTGCCGATCTGGAGCAGCAGGTAGATGCCCATGATGCCGAGGATCGAGACGACGATCGCGCGGGGCAGGGTGCGGCCGGGGTCCTTGATCTCGGCGCCCATGTACGCGGCGGTGTTGTAGCCGAGGTAGTCGTAGATGCCGATGGTCAGCCCCGCCGCGAAGCCGGTCCAGAAGTGGCCGGACCCCAGGTCGAAGGCGTGCGCGGGGTAGGTGAACGCCTTGTCCGGGTCGAAGTCGCTGAGCGCCGCCGCGATCACCAGCACCACGGAGGTGATCATCACGCCCCACATCACGGCGCTGAGCCTGGCGATGTGCTCCACGCCCCGCCACAGCAGCAGCACGACCAGGGCGATGACGCCGAGTCCGACGAGGTCGCCCTGCGTCTGTGTCATGCCGTGCCACAGATACCCGAGGTACTGCACAAGCCCGACCACGCCCGTGGACATGATCAGCGGGATGAACAGCATCGCCGTCCAGACGAACAGAAAGGGCATCAGCTTGCCGCTGCGGTACTGGAACGCCTGGCGCAGATAGACGTAACTGCCCCCGGCGCCGGGCAGCGAGGCGCCGAGTTCGGCCCAGATCAGCCCGTCCGCCAGCGCCAGCACCGCGCCCGCGAGAAAGCCGATGACGGCCTGGGGCCCGCCGAAGGCCGCGACCATGAGGGGGATGGTCACGAACGGCCCGATGCCGCACATCTGGCTCATGTTGATGGCGGTGGCCTGGAACAGCCCGATCCGGCGGACGAATCCGCCCCCGCCGCCTGCGCCGTTCCCCTCGCCCCCGCTGCCGCTTCCCCCGCCCGGCGGGGTCTTGCTGAGCGCCGGTCCTCCGGCCATCTGGACCTCCCTGGCTCGCTGTGCGAGTGTGATTAAGTTAAGGAGCCTTACTTGATGAGTCAAGACTCGGAACCCTGGAACCGGCAGCGGCTGCGCAGCAACAACGAACGCCTGCTGCTGGCCCGGCTGCGCGCCGAGGGCCCCGCCTCCCGGGCCCAACTCGCCCGCGAGACGGGCCTGTCCAAGCCCACCGTCTCCAGCGCCCTGGCCGCCCTCGAAGAGGCCGGTCTGGTACGCGAGGCGGGCCGGCAGGCGCCACCGGAGCGGGGCAGGGTCGCCGTGCTGTACGAGCCGGACCCGACCGCCGGCTACGTCCTCGGCCTGGACATCGGGCGCGCCTGGCTGCGCGTGGCCGCCGCCGACCTGGACGGCACCGTCGTCGCACGCGCGGAGGTGCGCAACCGCGGCCGCAGCGCCGCCGCCATGGCGGACCTCACCGTCGCGGCGGCCCGCCGGGTCATCGCCGACGCCGGGGTGGACCCGGCCCTGGTCGCGCACACCGTCGTCGGCGTGCCCGGCGTGTACGACCCCGAACAGCGGCGGGTGCGCTACGCCGACAACCTGCCCGGTTGGGGGCGCGCGGGCCTGCTGGACCGGATGCGCGAGGAGTTGGGCACCCCACTGGGCACCTCCCTGTCGGTGCACAACGACGCGAATCTGGCGGCGCTCGGCGAGTACGCCTTCGGCGCCGGGCGGGGCAGCAGGCTCTTCGTATACGTCCTGGTCGGCACCGGTCTCGGCATGGGCGTGGTGGCCGACGGGCGGCTGTTCACCGGGGCGCACGGGGCGGCCGGGGAGATCGGCTTCCTGCCGCTGCTGCCCCAGGTGGGCGGCGCCGAGCGGCAGGGTCTTGAGGACGCCGTCGCGGCCGAGGCGGTCGTACGGGCCGCCCGGGAGCTCGGCATGTCCGGGACCAGGTCCGAACCGCTGACCGCCAAGGCCGTCTTCGACGCGGCGCGGGACGGGGTCGCTCCCGCGCTGGAGGCCGTACGACAGGAGGCCGAGCGACTGGCCCATGTGGTCGCGGCCGTCGCGGCCGTGCTCGACCCGGACCTGGTGGTGCTCGGCGGTGGCGTCGGCCACAGCGCGGACCTGCTGCTGCGGACGGTGGAGCTGACCCTGCAGCGGATCGGACCGCTGCGGCCGAAGGTGGCGGCGAGCGCGCTCGGCGAGGACGCGGTGCTGCTCGGCGCGGTGGCGACGGGGCTTGAGACGGCCCGGGAGCGGGTGTTCACCCGTACCCGGGAGGGCGGCGCGTAACGCGAAGCGCGCCCCGACTGCGCAACCACTACCCGACTACGCAACCACTGCTGTGGCCCGCGCCAGCGTCCGCAGCGCCTCGGCCGTCGGCGAGCCCTTCTCCACCGCGTAGGTGCACAACACCTGGCCGGGGTCCGAGGGGAGCACGAGGGCCTCGTACGCCAGCGTCAGATCCCCCACCACCGGGTGCCGGATCCACTTCGTACCGCTGGTGCGCTCGCGTACCAGCTGCGCCTCCCACCGCCGCCGGAACTCCTCACTCCGCTCCAGCAGCTCCTCGACGACCTGGCACACCCTGGGGTGGCCGGGGTGGCGTCCGGTCTCCGCCCGCAGGCTCGCCACCGTCTCGTCGGCGACCTTGTCCCAGTCCGGGTGCAGGGCCCTGGCGTCCGGGTGGAGGAAGACCAACATGGCGGCGTTGCGCTCGCGCTCCGGGATCGCGGGGAGGTCGAAGCAGACCCGGCCGCCCAGCAGATTCCAGGCGAGGATGTCCGCGCCGGGCCCGAAGACGAAGGCGGGCACGGCCTCGTCCATGGCGTCCAGCAACAGCCGGACCTCGGGCCGCACCCGCGGCCGGGGACCGGAATCCAGCTGCTGCCCAGGTCCGTGCCCGTGCCGGGGCAGCGTGATGTTGCGCAGATACGTGTGCTCGGACGGCGTCAGCCGCAGCGCCCGCGCGAGGGCGTCCACCACCGAGTCCGAGACGGCGGGGGCGCGGCCCTGCTCGATACGGGTGTAGTAGTCGACGCTGATCCCCGCCAGCTGCGCGACCTCCTCGCGGCGCAGCCCCCGCACCCGGCGCCGTACGAGCCCTTCGGACAACCCCAGCTCGGCGGGGTCGAGCGCCGCGCGCCGCGCCCTCAGGAACGCCTTGATCTCCGGCTCCGCATCGCCCATCGCTCCATTATCCGCGGGGGTACCCGGAAGGGGCCCGTCCGGGTGGTTCTGCCGGACCCAGGTTGAACCGGGCCTGGTCCCCCCATCACCCGGATCCGAGGCTGTAGCCACAGACCGCGGCAGACCGCATCCGCGGCCGCATTCACGACCGCATCGACGACCGCATCCACGACCGCATCCACATAAGGCGGACCCCATGAAGCGCAGAATCCTCGGCGGCACCGGCATCTCGGTCAGCGAATACGCCCTGGGCACGATGATGTTCGGAAGCTGGGCCAACCAGGACCACGACGACTCGGTACGGATCATCCACCGCGCCCTGGACGCGGGCATCAACTTCGTCGACACCGCCGACGTCTACTCCAGCGGCGAGTCGGAGGACATCGTCGGCAAGGCGCTCAAGGGGCGCCGTGACGATGTCGTCCTGGCGACCAAGGCTCATGGCTCGATGGGGCCGGACGCCAACCACGGCGGCAACTCCCGGCGCTGGATCACCCGCGAGATCGAGAACAGCCTGCGCCGCCTCGGCACCGACTACATCGACCTGTACCAGATCCACCGCCCCGACCCGGCGACCGATATCGACGAGACTCTTTCGGTCCTGTCGGACCTCGTCCGGGCGGGGAAGGTGCGGGCCGTGGGCTCGTCCACCTTCCCGGCGGAGCAGATCGTGGAGGCCCAGTGGACCTCCGAACGGCGCGGCCACGTCCGCTTCCGCAGCGAGCAGCCGCCGTACTCGATGCTGGCGCGCTCGGTGGAGGCGGCGGTGCTGCCGACCGCCCAGAAGTACGGGATGGGCGTGCTGACCTGGGGCCCGCTCTCCGCGGGCTGGCTGTCCGGCCGCTACACCAAGGCGTCCGACGTCGATCTGACCGGCGGCCGTACGGCCATGGAGCAGCACAAGTTCGACCCCTCGCTGCCGGGGAACGCGCGCAAGCTGGAGGCCGTCGGCCGGCTGGCCGAGCTGGCCTCGGACGCCAAGCTCTCGCTGCCGCATCTGGCGCTCGCGTTCGTACGGTCGCACCCGGCCGTCACCTCGGTGATCATCGGCCCGCGCACGATGGAGCAGCTGGAGGACCTGCTCGCGGGGGTGGACGTGGAGCTGAGCGAGGACGTCCTGGACCGCATCGACGAAATCGTCCCACCGGGTACGGACCTCAACCGGGACGACAGCTACTACACGCCGCCCGCCCTGGCCGACAAGGCACAGCGTCGCCGCCGGCCGGGGGCCTGAGGTCCGCCTCGGGGGCCGCCACCCCCTTCATGCCCGTGAGCGCAGGGTGTCGAGGAACGCGTCGACGAGCGCCCGGTCGTGGTCATGCGTCAGCCACGCACGGGCCTCGTCCGGCGGCAGCCATACGAGCCGGTCGACCTCGTCGTTGGGCACGAAGTCCTCGTCGGTTCCATGGGCCCCGCCGGTCCCGGCCGGTTCCGCCGCCCAGTAACGGACCTCCTTGGGGCGGCCCTTGGCCAGATAGCGCACGGTGGGCAGCGCGGCCCCCGGCACACAGACCACCCCGGTCTCCTCCAGCACCTCGCGCACCGCGCCCTGCAGCGGCTCCTCGCCCCGCTTGAGCTTGCCTTTCGGATGCGACCAGTCGTCGTAACGCGGTCTGTGCACGAGCGCGATCTCCGGTCCGCCGCCGCGCGGGGAGCGCCGCCACAGGACGCACCCCGCCGCGCGGATCACCGACTTCTCATCCATGCACCGGCTCCCCTCTGCTCCCGTCCCTTCCCGTCCGTCAGGAATCCGTCAGGAGTCCGCCAGGAGTCCGTCAGGAGTCCGTCAGGAGTCCGTCAGGAGTCCGTCAGGACGCCGAGGCCGCGATCCGCTGCCAGATCCGCCCGAAGGCGAAGCGGGCGGCCTCGACCTCGTGTCGTTGGTCGGCGTGCAGCACGCCGAGGGCATAGGCGGTGGCGGGGGCGATCCGCGGGGTCCGGGCCGCGGCGGCCGAGGCGGCCGCCGCCTCGGCCGCGTCCCGGTGCCGTTCGAGCGCCTGCCCGGCGGCCAGCAGCCGTACGGACAGGGCGGGGTCGGCCTCCACCGGCCCGGTGGCGTCCGGCCGCTGCCCCACGTCGAGCACCTCCAGGGCGTAACGCCGCAGCCGCAGCAGCCGCCGCACCTGGTCCCAGGGCGCGTCCTGCCGCTCGCTGGCGGGCGGGGCGTCGGCCGCAGAGGTCGCGGCGAGGCCGTGGATCAGCGCCTCCGCGTTGTACGGATGCCCGGCCCGGCCCAGCGGCAGCGCCTCGACCGACTCGACCAGCCGCCGGTGGGCCAGCTCCGCGAGCGGGGGCAGCGCCAGATCGGCGGGGCGGGCCGCGGCGGCCTCGTCGAGGGGGACCTCGGAGGCCAGCAGCGCGACCGCGTCGGCGACCGCGTGGAACCGGGAGGACCCGAGCACCTGAAGGGCCGCGGTGTGCGCGCGGGTCCGCGCGAGGGTGAGCTGGCGCTCCAGGAGGGCCCCGGCCCGCGCGGCCCCGACCGTCAGCGCCCCGCCCCGGGCCTCGTCCGCGCCGCCGCCCGACCGCGGTCCGGCGCCGCCGCCCGGCTGCTGCTTCGCCCTGTCGCCCCGCTGCCCGGCCGCCGCGTCCCCGTCGGCGGTGTCCTTCACGGCGTCACGGGCAGCATCACGAGTGGCGTCACGGGTGGCGTCACGTTCAGCGTCATGGGTGTCACGTCCGGCGCTCGCCGCCGCACCCCCGCTCCCCGCACCCCCGCTCGCGGTACCGCTCCCGCGCGAGCCTGGCGGGTCCTGCGGGGCGTCGGCCGTCAGGGAGACGCTGCGGCGTGCGGCCCGGGACGGGCGCTGCGCCGCGGCGTCCCCCGCCGCCACATCGCCCCGCGCGTCCGCCCGCACGTCCGCCCGCACGTCCGCCCGCGTATCCGGCCGCGCCTCCGCCCGTGAGTCCACGCGCGCATCCGCCCGCGCTTCCCGCCGTACGTCCGCCGCCGCATCCACGCGGGCATCCGCCCGGACGTCCCCCCGAACGTCCCCGCCCGCACCGGAACCCGCACCAGAGCCCACGCCAGTGGCCGCGTCCGCCGCCACGTCCGCCGGGGCGCCCGCGCCCGAGAGCCGGTGCAGGGCGCCGCGCAGCCGGGTCAGGCGCGCCGCGTAGGCGTGCTCCAGCGCGAGCGTGCCGGACAGCCACACCAGTTCGGTGCGCAGCTGATCCGCCCACGCGGTGTCCGTGATCGGCCGGTAGACCCACAGCGTGCCGCTGATCCGCCGCGCGCAGCGGCGCAGCAGCCGGGCGGCCTCGGCCGCCTCCTCGGCGTCCGCTCCGCTCTCGCGCTGCTGGCGCAGGCTCCGCAGAAAGTCCCCGGCCTGTGTGTTCAAGTACCACGACAGCACATCGCCCGCCGTGGCCGTCGCGAGCGCCGGCCCGGCCGCCGCCGCTTCGGCCCCCATCACACCGTCCGTCATCGTGTCGTACCCCCCAGGGCCGAGGGCAGCGGCGGGTGGAGCGCCGTGCGACCGGCCGGCCCCCGTAACCCCGACCGGCGACGACAGATCATGTCGCTGTACCACGCCGTCGCCTCCGGGCGTCTATGAGCGTTTCCTGTATGTTCCGCAACGGTTGTCCGTCCGCATCCGTTGCGTGCCGCGTCCACTCGCCGTCCGGGCCCAGATGCCAGGAGGAGGTGGAGTCGGACATGCCGGACTCCAGCAGACGGTTGAGAGAGGCGCGGTGGCCCGGGTCGGCGACCCGCACCAGGGCCTCGATCCGGCGGTCGAGATTGCGGTGCATCATGTCGGCGCTGCCGAGCCACACCTCGGGCTCTCCCCCGTTCCCGAACGCGAAGACCCGCGAATGTTCCAGGAACCGGCCGAGGATCGAGCGGACCCGGATGTTCTCCGAGAGTCCCGGCACCCCCGGCCGCAGCGCGCAGATGCCCCGCACCCAGACGTCCACCGGCACACCCGCCCGCGAGGCCCGGTACAGCGCGTCGACGACGGCCTCGTCGACCATCGAGTTGACCTTGATCCGTACGTAGGCGGGCCGCCCCGCCTTGTGGTGGGTGATCTCGCGGTTGATCCGGCTGATCAGCCCGTCGCGCAGCGACCTGGGGGCGACCAGCAGCCGCTGGTAGTTCTCCCGCCGGGAGTAGCCGCTCAACCGGTTGAACAGGTCGGACAGGTCGGTGCCGACCTTCGGGTCGGCGGTCAGCAGCCCCAGGTCCTCGTACAGCCGGGCCGTCTTCGGGTGGTAGTTGCCGGTGCCGACGTGGCAGTAGCGGCGCAGCGTGTCGCCCTCCTGGCGGACCACCAGCGACAGCTTGCAGTGGGTCTTGAGGCCGACCAGGCCGTAGACCACGTGGCAGCCGGCTTCCTCCAGCTTGCGCGCCCACTTGATGTTGGCCTGTTCGTCGAAGCGGGCCTTGATCTCGACGAGGACCAGCACCTGCTTACCGGCCTCGGCGGCATCGATCAGCGCGTCGACGATCGGCGACTTGCCGGAGGTCCGGTAGAGCGTCTGCTTGATCGCGAGTACGTCGGGGTCGGCCGCCGCCTGCTCCAGGAATGCCTGGACAGAGGTCGAGAAGGAGTCGTACGGGTGGTGCAGCAGTATGTCCCGCTCGCGCATCGCGGCGAAGATGTCCGGCGCGGAGGCGGACTCGACCTCGGCCAGGTCCCGGTGCGTCCCGGCCACGAACTTCGGGTACTTCAGCTCCGGCCGGTCCAGCGCCGCTATACCGAAGAGCCCGGTGAGGTCCAGCGGCCCCGGCAGCGGATAGACCTCGGCCTCGGAGACCTTCAGCTCGCGCACCAGCAGGTCGAGCACGTACGGGTCGATGGACTCCTCGACCTCCAGCCGCACCGGGGGCCCGAAGCGGCGCCGCAGCAGCTCCTTCTCCAGGGCCTGGAGCAGGTTCTCCGCGTCGTCCTCCTCGACCTCCAGGTCCTCGTTGCGGGTCACCCGGAACATATGGTGCGCCAGCACCTCCATGCCGGGGAACAGCTCCTCCAGGTGCGCCGCGATCACGTCCTCCAGCGGTACGTACCGCTGCGGCGACGCCTCCAGGAACCGGGAGAGCAGCGGCGGGACCTTCACACGCGCGAAGTGATCATGGCCGCTCACCGGGTTGCGCACCACGACCGCGAGGTTGAGGGAGAGCCCGGAGATATACGGGAAGGGGTGCGCCGGGTCCACGGCCAGGGGCGTCAGGACCGGGAAGATCTGCTGGCGGAAGAGTGTGAAGAGGCGGGACTGCTCGTCCTCCGTGAGATCGGGCCAGCGGATCAGATGTATGCCCTCTTCGGCCAGCGCGGGCGAGACGTCCTGCTGGAAGCAGGCCGCGTGCCGGGCCATGAGCTCCCGCGACCGGGTCCAGATCAGCTCCAGCACCTCACGGGGCTGCAGCCCGGAGGCGGAGCGGGTGGCGACTCCGGTCGCGATGCGCCGCTTGAGGCCGGCGACCCGCACCATGAAGAACTCGTCCAGGTTGCTCGCGAAGATCGCGAGGAAGTTCGCCCGCTCCAGCAGCGGCGTGTTCGGGTCCTCGGCCAGCTCGAGCACCCGCTCGTTGAACGCCAGCCAGCTGCGCTCACGGTCGAGGAACCGCCCCTGGGGCAGCGCCTCCCCCTCCGCGTCCAGGGTGTCGACCTCGTACGAGTCCAGGTCGCCGTCGAGGTCGGGGTCGAGATTCCGGACAGGCGGCGCGGCGACAGCATGCGGCCGGTGGGCCGCGATGGAGCCGACCGAGGGCTGAGGCTGAGGCTGCTGCGGGTGGGGCTGCGCGTGGGCGGGGGCCTGACCGCTGGAGTGGTTCATGTCCTCATTGTTCCGCGCCGAAGGCGGGAACGGCTTACCGGAAACCTGTGCTGAAGCGGCACGGAGCCTCCGGTTCGAGGTGGGCGGCACGGCGGGCTGCATTCAGCGATGCTTGCAACCGAGTTTGAATCGCCGGTAACGGAGACATGGCGCGTAGGAAATCGCGATCCATCCCGCAGGCGACCTGGAGCCCCGCCCCGGCCGCCGTTCCGCCGCCCACCGTCCCACAGTCGGGCCCCAGGCCCCAGCCCCCCTCCCGGGCTCAGGTCTCCGTGCGGTACATGAGATCGGTCTCGTACGTCGTGAAGCCCTGCCGACCGTAAACGGCGACAGCGGGGAAATTGTCGGCGTCGACGTACAGCATCGCCGTCGGCAGCCCCCGCCCCGCCAGGTGCCGCAGCCCGATCGCGGTCAGCGACCGGCCGAGCCCGCCGCCCTGCGCCTCGGGCCGCACCCCCACCACGTACACCTCGCCCAGCCGCTCCTGCGCATGCACCTTGGTCCAGTGGAACCCGACGATCTCCCCGCCCCGCTCGGCCAGGAAGAAGCCCTCGGGGTCGAACCACGGCTCCCCCATCCGGTCCTCCAGATCGCGCAGGGTCAGCGAGCCCTGCTCGGGGTGGTGCGCGAAGGCCGCCGCGTTCGCCGCCAGCCAGGCGGCCTCGTCCTCGCCCGGCCGGAAGGTCCGTACGGTCACGCCCTCCGGCAGCACCGGCTCGGGGATGTCCAGCGTCTCCGGCGGCCCCAGCGGCCGGCGCATCTGCCGCAGCTCCCGGAACAGCGTCAGCCCCAGCACCTGCGCGAGATGGCGCGCCGAGGAGTGCCCGCCGTGCGCCCACACCCGCAGCCGCTTACCGGATTCGCGCAGCAGCGTCACGCCCAGCGCCCGGCCGTGCCCCTGCCCACGGTGCGCCGGATGCACGACCAGCTCGGCGGCCGGGGCCTCCACCGGGTCGGTGTCCTCCAGCTGCGCGTACCCCACGAGCTTCCCGCTCGGCTCCTCGCTCAGCAGCAGATGGCGCACCCCCTCCCGCCGCCCGCGCAATTGCAGCCGCCCCTGCTCGGACACGGCCTGCTGACCATCGGTGCGCGCGGCCTCCGCCACGAGCCGCAGCACGTCCTGCGCCATGGCGGGCGTCACCTCGTCGAGGACATCGATCCGGCGTGCGCCGGCCGCCTCGTTCAGCACGTCATTCATGCTCCCGAGCCTACGGCCAGGCCCTGGCCGGGCAGCCGGCCGCGCATCCCCTGATCCGTGGGTCACTCGCCCGACGGATCCCCGGCTCCCACGCCGAACCGTCCCCACACCCCACGCCCCCGCCATACCGCCGAACGGGTGAGGCCTCGGCGACGCGTCTCAACCGGTCGCCGCACCGGACGCCCCCTCTCCTCCAGTCGCCCGCACGCAATGAGCTCGTAACCTCGATCCCCCTGCCCCGCTACGCGCGTTGACCGTAAGCTGCCGCGCACAACTACCACGGTTCACAGAACGGTTCACAGAGGGGAACCACATGCCAGCGACACCTGGGCGGCACCGCGCGGCCCGCCGGTTGACCGCCGCCGCGGCCGTGCTGGCCGCGGCGGCCGGAGTCCTGTCCGCCGCGGGCCCGGCAGGCGCGAACGCCGACTCCACCGACTCCGCCAAGCCGCGCCCGGCCCGCACCGTCGATGTGCAGCTGCTGTCGTTCAACGACCTCCACGGAAACCTGGAGCCCCCGCAGGGCTCCTCCGGCACCGTCACCGAGACCCAGCCGGACGGCACCACCAAGGCCGTCCCGGCGGGCGGCGCCGAATACCTCGCCAACGCCCTGCGCACCGCGCGCAAGGGCCACCCGTACTCCATCACCGCCGCCGGCGGCGACATGATCGGCGCGAGCCCGCTGCTGTCCGGCCTCTTCCACGACGAGCCGACCGTCGAAGCGCTCAACAAGCTCGACCTGGACGTCACGGCCGTCGGCAACCACGAGTTCGACGAGGGCCGCGCCGAGCTGGAGCGCATCCAGAACGGCGGCTGCCACCCCAAGGACGGCTGTTACGAGGACGGCAAGACCTTCCCCGGCGCCGACTTCCCCTACCTCGCCGCGAACGTCACCGACGAGAAGACCGGCAAGCCGATCCTCAAGCCCTACACCGTCTGGCAACGCAACGGCGTCAAGATCGGCTTCATCGGCGTCACGCTCGAAGGCACCCCCGACATCGTCACCGCAGAGGGCGTCAAGGGCCTGAAGTTCCACGACGAGGTCGAGACGATCAACAAGTACGCCAAGGAACTCAACCGCAAGGGCGTCAAGTCGATCGTCGCGCTCATCCACGAGGGCGGGCTGCCCGCCTCCTCCTCGTACAACTACGACTGCGACAGCTCCGGCCCGGGCGCCGGCATCTCCGGCCCGATCGTCGACATCGCCAAGAAGATCACCCCGCAGGTCGACGCCCTGGTCACCGGCCACACCCACCAGGCCTACGCGTGCACCATCCCGGACCCCTCCGGCACCCCGCGCACCGTGACCTCCGCCGCCTCCTTCGGCCGCCTCTACACCGACACCACCCTCACCTACGACCGGCGCACCGGCGACGTCGTCCGTACGAAGGTGAAGTCGGCCAACCACGTCGTCGACCGGCAGCAGCCCAAGGCCGCCGATATGACCGCCCTCATCGGCCGTTGGAACAAGCTCGCCGCGCCGGTCGCCAACCGGCCCATCGGCTACGTCTCCGCCGAGATCCCCGGCCGCGGCTCCACGGCTTACGAATCACCGCTCGGCGACGTCATCGCCGACGCCCAGCTCGAAGCGCTCTCCCCCGCCGACAAGGGCGGCGCCCAGCTCGCCCTCATGAACCCCGGCGGCATCCGCTCCGACCTCGCCTACGCGGCGTCCGGCAGCGAGGGCGATGGTGTCGTGACGTACGGCGAGGCCTTCACCGTGCAGCCCTTCACCAACATGCTGAACGTCATCGACCTCACCGGCGCCCAGCTCATCACCGCCCTGAAGCAGCAGGTCAGCGGCTCGAACGAGGCATCCCCCAAGATCCTCCAGGTCTCCAAGGGCCTCACCTACACCCTCGACCTCACCAAGACCGGCGCCGACCGCGTCGTCGCCGACTCGGTGAAGCTCAACGGCGAGGCCATCGACCCGGCCAAGACCTACCGCGTCGCGATGAACGAATTCCTCGCGGGCGGCGGCGACGGCTTCCCCGCCTTCAAGGACGGCAAGAACAAGCTGGTCGGCCAGTCCGACCTGGACGCCTTCACGGCCTACCTGGGCGCCCACTCCTCGGCCACCTCGCCCCTGGCTCCGCCGACGGCGGACCGGATCAAGATCGTGAAGTGAGCCGTCTGCGCTGAGCGCTACGGACGCGGCCCGGCGCCCAACGGATTCCGTTGGGCGCCGGGCCGCGCTGCTTCAGACGGCGTTAACCTTCTGGCCGCCATATCAACCCAACCATTCCACCTCCTCGTTGGTCTCACCCAGCCAGATGACGAACCACCGGAAGAGGGAACGGGTATGCGCAGACGCTTGCTGTCCGTAGGTGCCGTGACGGCCGTGGTCACCGCCGTGGTCACGGGGGTGGCGCTGGCAGGGACCTCGCACGTCGCCGCGAACACGGGCGCCCCGGGCGGCGGCAGCGACGCCATGAGCCTGGCGGCAGCCACCGCGGGTTCGGGCAAGGCCGCCGACGTGGACGGCGACGGCTACGACGACCTCGCCGTCGGAGCGCCCGACGCCGCCACCAAGGGCTACGCCAAGGCCGGTTACGTGGCCCTGACGTACGGCACCAAGAACGGCATCCAGGTCAGCCGGCACAAGGGGCTCACCCAGTCGTCCACCGGTGTCCCGGGCACACCGGAGGCCGGTGACCGGTTCGGATCCGCGCTCGCGCTGGGCGACATGGACGGCGACGGCTACGCGGACCTGGTCGTCGGCGCGAGCGGCGAGGCCATCGGCGACGTCAAGGGCGCCGGTTCGGTGACCGTCGTCTTCGGCTCCGCGACCGGTCTGTCCACCAAAGCCATCGCGTTCCACGCGCCGACCGTCACGGCGCGGCAGGGCTTCGGCGGCCGGCTGGCCCTGGGCGACTACAACCACGACGGGCTGAAGGACCTCGCCGTCGTCGACGGCACGAAGGTCGACGTCGTCCTCGGGGCGAAGAACCTGCGCTCGACGCCCACCCCGAAGATCACCCGGATCACCCCGCCCGGCGGCGGCGCCGGAACGCGTGGCATCTCGAGCGGCGACATCAACGGCGACGGCTACGACGACCTCGTCACCGTGGCGTACTTCGACGACCCCGCCGACGAAGGCACCCTCGGCGTGCTGCCGGGCTCCCGAACGGGCCTGAAGAGCACGCCACTGGGCCGCAACGTCGGGTTGCCCTTCGCCGACTACAAGGCCGTGGTCGGCGACATCAACGGCGACGGCAAGGCCGACGTCGTCATCGACACCGGCTTCTCGGACGGCCCCGACGACTATCTGCTGCGCACGTTCCCCGGCAGCGCGAGCGGCCTCGACGCGGCGGGCGCCGTGGTGTGGAACGGCGGCCCCCACCAGGGCACCGCGGCCCGGCTCGCGGACGTCAACGGCGACCGCCACGCCGATCTGCTCATCGGCGACCCCAGTGCGGACGACAGCGACGGCTTCTCCAACGCCGGAGCGCTCACGGTCGTACCCGGCAGCGCGAACTGGCTGGCCGCCTCGAAGGCCCAGACGCTGTCGCTCGACACCAAGGGCGTCGTCGGCGTCGCCGAGACGGGCGACCTGTTCGGCTCGGCGATGGCCCCCGGCGACTACAACGGCGACGGGACGGCCGACCTCGCGGTGGGCGCCCGCGGCAAGTGGCGCGGGACGGGGGCCGTCAGCATGCTGTACGGCGGTGGCGACGGTCTGACCGGCACCGGTTCGATCCTCTTCGGCCCGGATTCATTCGGGTACGAGGCGGTCAAGGCGTCGTTCGGCGCGGCCGTTTCCGGGTGACGTTACGGGTGGCCGTTACTGGCGCCGGGTGGCCGCGAGGTGGTCCAGGCGGCCGGCCTTGGTGCCGCGTATGAAGGCGCGGAGAGCGGCGGGTGTTGTGGTCAGGATGGCCTCGGGCTCGTCGCTCTCGCGCATTGCGATGTTGCCGTCGGCGGCGGCGACGTTCACGCAGTTGGATGCGTCCGCGCTGTAGGAGGACTTACGCCACTGATACGTGGACACGTTTCTCACCTTTCACATGCTGCGCATGATGCCGTGGATGAAGTCCCGCGACTGAGCCGGCTTGAGGGCAGTCGTCTCCATCCGTTCGAGAAGGGCTCTGTACTTGCCCAACTCAGCCTCAGCGTCGATGAACTGACACCCGTGAGCTGAGTCGAGCTGCACCGTGTCGAGCTGCGGCACAGCGCCAGAGACATAATCGAACGATTGCCCTGTCCCAGGGAAGGTGCCGCCGCCACTGAACGGGATCACCCGGACGTTGATGTTGTCGAGCTCACTCATCGCAATGACATGTTCGAGCTGTGCGCGGACCGTGCGCACTCCGCCGAACTCCATTCGCAGGGCAGCCTCGTGGATGATCGCGGTGTACGACACCGGCCCGCCCTCGTGGAGAACCGCCTGGCGCTTCATCCGGTGGGACAGCCGGTGCTCCACCTCGTAAGCCCTCAGCGGCGGAGCCGCTTCCCGCAACACTGCCCGTGCGTGATCAACGGTCTGTAGCAGCGCGGGGATATGAATGACCAGCGCAACGCGGATCTCCTGAGCCTGATGCTCCAGCTCCGCCAGATCGGCGAAGCTGGCCGGTAGATGCTCCCGGTACTCGTCCCACCAGCCTCGTGTGCGCCCGCCTGTCATCTCCGCCATCGCGTCTACCAGACCGTCCTCCGCGCAGCTGTAGTTGCGCGCGAAGAGCCGCACACGGTCCGCGCTCACCGGATATCGACCGGCCTCGATGCTGCTCAGGCGAGCCTGAATGATCCCGTGCCGTGCGGCGGCAGCGGTTGAGGACAAGCCCGCTCGTTCACGAAGCTTCCGTAGCTCCGTGCCAAGGCGGCGCTGCGTCAACGTCGGGGTACTACTCGGCGGCATCGGCTCTCCCTTGTCACCCACACGAAGTCATTTGGCAGCGCTGCTGCCGATTTCGTAGCAGGTCTACCACCCACTGCTCTACCGTGTGAGCCAAGCCACTCAACTCCACCCGACCGAGGGAGAGACACGCATGGCAACCGTATCGCCGCACGACTCCGGCCCCGGGCCATCGGACGACGCCGACCAGCCCTGGACGTACACCCTCCGTCTCCCCAACGACCCGAGGGCCGCCCGGATCGCGCGGGTCACTCTCCGGGCGGTCCTGTCCGGCCACGGCATGGCCGAGCTGACCGAGACCGCCGAACTGCTCACCAGCGAGATGGTGAGCAACGCACTCTGCCACTCCGACGGCCCCGCTCAACTCCGCCTGCGCCATCTCTGCGAGAACCGCCTCCGGGTCAGCATCTGGGACACCAATCCGCTCATCCCCGCGCCCTTCGACACCCCGCCCGGTCGGCTCGACCGCTTCACCGCCCTCACCGAGGCCGCCGCCAAGGTGGACGACACGCACGGCCGTGGCCTGCTCATCGTCCGGCTCTGCGCGGACAACTGGGGCGGTTACCCACTCGCCGACGACCTCTTCGGCATCAGCGGAAAGCTCCTGTGGTTCGAACTCACCCCGCACCGCGCCACGTTCGACATCGCTGCTTGAGGCGGCCGCACCTGTAGTGTCCCGCCATGCCGACGCGACGCCTGGCCTTTGTGGCTCCGCTCGACGAAGACGACGAGGTCGAATGGGACGCGGACGGGGGATGGTGTCACGTCGCGGCCAACCACCCGTTCGCCATGTTCGCCGTTGGCCAAGGATGGCGGCCGATTGCGCTGCCGGAGTCGTACGAGGATGGCGACCGTGCCGTGCGTGAGTGGCAGACCCTCGATCACACCGTCGTGCGGCTGACCCTGGACACGATCATCGCAGTGAGCCATGTCGAACTTCAGGGCGACTCGATTGAGACGACGGAGGCGGTGATCCGCGCGGCTTGGGAATGTGGGACCTCTTCCGACGTTCTGTCCGCGCTCAAGCACCTGAATACGCTTGGCGAGGCGCAGGCGAAGCAGGAGCTTCGGCGGCTCGCCGTGACCGGCCCGCGGGATCCGGACGCACGAGTTGTCGAGATGCTCGAGGGTGCCGTTCGAGACCCACGTCCAAGGGTCCGTTCAGCGGCAATGACAGTCGTCCAGTACCTCAAGTGGCAGGAACTTCGGCCCAGCGTGGAGGAGGTCTTGCGCCTCGACCCCGATGATGTCGCCGCGTCCAGCGTCCTCTTCCTGCTGGACCTGGTGGGGCAGGCGGAGGGTGGCTGACCCAGCGGCCGCGTAACCAGCCGTCCAGCCCGCCGCCCGCGAGGATGCGGCGCAGGTGGTCGTCATCGTAGCCCTTGTCGCCATGGAGCTTTGCCGGTCTGCGGCGTCGCGGCCGTGGCGGGAACGGAGCGCTCGGGGGTACGGCCTTTGACCAGCGGGGTCAGGGCCCTGCTGTCGTGCAGGTTCGCGTCGTGCAGGTTCGCGTCGTGCAGGTTCGCCCAGACCCTGGCCTTGCTCCACTCGGTGAACCGCCGATGACCGTGGCCCCTGACGGGCCGAAGGAAGCGGACGCCAACTGCTGCCAGGTACAGCCGGACGTGGCCACGAACACGGTCACGGCCGGCACCTCCTGGTCCCCCTGTCGATGCCGGCCACCGCCCTGAGGCCGACCGCACCGGTGCCTGCGGCACCACCCGCTGGAACAGCGTCCCCAACTCGTCCGGCACCATCCGCTCAACGACTCCCACCACGGCCGACCGATTACCCAACCGGCCAAATGGGATGACCTCTTAAGGGCGCGGGCCGTGAAACGGAAAGTCCGCTGCCCTGGTGTGTAACGCACTGGGGCAGCGGACCTTCGTCGCACAGCTCTGAGCTGGTCAGCCGACAGGGTTGACGAAGGTGGCGGGGCGGGTGGCGCTGCGCTGGTCGACGAGGCTGTCGTTCTCCCAGGGCCACTCGATCTTGAGGGACTTGGTCTCGTTGGGCGGGGTGATCTCGACCCAGGCCGGCTGGTAGAAGCCCTCTTCCTCCTTGGTGAAGGCGAGGTTGAGGGTGAACTCGGTGCTCTGGCCGGCCTCCACCTCCAGGGAGCTCCACTTCTGCGAGGAGCGGGCCAGGGACCAGCGCTCGCCGCCGTTGATCGAGGTCAGGTCCACACCGGGGAAGCCGCCGATCCTGCATGAGCTGGTGCCCTTGTTCATCAGGACGATGGTGGCGGTCGTCGCGCCCCCGTCCTCGTTCCGGGCCGGGAGCGCGTCCTCACCCGTGGCGAAGGCGGCTTCCAGGTTTTCGGTGCGGCAGCGCTCGGCGCCCGCGTGCGCGCTGCCGCCGCCCTCGGGGGCCTTGGCGTCGGAACCCTGCGCACCGTTCGAGGAACCCGACGAGCCGCTGGACCCGGCCGAGGCCTTGTCCTGGCCCTCTGCCTTCGTGTCGTTGTTGCAGGCCGTCAGAGTCAGGGCGGCGGCTGCGGTCAGGACCGCGGCGGCGACGCGGAAGGAGCGACGGCGGGCGGTGCGGGCAGTGGTGTTGGAGCGCATTTCGGGTCCCCCTGGGAGGTCGGTGTCGTGGTCTGCTCGGTACGACCACAACTCTGGCCGGGGCCACTACCGCGACACTGCCGCCCCGCTAACGTCCGGCTAACACGACTGTGACCAGGGAAAGGGCACCAAGGGGAGCCGAGGAGCCAGGTCGGTCGCACCCGCCGAGGCCGTTTCCACGCTCCGCTGCGCTGCGCGTTGGCTGCGGCGTGAGCTTCGCTGCGCTGCGCTGAGGGTTGGCTGCGCTGCGCTTCGCCCGCGCCTGTGCGCCGTCTCGCGGCATTCGGCTCACGCGGGTGCGGCTTTCGTCTCGGACCCTCCGGGTCCAAAGCGCCGGCGAGAAGGGGGAAGGGGGGCGGCCGGCCCGGCGTCCCGACTCCTCGGCCCGGCGGGCGGCTGAGCTCAAAGAGGCTCCGCTGCGCTCCGCCGCAGCTGCTGCCGCGCGGTGGCCAAGCCGGTCAGTCGGCTCTCCACCCACCCCCTCTTAAAAAAATGCTTGCTTTATATCAAGTACCGCATCAAGCGATTATTTAAGAGGGGGTGGGGGGAGGGCCCAATCGGACCGGCGCCCACCGCTCCGAGCGACCATCCGCCGCCCCGCTGCCGCGTTGGCCGGTGACGACCCGTTGGGCTGGACGGCGACGATACCTCCGGCGCCCCTCCCCTTCCCGCTGCTGGCCGCTTTGCGCCGAAGGCGCGAGACGATGCCCGCACTCGGCGGACGGAGCATGCCGTCCAGCGGCGCGGCGGGCACGGAAACGGATCCGTCCCCGCTGGATGCGCCTCGCGCCTCAGATGGCGTTGATCAGGTCCAGTACCTCGGATGTGGGCCGGACATCGCCGAACGAGCGATAGATGGTGTAGAGGGTGGCGTTGTGGTCTTGGTCCCGGCGGGCCGCGTTCGCGTCGGCGATCATGATGACCCGGAAGTCGAGGGTGCTGGCATCGCGCGCGGATGACTCGCAGCAGACGTTGGTGACGGTGCCGGTGATCAGGACGGTGTCGATCCGGCGGTCTTTCAACAACTCCGGCAGGGGGCAGCATCCCGGGAAGAACGCACTGGCTGCGGATTTCTCGACCAAGAGATCACCGGGTCGCACGGTGAAGTCCTGCCACAGACGCCCGGCCGGCGGCCCGGTGCCTCCGGAGGTGCGGTAGGTCTCGGCGACCTCGGGGCCGAGGAACTCCTCGGCCACAGCTGACCGTTCGCGCACTTCCGGCAGGACCCAGGCGACGGTGCCGCCGACCGCGCGAAGGGCGTCGGCGAGGCGGGTGATGTTGGGGACGATGCCGCGGCAGTACGGATTCTGCGACACGAAGAACGGCACCATGTCGACGACGACAAGCGCGGTGCGGGCCGGGTCCAGGTGGGTGAAGGCGAAGCGACGGCCACGGCGCTGCTCGTGCCGGGCGTACTCGCGGCTCTCGATCCGCCACGCATGCTGTTGCGCCTCGCTAGCCCCGCCAGTTACCGATGCCATCCCACGCGACCTCCAGCTCGCGCGCGCGAACCCCACCGAGCTCGGCGGCGACCACCCTATGCACATCGCGCATCTTTTGCATGCCGTTCATCCGGTCGAGTTCGGCACCGATCTCCCGGGTCCGCGGGTCTTTCCCTTTCATGCTCAGGAAACCCCGGGTCCTGGCGATCACGGCGAGCTCGTCCAGGAGTTGGTCGGTGCGGATGTCCTCGTCGACCGGGGAAGCGGCGGCGGAGCGGAGGAGCATATACGTGGGTCCGGACCGCGATCGGCGACCGCGTAGGGCGGCGAAGAAGCCGCCCAGCACGATGAGAGCAACAACCACGCCGATCAGTGCCGCCGACTCCATACCGTCTCCTTTCTCAGGGCCGATGGCGCCGGACGCTAGTGGAGGCGGTCGGGGACCGGTCCCCGTCAGGCCATGAGCGTCAGGCCATGAGAGTCAGGCCATGAGAGTCCTTCCGTGGGCGTCGCCCTCCACCGCGTCGGCGTAGGCGCGGGCGACATCCGCCGCCGGGGTGCCGATGGAAGGGTCCATGTCCAGGGCGACAAGGGTTTCGCGGACCCAGCCGGGGCTGACCACGTTCAGGCGGATGCCGCGCGGCATCTCCGTGGCGGCGGCGTACACGAACGCCTCCAGGCCCGCGTTGACCAGGTAGCCGAGTGAGCTGCCGGGGATGGGCTCGGTGAAGCGTCCGCTGGTGAGGGTGATGGAGCCGCCGTCGCGAAGGTGGGCGAGTGCTCGCCGCACGAGGTTCACCTGTCCGATCAGCTTGCCGTCGAGCCCGCTCCAGAACCGCTCGTCCGACGGAGCGTCCAGCGGGGTGAGGGCCCCGCTCGCGGCGCAGCACACCACCGCGTCGAGGTGGTCGTCCCCGACGCTCGCGAACAGGGCGTCGACCGATGCGGTGTCCGCCATGTCCACCCTTACCGGGCCTCGGCGCGAGGCACACAGCACGTCGTGGCGCTCCGCCAACGCGTCCGCGACCGCGCTGCCGATGGTTCCCGTCGCGCCGATCACAAGAATCTTCACTGGCTGTCCCGTCCGTTCCGCTGACCCTGGTCTTACTCAGGCTGCGATGTGCGGCGGGCCGTACCCAGTCCCCTGTCGGGGATACACCCGTGGTGACTACACCTGGCAGGTGCAGGCACCACTGGCGCGCGTCCACGAGACTGGGACGCATGGACACGCGTGAGGAGCTGGGGGAGTTCCTGCGGTCGCGGCGGGCGCGGCTGCGGCCCGAGGACGCGGGGCTTCCGGCGTACGGGGGACGGCGCCGGGTGCCGGGGCTGCGGCGGGAGGAGCTGGCGCAGCTCGCGGGGGTGAGCGCGGGCTACTACACACGGCTCGAACAGGGGCAGAGCCCCAACGCCTCGGATGCCGTGCTGGACGCCGTCGCCCGTGTGCTGCGGCTGGACGAGGCCGAGCGGGCCCATCTGTACTCGCTGGCCCGGCCGAAGCCGAGGGCCCGCCGCCGGGCGGCCAGGCCGGAGCAGGTGCGGCCGGGGGTGCGCGTGATGATCGAGTCGTTCGGGGATGTGCCCGCGCTGGTCATGGGGCGCTTCTGCGATGTGCTCGCATGGAACCGGATGGCGCATGCCCTGACGGCCGGACACCTCGACTTCGACGCGCCGAACCGCCCGGCCGAGCGCCCCAACATCGCCCGCCTGCTCTTCCTCGACCCCCATACGCGCGAGCTGTATGCCGACTGGCTCCGCAAGGCCCGCTCCACCGTCGCCGACCTGCGGTTGATCGCCGGGCGTTACCCGGGTGACCCCGCGCTGACCGGCCTGATCGGCGAACTGACGGTGGAGAGCCCGGAGTTCACCGAGCTGTGGGCCGCGCACACGGTGGGCGACTGCGGCACCGCCGCTCGCACCTACCGCCATCCCGTGGTGGGCACCATGACGCTCATGTGCGAGTTGCTGGCGCTCCCGGAGGACGAGGGGCAGCGGGTGGCCGTGATGAACGCCGAGCCGGGCTCACCGTCCGAGGAAGCCCTGCGGCTCCTCGCCGACCTGACCGCCGTGTCCCCGGACACGTTCTAGTGCCGCGTCAGTCAAGGTTTGCCCGATAGCGAGGCGTCCTGGTGCGTGCGATCGCAAGGCGGCCGGAAGCCCTCGGATGGGGTATCCCCTGCTCGAGCGAAGCCGAGAGCTTGGGGAAGGGCCTACTCGGGTTTTCGGCCAACGCAGCGAGCGTGCGTGCCAGGGCGGCGAGCGGGGCAAACCTTGGCTGATGCGGCACTAGACAGGCCCGTGCAACAACCGCCTGCCAGAATCGGGCGGTGTCGGTGTACGCAGAACACACCGCGGACGATGGAGGAGCGCCGTGCCGCTGACCTCGGAACCGTTGCGCAAGCTGGGCTTCTTGACCATCGGGCTGTTCGACGAGGCCGACCCCCGCCAGGGCCATGAGTCGACCCTCCAGATCATCGAACTGGGCGAGCGGCTGGGTTTCGACAGCGCCTGGGTACGCCACCGCCATCTCCAGTACGGCATCTCCTCCCCCGTCGCCGTCCTGGCCGCGGCCTCGCAGCGCACCAGCCGTATCGAGCTGGGCACAGCGGTCATCCCCCTGGGCTGGGAGAATCCGCTACGCCTCGCCGAGGACCTGGCGACGGTCGACATCCTGTCCGGCGGTCGCCTCAACCCGGGGGTCAGCGTCGGCCCGCCGATGCACTACGAGCGGGTCAAAGACGCGCTCTACCCTGACACCGCCGACGCCGAGGACTTCAGCTTCGAGCGCGTACGGCGGCTGCTGGACCTCGTACGGGGCGAACCGGCCACCGACTTCAGCGGCACCGAGGGCTTTGAACCACGCGGCGGCAGCCGCATATCGGACACAGCTTCCGACCGCGTCCAGCCTCACTCCCCCGGCCTGGGCCGCCGCCTGTGGTACGGCGGCGGCAGCCTGCGGTCGGCTCAGTGGGCCGGTGAGCACGGGATGAACTTCCTGACCAGCAGCGTCGTCAAGGCGGAGGGGTCGGGGGATCCCGAGGACTTCGCCGAGATCCAGCTCTCGCACATCCGGACCTTCCGCGCCCACCACCCCGACGGCGACCGCGCCCGCGTCTCCCAGGGGCTGGTCGTCATCCCGACCGACAGCGCCACGCCGGAGCAGCGGGTCAAGTACGAGGCGTACGCCCGCGAGCGCACGCCTCGTACGGCCACCCCGCAGGGGCCGGCCCGCCTGATGTTCGCGCCGGACCTCGTTGGAACGTCCAGCGAGATCGCTGAACGGCTCTACGCCCACGCCGCCTTCCGGGAGATCGACGAGGTCGCGTTCGCGCTGCCGTTCACCTTTGAGCATGAGGACTACGTCCAGATCCTCACCGACATCGCCACCAGGCTGGGCCCGGCACTGGGCTGGCGAGCGGCCGCCTAGACCTTCGACGGCATCACGTGGCGTCGGATGGCACGGCTTGACACCATCCGATGCCACCTGGCGCCACTTGGTGTCGCGCGGCGCCATCCGGCGCCATTCCAGGCTGCTAAGTGAGCGCGAGCATGCGTGGCACCACGATGACCCAGGCCATCTCCTGCATGTTTTTGCAGGTCAGGGCGGCCATTATTGCGTTCACCCCCACGGGGCGCCGCCGGGGCTTGCATATGGCGCCACAGTGATGCCATGATGACGTCATGGACCTCACCCCGTATGTCGACAACCTCCGCCGTGAACTCGCGGTGGCCGCCGAAGCCGGCGGGGACGATGCCCGCGAGCTGGCCGAACGGCTCACCGCTCCCCTGGAGTCGGCGACCCGGCTGACCATGCTCAACGTGCTCTCCGCCGCGATGGACGAGATCACCCGCGAACTCGCCCCCGGCTCCGTCGACCTACGGCTGCGCGGACTCGACCCCGACTTCGTCGTGACACCACCGCCCACTGACAGCGGCACCCCCGCACAGCCGGCCGCGCCCCTCGAACCCCTCAGGCCCCCGGCCCCCGCCGAGGGCGACGAAGGCGGCACCGCCCGCGTCAACCTGCGCCTGCCCGCCCACCTCAAAGCCCGCGCCGAGGAAGCCGCGACCCGCGAGGGCCTGTCGGTCAACGCCTGGCTCGTACGCGCCGTATCGGCCGCGGTCGAGGGCGGCACCGCGCCGCGTACGGCGCAGAAGACCCAGAGCATCGGACAGAGCTTCACCGGCTGGGTGCGCTAACCACACCCCCGCCCGCACCCTCACCGGCTCCATACGACTTCATCCACACCGCGTCCCACCTGCGAGGACGCCACCAGGACTCAACAGGACGGTACAGCCATGCCTTCTTTCGACACTCCCGACGCGATCTTTGTCACCGCCCACGTGGAGGCCGGTTCCATCCAGTTCATGGCCGCCGACCGCCCCGAGACCGTCGTCGAGGTCCGGCCCCGTGACCCCAAGCAGGACCGGGACGTACGGGCCGCCGAACAGGCCCAGGTCACCTACGCGAGCGGCACCCTGACCGTCCGGACCCCCAAGGCGCGCCACTCGCTCCGCCGCCCCGGCATCGTCGACGTCACCGTCGAACTGCCCACCGGCTCCCGGATCGACATGACCGGCGCCTGGACCCAGGTACTCGGCGAGGGCCGGCTCGGCGAAGTCCGCGTCAAGACCTCCTCCGGTGACGTCCGCCTCGATGCCACCGGCCCGCTCCAGCTGACCGCCTCCCACGGCTCGATCACCGTGGACCGCATCGAGGGCACCGCCGAGATCACCACCAGCTCCGGCAGCCTGCGCGCCGGCACCATCGACGGCTCCGCCGTCCTGAAGAACTCCCACGGCACCACCACCATCGGCGCCGCGACCGGCGACCTGCGCGTCAGCGGCTCCCACGGCGACATCAGCATCGACCGCGCCGAGAGCTCGGTGACCGCCACCACCGCCCACGGCACCCTGCGCGTCGCCGAAGTCGCCCGCGGCACCATCCAGCTGGAAACCTCCTACGGCTCCATCGAGGTCGGCATCCGCCAGGGCACCGCCGCCTGGCTCGACGCCAACTCCGGCTCCGGCCAAGTCCGCAACACACTCGCCGCGTCCGAAAGCCCCGACAACACCCAGGACACCGTCGAGGTCCGCGCCCGCACCCGCCACGGCAACATCGACATCCGCCGCGCCCAGGCCTGAGCTCCCAGAAGAACCACGCGCACACCCCCACCCACTTCAGCCTTCTCACGGGAGGACCCCATGCCTTCTTCTGTCATGCCCACATCCAGTCAGAGCGGCGGTCACCCGGCGCCGGCCGCCATCTCCACCGTCGGTCTGCGCAAGTCGTACGGGGACAAGACCGTCCTCGACGGCATCGATCTGCACATCCCCGCCGGCTCGGTGTTCGCGCTGCTCGGCCCGAACGGCGCCGGCAAGACCACCGCCGTGAAGATCCTGTCCACCCTCATCACCGCCGACGGCGGCCAGTCCCAGGTCGCCGGCCATGACATCGCCACCTCCCCCGACGGGGTGCGGGCCGCGATCGGGGTCACCGGGCAGTTCTCCGCCGTCGACGGCCTGATCACCGGCGAGGAGAACATGCTCCTCATGGCCGACCTGCACCACCTCTCCAAACGCGAAGGACGGCAGGTCACGGCCGAGTTGCTGGAGCGCTTCGACCTCACCGAGGCCGCGAAGAAGCCCGCCTCCACCTACTCCGGCGGCATGAAACGCCGCCTGGACATCGCCATGACCCTGGTCGGCGACCCGCGCATCATCTTCCTCGACGAACCCACCACCGGCCTCGACCCACGCTCCCGGCACAACATGTGGCAGATCATCCGCGAACTCGTCACCGGCGGCGTCACCGTCTTCCTCACCACCCAGTATCTGGAGGAAGCCGACGAACTCGCCGACCGCATCGCCCTGCTCAACAACGGCAAGATCGCCGCCGAGGGCACCGCCGACGAACTGAAGCGGCTGATCCCCGGCGGACACATACGACTCCGCTTCACCGACCCCGCCGCCTACCGGAACGCCGCCACCACACTGCGCGAGGCCACCCGCGACGACGAAGCCCTGTCGCTGCAGATCCCCAGCGACGGCAGCCAGCGCGAACTGCGCTCCATCCTCGACTGGCTCGACACCGCCGGCATCGAAGCCGACGAGCTCACCGTCCACACCCCCGACCTGGACGACGTCTTCTTCGCCCTCACCGACAGCGCCGACGTCCCCAACCAGCCCAAGGAGAACGCCCGATGAGCTCCCTCGCCCTCACCGTCCGCGACTCCACCATCATGCTGCGCCGCAACCTCCTGCACGCCCGCCGCTACCCCTCCCTGACCCTGAACCTGCTGCTCACCCCGATCATGCTGCTCCTGCTGTTCGTCTACATCTTCGGCGACACCATGAGCGCGGGCATCGGCGGCGGTGGCGCCGACCGCTCCCAATACATCGCCTACCTCGTCCCCGGCCTGCTGCTGATGACCATCGGCAGCACCACCATCGGCACCGCGGTCTCCGTCTCCAACGACATGACCGAAGGCATCATCGCCCGCTTCCGCACCATGGCCATCCACCGCGGCTCCATCCTCATCGGACACGTCATCGGCAGCGTGCTGCAGGCGATCATCAGCGTGGTTCTCGTCGGCGCCGTCGGCGTGGCCATCGGCTTCCGCTCCACGGATGCCACGGCCCTGGAGTGGCTGGCCGCGTTCGGGCTGCTCGCGCTGTTCGCCCTGGCACTCACCTGGATCGCCGTCGGCATGGGCATGGTCAGCCCCAGCGCCGAGGCCGCCAGCAACAACGCCATGCCGCTGATCTTCCTCCCGCTCATCTCCAGCACCTTCGTCCCGGTCGACGCCATGCCCGGCTGGTTCCAGCCCATCGCCGAGTACCAGCCCTTCACCCCGACCATCGAGACCATCCGCGGACTGCTCCTCGGCACCGACATCGGCAACAACTGGTGGATCAGCATCGCCTGGTGCCTCGGCCTGACAGCCCTCGGCTACCGCTGGTCGAAGGCGGTGTTCAACCGCGACCCGAAGTAACCACCCGAACCACATCCCGCCAGAAGGGCGGCGTACCCCGACACCACGTCGGCGTACGCCGCCCCGTCGGCGTTCACGATGAAACGGCCCCGGTCGGCGGCTCGTCCACAAGCGCGAAGGCCTCGACCTCCAGCAGCAGTTCGGGGCGGAACAGGGCCGCGACCTGGACGGCCGAACTGGCGGGCGGGTGCGTCATGTCCACGTACTCGTCGCGTACGGACCGGACCGCGGGCAGGTGGGCCACGTCGGTGACGAAGTAGGTGAGCTTGATGACATCGTCGAAAGTGGCGCCCGCCGCCGCCAGGCAGCGGCGCAGGTTCTCGAAGACCTGCCGGGCCTGCGCGGCGGGATCGCCCGCGCCGACGAGTTCGCCCCGGTCGTCGAGCGCGATCTGTCCGGACACCGCGACCATGCGGCCGGAGCCCATGACGACGTTGGTGTAGCCCGTCCCCGGAGCGACGCCCTCCGGGGCCGGTATGTGCGTGAGCCGCTTCTTCTTCATGGCGGCATCCTCACTCCTGGGAGCCCGCCCCACCATCGCTTTTCGTACGGCGGGCACGGGCGCCGGGCAGGCGGTCAGACGAGGCCGACGGCGTCGCGCCCTCCTCGCCGGATTCGAAGCCCAGCTCCCGGCCCGCGGCAGCGCCGGCTAGGCCGGGTACGGCTCAGGAAGCCGGGGTGCCCGCCCCACCGTCGCTTTGGGCGCGGCGGGTGCGCAGCGCCTCGGGGAAGAGGGTCCAGCCGTCGATCTCCTGACCCGACTTCGCGCCGGGCTGCCAGCCCTGGGCGAGGGCCGCGTCGAGGAAGGCGCGGACCACGCCAGGCTCGTGGAGGTTCAGCCAGCCGCGGTCGCGGTCGCCGACCGTGCTGGCGGGGCCGGGCGGGAACCAGGGCTGGCGGAAGGCGAGCTGCAGGCGGCCTCTGCTGCCTTCCAGGCGGAGGGACAGGATCTCCCGGCAGGTCGAGTAGTCCGGCTGCTTGCCGCCGTCGTGGGTGTGGCCCACCGACCACAGATAGGTGTCGTCGCCGACGACGAGCCGACGGGTGCTGCGGGAACGGGCCATGGACGACACGCTACTTGCCCCGCCCGCTCAGGCCCTCAGGCCGTCCCGTCGGTGGACCTGGAACGCCGCGAAGCTCTGGGCGACGGGCATCAGCTCGATGGTGTTGATGTTGACGTGCGCCGGCTGCGAGGTCACCCAGTGCACGGACTCGGCGATGTCGTCGGCACCGAGTGGCCGCATACCGGCGTAGACGGCGTCGGCCTTCCCCTGGTCGCCCTGGAACCGCACGGTGGAGAACTCGGTTCCGCCGCACATCCCGGGTTCGACACAGGTGACGCGAACGCCGCTGCCGTCGCGCTCTCCTCACCGCCCACGGACACCCTCTCCCATGCGCTCGACGTGCTGGCGGAGTTGGCGAACGGCACCCCCGCGACGACGCGGGCCCGGACTTACGCGGGCCCGGACTGACGCCGGCCAGGAGTGACACCGGCCCGGACCGGACCGGGGCCGGCGCCGCCCAGGCAGACGTCACCCGGCCGTATGCGCGAGGATGGCGGCGGCCAGCTCCTCGTGCACCTCCGGCGGCAGTGTGTGGCCCATGCCCGCCACGATCATCAGCCGTGCCCCCGGGATCCGCTCGGCGATGATCGCGCCGTGGCCCGGCTTGGCCGGCTCGTGGCTGCCCTCGATGACCAGTGTGGGCGCCTTCACCCGGTGCAACACGTCCACCGGCTCGAATTCCGGCTTGGCCATCGCGGCCAGCCGGTGGTTGGCCACCGCCGACAGGTCGCGGGCCCGGTCGTAGATCCGTTCCTGCAGCCGACGCGCCGCGTCCTCGTCGAACGGCAGCCCGGTGCCGTGCAGCACGCGCTGCTCGGCGATCATGCCGTCGATCCGGGCGCGCCGGTCCTCCGGCGGCGGGGCGGCGATCAGCGCGCGGTAGAAGGCCGTGAACTCCGGCGCCGGCTCGGGCAGGCTTCCCTCGGGCTGCGGCTGCCCCATCAGGGCCCGCACGATCACCTGGCCTTCGCCGCCGCCGAGCGGCGAGGAGCCGATGACGGTCAGCGAGCGCACCCGCTCCGGCCGCTCCACCGCGACGAACTGGCCGAGCAGCCCGCCCGCCGAGTGGCAGACCAGATGGGCGCTCTCCAGGCCGTGGGCGTCCAGCACGCGGTACACGTCGTTCTTGATGTCGTCCCATGTGTACGGCTCCGCCGCGAAGTCGACGGTGTCCGACATACCGGTGTCACGGTGGTCGTACCGGATCACCCGACGGCCTCCGGCGGCAAGGCGGCCGACGAACTCGTCCGGCCACAGGACGCCCTGCGACATCGACCCCATGATCAGCAGGATCGGCGCATCCGTCACGGCGCCGAACTCTTCACTCCAGATGTTCACTTCACGCATGTCTCAGAGCATGTCCGCTTCCGTCACGGGCGCCTTCTGTAGAACTACTAGTCGCGCCAGCTCCGTACGGGAGCCGATGCCCAGCTTCGGATAGATCTTGTACAGGTGGTACTCGACGGTGCGCGGGCTCAGGAAGAGCTGGGCGGCGATCTGCTTGCTCGACAACCCGTCGGCGACCAGGCCGGCGATGCGCAGCTCCTGCGGGGTCAGCGCGTCAAGAACGGCGGAGGGCGGGGCCTGTCCGCTCTCGCCCGCCGCCCGCAGCTCACCCTGTGCGCGCCTCGCCCACGGCCGCGCGCCCGCCCGCTCGAACGTCTCCCACGCCATCCGCAGCAGCGCCCGCGCCTCGCCCGGCCGCTGCCCGCGGCGCAGCCGCTCACCCAGCAACAGGGCCGTCCTGGCCGCCTCGAACGGGTTGGTGTGCAGCCGCAGCGCCTCACCGAACGCCTCCTCGGACGACTCGACCAGGCCCCGGCAGCGGGCCAGCAGAGCGTGCGACTCGGGCGTGGCGGCGTGCGCCGACCACCGCTCGTACGCCTCCAGCGCCGCCCGCGCGGCCGCGTCGTCGCCCGCGCCCACGGCGGCCTCGACGCGATCCGGCGCCATCCGCCACACCACGGTGGGATGCCCGGCGCCCGGTCCCGCCGCGGCGATGGCCGTGAAACGGTCATGCGCCGCCGCATGGCGCCCCAGGCACAGGTCGAGCATCGCCGACGCGTAGGCGGCGACCCCCGCCCGCAGGCCCACCCGATGCGGTACGGCGATGGCCAGCGCCTCACGGGCCTGTCGTGCGCAGTCCTCCTCATCGCCGCGCAGGGCCGCCAGCACCGCCAGGTTGGCCAGGTGCGCGGCCATCGTGTTCCGGTACCCGGCCTCGCGGGCCAGTTCCAGGCCCTCCTCGGACACGGCCCGGCTGTTCGCCAGCCGCCCGGCGATGCGCTCGGCCGTCGCCACGAACTCCAGCACGACCGGCAGTTGCCCGGTCATCCCCGACACCCTCGCCACCCGTCCGGCCCGGTCGACCATCTCGGTCGCCACGTCCGACTCGCCCAGCCAGCTGGCCGCGGCCGTCGCCCACAGATACTCCGACGCGTGCCTCAGCTCGCCGACCCGCGCCAGCGCCCGCCGCAGCAGACCAGGACCGGCGTCGTCGCCGTCCAGCACCAGGCCGATCCCGGCCACCGCGTCCCGCAGAAACCCCTCGGGGTGCGCCGCCGCCCTCCGCCCCAGCTCGACGAGGGCCGCCGTGTCGCCGACATACGAGGCCGCCTCCGCGGCATCGGCCAGCATGTCGAGGCTGTCGCCCGCCGCCAGGATCCGTACGGCCTCGGCGGCGTTGCCGGAGTTCAGCTCGAACCGGCCGCGGAGCTGGGCGATCCGCATGGCGAGGTCGGCGTCCCCGCCGGCCTGGTCGCGGGCCTCGGCCAGCAGCGACTCCGCCTGCCCCGGGCGGCCGCCGAGCCAGGCCGCGACGGCGGCGTCCTTCAGCCGGGCGGCACGGGCGCGCGGCTCGGGAGTCAGCTCGGCGGCCCTGGCCAGGGCGGTGGCGGCGGCGCCGAAGCCCCCGCGGTCCCGCGCCCGCTCCGCGGCGGCCACCAGCTCGGCGGCGACCCGCTCGTCCTGGCCCATGGCCGCTCCGGCCAGGTGCCAGGCGCGGCTGTCCCCCTCGGTCAGCTCCGCGAGCACGGCATGCACCCGGCGGACGTCGGCGGGGGTGGCCGCCTCATGCACCGCCGACCGGACGAGTGGATGGCGAAAGTGCACGCGCGTGCCCGAGAGCCCGGCCAGCCCGGACTCCTCCAGCTCTGCCAGCGCCATCCGCCCAGCCCCCGCCCCAGCCCCCGCCCGTATGTGCTCCCCGGGCCGTATCGTCCGGTCGGTGGTCAGCCGGTCGGTGGTCAGCCGGTCGGTGGTCAGCCGGTCGGTGGTCAGCCGGTCGGTGGCGCGCAGCACCAGGCCGAGGTCGGCCGCCACGGCGGCGACCAGGGCGAGCAGCCGGGCTGCGGCGGACAACGCCGCCACCTGCTCGCCGAAGAGCCGGGCGCCGCCGGGAAGCGGATCGGGCAGCGGTTCGCGGCCGGCGAGCTGCGCGGGCGTCAGTCGGGCGGCGATCTCGCCCAGGGCGAGCGGGTTCGCGCGGGTCAGCGTGACGATTTCCTGGGCCACTCCGGGCGGCACACCGTGGCGGGACTCCAGCATCTCGACCGCCGCGGCCCCGGGCAGGCCGGGCACGTCCACCGTCAGCGGCACACCCTTGACCGGAGCGTCCCCGCGCACGGCGAACAGCATCGCGATCCGTTCCGTCCCCAGCCGCCTGGCGGCGAACAGCAGCGCGTCGGCCGAGGCCGGGTCGACCCACTGGAAGTCGTCGACCACGCAGATCAGCCCGTCCGGCGCGGAGGCCTCGGCCAGCAGCGAGAGTACGCCGGCACCCAGCAGGTACCGATCGCCGTCACCGCCCGCGGCAAGCCCCAGCGCCGCGCGCACGGCGTCGCACTGCGGTTCCGGCAGCGCGTCGAGCGAGCCGGTCACCGGCCGCAGCACCTGGTGCAGCGCCGCGAACGCCAGGTCGGACTCGGGCTCGACGCCGGTGGCCCGCAGCACGCGCATCGAGCCACTTCGCGCGGTCGCCGCGTCGAGCAGGGCCGTCTTGCCCGCGCCCGCCTCGCCCCGCAACACCACCGCACCGCCGGAGCCGTCGCGAGCCCGCGCGATCACCTCGTCGAGCGCGCCGATCTCCGCCGATCTGCCGTAGAGCACGAAGCTCACTCTAAGAGCCCTTCCAAAGAGCCCTGCCACGCGGCGCACGCCGACGTCGCGCCGTGCTGTTCGCCACGAACCTCCGTCAGCGCTTGCATCCGGACCGGGCGGGCGTGTTGGGATGGAGTGATGCGATCCCCCGTACGCATGTTCCTGCCCCTGTCCCGCCAATCTCCCCAAAGCGTCAACCCGGATCCGGAGCGCAAGGTTCACCGGGGGCTCGCCCGTATTCCGCGCACCACCAAGGTGGCCATCGGGGTTCTGCTGGGCGCCATGCTGCTGGTGCTCGTGGACCGCTGCGCCGTGATGTACGCCGAGAAGCGGGCGGAGCGGACGCTGCAGCACAAGCTCGGCCTTGCGGCAGCACCCAAGGTGAACATCCACGGGTTTCCGTTTCTCACCCAGGTGCTGGGCAAGCACCTGGACGGGGTGGACGTCACCGTCCCCGACGTGGCGGCAGGCCGGGTGACGCTCGCCCGGGTACGGGCCGAGGCCACGGGCATACGCCTGTTCGGAGATCTGCCGCTGCCCCTCGACGGGGCCAAGGCGGCCCAGGTGGACGGGGACGTACTGCTGGCCTTCGACGATCTGAACCGCGAACTGGGCGCCTCGCAGGTGACGTTCCGGGTACTCAACCGCGAATCGGTGCGCGCGGAGGGCGTGTTGCCGGTGGCCGGGCGGCAGGCGCGTATCCACGCCGTGGCGCATATACGGCGGGACGGCGACCGCGGGGTCGCCACCAGCGTCAGCGATATGCGGCTCGACGTCCCCGGCATCGCCACCTACCGGCCCGGGCGGCCCGCCCGGCTGCGGCTGCACCCGGAGGCCGCCGAACGCATCAGCCGCGACAAGAAGAAGACGCGGGCACTGCTCGCGGTGGAGTCCGTGGCGCGGCAGCTCGGCGTCGCGCCCGGGGCCGCGGAACAGGCGCTGTGGGACGACAAGCAGCTGAGCCGGATCACCGGGCGGCCGGGCTTCACGGACCGGCTGACCCGGGCCAACCTCGTGGACCTGGTCGCCGACCGCCCCGAGACGCTGGAGCAGGTCGGCGTCGACCCCGTACTGGCCCGGGCCCTGGTGCGGCTGCGGGCCCAGGATCTGACGGAGCGGGTCGCGTTCTCCTTCCAGCTGCCGAAGCAGGTCAAGGGCCTGCGGCTGCGGAACATCACCGTCGAGCGCGAGGGCATCCGGGCCGATCTGACGGGCTCGGGGCTGTCCGTGGGCGCCGGTCGGCACTCGGGCGGCTGAGCGCAGCCGGGACGCGGCCGCCGCGCCCGCGGTTCCGGGAATCGTCTGAGAATTCATTCATGAGGGTCTTGGCTGACGCACAGGCTCCTCCGATCTCGCTCACGGATATCCCTCCTAACTTTTTCCGTGTCGAAGCCGAACGGCGAGACACCAGAAAAGGAAAACCGAAAGGAAATCCCATGAGCATCCGCAAGGTCGTTCCGGTCAAGCCCGCCCGCAAGCCCGAGCCGAAGAAGAACTGCCACCCGAAGCCCGCGCCGAAGAAGCACAAGAAGCCCCAGCACCGTCGCCCGATCGGCGGCTGACCCACATACCGGAGGCGGGCCCGCGGCACTGTGCCGCGGGCCCGCCTCGGCCATGTCAGGGCCCGGAGCGGGCCCCGGCAGCCGGCCGACGCCAGGAACGGGAGAGACAGTGAGCTCGACAGTGCGCACAGGCCACGACGACCAGCCGACGATGCGGTTGCGGGCGGTCAGAACCGGGCCCGCCCCCGGCCGCGGCCGCCACCGGCGCCCCGAGGGCTACGACGCCGAGGAGAAACAGCCCACCCCGCAACAGCCCACCCCGCAGTTGCCCGCGCGCATGGCCTTCCGCCGCTTCTGGCCGCTGACCCGGGGCGACCGTCGCTGGCTGGTGCTGATCTGCGGCTGTGTGGTCGCCGCCGCGCTCGCCGAGACGGCCGCGATCCTGCTGTTCTCCAATCTGACGGACCACGCCCTCCAGGAGGGCTCGCTCAGCGCGTTCTGGTCCCCCGCCGGGCAGTGGTTCGCCGTGGCGGTCCTGGGCGCGGCGGTCGGGTACACGGGCAACTCGCTCGCGGTGTGGACCGCCGAGCGCTTCGTACTGCGCCTGCGCGCCCGCGTCTTCGGCCATGTCCAGGACCTGCCGCCGCACTTCTTCCAGCGCCACCGCCAGGGCGACCTGGTCGAACGCCTCACCGGGGACGTCGAGGCCATCGAGCAGATGGTGGTCTCCGGCGTCGTGGGCACCGTATCCGCCCTGTTCAGCACGGTCTTCTTCGCCACCGCCGCCTTCTGGCTGCGCTGGGACCTGGCGCTGGCCACCTTCGTACTGGCGCCGCTGTTCTGGCTGGCCGCCCGGCGCTTCTCGGGCCGGATCAAGGCCGTCGCACGGGAGGAGCGGGTCGCCGACGGCGCGATCACCTCGGTGGTCGAGGAGTCGCTGGGCAACATCGTGCTCACCCAGGCCTACAACCGGAAGGCCGCCGAGGAGCAGCGGCTGCGCCGCGAGGCGCGCGCCTGGATGCGCGCGTCGGTGGCCGGGGCGCGGATGAGCGAGCTGTACGAGCAGCTGGTCGAGGTCATCGAGACGCTGTGCGTCCTCGCCGTCATCGGACTCGGCGCCTGGGAGATCTCCCAGGATCGGATGACCATCGGGCAGCTCCTGGCCTTCGCGGCCTTCCTCGGCTACCTCTACCCGCCGATCCGCAACCTCGGGCAGCTCGGCCTCACTCTCACCGCCGCGACCGCGGGCGCCGAGCGGCTGCTGGACATCCTCGACGCCGAACCCGCCGTCGCCGACCCGCCGCCGGGGGCGGCCGTCGCGCCCTGGCGGGTGCACGGCACGGTGGAGTTCGCCCGGGTCGGCTTCCGCTACCCGGGCGCCCGGAAGCGCACCCTGGCCCAGGTCTCGCTCACGGCCGGGCCCGGGGAGTTCGTGCTGATCACCGGCGAGAGCGGGGCGGGCAAGTCGACCGTCTCCAAGCTGCTGCTGCGCTTCTACGACCCGGCCGAGGGCTCCGTACGCCTGGACGGGGTGCCGCTGGACGCCATGCCGCTGGCCTTCCTGCGCGAGAATGTCACCCTCCTGCCGCAGGAGACGCTCATCCTGCACGACACCATCCGCGAGAACATCGCCTGCGGGCGGCCGGGGGCCACGGACCACGAGATCGTCCAGGCGGCCCGGGACGCGGCGGCCCACGACTTCATCACCGCCCTCCCCGAGGGCTACGACACCCCGATCGACCCGCACACCGCGCAGCTGTCCGGCGGCCAGCTGCAGCGCGTGGCCATCGCCCGCGCGATGCTGCGGAACGCGCCCGTCCTGGTCCTGGACGAGCCCACCACCGGGCTTGACGCACTGTCCGCGCGGCGGGTGGTCAGGCCGCTGAGGCGGCTGATGTCCGGCCGTACGACGATCATGATCACGCACGATCTGAACCTGGCGCCGGACGCCGACCGGATCCTCGTCCTCGACCACGGGCGGGTGGTGGAGACCGGGACGCACCGCGAACTGCTGGCCCTGGGCGGGGCGTACGCGCGGCTGTACGGCTCGCAGAACGGCGCGGACGTCATGGACACATCCGAGTTCCCCACCCCGCTCGCGGGGAGCTGAGCGGGGCGGGGCGGGGGTGTCAGCCGAGTCCCGGCGGCGGCGTGGGCGCGCCCGGGAGCCGGAGCCAGGCCAGCGTCCCGCCGCCCGGCGCGGGCTGGAGCCCGACCTGGCCGCCGGACTGCTGGACGGTGCGGGCCACGATGGACAGGCCGAGGCCGGAGCCGGGCATGGAGCGGGCGGACGGCGAGCGCCAGAACCGTTCGAAGACATGCGGCAGTTCGTCGTCGGGAATGCCGGGGCCATGGTCGCGGACCGTGAACTGGCCGTCTTTGAGCACGACCTCCACCACACCACCCGAAGGGCTGAACTTCACCGCGTTGTCGAGCAGGTTGACCAGCGTCCGCTCCAGCGCCGCCGCCTCCCCCCGTACGTACCAGGGCCCCAGCGAGGCGTCGATCGTGAGGTCGGCGCCGCGCAGCCGCGCCCGTTCCAGCGCGGCCGCCGCCACCTCGTGCAACGCGACCACCTGAAGCGGCCCGGTGCCGGGCAGCGCGTCCGGCCGGGACAGCTCCTGGAGGTCGCCGATGAGCGCGGCCAGCTCGGTCATCTGCGCCTTGACGCTGGCCATCAGCGCCTTGCGGTCGGCGGGCGGCAGCGGCCGGCCGGTCTCCTCGCTGCGCGCGAGCAGTTCGATGTTGGTACGGAGCGAGGTGAGCGGCGTACGCAGCTCATGGCCGGCGTCGGCGATCAGCTGCTGCTGCCGTTCGCGGGAGGAGGCGAGGGCGGCCGTCATGGAGTTGAAGGAGCGGGAGAGCCGGGCGATCTCGTCGTCGCCCTCGGCCGGGATGCGTACCGCCAGGTCCTCCGTACGGGCCACATGCTCGACCGCCTCGGTCAGCCGGTCCACGGGCTTGAGCCCGGTCCTGGCGATCCACAGACCGGCGGCCCCGGCGCCGAGGACCCCGACACCCGCGACCAGGAGCATGACCAGCGCCAGCGTGTCGAGGGGGTCGGTCACCTCGTCGAGGGGGCGGGAGACGGACACGGTCAGCGTGCCGGGACCGGTGTCGGTGCGGACCAGCATCTCCTTGGTGTAGACGCGGACGGCCCGGCCGGTGGTGGTCGTGCCGTCGCGCGTGACCTCCCGCTGCCGGCCGTTGGCGACAGCGGTGTCCGCGTCCGTCACCTTCACCGCTGTCGAGCCGATGACGCACCGGTCGCCGTTCTCCCGGACGAACTGCAGTCCCGCGGGGTCGGGCCCCAGCCGGTCGTCGGTCTGCGGCTTGGCCGAACAGGGCAGGCCGATCAGGCGCTCGATACGGTCCGGGGACACGCTGTCGCGCAGCTTCTGGTCCAGCGCGTTGGTCAGCTCCTGGCGGGTGAGGAACCAGCACGCGAAGGCCGCCACCGCCACCGCGACCGCCACCGCCACCGCGGTCAGCAGCGCCAGCCGCGAGCGGAGCGGCAGCCTGCGGAAGCGGTTCGTCACGGCGTGCCGCCCTCGGCAGTGCGCAGCACATAGCCGACGCCGCGCACGGTGTGCACGAGCCGGGGCTCGCCGCCCGCCTCGGTCTTGCGGCGCAGATACATCACGTACACGTCCAGCGAGTTGGACGTGGGCTCGAAGTCGAAGCCCCAGACGGCCTTGAGTATCTGTTCGCGGGTGAGGACCTGGCGCGGATGGGCGAGGAACATCTCCAGCAGCGTGAACTCGGTACGGGTCAGCTCGACCCGGCGCCCGCCCCGGTTCACCTCGCGGGTGGCGAGGTTCATCCGCAGATCGGCGAAGGTCAGCTCGTCACCGCCGGTCTCCGCGACGGCCCCCGCGCCGGCCGCGTACGAGCTGCGGCGCAGCAGGGCCCGGATCCGGGCCAGCAGCTCGTCCAGCTCGAACGGCTTGACGAGGTAGTCGTCGGCGCCCGCGTCGAGCCCGGTGACCCGGTCGCCGACCGTGTCGCGCGCGGTGAGCATCAGGACGGGCACGGTCACACCCGTGGCACGCAGCCGCCGGGCGGCGGTCAGCCCGTCCATCCGGGGCATCAGCACATCGAGCACGATCAGCTCGGGGTCGTACGCGCCGACCTTCTCCAGCGCGTCGAGCCCGTCCAGGGCCGTCTCGGTCAGATAGCCCTCGAAGGCGAGGCTGCGCTGCAGGGCCTCGCGGACGGCCGGCTCGTCGTCGACGATCAGGATGCGGGCGGGCTGGTCGCCGTGCTCGGCGGGGCTCATGGCTCGGGTTCCTCACTCGGAGTCGGCGTGGCGCGCCGACGGAAGGCGGCGATGGCGGGGCGGTGGGCCCGGGTGGGCCCGCTGCCTTCAGCCTCGCACGGGCGGCCGGGCACGGGCCTGATCATCCCAGGCGGCGGGCCGGTCGGCTGCTGCGGCTGTCACCGCTCAGCTGTCACCGCTCAGCTGTCACCGCTCAGCTGTTACTGGTGCCGCCGCCGCTGTCGCTGCCGCCGTTGCGCAGATTGTCGAGGTCGGCCTTGACGGTGTTGACGGGGATGGAGAAGCCCAGGCCGATGCTGCCCGCGCTGCTGGAGCTCTGCTGTGCGGCGGAGGAGTACATCGCGGAGTTGATCCCGATGATCTGGCCGCTCATGTTGATGAGCGCGCCGCCGGAGTTGCCGGGGTTGAGCGAGGCGTCGGTCTGGATGGCCTTGTAGGTGGTGGTCGAGGAGCCGACGTCGCCGTTGTACCGGCCGCCGCCGAACTCGAACGGCCACTCCCCGCTGCCGCCGCCCGGCCCCTGCCCCTGCCCCTGGCTCTCGTCCGTCGAGACGGTCACATCGCGGTCGAGCGCGGAGACGATACCGCTGGTGACGGTGCCGGTCAGCCCCTCGGGCGAGCCGATGGCCACGACCTGGTCGCCGACCCGGACCCCGCTGGAGTCGCCGAGCGTGGCGGCCTTGAGCCTGCTGGCGCCCTCGACCTTGATCAGGGCCAGGTCCTTGTTCTTGTCCGTGCCGACCACGGTCGCGCTCTTCTTGCTGCCGTCGCTGAAGGTGACCTTGATGGTGTCGGCGCCGGAGATGACGTGGTTGTTGGTGATGATCTCGCCGCCGCTGGTGATGATCACGCCGGAGCCGGTGGACTGGCCGCTGTTGGAGGTGGCGCTGATCTCCACGATGCTCGGACTGACCGCCGTCGCGACGGCGCTGACCCCGCCGACCTTGCTGGAGGTGGCGTTGACGACGGTGGTCGTGGTGGAGCTGTCCGACTTCTGGGTCGCGTCCGTGACCAGCGCCGCCGCCCCGCCGCCCACGAGCGCCGAGACCACCGCCACCGCCGCGATCAGCAGCGCGGACCTGGAGGGACGCCGCCTGCGGCGGCCGCCGCCGGGATGCGGACCGGCCGCCGGGCCGCTTCCGGGCCATACGGTGACCCCCGAGGGAGTGGTGACGGGTTCCTGGGGCGCGTGCGCGGGTGGCGTGGGGTAGCCGGACCAGGCGCCGTACGGGGGCTGCGGGTGCTGCGGGGCCTCGTAATCGCCGCTGCGGGGCGTGTTCTCCGTCATGTATATGACTGTGCGCAGCGAAGATGAGAACTTCCTAAGTGTCCGCTGAGAAGCCCGACAGAAGTCGGTATGCCCGAGATAAGGAAGCCCCCGGACACATCGCGCGCGTTACGCGCAGCCGCAGGACCGCCGCACCACCAGCGCCGACGGGAACTGGCGCACCCGCTCCCGCCGCGAGGACGCGGGCCGTACCGCGTCGTCCAGCACCAGGTCGACCGCCGCGCGCGCCATCGCGGGCCGGTCGGAGGCGACGGTCGTCAGCGGCGGGTCGGTGAGCGCCGCCTCCTTGACGTCGTCGAAGCCGGCGACCGCCAGCTCTCCGGGCACATCGATGCGCAGCTCCCGCGCCGCCCGCAGCACGCCGATCGCCTGGTCGTCCGTCGCGCAGAAGATGGCCGGCGGCCGGTCGGGGCCTGACAGCAGCCCCAGCGCGACCTTGTAGGCGTCGTACCGGTTGTACGGGGCCTGGAAGAGCCGCCCCTCGGTGGATCGCCCGGCTTCCAGCATCGCCCGGCGCCAGCCCTCGACGTGGTCGGTGACCGGGTCGCCGACGGTCGGGGTGATCTCGATGCCGCCGATGCACGCCACGTACTCGTACCCGTGCTCCAGCAGGTGTCGTACGGCCAGCTGCGCGCCGCCGATGTCGTCCAGCACCACGGCCACGTCGTCGATCGCCTCGGGGCGCTCGTGCAGCAGCACGACGCGGGCGTCCCAGGCCTCGATCTCGGCGGCGGCGTTCTCGCTGAGGCCCTGGCTGATGAGGATCAGCCCGGACACCCGCATGCCCAGGAAGGCGCGCAGATAGTGGACCTCGCGCTCGTCGAGGTAGTCGGAGTTGCCGACCAGCACCATCTTGCCGCGCTCGGAGGCGGCCTGTTCGACGGCGTGTGCCATCTCGCCGAAGAACGGCTGGCGGGCGTCCGGCACGATCAGCCCTATGAGGTCGGTCCGCCGGCTGGCCATCGCCTGCGCGACCCGGTCCGGCCGGTAGCCGAGCTCCTTGATCGCGGCGAGTACCCGCTCGCGCGTGGCCGGGGCGACCGGCCTCGGTCCGTTATTGATGACGTAACTGACGACCGCCGTGGAGGTCCCCGCCAGCCTTGCCACATCATCCCGCGTCACCTTGGCCACGCGCGGAAGTCTACGCGGGTCCAGCTAAGTGTTGGCCGGGCGTGCGGCCCCGGCTTTCACGTTCTCCGCCACGATCGAAGCGTGCGGCGCCTCGTCGGCCGGAGCCGGTTCGTGTGCCGCCCTCCCGGCGCCCGACCTGAGCTTGGCTTCCTCGCCGCCGCGGTCGCCCTTCTCGGGCGAGACGAAACGGTAGCCCACGTTCCGCACGGTGCCGATCAAGGACTCGTGTTCCGGGCCGAGTTTGGCCCGCAGCCGCCGTACGTGCACATCGACCGTGCGGGTGCCGCCGAAGTAGTCGTAGCCCCAGACCTCCTGGAGCAGCTGCGCCCGGGTGAACACCCGGCCGGGGTGCTGGGCCAGGTACTTCAGGAGCTCGAACTCCTTGAATGTGAGATCCAGCACACGGCCCTTGAGCTTCGCGCTGTACGTGGCCTCGTCGACCGACAGATCGCCGTTGCGGATCTCCATCGGGCTGTCGTCCGTCGTGATCTGCTGGCGGCCCATCGCCAGCCGCAGCCGCGCCTCGACCTCGGCCGGGCCGGCGGTGTCGAGCAGAACGTCGTCGATGCCCCAGTCGGCGGTGACCGCGGCGAGGCCGCCCTCGGTCACCACGAGGATCAGCGGACAGCCAGGGCCGGTGGAACGCAGCAGCTGGCACAGGCTGCGCACCTGGGGCAGATCGCGGCGGCCGTCGATGAGGATCACATCGGCACCGGGGGTGTCCACCAGGGCCGGTCCCTCGGCCGGGGCCACCCGCACGCCGTGCAGCAGCAGCCCGAGCGCGGGAAGCACCTCCGTCGAGGGCTGTAGCGCGTTGGTCAGCAGGAGGAGGGAGCTCATCGATGATCACCCGCCCCGGACGTCGTCCTATGGTCGTACACGCTTCGCTCGCCCATTACGTCGGTTCCTCCTCGGTCCCTTGCGAGAGGGGGCACCTCCCAGGCCCTGCCTGGGGGAGTATGCGGCTACTGCTTCGTACCTGCCGTACCACTTCGTACTCGCACTACTTCGTGCGCACTGCTTCGTGTGTACTGCTTTACGCGACTCAGCACCACTCTGTGCCGAACTGCGGCTCCGCGCCCTGGAGCGCGTGTGCGCTCAAACGCGCGGAACGCGTCTGAAAGCACAAAAGGACCCGGGGGCTACTTTGCCCGGATCCTCTTCCCAGAAGAATAACCCACATGACACGTGGGATTAAGGCTGTATCCGCGTCGCCTCCTGTTTCCTTGATCACGGAGCGTGGACGGCTGACCAGGTTGTTGACGGACGACGGGGTGGCGATCGAGGCCGCGTACACGCCGTTTCAGCCGTATGGACCTGGGTCGGGCACGGACCCGGCCCCGGGTCCGGCCATCGTGGTCGCGCATGGTTTCACGGGTGCTCTGGAGCGCCCCGCGCTGCGCCGCGCCGCGGCGGCGCTGGGCCGCCACGCGGCCGTGGTCACCTTCTCCTTCCGGGGTCACGGACGCTCCGCCGGGCGCTCCACGGTCGGCGACCGCGAGGTCCTGGACCTGGCCGCAGCGGTGCGATGGGCGCGGCGGCTCGGGCACCGGCGGATCGCCACGGTCGGGTTCTCGATGGGCGGCTCGGTGGTGCTGCGGCATGCGGCGCTGTACGGGGCGGAGGCGTCGGACGGCAAAACGGGCACGGGGAGAACGGGCACGCACAAAACGGGCACAGAGGCTCCGGGGACTCCGGGGGCGCTTGAAGCAAAAGCGGGCGCAGGGGCGCGCGAAGCGGCGCACACCGACGCCGCCGTGGCGGTGAGCGCGGCGGCCCGCTGGTACTACCGGGGAACCGCCCCGATGCGCCGTGTGCACTGGGCGATCACCCGGCCGGCCGGGCGCCTGGTCTCCCGCTACGGGCTGCGCACCCGTATCGACTCCCGCGGCTGGGACCCCGAACCGCTCTCACCGGTCGCCGCCGCGCCGCTGATCGCCCCCACGCCCCTGCTGATCGTCCACGGCGACCAGGACCCCTACTTCCCGCTGGACCATCCGCGGACACTCGTGGACGCGGCGGACCCGTCGTCCACAGAGCTGTGGATCGAACCGGGCTTCGGCCACGCGGAGAACGCGGCCGGCCCCGCCCTGCTGGGCCGGATCGCCGCCTGGGCGACGGCCCACGTCTGAGAGCCGGCACCGCTCACTCCGCCTCGGCCACCGGCTCCGCGAACTGCGCCTCGTACAGCCGCGCATAGGCGCCGCCCGCCTCCCGCAGCGACTCATGCGTGCCCTGCTCCACGATCCGCCCCGACTCCATCACGAGGATCACGTCCGCGTCGCGGATCGTCGACAGCCGGTGGGCGATCACAAAGCTGGTGCGGCCGGTCCGCAGGGAGGCCATCGCATGCTGGATCAGCACCTCCGTACGGGTGTCGACCGAGCTTGTCGCCTCGTCCAGGACCAGGATCGCCGGTTCCGCGAGGAACGCCCGGGCGATCGTGATCAGCTGCTTCTCACCGACGCTGATGTTGGAACCCTCGTCGTCGATCACCGTGTCGTAGCCGTCCGGCAGGGTCCGTACGAAGCGGTCGACATGCGTGGCCTTGGCCGCCTCCACGATCTTGTCGAAGGACGAGCCCTCCGCCCCGTACGCGATGTTGTCCGCGATCGTCCCGCCGAAGAGCCAGGTGTCCTGGAGCACCATGCCGATGTTGGAGCGCAGCTCCTCCCGGGACATGGCCGCGATGTCCACCCCGTCCAGCGTGATCCGCCCGCCGCTGACCTCGTAGAACCGCATCAGCAGATTGACCAGGGTGGTCTTGCCCGCGCCGGTCGGGCCGACGATGGCCACCGTCTGGCCCGGCCGCACCGCCAGCGACAGGTCCTCGATCAGCGGCTTGTCGGGGTCGTAGCGGAAGGAGACGTCCTCGAACTCGACCCGGCCGCGCACCCGCTCGGGCCGCGCCAACTCGGCCGCGTCCGGCTCCTGCTCATGGGCGTCCAGCAGCTCGAAGACCCGCTCGGCGGAGGCGACACCCGACTGCACCAGATTGGCCATCGAGGCGACCTGGGTGAGCGGCTGGCTGAACTGGCGCGAGTACTGGACGAAGGCCTGGACGTCGCCGATCGACAGCGCCCCACTGGCCACCCGCAACCCGCCGACCACGGCGACCAGCACATAGTTGAGGTTGCCGATGAACATCATCGCGGGCTGGATGATCCCGGAGATGAACTGGGCCCGGAAGCCCGCCTCGTACAGCTTCTCGTTCTGCACCCCGAAGAGCTCGGCGGACTCCTTCTGCCGGCCGAAGACCTTCACCAGCGAGTGGCCGGTGTACATCTCCTCGATATGGGCGTTGAGCTTGCCGGTGGTCTTCCACTGCTGCACGAACTGCGGCTGCGCCCGCTTGCCCACCTTCGTCGCCACGACCACCGAGACCGGCACGGTCACCAGCGCGACCAGCGCCAGCAGCGGCGAGATCCAGAACATCATGGCCAGCACGCCCACGATGGTCAGCAGCGAGGTCATCAGCTGGCTGAGGGTCTGCTGAAGCGTCTGCTGGATGTTGTCGATGTCGTTGGTGGCCCGCGACAGCACCTCGCCGCGCTGCTGCTTGTCGAAGTACGACAGGGGCAGCCGGGCCAGCTTGTGTTCGACGTCCTCGCGCAGCCGGAAGACCGCGCGCTGCACCACGACCGTGGCGATACGCGCCTGGAAGAGGTTGAGCAGCGAGGAGAAGGCGTAGATCACGGTCACCCACATCAGCACGGTCCCGACCGCGCCGAAGTCGATGCCCTGGCCGGGGACCACGTCCATGGACGCGACCATGTCGGCCACCGTGCCCTGGCCCTCGCGCCGCAGCCCCTCGACCGCCTCCGCCTTGCTCACACCCTCGGGCAGCTGCCGCCCGATGATGCCCGCGAAGATCAGGTCCGTGGCCTGGCCGAGGATCTTCGGGCCGAGCACCGAAAGCCCGACGCTGACCGCGCACAGCGCGAGCACCGCCAGCGCCATCCCGCGCTCGGGCCGCAGCGTCGCCAGCAGCCGGCGGCTGGAGCCCTTGAAGTCCATGGAGCGCTCGGTCGGCTGGCCGCCCATGAAGCGCCCGGGGCCGGCCGCGGGCGCGGGGCCTCTTCGGGGCGCGGCGGTACTGGGCGGCGGTTCCTTGGACAACGGCACGCTGGAGGTACTGACTGCCGGAGCGCTCTTCTCGCTCACGCCCCTTCCTCCCGCTCAGTCTTGGCGCGCTTCAACGCGCGGGCTTCCCTCGTCGCTGCTCGCTCCGCCGTCGCTGCGCGGCTCCTCAGTCCAGCCCGCACAGCGCGCCAAGACACGCTCATGCTGCCTCCTGCTCGGTGAGCTGGGAGAGCACGATCTCCCGGTAGGTCTGGTTGTTCTCCATCAGTTCGGCGTGGGTGCCGGTGCCGACGACCCGCCCCTCGTCGAGGACCACGATCCGGTCCGCGCCGCGGATGGTGGACACCCGCTGGGCGACGATGACCACCGTCGCGTCCTCCGTCTCATCCGCCAGCGCGGAGCGCAGCCGCGCGTCCGTGGCGTAGTCCAGGGCCGAGAAGGAGTCGTCGAAGAGGTAGACGGCCGGCTGGCGGACCAGCGCGCGGGCGATCGCCAGCCGCTGCCGCTGGCCGCCGGACACATTGCCGCCGCCCTGCGCGATGGGGGCCTCGAGCCCGCCCTCCATGCGCTCGACGAAGTCACGGGCCTGGGCGATCTCCAGGGCCTGCCACAGCTCCTCGTCGGTCGCGTCCGGCTTTCCGTACCGCAGGTTTGAAGCGACGGTGCCGGAGAAGAGGTACGGCTTCTGCGGCACCAGGCCGATGGACTCGGCCATCAGGACCGGGTCCATGTCGCGTACGTCGACCCCGTCGAGGTGCACACTGCCGTCGGTCGCGTCGAACAGCCGGGGCACCAGGCCCAGCAGGGTGGACTTGCCGCTTCCGGTGGAGCCGATGACGGCCGTGGTCTGACCGGGCCTGGCGACCAGCGAGACATCGCGCAGCACCGGCTCCTCGGCGCCCGGGTAGCGGAACTCCACGCCCCGCAGCTCCAGCAGGCCCCGGCGCTCCAGGGGCGGAACGGGCTTCAGGGGCGGGGCGACGCTGGTCTCGGTCTCCAGCACCTCCTGGATGCGCTCCGCGCACACCTCGGCCCGCGGCACCATCATGAACATGAAGGTGGCCATCATCACAGCCATCAGAATCTGCATCAGATAGCTGAGGAACGCCGTCAGCGCGCCGATCTGCATGTCCCCGCTGTCGATGCGGTGCCCGCCGAACCAGACGACCGCGACGCTGGAGAGGTTCACCACCATCATCACGGCGGGGAACATCAGCGACATCAGCCGGCCGGCCTTCATCGACACGTCGAGCAGCTCGGTGTTGGCCCCGGTGAAGCGGTCCCGCTCATGCTGGTCGCGGACGAAGGCCCGGATCACGCGAATGCCGGTGATCTGCTCGCGCAGCACGCGGTTGACGGTGTCGATGCGCTCCTGGACGCCGCGGAACAGCGGGCGCATCTGCCGGACGATCAGCGAGACGATGATGCCCAGGGTCGGGACGATGAGCAGCAGCAGCCCGGAGAGCGGCACATCCTGGTTGAGCGCCATGATGATGCCGCCCACACACATGATCGGCGCCGAGACCATCAAGGTGAACGACATCAGGGCCAGCATCTGGACCTGCTGTACGTCGTTGGTGGTACGGGTGATGAGGGAGGGCGCGCCGAAGTGGCCCACCTCACGCGCCGAGAAGGACTGCACGCGGTCGAAGACGGCCGCGCGCACATCGCGGCCGAGTGCGCTCGCCGTCCGGGCGCCGTAGTAGACGGCGCCGACGGAGCAGACGATCTGCGCCAGCGTGATGGCGATCATCAGGCCGCCGACCTGCAGGATGTAACCGGTGTCACCCTTGACGACACCGTGGTCGATGATGTCGGCGTTGAGGGTCGGCAAATAGAGCGTCGCCAGTGTCTGCACCAGTTGCAGCACGACGATCAAGGCAATCGATTGGGTGTAGGGCCTCAGGTACGCCCGTATAAGTCGGACCAGCACACCGGAACCCTAAGCGAGGGTCTTTGGGCGTGCCCCTGGATTTACCGGTCTGCCGCCGGACCCCGTCATCATGGGGGGCGGCAGATGACGGGAGAGGGATCGCGATGGCGATGAAGAACACGGCGGGACCGCCGGCCGGCACCATCCGGTACTGGGCCGCGGCCAAGGCGGCCGCCGGCACCGCCGAGGAGCCGTACGCCGCGGCGACGCTCGCCGAGGCCCTGGCCGCGGCCCGGCAGCGGCACACCGCGCGGCCGGAGTTCGCGCGGGTGCTGGGGCTCTGTTCGTTCCTGGTCGACGGGGACCCCGTCGGCACCCGTGATCACAAGACGGTCCAACTGGCCGAGGGCGGCACGGTCGAGGTGCTCCCGCCGTTCGCAGGAGGGTGACCCCGACGTCATGAGCAACCAGCCGCAGCACCCCGGGAATCATCCGTACGACCCTTATGGGCCGAACGGGCCGGCCGAGCCGCCGTACCAGGCTTACGAGGGATACGAGGGACACGAGGGCCAAGCGCAGCAGGGCGCGTACGGGTCCTACGCCCCGCAGGGGCAGTACGACGCGCACGGCCAGTACGACCCCCATGGGCAGCAGCCCGCCGCCTGGCAGGGCTACGACGGGCAGCAGGGGTACGACGGGCAGCAGGCGTACCAGCAGGGATACCAGCACCCGCAGCAGCAGGCGTACCCGGAGCAGGGGTACCCGGAGCAGGCGTATCCGGAGCAGGGGTACGCACAGCACGGGTACCACCAGCAGCAGACGTACCAGGGGAACCAGGGGAACCAGCCGCACCAGGGGCAGCAGGGCCAGCAGGCATACCAGGGGCAGCAGCAGGCAGGTCAAGGGCACCAGGGATACCAGGGGCAGCAGGAGCCGTACGCCGCCGCCTGGGACGGTCAGCGGCAGCACGCCCCGGCCGCCCAGACGACGGCGGACACCATGCAGTTCGCAGCCGCCCCGCGCACCCCGCACACCCCGGCCCAAGCCGTGCCATCGCCCTCGGCTCCGGCCGGGCCCGCCCCCAAGCCCGCCGAATCCGCCAAGCCCGCCGAGCCCGCCGCATCCGCCAAGCCGCTCACCGCCGCCGAGCAGGCCCGCGCCGAGGGCCGCCCGATGATCCTCTCCCCGGGGCTGACGCCCGCCGCCCTGACCGCCGTGCTCGCCGCCCTCCTCGCGGCCACCGCGCCGCTGGCCCGGCCGGCCGTCGCCGTCGTCGTGGCGCTGCTCCAGGCGGTCACCGCGGCCGGCTGGTTCCGGCTCAACGGCATGTGGCCCGCCCGGCAGGGCATCGCGCTGGCCTTCGCGGGCGGTCTGGCCGCGGACATCGGCCTGCTGACCACCGAGCGCGCCCACGCCCCGACCGTGCTCATGGGCACGATCGGCGTCTGGCTGCTGCTGGTGCTGATCCTCCAGCTGCGCAGCCACGCCTCGCCCGACGAGCGGCTGTACGGGTTGACGGCGACCGTCGCCTCGACCGCGGTCACCGTGATCGCGGCCGGGCACCTGGCCGCGGTCGCCGAGTCCTCGGACGCCGTCGTGGTCGGGGCCGCCGCCGTCGCCGTGGCGGCGCTCGTACGGGCCCTGCCGCTGCCGGGCGCGGCCTCCGCGGTCCTGGCGCTGGCGGCGTCCGCGGGCGCCGGCCTGGCGGCCACCCGGGTGACCGACACCGGCACCACCAACGCCGTGCTGCTGGGCCTGGCGGCGGGGGTGTGCGCGCTGATCGGACTGCGCGTGGCCAGCTACGACTATCCGTCCCGCTTCGTCCATATGACCGCGGGCGTCGCCCTCCCCCTCGCCGCCGCGGCCCCGGCGGTCTATGTCATCGGGCGCGCCCTGGGGTGATCCGGCCCCGCCGTACGGTCGGGACCCCGCCGTGTGATCCGGGCCTCGCCGTGTGATCCGGGCCTCGCCGCCCGGCCACGCCCGTACCGCTGCGGTTAGGCTCGCAGCCTCAGGCGTGGGCCTGAGCCAGAGCATGGGGGACCCCAACACAATGCGCGCACTGCGAATCACGGCGATCGTCTTCGTCGTACTCGGCATTCTGTTCGTCGCCGCCGACCGCCTGGCGGTGTACTTCGCGGAATCCGAGGCCGCCGACAAGATCAAGACCAGTCAGGGGCTGACCAACACCCCCGACGTCTCGATCAAGGGCTTCCCGTTCCTGACCCAGGTCGCCGGCAAGGAGCTGGACGAGGTCGAGATCGGCATGGACGGGCTGACCACGGACGCGGGGGGCGGCCGTACGGTGCGCGTCACCAAGCTCAACGCCTCGCTGCACAACGTCCGGATATCCAGCAGCTTCTCCTCCGCCACCGCCGACAGCGCCACCGGCTCCGCGCACATCAGCTACGCGGACCTGTCCACGGCGGCCGGCCAGGGCATCACGGTCGGCTACGCCGGGAAGGACGAGTCGGGCCGGGCCCGCGTCAAGATCACCGGACAGCTGATGGGCCTGAGCATGAGCACGTACTCCACCGTCACCATCGTCAACGGCGACACGATCCGGATGCGCGCCGAGTCCGTCCCGGGCAGCAAGATCCCCGGGTGGGAGGGGAAGGTGCGCCAGCGCACGGACATCGACCGGAAGATCGACGGCCTGCCGACGGGCATGCGGCTCGACAAGGTCGAGACGGACAAGGACGGCATAGACGTATCGGTCGTGGGTAATAACGTCGAGCTGGCGGGCTGAGCCGGCGGAACCCCCGGCGCCGCCCTCCCCTTGCGGCCCCTCCCCCCACGTCGTTCCTCCAGATCGTTCCTCCTGTCCATCCGCTGAGACGATCTCGTCCGCGATGGCAGACATACAGCAGACATCCATGGGCGTCCTGTGCCCCGCCGACCGCTCGGCGGGGCACAGGACGCCCCTCTCGTTTCACATCGCGGACAATCTCGTCTCACCATCCGACACACCGGTGACATGCCCGCCAGTCCGTCCCTACGATCGGACGCATGAAGCGACAGGCGGATCTCACGAAGCGGCGGGCAGTAGACCTGTGCCGCGTGGCCGCCATGCTCTGTCGCGCCGCCTGACGAGGACGCGCGGCCCGCTCCTTCAACCTCATCGGCCCCGCTCCTATCGGCCCGTCAGCCGAGCCCGCCCGCACTCCGTTCGTACGCTCGCTACCGAACCGCGCGTAGCCCGCATACCGACGCGTACCCGTACCGCCGCAACTGCCCCGGAGGAGAGAAACATGAGCCGCAGCGACGTCCTGGTTGACGCCGACTGGGTACAGGCCCGCATCGATGACCCCAAGACGGTCATCGTGGAGGTCGACGAGGACACCTCTGCCTACGACAAGAACCACATCAAGAACGCCATCCGGATCGACTGGCGGCAGGACCTCCAGGACCCGGTGCGCCGCGACTTCGTCGACCAGGCCGGTTTCGAGAAGCTGCTGTCCGAGAAGGGCATCGCCAACGACGACACGGTCGTGCTCTACGGCGGCAACAACAACTGGTTCGCGGCTTATGCCTACTGGTACTTCAAGCTCTACGGGCACCAGGACGTGAAGCTCCTCGACGGCGGCCGCAAGAAGTGGGAGCTCGACTCCCGCGACCTGGTCGCCGAGGCCCCGTCCCGGCCGCAGACCGAGTACAAGGCCAAGGCCCAGGACGCCTCGATCCGCGCCTTCCGCGACGACGTCGTGGCGGCCATCGGCTCGCTGAACCTGGTGGACGTCCGCTCCCCCGACGAGTTCTCCGGCAAGCTGCTCGCCCCGGCGCACCTCCCGCAGGAGCAGTCGCAGCGGCCGGGCCACGTGCCGACCGCCCGCAACATCCCCTGGTCGAAGTCCGCCAACGACGACGGCACCTTCAAGTCCGACGACGAGCTCAAGGAGCTCTACGAGGGCGAGGGCGTCGACCTGTCGAAGGACACCATCGCCTACTGCCGCATCGGTGAGCGCTCCGCTCACACCTGGTTCGTCCTGCACGAGCTGCTGGGCCAGACCAACGTCAAGAACTACGACGGCTCCTGGACCGAGTACGGCTCCCTCGTCGGCGTGCCGATCGAGCTGGGCGCCAACAGCTGACCCGACCCTCCCTCCTCCCCTCCCCCTCCCCAAACGTAAGGACAGTCACCCATGTGTGGAGCAACGGCCGGCGGCCCCGACGCGTCGACCATCAAGCCCGGCGAGACCACCATCCAGGGATCGGTGACCCGCGACGGCGAGCCGGTCACCGGCTACGTCCGGCTGCTGGACAGCACCGGTGAGTTCACCGCCGAGGTCCCCACCTCGGCGACCGGACAGTTCCGCTTCTACGCGGCCGAGGGCACGTGGACCGTGCGCGCCCTGGTCCCCGGCGCGACCGCGGACCGCACCGTCGTCGCCCAGAAGGGTGGCCTGGCGGAGGTCGCCATCGCCGTCTGACGCGTACCTCGCGTCATGGCCAGGCACGGCCAGAGGGCTGTACCCCGGGGTTGGACGCCTCGGCGGGGTGCGGCCCTCTGGGTTGTCCGGGGGCCGTCTCACGGCTGTCCGGGCGGCGCCTCCGGACGTATCCTGGTCGTATGTACGCGCGACGGCGCCACGCATACTTCATCCTGATGGGCGCGTGCCTGACGCTCTTCATCTCGGCATGGGGATTCGTGCGCCTGTGGTCCGTCACGGCCGCCGTCGTGATGTGCATCGTCGCCATGGTGATCCCGCCACTGGCCGCCATCGTGGCCAACCGCAGGGGCCCGGACGACCGGTGGTGGGACGAGTCGGGCGACGAGGAGTCCGACCGCTGGTGGCGGGAGCTGGATGAGTACAACCACCGCCGCTAGGCCCTGTCCGGGCGATCTTCTCGGGCCCGACGACGCCAGCTACGGCACCTCGCCGTGTTGTCGGATCGCCCGAGTACGCCCAGTACGAGGGCAAACCTCCGCCTTGCGATGCACCGCATCTGACGCCGCGGGCTGATCCTCAACGATCGCCCGGACAGGGCCTGGATCAGTAGACGAGCGCCTGTACGCCCTCCGGCATGATCTCGCTGACGAACACCTGTGCCCCCGCTATCCGGGCGCCCTCGACGAGGTCCTTCTCCTCGATGTCCCGGCGGGCCGCGCACTGCGAGCACACCGTGATCGTGCCGCCCGCGAGGATGCCGTCGATCAGCTCCGGCAGCGGCGCCGCGTGCGGCAGCCGGAACTCCGCCGCGCGTCCCGGGAGCGCGAACCAGGACGACTCCCCCGTCAGCCACAGCGAGACCTCCACACCGCTCGCCGCGGCCACCGCAGCCACCGTGAACGCCTGGGAGCACCGCTCGGGCGCGTCCGCGCCCGCCGTCACCTTGATCACCAGCTTCTTCGCCATACGGCCAGCCTAGGCCGGGCGGGAGACCTCCCCCGCGCCGTCCCCCGCAGCCCTCCCCCGCACGGGAGACCTCGAAGAGCCGGTCACCGCACCGGCGACTAGACTCGGCCCCGGTCCATGACCGTTCCGCGAGTCCCAACGGAACGTCCCACTCCTCCAAGGAGCGCGCTCGTGCTTGAGGCAGTCTTCACCACGCTGATGATCCTGGTCGTCGTCGCCACCCTCGGCTTCGCCGCACTGACCTGGAAGAAGCTGTACCAGGGCCAGCGCTGACCCACCCCCTCCCCCGCCCCTTCCCACAGATCACCTGGATTCATGATCGAGATCCCGTCCGACCTCCACCCGGACCTCGTACCGCTCGTCTTCCTCCTCGGCAACTGGGAGGGCGCGGGCGTCTATGACTTCCCGGGGACCGAGAAGTGCAACTTCGGGCAGGAAGTGACCTTCACCCACGACGGCCGCGACTTCCTGGAGTACATCTCGCACACCTGGGTGCTCGACGGCGAAGGCAAGAAGGTCCGCCCGCTGGAGAGCGAGTACGGCTTCTGGCGGATCGACAAGGACCGCAAGGTCGAGATCGTCATGATCCGCGACCAGGGCGTCGTCGAGGTCTGGTACGGCGAGCTGGCGGAGGGCAAGCCGCAGATCGACGTGGTGACGGACGCCGTGGCCCGTACCGCCGCCTCCGGCCCGTACTCCGGCGGCAAGCGGCTCTACGGCTACGTCAAGAGCGATCTGATGTGGGTCGGCGAGAAGGCCACCCCGGAGGTGCCGCTGCGGCCGTACATGTCCGCGCATCTGAAGAAGGTCGTGGACCCGCGCGAATGGGCCAAGGACCTCAAGGACCTCCCGGACGACGGCATCGCCTTCTTCCGCTGACCGACCGCTGACCGGCCGCTGTCCGACCGCCCTACACTGGGCACCGTGGCGACCACCGACTGGAAGACAGATCTGCGGGAGCGCGGCTACCGCCTGACGCCGCAGCGCCAGCTCGTGCTCGAGGCCGTCGACCACCTCGAGCACGCCACCCCGGACGACATCCTCACCGAGGTGCGCCGCACCGCCAGCGGCGTCAACATCTCCACGGTCTACCGCACCCTGGAGCTGCTGGAGGAGCTGGGGCTGGTCAGCCATGCCCACCTCGGGCACGGCGCCCCCACGTACCACCTGGCCGACCGGCACCACCACATCCACATGGTCTGCCGGGACTGCACGGATGTGATCGAGGCCGATCTGTCGGTGGCCGAGCCGTTCGTCCGGCAGCTGCGGGCGAGCTTCGGCTTCGACACCGATATGAAGCACTTCGCGATCTTCGGCCGCTGCGCCAAGTGTTCAGCCGATCGAGCGGACGACGGCCCTGGTCCTGCGCCGAGGTCCTAGGTCAGGTCCCGACCCGGACCGAGTCGTAGGCTGAGCTCATGAAGAGCCCTTTGCTGTCGCTGCCCGGCGCCGTCCCTGGCGAGGGCCCCGACGAAGGCGTCGCCGCGCACTACGGCGACCTGTTCCGCGAGCAGCGCGCGCTCGCCGACGGCTCCGGCTTCGTGGACCTCTCGCACCGCGGTGTGGTCACGGTCGCCGGCCCGGACCGGCTGAGCTGGCTGCATCTGCTGCTCACCCAGCATGTGAGCGAACTCCCGGCCGGTCAGGCCACGGAGGCGCTGATCCTCTCCCCGCACGGCCATATCGAACACGCGCTCTACATAGTCGATGACGGCGAGACCACCTGGGCCCATGTGGAGCCCGGCACCCAGGGCGATCTGCTCGCGTACCTGGAGAGCATGAAGTTCTTCTACCGGGTGGAGATCGCCGACCGCACCGAGGAGTTCGCGGTCGTCCACCTTCCGGCGGGCAGTATCGCCGAGGCCCCCGAGGGCGCCGCCGTCCGCGAGACCCCGTACGGCCGGGACCTGTTCCTGCCGCGCGCCGATCTGGAGTCCTTCGCCGCGGCGAGCGGCCCGCCGGCCGGTGTGCTGGCGTACGAGGCGCTGCGCGTCGAGGCGCACCGCCCGCGGCTCGGCCTGGAGACCGACCACCGGACGATCCCCCATGAGCTGGGTCTGATCGGCAGCGCCGTACATCTCCACAAGGGCTGCTACCGCGGCCAGGAGACCGTCGCCCGGGTGGAGAACCTGGGCAAGCCGCCCCGGCGGCTGGTCTTCCTCCATCTGGACGGCAGCGAGGTGACGTTGCCCGGCCACGGCGCGCCCGTACGGCTCGCATCGGAGGGCGCGGCGGGACGCACGCTGGGCTTCGTGACGACCTCGGCCCGCCATCACGAGCTGGGGCCGATCGCCCTGGCGCTGGTGAAGCGGAACGTGCCGGTGGACGCGGCGCTCATCGTGGATACGACAGCCGCGGCACAAGAGGTCGTCGTCGAACCGTAGAGAAAGTCGTAGGCGGGGTCTCAGACCTCGACGATCACCGTGAACGGGCCGTCGTTCGTGAGCGTGACCTTCATGTCCGCCCCGAACCGGCCCGTCTCCACGTGCGCGCCCAGCTCCCGCAGCCGCGCCACGACCTCGTCCACCAGCGGCTCGGCGACCTCGCCCGGCGCGGCCGCGTTCCAGGTGGGCCGGCGGCCCTTGCGGGCGTCGCCGTACAGCGTGAACTGGCTGATGACCAGCAGCGGAGCGGCCAGGTCCGAGCAGGACTTCTCGCCTTCCAGGATGCGTACGGACCACAGCTTGCGGGCCAGCTGCGCCGCCTTCTCGGGGGTGTCGTCGTGCGTCACCCCGACCAGGACGCACAGCCCTTGGCCGACGATCTCCCCGACCGTCTCGCCGTCCACGACGACGCTCGCCCCGTTCACCCTCTGTACCACAGCACGCATACGGTCCATCATGCCCTGCCTCCTTCCGGGGCCGATCGGGTGGAAGCGCGCTGCGGACGGACCGTACACAGTGGCACGATGCGTGCAAGCGGTGCGCAATGGGCACAACGCGATCAGCTCGCGTAGCACCGCATGGAGGGGACGGAAACCGCATGATCACATCCGGCACCGGGCAGCCGCCCGGGCCCGCATCGACGCGCCCGGAGAACGGCGACCTGCTCCAGGCGGCCACCGAGGCCCTGCAGCAGCCGGGATTCCAGCCGACAGACTTGCAGCAGCCGGGACTGCCCGGGCTGCCCGGAGCGCAGCCGCCGAGGCCGCCGAGCCAGCGCGGCGGCCGGCAGGCCGACTCGCCGGCCGGGCTGCGGCTGCCGGAGCTACGGGCGCTGCGCCGCTCGGCCCAGAGCGAGGAGGCGGATCTGAGCTATGTACGCAGACTGCTGCAGGGCCGGATCGACATCCTCCACGCCGAGCTGAACCGCCGTTCGGCCCCCGGCTCGCCGGGGGCGGCGGACGAGGAGGCCCGGCCCCCGGCCGCGCTGGTGGACCTGCTGCCGGAGATCCTGGTCGACGGCCCGCCAGGGCACCGCTCCTCCGCCCGGCATGTGACGCTCGGCACTCCGCAGGGGGTGGAGTGCCGGCGGCTGGCCGAGGAGGCGCTGGCCGAGGTCGGCCTGTCCGACCTCCAGGCGCGTACGGACGAGGAGTTGACCGGTGCGATGGCCCGTCTCGTCGGCTGCGAGCGGCAGATCTCGCGGCGGCGGCGGGAGCTCCAGCGCACGGCGGACGACTGCGGTGCGGAAATCACCCGAAGGTACCGAGAAGGAGAGGCTCACGTGGACGACCTGCTCGCGTAAGCCCTGATGTCCAGGTAGCGCTGATGTCCAGGTAGCCCCGATATCCAGGTGCGCCCCGCCGTGCCGGCCGCCTACGGTGGGGTTCATGGCCCCAGAGATCCGTAAGGTCGACGACTCCGACCTCACCGACTGGTCCGTCGCGCTCAACACCGGCTTTCTGCGGCCCCCGGAGGCGGGCAAGGAAGAGGTCGACATCCGGCGGGCGCAGATCGGTGCGGAACTGGACCGGGTGCAGGGGGCGTTCGACCGGGGCCGTTGTGTGGCCACCTACCGCAGCTTCGCACAGCGGCTGACGGCGGTCGGCGGGGCCGAGGTGGCGGCCGACGCCATCAGCAACGTCTCGGTCTCGCCCACCCACCGCCGCCAGGGGCTGCTCAGCCGGATGGTGGACCGCGATCTGCGGGCGGCCAAGGAGCGCGGCGAGCTGGTGGCGTCGCTGATCGCCGCCGAGTACCCGATCTACGGGCGGTACGGGTTCGGCCCGGCCACCTGGGCCGCCCTGTGGCGGGTGGACGTCGCCCGCGCCGGGCTCGACGCGCGCTACTCCGGGCCCGCGTGCGGCGGCCGGGTGGACTTCGCGGACGGCGCCGAGGTACGGGAGCTGGGCCCCGCGCTGCACGATCGGCTGCGCGCCCGGCAGCACGGTGCGATCGACCGCCGCGAGCTGTGGTGGCGGATGAACACTGGCCTGCTGACCTTCCCCTTCCACCAGTGGACTGAGCCGTTCTACGTCGTCTACCGCTCCCCCGACGGGTCCGTGGACGGTCTGCTCGCCTACATCAGCGACGACAAGTGGGAGGGCAAGCGCCCCCACGACACCGCCAAGGTGCTCGGGATGCTCGCGGTCACCCCGGCCGCCGAACGCGCGCTGTGGCACTTCCTGTTCTCCGTCGACTGGGTCACCCACGTCACCACCGGTTACCGCCCGCCGGACGACGCGCTGCCGCTGCTGCTGGGCGACCCGCGGGCGGCCCAGGTCATGACGTACGCCGACTTCCTGTGGCTGCGGCCGCTGGACGTCCCCGCGCTGCTCGAGGCCCGTACGTACCCGGTCGCCGGCTCGCTGGTCCTGGAGCTGTCCGACCGCGCGGGTCTGGCCGGCGGGCGCTATCTGCTGGACGCCGGGCCCGACGGCGCCAGCTGCGCGCCGACCACCCGGTCCGCCGATCTGACCATGGACATCGCCGAGTTGGGGACGCTGTGGCTGGGTGACGAGTCCGCGGTCCGGCTGGCCGCGCTGGGGCGGGTCACCGAGGAGCGCGAGGGCGCCGCGGCGCTGGCGGATCTCCTGCTGCGTACGTCGCGCCGCCCCTGGTGCCCGGACATCTTCTGATTCCGGCCGGGCCCTCTGCCGCGCGCCCGCGCCGTTACTTCCCCTGGCCGACCAGCAGGTCGGCCAGGTCCCTGACCGACTGACGGAACCGCGTCCAGTCCCCGTCAGCCGTCAGCCGCCGCACCAGCTCGCCGTCGAACGCGGCGAGCAGCATATGGGCCACGAACTCGGCGTCGAGGCCCGGTCTGAGTTCCCGGACCAGCGCGGAGACGTGGGCGTGCCACCCGCGATAGGTGGGGTCGTCGAACTTGTCGTCGCCGCAGGCGCGTTCATGCGCGGCGATCAGGGACAGATGGCGCTCGGCGAGGTCGGCCAGCGCGTCGAGGAAGGCCAGCAGCCGCTCGCACGGCGCACCGTCGGTGCCCAGCGGCGCCGCCTCCTCGTCGATCGCCTCCCGCAGCCGGGCCGCGCGGTCGGCCAGCAGCGCCTGGAACAGGCCGGTACGGCTGCCGAAGCGGCGGAAGACGGTGCCCTTGCCGACGCCCGCGGCGGCCGCGACCCGGTCGAGGGACACATGCTCGGCGCCGCACTCCGTCAGCAACTCCTCGGCGGCGCGCAGGATCGCGCGCCGATTGCGCGCGGCGTCGGCGCGCTCGCCGCGCCGCGCGGCGCCCCGCTCTGTCGTGGCCTCGCTCACGCGCCTCGCCTCCTCTGCATCCGGACAGTCGGCGGTTGTAACCGGACTGCTGGTCCTCATAGTATCCACCACAACACAACCGGACTGGCAGTCCGGTTCACTCGTCTGCCCTGAGGAGGCAGCCATGAGGAGGCAGCCATGAGCAGCGGCACAGCGGCCACCATGCGCGCGCTGACCGTCGACCCCGAGGCGCCGGGGTCCCTGCGCTTCGCTGACGTACCGGAGCCCGAACCCGGGCCCGGCGAGGCCCTGGTCGAGGTGCGGCACGCATCGATGAACTACGGGGAGGTCCGGTGGGCCACCCATCAGCCGCCCGGCTCCGTCATGGGCTATGACGCGGCGGGCGTGGTGCTGCGCGCGGCGGCCGACGGCTCCGGGCCCGCGGCGGGCAGCCGCGTAGTCGCCTTCGGCCCGGGCGCGTGGAGCGAGCGCGCGGCCTTCGCGAGCGACAGCCTCGCCGTACTGCCCGACTCCGTCGGCCTGGCCGACGCCGCCGCACTCCCACTGGTCGGCATCACCGCCCTGCGGACACTGCGCGCGGCCGGGAGCGTCCTGGGCAAGCGGGTGCTGATCACCGGCGCCTCGGGCGGGGTCGGGCGGATGGCCGTCCAACTGGCGCGGCGGGCCGGGGCGTACGTCATCGCCTCGGTGGGCTCGCCCGCGCGCGGCGCGGGGCTCAGGGAACTCGGCGCGGACGAGGTCGTGGTCGGCCTGGAACCGGTCGAGCAGCCGGTGGACGTGGTCCTGGAGAACGTCGGCGGGCCCCACCTCGTGGCCGCCTGGAACCTGCTCGCCCCCGGCGGCAATCTGCAGAGCATCGGCTGGGCCGCCCACGACCAGCCCGCCGTGTTCCCGCCGAACGGCATCTTCTCGCTCGGCCCCGCCAAGTCCCTGCACTCCTTCGCGGACCCCTCCCACCCCGGTCCGGACCTCGCCGCGCTCGTCGGCCTCCTGGCGCGCGGCGAACTGTCACCGGAGATCGGCTGGCGCGGCTCCTGGGAGCGGGTCACGGACGCGGCCGACGCGCTGCTCGGGCGGCGCGTACCGGGCAAGGCCGTACTCGACATCGGCCCCGCCACGAGCGCGAAGCCCGCGGCCCCCGCCCCCGCCCCCGCTACGACACGGTGAAAGGGAACCCCATGCGCATCGGACTTCTCCTGAACGTCCTCGGCACCCCGCTCGACGCGGTCGTCGAGCAGGCGCGCGACATCGCCGCGTCCGGCCTCGGCACCGCCTGGCTGCCCGAGATGGGCGCCTGGGACGCCCTGACCGCGGCCGCCGCCATCGGCCCCCAGGTGCCCGGTCTTGCGCTGGGCACCTCCGTCGTCCCGACGTATCCGCGCCACCCGCTGACGCTCGCCGCCCAGGCGCTGACCGCCCAGGCCGCCACCGGCAACCGCTTCACGCTCGGCGTCGGGGTGAGCCACCGGCACATCGTCGAGGGGCAGTTCGGCCACTCCTACGACCGGCCGGCCCGCCATCTGCGGGAATACCTGTCCGTATTGGTGCCCTTGCTGCGCGGCGAGAGCGTGACGCACGAGGGCGAGGCCATCAAGGCCGCCGGCGCGGTCACCGCGCCCGGCGCCGAACCGCCGGCGCTGCTGGTCGGCGCGCTCGGCCCGGCGATGCTCAGGGTGGCGGGCGAGCTGGCCGACGGCACCATCACCGTCTGGGCGGGCAGGGCCGCACTGGCGGACCACATCGTGCCCACGATCACCCGGGCGGCGACCCGCGCGGGGCGGCCCGCGCCGCGCGTCGTCGTCTTCAAGGCCGTGGGCGTCACCGCGGACCCGGAGGCCCGCCGCGCCACGATGGCCGAGCAGTTCAGCCAGGTCGACCAGATCCCGCACTACCGGGCCGTACTGGACCGCGACGGCTCGGCGGGCCCGCAGGACACCGCGGTACTGGGCGACGAGTCCACCGTCGAGCAGGCGCTGCGGGAGCTGGTCGACGCGGGGGCGACCGAGCTCATCGCCTCCCCGGTCGGCACGCCCGAGGAACAGTCCCGCACGCTGGCCTTGTTGGCGGAGCTGACCGCGTCCACCGCGTCCTGATCGACGGTTCCGCAGGTCCCGGGCCCGTCCGCATCGGAGCAGGACTTCAGCAGTCGGCGCGCGCCCGGGCCCTGCTCGCCGAGTCTGTCGTGCCGGTTCACCAGCGCGCACTTGTCGATCGACAGACAGCCGCAGCCGATGCAGTCGGTGAGGCTGTCGCGCAGAGTCAGCAGTTGCTCGATCCGCTCGCTGAGGTCCGCGCGCCAGCACTCCGAGATCCGGGCCCAGTCCTCCTTGGTGAGGACGTGGTCCTCGGCGAAGAGCGAGAGGACCTCCCGGATCCTGGCCAGCGGGATGCCGACGCGCTGCGAGGAGCGTACGAAGGCGACCCGGCGCAGCGTGTCGCGGGTGTAGCGGCGCTGGTTCCCGGTGGTGCGGCGGCTGTGGATGAGCCCTTCGCGCTCGTAGAAGCGCAGCGCGGAGGCGGGGACGCCGCTGCGCTGGGACAGGTCACCGACCGTGAGTTCATGGGTCTTCCACGACATCTGGCTCATAAGAAACGAGACTAGCTTGACTTCAACCAATGTTTAAGTCCGAGCCTGGGGCCATGGTTACCGACACAGCCACCGCCCCGAGTACTTCTCCGGCCACCGACACGGCCGCCACCACCCCCATCCGCCTCGCGGTCATCGTCGCCAGCACCCGCGAGGGCCGCTTCGGCCCGAAGGTCGCCGACTGGTTCACCAGCCGCACCGCGCTCCACGCCGACCTGCGGACCGATGTGATCGACCTGGCCGACACCCCGCTGCCCAGCAGCCTCAGCCACCGTCCGGGCCCCGAGGAGGCCAAGGCCCTGGCGGCCGTGACGCCCCGGCTGGAGGCCGCCGACGCGTACGTCGTGATCACTCCCGAGTACAACCACAGCTACCCGGCCTCCCTCAAGAACGCCATCGACTGGCACTACACCCCCTGGCAGGCCAAACCCGTCGGCTTCGTCTCGTACGGCGGGGTCTCCGGCGGGCTGCGCGCGGTCGAGCATCTGCGGCCCGTCTTCGCCGAGCTGCACGCGGTCACCGTCCGCGAGACGGTGAGCTTCCACAACGCCGGGGGGCTCTTCGGCACGGACGGCACACTGAAGGAGCCCAAGGGCCCGGAGGCCGCCGCCACGGCCCTGCTCGACCAGCTGACGTGGTGGGCGCGGGCACTGCGCGAGGCCCGGACCGCCCGCCCGTACCGGGGCTGACCACGCCCGACCTGGCGTGCTCCAGACCACGCCCGACCTGGCATGATCCAGGTCATGCAGCGCCCCAACTCCCGGTCAGGCCAGCCCACATCCCGTCCCCCACGGCCCAACGCCGCACGCCCCGAACCCGAGCAGGGGCTGCGGCCGCGGCCGCGGTCGCAGTCGCTCGCGACCGGTCAGCGGTCCCTGGGGGATCCGGCGGTCCACTACTCCCTGTGGCCGCCGCTCATCAACGGCTGCCCGCGCACCTCCACCGACGCCGCCGCGTACCCGCTGGAGGTCGACTACGCGTACGACCGGGTGCCCGCCGACCTGTTCGGCCGCCCCGCCGTACACGGCCTCGAACGCTGGGCCCCGCTGCTCCCGCCGCTGGCCGCCCCCGGTCTTGGCGAGGGGAACACGCCCCTGGTCCAACTGCCCGACGGCGTCTACATCAAGGACGAGTCGCGCAACCCCACCTGGAGCCACAAGGACCGGCTCAACCGCGTCGCCGTCAGCGCCGCGAAGGCGAGCGGGGCGCGCGGCGTCGTGGTGGCCTCCTCCGGCAACCACGGCGCCGCGGCGGCGGCCTACGCGGCCCGCGCCGGGCTGCCGTGCGTCGTGATCGCCTCCCCGTCCGCCCCGCCCGCCGTGGCCTCCTTCGTACGCGCCTACGGGGCGCTGGTGGTCACCGGGCCCCACGAGTCGTGGAAACCGCTGACGCGGCGGATCGTGGAGGAGTTCGGCTATCAGCCGGTCTCCAGCCTGACCAGCACCGCCCACACCGGCCACCCCTTCGGCCCCGAGGGCTACAAGACCATCGCGTACGAGATCTTCCTGGACCTCGGCGAGCCGCCCGAGGCGGTGTACGTGCCCACCGGCTACGGCGAACTGCTCTTCGGCGTCTGGAAGGGCTTCCACGAGCTGACCCTGCTCGGCCTGGCCGACCGCACCCCGCGGCTGTACGCATGCGAACCCGCCGCCGCGGGCGCGCTGACCACCGCGATCCGCACCGGCCGCCCCGCCGCCCAGGTCCCGGTCGGGCCGACCGAGGCGTACGGGATCTCCTGCCCCGTGGGCGGCTACCGCGGGGTGGTGGCCGTACGCGAGAGCCGCGGCGCGGCGCTGACCGTCACCGATGAGCAGATGGCCGCCGCCCGCGACGAACTCGCCGGCCAGGGCCTGTGGGTCGAGCTGTCCTCCGCGGCCGGGCTGGCCGGGCTGCGCGCCCACCGGGAGGACCCCGCCCGTCCAGGGGACGCCTCGGGCCCCGTGGTGTGCGTCACCACCTCCAGCGGCTTCAAGGACAGCACCACCGCCACCCGCGCCCATCCGACCGTGCCCGCGGACTGGGACACCGTCGCCGCCGCGCTGCGCGGTCTTTCGGACCGACCTGCTGATGGTCCCTACAGCGCGGCCAGGGCGGCGAGGATGTCGGCCGGTTCGGCGCGCGCCGTGTAGTCGGTGTCGACGAAGGCCCACCGGATCACCCGGTCGCGGTCGATGACGTACGTGGCGGGCAGCGGCAGGGTGCGCGGATGGCCGCCGTTGACGCGCTGGAGGTCGAAGCCGAACGTGTCGTAGACGGCGGCGAGGTCGTCGGGCAGGTCGAAGGCGAGCCCGTACTGCTTGGCGGTGTCGGAGCCGAGGTCGCTGAGGACGTCGAAGGCCAGCTCGTGCTTCTCGGTCAGCGACAGGGACTCGTCGGGGACCTGCGGCGATACGGCCACCAGGCGCGCGCCCCGCGCGGTGATCTCGGCGTGGTGGCTCTGGAGGGCCCGCAGGGCGATGTTGCAGTACGGGCACCAGGCGCCGCGGTAGAAGGTGAGGACGACCGGGCCGTCGGCGAGCAGGCCGTCCAAGGTCACCGTCCGTCCGGTCGCCGAGGGCAGTTCGAAGCGGGGCGCCCGGTCCCCCACGGACAGGGCGTCGGCGGCCTGCCCGGAGTCGGCGAGCTCCTGACCGGCCCGCTCCATGACTTTCCGCGCCTCGGCGGGGATCTGCGGGTACCGGGCCTCGTAGAAGGCGCGCAGTTCGGCGTTGAGACTCATCGCTGCCGTTCCTCCCTCACATCAATCTTGGAATGGTCGTTTCAAGATAGCGGGGAGCGCGACCCCACGTCCATGACCGGGCCGCGCTATCTTGGAATTTCCATTTCAAGATGACTGGATCACCACGGCAGGACGGGCGAACATGCCGGACGTCAAGCACTTCGACCCCGATACGGCACTGGCGACAGTGGTGCGGCTGTTCTGGCGGCAGGGCGTGGCCGCGACCGGGATCCAGGACGTGGTGACCGCGACCGGGCTCAACCGCTCCAGCCTGTACGCCACTTTCGGCGGCAAGCAGGAGCTGTACCGGGCCGCGCTGCGCCGCTATGTGGAGCAGTGGTCCCAGCCGGCGTTCCGGAACCTCGCCGAGGACGGGCGCGGTCTGCCCGCCATCGCCGAGTTCTTCGGCGGGCTGATCGCGGTGCGGTGTGCGGGAGAGTACGCGCGGTGGGGCTGCATGGTCGCCAACGCGCACGCGGGCGCCGAGAGCGCCGACCCCGACGTACACGCCCTCCTGGACCGCCACCACCAGCAGCTGCGGGACGCCATGCACACGGCGCTCACCGGCGCCGAGGCCCAGGGCCAGCTCGCCCCCGGCACCGACCCCGGCGCCGCCGCCGATGTCCTGGCCCTGCTCGCGTACGGGGTGAACCTGCGCTCCCGCGCCGGAGCCGACGCCCAGGCCCTGGAAGCCACGGTGGCCACCGCCCTTAACGCCCTCGGCGCCCGGGCGGCGGCCTGACCTTACGGCTGACGGCCGGGCTCGGGCTCCAGCACGTCGGCGACCACACAGCTGACGTTGTCGGGGCCGCCCGCGCCGTTGGCCAGGGCGATCAGCTCGCGCACGGCCTGCTCGGGGTCGCGGGCCGCGGTGACGACGTGGCGTACGTCCTCGGTCGGCACGACGGAGGACAGCCCGTCGGAGCAGAGCAGATAGCGGTCCCCCGGCCGGGCGTCGTGCAGCCGTATGTCAGCCGCCCCTCCAGCACCTCCCATCCCTCCTGTCAGGGCCCGCAGCAGCAGCGAGCGCTGTGGATGGGAGGTGGCCTCCTCCGGGCTGAGGCGCCCTTCGTCGACCATCGACTGGACGAGGGTGTGGTCGTGGGTGATCTGGAAGAGTTCACCGGCCCGCAGCAGATAGGCGCGGGAGTCGCCGATGTGCACCAGGGCGAGCCGGGAGCCGGTCCACAGCATCGCGGTGAGCGTCGTGCCCGTATCACGGGGCGCGGGGTCGGCTCCGGCGATATCGCGCACCGCCAGGCCCGCCCGCTCGACGGCGTCCTCCAGCGCGTTGAGCAGGTCGCCCGCCGGAACGCCCGCACCGACGCCCTCGGCGTCCAGGCGTTTGAGCACTTGGACGGCGGCCTCCCCGGCCGGGGCCCCGCCCGTGCCGAAGCCGTCGGCGACGGCGAACAGGCGCGGTCCGGCGTAGGCGGTGTCCTGGTTGCTCTCGCGGACCAGGCCGGTGTCGGACAGCGCGGCGTAACGGATGTCCAAGGGCTCGGCGGTCGAAGACGTCGGAGACATGACGGGGTCCTTCCATGACAGATGGTCGATGAGGAAGGCGGCCAGGTCCCGCCGGGCAGCGGTCTCGGCCTCGGTCCGGGCCCAGAAGGCCCGGACCTCCCGTGCCGCCGCGGCAGCGTCCGACTCGCAGAGGTCGCAGACCTCGCCGATACGGGCCAGCGGCATGCCCAGACGGCGCAACCAGGCCACCAGCCGGGCCCGTTCAAGCTGCTCAGGCGCGTAGAGCCGATAGCCCGTCACCGGGTCGACGCGGGCCGGGGCCAGCAGTCCCAGCTCGTCGTAGAGCCGCAGCGCCTTCGGCGACAGCCGGGACGCCTTCGCGAACGCCCCGATGGTCAGCAGACCCATGTCCGCCCCTCCTCATCCCGGGTACCTTCCCCCGGCCCCCCGATGCTGAGGCCTCCCCCAACGGCAAGGTCAAGGCCAAAGTCAAGGCCAAGGTCAAGGGCAAGGGCAGGGCCGGCAAGGGCAAGGGCAAGGGCAAGGGCAAGGTCAAGGTCAAGGGCAGGGCCGGCAAGGGCAAGGGCAAGGGCAAGGTCAAGGTCAAGGGCAGGCCAAGGCCAAGGCCAAGGGCAACGCCCGTCCGACGCTGCCCGTCGGCTATGGCGCGCCCGTGTCGACGAGCCGCCCGAGGGAGCCGGCCGCGGCGGTCAGATCGGCGCGGATCGCCTCTTCCCGCGGCCTGAGGTCCGTCTGTCTGCCGAGGACCGCGAGCGCCGCGAAGATCCGGCCTTCGGCGTCCCTGACCGGCACCGCGTACTCGGTGATGCCGTGCTCGAACTCCTCGTGCGCGGCAACCATCCCGCCCGGCCGGTCGCGGTCGTTGGCCGCGGTCAGCTCCTCGGCGGAGTGTGCGGCGCCCGGCCCGCCGACGCCGATCAGTTCGTAGCCCTCGAGCAGCGCCGCGATCTCATCCCCGGAGTGGTCCAGCAGCAGCGCGCGGCCGGCCCCGGTGCACCAGCAGGGGGTGACCAGACCGGCCCTGGCCGGCCATGGCGCCCGCGCCTCCGAACGCAGCAGCCGGACGAGGACGCCGTCGCGCACCGAGAGGCGGGCGCCGGCGCCGTATGCGATGGCCAGGCGGCGCAGCACCGGCCGGGACGCGCCCGGCAGGCCGTGGTTCAGGGCCCGGGCCAGTTCGTGGAACCCGGCGGCGACGCGGAGGGTGGAGTCCTCACGGCGCTCCAGAAAGCCCCGGTCGCACAGCTCCTGGGTCATCCGTGAGGCCTTGCTGGGGTCGATGCCGATCTCCTGGGCGAGCCGGGCGACATTGAACCCGGTGCGCCCGGAGGTCTCCCGCTCCAGCACCGCGTTGATGATCTGGAGGCCGGTACGCAGCGAGGACGCCGCCTGGGCCTTCGGCGGGTTCGCTGTCACGGCCTCACTTTAGCAACGTGATCCCAACGCGATCCCAACGCGATCCGCGGCGGCCGGAGGACAACCGCTCACGGGACGGTGCACATCGGCATCGCCGCCGAGCGCTTCGGCATGGCCACGATGACAAGCGCGGAGGTGACGCTGGGCGAGGTCACAACGCGAAGGAGACGCTGATGACGCAGATGACGCTGTTGAAGCAGATGACCCGGTACGACCTCGCCCTGATCGGCTTCGGTGGCGTCAACCGGGCGCTCGCCGAACTGATCGCCGAGCGCGGCGACGAACTGTCCGAGGAGCTGGGCTTCGCCCTGCGTGTGGTCGCGATCACCGACCTGCGGGCCGGTTCGCTGGTGCGGACCGACGGCATCGACCTCGCTCCGCTGCTCGCGGCGGCGCCGGGGGAGCTCGACTTCTCCGGGATGGCGGGCGGCAGCGCCGATCCGCGCAACGAGTGGGTGATCCGGGAGGTGCCCGCCGATATCGTCGCCGAGGCCACGTTCACCAATCCGGCCGACGGCGAGCCCGCGCTGTCCCATGTGCGCTGGGCGCTGCGGGCGGGCAAGCACGTATGCACCACCAACAAGGGACCGGTCGCCCTGCACGGCCGCGCGCTCAAGCGGCTCGCGGCCGAGCACGGCGTCAGCTTCGAATTCGAGGGCACCGTGCTCAGCGGTACGCCCGTGCTGCGCACCGCGGACCGGCTGCTCGCGGGCGCCCGCGTCACCGGTGTCGAGGGCATCATGAACGGCACCTCGAACTACATCCTCGGCCGGCTCGAAGAGGGCGTGGACTTCACCGACGCCGTCAAGGAAGCCCAGGACGCGGGCTACGCCGAGGCCGACCCGACAGCGGACGTCGAGGGCTTCGACGTACAGCTGAAGGTCGCGATCCTCGCCCATGAGGTCCTGGGCGCCACGCTGTCCTGCGACGAGGTCGCCCGGGAGGGGATCTCGCGGCTCACCCCGGCGGATATGCGCGACGCCGCCGCCCGGGGGCTGCGGTGGAAGCTGATCGGCTCGGTGACCCGCCGCGAGGACGGCAGCGTCGACGCGCGCGTGGCGCCGGTCGCGCTGCCCCTCGAACACCCGCTGGCCTCGGTCGGCGGCCCCGTGAACGCCGTTGCCTTCCACACCGATCTGCTCGGCACCGTCACCGTCTCCGGCCCCGGCGCCGGGCGCACCGAGACGGCGTACGCGCTGCTGTCGGACATCATCGCCATCCACCAGCGGCACAGCACTGGCCACGTCGCACCCGCCGCTGGACGCGTCCTCCAGGAGGCCTTCCGTGACTGACACCACCCTCGCCGCTCTCCCGCGTGACGGCCAGGGCTTCGTCGCCGTGCACAACCCGTACACGGACGAGGTAATCGGCTCGGTCTGCGCCACGACGGCGGATTCGGTCGACGAGATCATGGCCCGCGCCCGCCGCGGGCGCGCCACCGCAAGGGCCCTCTCCCGGGCCGCCCGCGCCGCCGTACTGGACCGCGCGGCCCGGCTGGTCGACGAACGCGCCGAGTCCTTCGCCCGGTTGATCGTGGCCGAGGCGGGCAAGACCATCGCCCAGGCCCGCAAGGAGGCCGCCCGCGCGGTCAACACCCTGGCCCTGTCGGCCGCCGAGGCCCGCCGCAACGCGGGCGAGGTGGTGCCCTTCGACGCGTACGAGGGGTCCGAGGACCGCCAGGGCTGGTTCACCCGGGAGCCGCTGGGCATCATCGCCGCGATCACCCCGTACAACGACCCGCTCAACCTCGTCGCCCACAAGCTCGGCCCCGCCGTCGCGGGCGGCAACGCCGTCATCCTGAAACCCTCCGACCTCACCCCGCTGTCCGCGCTGCGGCTGGTCGACACCCTCGTCGAGGCCGGGCTGCCGGACGAGGTGATCACCGTGGTCAACGGCGGCGCCGACGTCGGCGCCGCGATCGTCGCCGCCCCCGAGGTGCGCATGGTCTCGTTCACCGGCGGCTTCGCGACCGGGGAGGCCATCGCCCGCCAGGCCGGGCTGAAGAAGCTCGCCATGGACCTCGGCGGCAACGCGCCCGTCCTCGTCCTCGCCGACGCGGACCTCGACCTCGCCGTGAAGGCGTGTGTGTCCGGCGCGTTCTGGGCCGCGGGCCAGAACTGCATCGGCACCCAGCGCATCCTGATCGCCCAGGAGGTGTACGAGGAGTTCCGTACGGCCTTCGTCGCCAGGACGAGGGCGCTGCGCACCGGCGACCCCCGCGATGAGCACACGGACGTCGGCCCGATGATCACGCCCATGGCGGCCCGGGCCGCGAAGGCGAAGGCCGATGAGGCCATCGCGCGCGGCGCGGTGCTGCTGTGCGGCAACGACCTCGACGGCAGCCTCTACAGCCCCACCGTGCTGGAGGGCGTCCCGGCCGACAGCGCCCTGTGGCAGCAGGAGGCGTTCGCGCCGCTCGTCGCGCTGCAGCCGGTCGGCTCCTTCGAGGAGGCGGTGGCGCGCGCCAACGAGATCGACTTCAGCCTCCACGCGGGCGTCTTCACCGCAAGCCTGGACCAGGCGATGGCGGCCGCCCGGCGGCTGGAAGCCGGCGGGGTGATGGTCAACGACTCCTCCGACTACCGGTTCGACGCCATGCCGTTCGGCGGGTTCAAGTACGGCAGCATGGGCCGCGAGGGCGTGCGGTTCGCCTACGAGGACATGACGCAGCCGAAGGTCGTATGCGTCAACCTCGCGGGCGGCTGACCACGCGCGCGAGCGTCAGCGCCGTGACCGTATCGCGTACACCGGGCATCTGGGCGATCTGCTCCCAGATGCCCTGTACGCGTTCCAGGGACCTGGCCTCGATCCGCACCATCAGGTCGAACTCCCCGCTGAGCACATCGCAGATGACGACCTCCGGGATGCGCTTGAGCGCCGCCAGCACCTCGCCGCCGCGCAACCGGTCCTCGCGGTAGACCAGGACCAGCGCCGAGGCGATGTCCTCGTCCTCGTGGCCGCCGCGCACCAGCGTGTAGCCGCGGATATGCCCCTGCCGCTCCAGCCGGTCGATCCGCTGCCGTACGGCGTTCCGCGACAGCAGCACCCGCTGCCCGAGCTCGGCGTGCGACAGTCGGGCGTTGCGGGTGAGTTCGGCGATGATCTTCTCGTCGATCGCGTCCAGTGCCGGTCGGTCCATCGCGGTATCCGTTCTCCACATGGCTCTTCGCATGGCTCTTCGCATGGCTCTTCGCATGGCTCTTCACGAGGCTCTTCACATGGCGACACCCCGGCGGACTCGGGTCCGCCGGGGCTCGGTACGCCAGTCGTGCCGGCGATCAGTCATTCATGTCGTTCGGGCACAGGGCGAAGACGCGGGCCGGGAACCCGGAGCCGCCCTGGGGCTTGGGCCAGGTGGCGACGATGAGCGCGCCCGACTCCGGGACCTGGTCGAGGTTGGCCATCAGCTCTATCTGCCACCGGTCACGCGCGAGGACATACCGCTCCAGGCTGAAGTCCCCCGCCGAGGTGGCCGACCCCGGGTCGGTGTCGGTCTGCTCATGGCCGATCGCGGTGACCCCCGCCTCCTCGAACAGATGGCGCAGGACCTCGGCGGACCAGCCGGGGGCGTGGCTGACCCCCGCCGCGTCCTTGTTGGCCATCGCGTCCCGGTCCGGCCAGCGCCGGCTCCAGCCCGTACGCAGCGCCACGAACGATCCGGCGGGGACGGCGCCGTGGCGCGCCTCCCAGGCCGCCACGTCGTCCAGGGTCGGGGTCGCGTCCGGGTCGGCCGCCACCCGCTCGCTGATGTCGAGCACCACCAGCGGCAGGACCATCTCCGCCACCGGGATGTGGTCCAGCGTGCGCGCCCCGGCGACGAAGTGCACGGGCGGGTCGACGTGCGTGCCCCACTGGCCCACGATCGTGTACTGGTGAACGTTGAAGCCGTCCCCGCGGTCCATGTCGAAGACCATCTCGCGCCGCTCGTCCGGGAACGCCGGGAAGTGCGGCTGCCCGGGGTGGAAGGCGTGGGTGAGGTCCGTGTACGTCGCCCTCCCGATCAGCTCACGGTAGGCCGACCACAGGGTGGGGGTGGTGGGAGAGGGGGTGCCGGGGGCGGTGGTGGTGTGGTGGGGGCTGCTGTCGCTCATCTGCTGGTTCTCTTTCGCGTCAGTGGTTCTGTGTCGATGGCTGTTCAACGGCCATGGTCGCGGGGCCGCGACCAGCAGGTCCGTCAGTTCCGCGGGCCCCGCGACGGACGCGACCGCGCCGGCCGACTCCGACCGGTCCCCGTAACCCCACAGCACATGGACGGCCGGGATCCCCTCTGCGGCGGCGCTGGTGATGTCGTACGACCGGTCGCCGACCATGAGCGGCGCCGATACGTCGACGCCGCGCCGGGCCAGTCGCGCCAGGCACTCCCGGATCACCTGGCGCTTGGTGGCGCGGCCCGTACGGTCGTCGATGCCGCACACCGCCTCGAACCACGGGTCCAAGCCGTAGTGGGCGACGACCCGCCGCGCCTGGTCCTCGACCTTGGAGGTCGCCACGCCCATCGGCAGGCCTGCGGCGGCCAGCGCCTTCAGCGCGTCCGCGACCCCGTCGTACAGCGCGCTGTCGAGGGCGCCGTGCGCGGCGTAGTGCGCCCGGTACGCCGCGAGGGCCCGTAGCGCGGTGGGCTCGTCGAGGCCGAGCCGGTGGCGGAAGGACTCGTACATCGGCGGGCCGACGAACGTCCGCAGGGTGTCGGGGTCCGGCGCCGGGGTGCCGGCCTCGCGCAGCGCGGCCTGGATGCTCGCGAGGACCCCGGGGGCGGAGTCGACGAGGGTGCCGTCCAGATCGAGCAGCAGACAGGTGGGCGGCGTCGGCATGGACGTCGGCTTGGGCGTCGGCGTCGGCTTGGGCGTCGGCGTCGGCGTCGGCGTCATGAGGCCGTCCCGCTCCGCCTGCGGCTGTACCGCAGGTAGTAGTAGAGGTAGCAGGCGGCGACGAAGGGGATGCCGAAGTACAGGGCCGCGACCTGGGTGGGGTCCAGGGCGACGCCGACCAGGGCGGCCAGGCAGAGCACGAACGCCAGGACGGGCACGACCGGATAGAACGGGGTGCGGTAGGGCAGCGCCCTCACATCCCCGCCGTCGCGCAGAAAGGCCCGGCGGTGGAAGAACTGCGAGGCCGCGATCGACATCCACACCGCCACCGCCGCGAACCCGGCGATCGACACCAGGACGAGATAGACGGTCTGGGCCGCGACCACGCTGCTCAGCAGTGACGCGATACCGCCCAGCATGCTCACCACGAGCGCGGCCATCGGGATCTGGCGGGAGTTCAGCCGCCGCAGCATCTGCGGGGCCTGGCCCTCCTCGGCGAGCGAGAACAGCATCCGCGCGCAGGAGTAGAGGCCGCTGTTGCCGGCGGACAGCAGCGCCGTGATGATCACGAAGTTCATGACATCGGCCGCGTAGGGGATCCCGATGGTCGTGAAGACGGTCACGAAGGGGCTCTCGTCCAGGCCGACCTTGTCGTACGGGATCATCGCGGCGATCACGGTGATCGCCCCGGCGAAGAAGACCAGCAGCCGGACCACCGTCACCCGCAGCGCCTTGGGGACCGCCTTGGACGGTTCGTCCGTCTCGCCCGCGGCGACGCCGATCAGTTCGGAACCGGAGAAGGCGTAGAACGCGGCGAGGACGGTGACCATGACGCCGGACAGCCCGTGGGGGAACAGGCCGTCGGGGGTGTTGAAGTTCTGGAACAGATGCGGGAACGCCTGGCCGTGGTCGGCCAGCGGGTGGAAGCCGCCGATGGCCGCGCCGCCGAGGATGATGAGGGCGACGACCGCGGCGACCTTGATGAGGGAGAACCAGTACTCGGTCTCACCGAAGACGCGCGCGGAGATCGCGTTGACGGAGAACACCACGGCGGCGCAGACCACGCACCACACCCAGACGCTGACGGAGGGGAACCAGCGCTGCATCAGCAGCCCGCAGGCGGTGAACTCCGAGCCCAGGGCGACCGCCCAGGTCAGCCAGTACAGCCAGGCGGTGGTGAAGCCGGTGGCCGGGTTGATCGAGCGCGAGGCGTAGATATGGAAGGCACCCGAGACCGGGTAGGCGCAGGCGAGTTCGCCCAGGCAGGTCATGACGAGATAGACGACGAACGCGCCGACCAGATAGGAGAGGACGGCGCCGAGCGGACCGGCCTGGGAGATGGTGTAGCCGGAGCTGAGGAACAGCCCGGAGCCGATGACCCCGCCCATCGCGATCATCACGAGGTGGCGACTGGTCATGGAACGGCGCAGCGTTCCCTGGGGCGGGTGGTCGGTCGCTCTTTCCGGAGCCGACGTGCTCTCGGTCGGGAGTGATGTGGTCATGACATGACTTCCTCAGGGGTGGCGGTGACGGGGACGACACGGCGTGGCGGAGGGTGATGCCACCTCTTGGGCGGCCGCGGCGCGTGCGGGGTCAGCGCGCCGCGGTCCGCCGGGGAGCGCGGAGAGCTCCACAGGGCTTACGCGCGCAGGGCTTACGCGCGGGAGACCAGCTCCAGGGGTGCGGAGAGCTCGACGACCGGGACCTCCCAGGGGTGGGCGGCCACGATGCGCGTCAGAACACGGGACACCTCGTCGTCCGCGGCGGAGGCGTCGACATAGGTGGTGAAGGTGAGGGTGGGGGACAGCGAGCGGGCGCCGACCGCGCCGAGGGTGGGGGTGGACCCGGGCGCCGCGGTGAACCCCTCGGCGCCGATGCCGACCTCGAAGACGTCGGTGTAGAGGCCGAAGTCCCCGACCTCCGGGGAGGCCTCCAGGGCGCGGAAGAGCTCGGCCAGGGATTCGTCCTGGTGCAGCACCTCGACATCGCCCGCGGCCAGGGCGGCCAGGGTCTGCTGCGAGACGGGCCAGTACACCTTGATCGCTCGCACCGACCGGCGCCGGATCGCCGGTTCGGTACGGCACGGCCCCCGCTCTTGGGCCGCGGACGTCATCGTCGCCGTCATGGCTGTCGCTGTCCCTTCTCGTATATCCCCGGCCTCGTACGTCCCCGGGCGACCGGGGCGAAAGCCGATGCGCGAGATGCTATGCGTGCATCTACCGCATGACAAGATGCAAATAACGCACAACTTTGGGAGGTCGGTATCGCGAAAGGGCGGCAGTAGGGTGTCCGCGACAGCTGATCGCGCCGTATGGACGGCGCGCGGCACGGCGGGGCGACGCGGCTGAGGGGTCATGGAATCGAGCGTGGGCAAGGGTCTGGACGTGCTGATGGCGCTCGCCCACAGGACGGCGGAAGGGCATCGCCGCACCTCGGCCACCGACTTGGCCCGCGACCTGGCCCGCGACCGGAGCCAGCTGTCCCGCGGCCTGGCCGCCATGCGCGAAGAGGACTTCGTCGCGCGCAACGGGTCGCCCCAGGCGCTCACCCTGCACTGGCGGCTCTACGCCGACACCCAGGAGCTCACCGCCCACCGCCTGCGTACGGACGGGCAGACCGCGCTGGAGGGCATGGTCGGCGAGACCGGCGAGAGCTGCTATCTGGGCGTCCTGGCCGGCGACGCGACCGTGACGATCGCCGAACGCGTCCCGCCGGGCAGCAAACAGGTCGGCTCGTGGATCGGCCGCCCCTACCCCGCGTACTGCAGCGACTGCGGGCAGGCGCTGCTCAGCGACGCCGACGACGAGGAAGTCGCCGCCGTCTTCGCCCGCACCGACTTCGTACGCCACGGCCCGAACACCCCCACCGGGCTCGACGACTTCCTCCACCGGCTCGCCGCCACCCGCGAGCGGGGCTACTCGATCGTCGACGAGGAGGCCGAACCCGGTCTGTACTCGGTCGCCGCCCCGGTCCGCGACTTCCGCGGCGAGGTGGTGGCCGCGCTCCAGGTCGTCGGTCCGCGCGTCCGCCTCGCCCCGCGCACCGAAGAGCTGGCCGCCACCGCGCTGCGCTGGGCCGACCACCTGGAAGCCGCCCTGCGGGGGACGTGACCCTCGGCCGACCCCCCCCGCTCGGGCCCCAACTCCCGGCCCGTAAAGCGGGATGACGGCCACTCACAGCCGCCTTCCGACACCCTCCGCCTCCGGGATGTCGAGGATGGCGAGGAAGGCGGTGGCCGCGGGTGGGCGGCCGACGGAGCTCCAGATGACGTATTCGACGCGGGCCGGTGCGTCGGTGACCTCGATGGTGGTGACGCCGGTGAGCTGGGGCACATACGCGGAGGGCAGCATGGCGATGGCCAGGCCCTGCTCGACCAGTCGGCCGATGAATTCCGCGGTGGTCACTTCGAAGGCGACGTCGCGCCCGAGCCCGGCGGCCGAGAAGGCCTGGTCGGACTGGGCACGTCCGGCCGTTCCGGCCGGAAGGTCCACGAACACCTCGGCAGAGAGCCTGCGAAGGTCGACCGCCGGCTCGTCGGCGAGCGGATGGTCGGGGGCGACCACGGCGACGAGCCGGTCACGGGCGAGTTCGTGGGCGGCGACGCCCTGAGGCCGCGATGTGGTCGGCAGCCCGAGGAAGGCCACGTCGAGGGCTCCCTGTTTGACCTGCTCGACGAGGTCTTCGCTCGCGCCCACCCGCAGCCCGATGCGCACCTGTGGATACCGCTGGCGGAAGTCGCGCAGCGCGCCCGGGATATCGACCGCGGCGACGGTGGGGATCAGGCCCACGGCGAGCCGTCCGCGTACCTCTCCGACCGCCGCGGCCACCTCGGCGGCCGCGCGCTCGGCGGCGTCCAGACACTGGCGGGCGGCGGGGAGGAACGCCGCTCCGGCCGGGGTCAGCCGCACCCGGCGGCTGGTGCGTTCGAAGAGCCGCGCGCCCAACTCCTTCTCCAGACGGGAGATTTGGTGGCTGAGGGCGGACTGGACGACCAGGCATCGTTCGGCGGCCCGGGTGAAGCTGTTGGTCTCGGCCACGGCGATGACGTACCGCATCTGCTGAAGCTCCATGGATCTATCTTGTATCGAGATCGATGAAGTGAAAAACATGTCTTGGACTCATTGATGGCCACGGCATGAGACTGCGGGCATGACAAGTCCAGCAGCACAGAGAGCTTCCGGCGGGCGCGCCGCCCTGACGGCGCTCGCTCCCGCGGTCTGGGGCACCACCTACGTCGTCACCACCGAACTTCTGCCCCCGGGGCACCCCCTGTTCGCGGGGCTCCTGCGTGCGCTGCCCGCCGGGCTGATCGCGCTGGCGATCACCCGGACGCTGCCCCGCGGGGCCTGGTGGGGAAAGGCCGCGGCGCTCGGTGTGCTGAACATCGGGCTGTTCCTCCCGTTGCTGTTCGTCGCGGCCGAACGCCTGCCGGGAGGTGTCGCCGCCACGCTGGCGGCGGCCCAGCCGCTGATCGTCGCCGTCCTGGCGGTCACCGTGCTCCGCGAGCGCCTTTCGGTCTGGCGCCTCCTGTGGGGTGTGACGGGCGTCGTGGGCGTCGGCCTGGTGGTGATCGGGCCGAACGCGGCGCTCGACGGCGTCGGGATCGTGGCGGGCCTCGCCGGCGCGGCCACGATGGCGCTCGGGGTGACGCTCACCAAGCGCTGGGGACGTCCCGCCGGGGTCGGTGCCACCGCGTTCGCCGGCTGGCAGCTCACCGCGGGAGGTCTGTTCCTGGTGCCGGTCACCTTCCTCGTCGAGGGACCGCCTCCCGCGATCGACTCGACCGCCGCCCTCGGCTATCTCTGGCTGGGGCTGGTCGGCGGCCTGATCACCTACATCCTGTGGTTCCAGGGCATCACCACCCTGCCCGTCACCTCCGTCGCGGTGCTCGGCCTGCTCTCGCCGCTGGTCGCCGCCGTGCTCGGGGCCGTCGTACTCGACCAGACGCTCGGCCTGATCCAACTCGTGGGGTTCGGGCTCTCCCTCGCCGCGATCGTCGCGGGGCAGCTTCCCGCGCCCGCCCACGCACGCGACCGCGTTTCGGCCGCACCCCAGAAATGACCGGAAAACAAAGGGATCTCACAGTGCCGAACAAGAAGGCAGTCCTGGTCACGGGCGCGACCGGCGGCCAAGGCGGCGCCGTCGCCCGCAGCCTCCTCCACAACGGCTGGGCGGTACGCGCCATCGTGCGCGACCCGGGCAAACAGGCGGCCAAGGACCTCAAGGCGCTCGGCGCGCACCTGGTCACCGGCGATCTGGACGACCCTCAGTCGCTGCGCGCGGCGGCGCGGGGCGCGTACGGCGTCTTCAGCGTGCAGCCCTCCGACATGGCCGACCCTCGCCCCGCAGCCGAGGTGCGGCAGGGCAGGAACGTCGCCGACGCGGCCCAGGCCGCGGGAGTCGCGCACCTGGTCTACAGCTCCGTCGGCGGCGCCGAGCGCGGGTCCGGTGTCGCGCACTTCGAGACCAAGGCGGAGATCGAGGCGTACATCGACGCCCTCGGCGTACCCGCGACGGTGCTGCGGCCGGTGTTCTTCATGGAGAACTGGCCGTACCTGGTGCCGGGCGCGCAGAACGGGGAGCGGGTCGGTTCGCTCGCGCTGGACGCGGACACCTCGCTGCAGATGATCGCGCTGGCCGATATCGGCCGGATCGCCGCGGACGCGTTCGACAAGCCGGCCGAGTTCATCGGCAAGAAGATCGAGATCGCCGGCGACGAGCTGACCGTAGAGCGGATCGCCGAGGTGTTCACCGAGGTCGACGGCGTCCCGACGCGGTTCGAGCGGCAGCCGACCGACGAGCTGCGGGCCGCGGCCGAGCAGGCGGCAAACATGTTCGACTGGCTCAATGAGAAGGGCTACCAGGCCGATATCGGCGCGCTCCGCGAGCGGTACCCGGAGCTGCTGACCCTCCAGGCGTGGCTGAGCAAGATCCGGTAGGCGGGGGGTGTCACGCTCGCGGGCCCGGCGGTGTCTTCATGCCGAACGAGCACACGTAGCAGGCACCTGTATAAGGAGACACCATGGCGCTACGCATTCCGAAGGCGGAGCTCCCCACCGAGCTGAGGGAAAACCTGATCAAGCAGCTCGGCGCCGTGCCCGAGCCCGTCGAGGTGAGCTTCAACAACCCCGACGTCGCCATGTCCAGCCTGGAGTTCTCGGCCAAGCTGGGCGCGTGGGACGCGGCCGACGCGAGCCTCAAGACATTCGCGCACATGGCCGTCGCGGCACAGGTCGGCTGCAGCTGGTGCCTCGACATCAACTACTTCGCGGCGCTGAACGCGAATCTGGACCTGACCAAGGCGAGCCAGGTGCCGCGCTGGCGGGAGTCGGAGGTGTTCACCCCGCTGGAGCGGGAGGTGCTGGAGTACGCCGAGGCCATGACGAACACGCCGACGACCGTCACCGATGAGATGTCGGCGAGTCTGCTCGCCCAGCTCGGCGCGGCGGCGCTGGTCGAGCTGACCGCGTTCATCGGCTTCGCCAACCTGTCGACCCGGAACAACACCGCGAACGGGATCACCTCGCAGGGATACTCCGATGCGTGCGAGATTCCGCTGGCCAAGCGGCCCGAGCAGACCGGCGCGGCGTCGACGGTATGACCGAGGACCCGTTCGTCACCCATCGCGGCCTGCTGTTCACGGTCGCCTACGAAATGCTCGGATCGGCGGCCGACGCGGAGGATGTGCTGCAGGAGTCCTGGCTGCGGTGGGCCGACGTCGACCGTGCGCAGGTGCGTGACCCGCGCGCGTATCTCGTCCGGACCGTCACCCGGCAGGCGCTCAACCGGCTGCGGACGCTCTCCCGCAGCCGCGAGGACTACGTCGGCGAATGGCTGCCGGAACCGCTGCTGACCAGCCCCGATGTCGCCGAGGACATCGAACTCGCGGAAAGCGTCTCGATCGCCATGCTGACCGTGCTGGAAACGCTCGGGCCGGCGGAGCGGGCGGTGTTCGTGCTCCGCGAGGTCTTCGAGATGCCGTACGGCGAGATCGCCGAGGCCATCGGGAAGTCCACGGCCGCGGTGCGGCAGATCGCGCGGCGGGCCCGCGAGCACGTGGCGGCCCGGCGGCCGCGGGTGCGGGTGAGCCGGTCGGAGCAGCAGGCCGTGGTGGAGCGGTTCCTGGTCGCGCTGCGCACCGGGCGGCTGCGGGAGCTGATGGAGATCATGGCGCCGGATGTGGTCCTGATCGCCGACGGTGGGGGGCTCGTGCCCGCCGTGCTGACTCCCGTCCACGGGGCCGACGTGGTGGCGCCGATGCTCGCGCGCGCGAACCGGGTGGCCAGGGTCGAGACGACGACCGTATGGCTCAACGGCGCACCCGCGGGCCGGATCGAGTTCGACGGCGAGCCGGCCGCGGTGAGCCTCGCGGTGGAGGACGGACGGGTCACCCGGATCTATGTGGTGCGCAATCCGCGGAAGCTGACGCGGCTGGACGAACCGGCCGAACTCGCCAGATGAGCCCGCCGACGATCCGGGCATCAGGGTGTTCCGGGCGGTGGAAGCCGCCCGGAACACCCCCCATCCCAGACACGGCTGCAAGCAAATGCTTGCAATAGTTAGCACTGGTACGGCAGCATGGGGGCATGGCATCACTGAACGTCGGCACCCTCGGCGAGTTTCTGCGCGAGCAGAGACGCAGCGCGCAGCTCTCGCTGCGGCAGCTCGCCGACGCTGCCGGGGTGTCCAATCCGTATCTGAGCCAGATCGAGCGCGGGCTGCGCAAGCCGAGCGCGGAGATCCTGCAGCAGCTCGCGAAGGCGCTGCGGATATCCGCCGAGACGCTTTATGTGCAGGCCGGGATTCTCGATGAGCGGGAGCGGGACGAGACGGAGACGCGCAGTGTGATACTGGCCGATCCGTTGATCAACGAGCGGCAGAAGCAGGTGCTGCTGCAGATCTACGAGTCGTTCCGCAAGGAGAACGCACCCGACCCCGCCGCGGGCGACACCCCCTCGGGCGCCCCCACCGGCGCCGGCACCCCCGCTGGTACGTACGCGGGCACCGGCAAGGCCGACCCCGCCGCAGGCGACACCCCCTCCGGCAGCGCCGACGACGACGCCGAACCCTCGATTTGATCCGGGAGGACCATCAGCATGGCCATCACCGACGATGTGCGTAAGACGCTCACCGACCCGACCCCCCTGTACTTCGTGGCGGGCACGGCCGACCTCGCCGCCCAGAAGCTCAAGGAGGTCCCGTCGCTGGTCGAGAAGATCGTCGCCGAGGCCCCCGAGCGCTTCGCAGCCGTACGGAACACCGACCCGAAGGCCGTTCAGGACCGGGTCAGCCAGCAGGCGAAGGACGCCCAGGAGAAGCTCACCGAGCTGCTGGGCACGCTCGACACCGATCTGAAGAAGCTCCGCGACACGGCGCAGGACCTGGCCCTCCAGGGCGTGGGCCGCGCCGCCGAGCTGGCCGTCAAGGCGCGGGAGCGGTACGACGAGGTGGCCGAGCACGGCCAGGAGGTCGTCAAGACCTGGCGCGGCGAGGCTGCCGAGGAGATGAACGAGGCGGCCGACGCCATCGCGCCCAAGGAGCGGCCGGTCACCGTCGCGGCCGAGCCGGCCAAGGACGCGACGGCGAAGACCGCGGTCAAGCCGGCGCCCGCCGCCAAGAAGGCCCCGGCCCGCAAGCCGGCCCCGGCTCCCGCCCCCGCCGCGAAGAAGACCCCGCCGAAGCCTCAGGGCTGAGGGACGGGCGTTTACCCGAAGAGCACACCCAGGGCCGGGTACGCACTGCGTGCCCGGCCCTGGCAGCGGGTACGGTGGCCGATGGAACGCTTCCCATACATATCTTCTAGGCGGTGGACGGCGTGCTGGTGCAAGGCTTCAACCAACTGATGTACTGGGTCTCCTGGGGGCTGCTCCTGTTCAGCCTCTGCGCCTTCATCGACGCCGCGATCCGCCGCGAGGACGCCTACCGGGCCGCGGACAAGCAGAACAAGCCCTTCTGGCTGATCATCCTGGGCATCGCCGCCGCGGTGAACTTCTTCATGGGCATCTTCGACTTCCTGCCGATCATCGGGCTCATCGCGACCATCGTGTACTTCGTCGATGTGCGGCCCGCGCTCCGGCAGGTCTCGGGTGGCGGCCGCAACTGGCCGCGCGGTCGCGGCTCCAGCTCCGACGGTCCGTACGGCCCCTTCAACGGCCGCTAAGCGGCGCGGGCGGGCGGCCTGCGCGCCCCCGCCCCGCCGGGGGTCAGCCCCGGTCGAGGAGCAGCACGGCCAGGTCGTCCGTCAGCTCACCGCCGTTGAGCGCCCGCACCTCGGTGACGGTGTTGTCCAGCAGTTCCTCGCCGCGCAGCCCCGCCGTCAGCCCGCGGGCCACGATGTCGACCATCCCCTCCTGGCCCAGCCGCTGTACGCCCTTCCCGACGCGCCCCTCGATGAGCCCGTCGGTGTACATCATCAGGCTCCAGGAGCCGCCGAGCTCGATCTCCCGGCGCGGCCAGCGGGCGCCCGGCAGCAGGCCGAGCGCCGGGCCGTTGTCGTCGGCCGGCAGCAGCCGGGGCGCGCGCCCGGCGCGTATCGCCAGCGGTGCGGGGTGGCCGGCCAGGCACACCCCGGCCCGCCGCCCGTCCGGTGCGATGTCGACGGTGCACAGGGTCGCGAAGATCTCTTCGTCGGCGCGCTCGTTCTCCAGGACCTGTTGCAGGGTGCCGAGCAGCTGGTCGCCACAGAGCCCGGCGAAGGTCAGGGCGCGCCAGGCGATGCGCAGCTCGACGCCGAGGGCGGCCTCGTCGGGGCCGTGTCCGGAGACGTCGCCGATCATCGCGTGGACGGTGCCGTCCGGGGTGCGGACCGTGTCGTAGAAGTCGCCGCCCAGCAGGGCGCGGCTGCGGCCGGGCCGGTAGCGGGCGGCGAAGCGCAGTCCCGAGCCCTGCAGCAGCGGGGTGGGCAGCAGCCCGCGCTCCAGCCGGGCGTTCTCCTGGGCGCGCAGCCGGGACTCGGTCAGCTGGCGCTGGGCGAGATCGGAGCGTTTTCGCTCGACGGCGTAGCGGATGGCGCGGCTGAGCAGCCGTCCGTCCAGCTCGTCGCGGAAGAGGAAGTCCTGGGCGCCGACCCGTACGGCCTCGGCGGCGCGCTCCCCGTCCTCCACGGCGGTCAGTACCAGGACCGCGTGGGCGGGTGCGAGCCGCAGCACCGCGTGCAGGGCGTCGAGCTCGTCCTCGGCCTTCTTGCAGGGGCCGGGCAGGGCCAGGTCCAGCAGGATGCACTGGACGTCATCGGTGAGCAGCCGCTCGGCCTCGGTGAGATTGCGTGCCGTACGGATACGGACCCGGTTGCCCTCGGTGTCCAGCATTTCGGGGACGGTGAAGGAGCCGGCGGGGTCTTCCCCGATCACCAGCAGGGTGAGCCCGTTGTCGGGCGGCGCGGCAGGCAGGGCCTCGGTGGCCGGCGCCTCCAGCTGCCCGGTCGCGGGTACGGACATCGCTCGATTCCTTCCCTCCCCCCGAGAGCGCGGCGCTCAGGCGGCCGTTCACACGACCCAGCGCCGGACACTGAGAGGCGACCATAGCGCTAGGGCAGGCCCCAGCGGAATGACCTTCGGACAGCCACTTTTGTCATATGCCAAAGCCGTTAGGGGACTTGACGCGCCGGGGGATGACCGTGGGATGACAAACATCACGCCTACGCCGGGCGAAATGACCGAATAGCCCTCAGCTCCCGGCCTGGGCTCAGCCCCTGGCCCCGGCCGCGGTCCTCGGGCCCGGCCCTCAGCCCTCAACCCCGTCCGGGCGTACGACACCGAGGATCGGCATCGAGCCGGCCCCGGCGACCGTGATCTGCCGCCCCGGGCGCGGCGCGTGGATGATCGCGCCGTCCCCTACATACATCCCCACATGACTCGCGTCCTTGAAGTAGATGATCAGGTCCCCCGGCCGCATCCGTTCGACGCTCACCTTCGGCAGCTGCCGCCACTGCTCCTGCGAGGTGCGCGGGATCGAGCGGCCGCCCGCGGCCCACGCCTTCTGGGTCAGCCCCGAACAGTCGTAGGTGTCGGGGCCCTCCGCGCCCCACACATAGTCCTTGCCGAGCTGGGCGGTCGCGAAGTCCACCGCCCGCACCCCCTGCGAGGTGCCCTTTCCGCCGATCTTCCGCAGTATCCCGGAGCCCAGCCAGGTCGTCTGCGCCCGGCGCTGCTGCTCCTCCTCCAGCTGGCGCAGCCGCTCCCGCTCCTTCGCCTTCAGCCGGGACTCCAACCGCTTGGCCCCGGCGAGCTTCGCCCGGATCTCCTTGCGGGCCGCGGCCTTCTTCGCGCGGCTGGAGTCGAGCCGCTCCCACTCCCGGGTGGCGTCCTTCGCATAGCGGTCGAGCGTGGCCTGTGTCTTCTCCAGCTGGTTCATCAGGCCCCGGGTCGCCTGCTGGCCCTTGCGCGCCAGGGTGACGTTGTCGAGAAAGCTCTCCGGGTCGTCGCCGAGGAGCAGCTGCGCCTCTGGCGGAATTCCGCCGTTGCGGTACTGAGCCCGGGCCACCGCCCCGGCCTGCTTCCGCAGCCCCGTCATCCGCTTCTGCGCCTTCACCACGGACTGTGCGATCTTTACGATCCGCTTCTCCTGGCGGGCCTGTTTCTCGCGCGCCAGGTTGTACGCGTCCGTGGCCGCCTCGGCCTTGCGGTAGAGGGTCTGCACCTTCTTGTGCACCTCTTGCAGGCTGCTGCCCGCGGCCCCTTCCGACCCGGTCCCCGACTCCGTCCCGGCCCCGGGCGTGGGATCACGCGGCGCCGCCTGCGCCCGCTCCGGTACCGCCGACATCCCCACCGCACAGACGAACGCGGTCGCCGCGGCGACGCCCGCGCCCCCTCCCCTGCCGCCCCGCTTCACCTTCCGCTGCCCCATCACCTGAGGACCTCCACGAGCCGTCGCGTAACCCGCGTGCCAGAGCTGACTTACCGGTACGTAGGGACGGATAGTGACATGCCGTACCGCAATCCGACAGAGTCACGCGCCGATCGGCTCCGCCATAACCCCCACCCAACCGGAATCAGGGCCTCCCTGGGCCACCACCCTGACGGCCGAGGTTCACCCTCCGTTCACTCACGCCCATCGGCTGCTTCACCTGATCTGCCTAATTTCAGCCCTACAAACGTGCTGGCCGCGCGCCCATGGCGTGACCGGCGCGCAGCTGAGCAGAACCAGAAACGCGCAGTACCCCACCTCTTCGTGCGCCGTCCCCACCGGCGGCTCCTGGAAGGAAAACCCGAAAGTGAAGCTTCAGCGCAACAACCGGCTTCGCGCCATCGCCGCCGGTGCCCTTGCCGTCTCCGGCGTCCTGGTGCTCACCGCCTGCGGCTCCGACGACAACAGCGGTTCCTCGAGCGGCGGTGGCGGCACCAAGACCGACGCCAGCAACATCAAGTGCGAGGGCAAGGGCCAGCTGCTGGCGTCCGGGTCGTCCGCCCAGAAGAACGCCATGGACCTGTGGGTCAAGAACTACGGCGCGGCCTGCAAGGACGTCAAGCTCAACTACAAGGCCACCGGCTCCGGCGCGGGCATCCAGGAGTGGCTGCAGGGCAAGACCGCCTTCGCGGGCTCCGACTCGGCGCTCAAGCCCGAAGAGGTCGCCTCCTCCAAGAAGATGTGCAAGGGCGGCCAGGGCATCAACCTGCCGATGGTCGGCGGCCCGATCGCGGTCGGCTTCAACGTCCCCGGCGTGGACAAGCTGACCCTGGACGCCAAGACCCTCGCCGAGATCTTCGACTCGAAGATCACGAACTGGAACGACGACGCCATCAAGAAGCTCAACAAGGGCGTCAACCTGCCGAACCTCAAGATCCAGGCGTTCCACCGCTCGGACGACTCCGGCACCACGGACAACTTCACCAAGTACCTCAAGGCCGCCGCCCCCTCGGCGTGGCCGCACGAGCCGGGCAAGGCCTGGGAGGGCAAGGGCGGCCAGGCCGCGGACGGCTCCGCCGGTGTCTCCTCGCAGGTGAAGCAGGTCTCCGGCGCGATCTCGTACTTCGAGCTGTCGTACGCGACCGCCAGCAGCATCAAGACCGTGGACCTGAACACCGGCGCCTCCGCCCCGGTCCAGGCCACCGTCGACAACGCCTCCAAGGCCATCTCCGAGGCCAAGATCAAGGGCACCGGCAAGGACCTCGCCCTCGACCTGGCCTACGACACCAAGGCAGAGGGCGCGTACCCGATTACGCTGGTGACGTACGAGATCGCCTGTGACAAGGGCAACAACTCCGACACGCTTGCCGCCACCAAGTCGTTCCTGACCTACGTCGCGAGCGAGGACGGCCAGGCTTCTCTGAAGGAGCTCGGCTACGCCCCGCTGCCGGCCGAGATCGCCACGAAGGTCCGCGAGAGCGTCGCGAGCCTCTCCTGACCCGAGTGCGGCCGGCTCCGACATCACGGAGCCGGCCGCACCGTCCGGTGCACCGCCGCGCAAGGAGCCACACCCCTCTGGCTCCTCAGACCGGAGAACCCATGAAAACGGACATAGAACCTACATCCCCCACAGAACCGCCTGCCCTGGCCAGCTCTCGTGGCACCGGCCGCATCGGCGACAAAGTCTTCCTCGGCCTCTCCCGAGGGTCCGGAATCCTGCTGCTGGTGATCATGGCCGCCATCGCGGTCTTCCTCACCGTGCGAGCGGTTTCCGCCATCTCTGACGACCACGGCAACTTCCTGACCACTTTCGAGTGGAACACCAGCAGCCGCCCGATGGTCTTCGGTATCGCCGTGCTCGTCTACGGCACGATCGTCAGCTCGATCATCGCGATGCTGATCGCGGTCCCGGTCGCGGTCGGCATCGCGCTGTTCATCTCGCACTACGCGCCGCGCCGACTGGCCACCCCGGTCGCCTACGTCATCGACCTGCTCGCGGCGGTCCCCAGCATCGTCTACGGCCTGTGGGGGGCGCTCTTCCTCGTCCCGCACCTGACCGGCCTGTACAAGTGGCTCGACGACTACCTGGGCTGGACCAAGATCTTCGAGTACAACGACGGCACCCCCCGCTCCCTGTTCACCGTGGGCATCCTGCTGGCGATCATGATCATCCCGATCGTCACCAGCGTCAGCCGCGAGGTCTTCCGCCAGGTCCCGCAGATGCACGAGGAGGCCGCACTGGCCCTCGGCGCGACCCGCTGGGAAGTCATCCGGATGTCTGTCCTCCCCTTCGGCCGCTCCGGCATCATCAGCGCCTCCATGCTGGGCCTGGGCCGCGCGCTCGGCGAGACGATGGCCGTGGCCACCGTGCTGTCCCCGAGCTACCTGATCAACACCAGCCTGCTGGACCCGGGCGGCGGCACCTTCGCCCAGAACATCGCCAGCCACTTCAAGGAGGCCGACGGCCCCGCGCGTGACGCGCTGATCGCCTCCGGTCTGGTGCTGTTCGTCATCACCCTGCTGGTGAACGGCGCCGCGCGGCTGATCATCGCCCGCCGCAAGGAGTACTCGGGAGCCGCAGCGTGAACGACGCACGCACGGCGGCCGGGCCGCAGACGACCGCGAAAGCCGCGCCTCTGCGCCGCGCGGGCGGAGAAGTGAACGGAGAGATGCTGTGAGTAACGCAGTCATCGACAAGAGCGCGGTGGCCGGCGACGCCCCGCGGCCGGGCCTCAAGCAGCCCCGGCTGCCCAAGTGGGCCCCGATCGGCCTGGCGCTGATCTCGGTGGGCCTGGGCTGCGGCATCGGCGTCGCCGGCGATCTGAGCAGCAGGACCCAGTGGGGTCTGATCGCCGCGCTGCTGTTCGTGCTCATCTCCTTCGCCCTGACCGCCAAGGTCGAGGGGTCCCGCCAGGCCAAGGACAAGCTGGCCACCAGCCTGATCTGGGTCTGCTTCCTGCTCGCGGTGGTCCCGCTGGTCTCGCTGATCTGGGAGACCATCGACCGGGGCCGCAAGGTCCTCGACGGCTACTTCCTCGGCCACTCCATGGAGGGCGTGCAGACGATCCTCCCCGGCGGCGGTGTGTACCACGCGATCATCGGCACGCTGGAGCAGGTCGGTATCGCCACCGCCATCGCGGCCCCGATCGGCCTGCTGACCGCCGTCTACCTGGTGGAATACGGGCGCGGCCGGCTCGCCAAGGCCGTCACCTTCTTCGTGGACGTCATGACCGGTGTCCCCTCGATCGTCGCCGGTCTGTTCATCCTCACCTTCTGGATCATCATCCTGGACTTCGACTACTCCGGCTTCGCAGGCGCGATGGCCCTGGCCATCCTGATGATGCCGATCGTCGTCCGCTCGACGGAGGAAATGCTCAAGCTCGTCCCGAACGAGCTGCGCGAGGCATCTCTCGCACTGGGCGTGCCCAAGTGGCGCACCATCCTCAAGGTGGTGCTGCCCACCGCGATCGGCGGGATCATCACCGGTGTGATGCTCGCGGTCGCCCGTATCGCCGGTGAGTCGGCCCCGATCATGCTGCTGGTGTTCGGCGCCACGGGGATCAACAACAACCCCTTCGACGGCGCGCAGTCCTCGCTCCCGTACTACGTGTACGAGCAGTGGCAGCTCGGTAATGACGCCTCGTACAACCGGGCCTGGGCGGCGGCGCTCGTCCTGATCGCCTTCGTCATGATCCTCAACCTGCTCGCCCGCGGTGTAGCCCGTTGGAAGGCACCGAAGACCGGCCGCTGAGGCCACGCCACGAAGAAGAGAAGTGATTCACATGGCCAAGCGCATCGACGTCAGCGGCCTGACCGCCTACTACGGCAACCACAAGGCCATCGAGGACATCTCGATGACCGTCGAGCCCCGCTCGGTGACGGCCTTCATCGGCCCGTCCGGCTGCGGCAAGTCCACCTTCCTGCGCACCCTGAACCGGATGCACGAGGTCACCCCCGGCGGCCGGGTCGAGGGCAAGGTGATGCTGGACGACGAGAACCTGTACGGCACGGGCGTCGACCCGGTCTCCGTCCGGCGTACGGTCGGCATGGTCTTCCAGCGCCCGAACCCCTTCCCCACGATGTCGATCTTCGAGAACGTCGCGGCGGGGCTGAAGCTGAACGGCTCGTACAAGAAGAGCGAGCTTGAGGGCATCGTCGAGAAGTCCCTCAAGGGCGCCAACCTGTGGAACGAGGTCAAGGACCGGCTCAACAAGCCGGGCGCCGGCCTCTCCGGCGGCCAGCAGCAGCGGCTGTGCATCGCCCGCGCCATCGCGGTCGAGCCGCAGGTGCTGCTGATGGACGAGCCGTGCTCGGCGCTCGACCCGATCTCCACGCTCGCCATCGAGGACCTGATCGGTGAGCTCAAGGAGCGCTTCACGATCGTCATCGTGACGCACAACATGCAGCAGGCGGCGCGCGTCTCGGACCGCACGGCCTTCTTCAACCTGGCGGGCGTCGGCCAGCCGGGCAAGCTCATCGAGATCGACGAGACCGAGCGGATCTTCTCCAACCCGTCCGTCCAGGCGACCGAGGACTACATCTCGGGCCGCTTCGGCTGACGCACCCGCCTCCCGCCGACGGCGTGCCGACGGCGTGCCGACGGCGGAGGAGGAACGTCCTGTGGTGCTGCATGGCGGTGCCACCACAGGACGAAGGGCCCGCCCCCGATCACCCCGGGGGCGGGCCCGCCGCCTTTTGGTATGCGTACCGTGTGCGTGTATGACCTCTACGTACCGCCGTCAGCCGAAGGCCAGGTTGACGATCCAGTAGCTGAGCGCGGCAACACCGGCCGCCGCCGGCATGGTGATGAACCAGCCGAGGATGATGTTCTTCGCCACGCCCCAGCGCACCGCGTTCACCCGCTTGGTCGCGCCGACGCCCATGATCGCCGAGGTGATGACATGGGTCGTCGAGATGGGCGCCTGGAACATAAACGAGGCGGTGTACATGACCGAGGCCGCCGTGGTCTCCGCCGCGAATCCCTGCGGCGGGTCGAGCTCGATGATCCGGCGGCCCAGTGTGCGCATGATGCGCCAGCCGCCCGCGTACGTACCGAGCGAGAGCATCGCGGCGCAGGCGATCTTCACCCACACCGGAATCGCGTCGCCCTCGTCCTCCACACCGGCGATGACCAGGGCCATCACCACGACGCCCATGGTCTTCTGGGCGTCCTGCAGACCGTGGCCGAGCGCCATGGCCGCCGCCGAGACGGTCTGGGCTATGCGGAAGCCGCGCTTTGCCTTGTGCGGGTTGGCCTTCCGGAACATCCACAGGATGGCCACCATCACGAAGTAGCCCAGCACCAGTCCGACGACGGGCGACAGGAACATCGGGATGACGACCTTCTCCACCACCCCGCTCCAGTGGACGGTGCTGGACCCGGCGAGGGCCGCGCCCACCAGACCGCCGAACAGGGCGTGCGAGGAGGAGGACGGAAGGCCGAAATACCAGGTCACCATGTTCCAGGTGATCGCGCCCACCAGCGCGGCGAACAAGATCATCATGCCTTGTGCGCCGGTCGGGGTGGCGATCAGGCCCTCGCTGACGGTCTTGGCGACCCCGCTGCCCAGGAAGGCGCCCGCGAGATTCATCACCGCGGCCATCGCGAGCGCCGCCCGCGGGGTCAGCGCCCGGGTCGAGACGGAGGTGGCGATGGCGTTCGCCGAATCATGGAAGCCGTTGGTGTACGTGAAGAAGAGCGCGACCGCAATGGTCACGACAAGCGCGAAGGTGTCCATGCCGAGGCTCAGGACTCCTTGACGGCGATGGTCTCGACCGTATTGGCCACATGCTCGAAGGCGTCGGCCGCCTCCTCGAGCACATCCACGATCTGCTTGAGCTTGAGCACCTCGATGGCGTCGTACTTGCCGTTGAACAGGTGCGCCAGCAGCTTGCGGTGGATCTGGTCCGCCTGGTTCTCGAGACGGTTGACCTCGATCCAGTACTCGGTGAGGTTCGTCATGGTGCGCAGGTTCGGCATCGCCTCGGCGGTCAGCTCCGCGGCCCGCGCCAGTACCTCGATCTGCTGCTCGACCCCCTTGGGCAGCTCCTCTATCTGGTAGAGGACGACCAGGTCGACGGCCTCCTCCATGAAGTCCATGATGTCGTCGAGAGAGGAGGCGAGGGAGTAGATGTCCTCGCGGTCGAACGGCGTGATGAAGGAGGAGTTCAGCTGGTGGAAGATCGCGTGTGTCGCGTCATCCCCCGCGTGCTCCGCGGCCCGCATGCGTTCGGCGAGCTCTGTACGAGCGGAGGAGTCCGCCCCGAGCAGTTCCATCAGGAGTTTCGAGCCGGTAACGATGTTGTCCGCGGAGGCGGCGAACATGTCGTAGAAGCTCGTCTCCCTGGGGGTCAGACGAAAGCGCACTGGGGATCCTCGGAATGCATCGGGGTCTGTCTCGTTGATGCTAGGTGCATCATCCGGCCACGGTAACCGGCGTTCCCCAGTGTGACCCATAGGGCAGAGTGCTTATCACAGGGACCCGGTCCAACCAGGCAGACCCGGTACCATATACCCAGCCGGGGTATACGGGACATTTGCGAACAACGGGAGGGCGCCATGACCACCACGGCAGCCGACAACACCGCCCCCACCGAGGGCGAGCAGCGGAGCCAGGCGCCCGAGGCCGAGACGGAGGCCGGGACGGAGGCCACCGTCGCCGACCACACCGGCCACGGCTACGCCAAGCAGAAGGACCAGCACCTCAAGCGACTGCGCCGGATCGAGGGCCAGATCCGGGGCCTGCAGCGGATGGTCGAGGAGGACGTCTACTGCATCGACATACTCACCCAGGTCTCGGCGAGCACCAAGGCGCTCCAGTCCTTCGCGCTGCAACTCCTGGAGGAGCATCTGCGCCACTGCGTGGCGGCGGCCGCCGTCAAGGGCGGCGAAGAGGTCGACGCCAAGGTAGCCGAGGCCACCGCCGCCATCGCCCGTCTGCTGCGGACCTGACGTGCGGACCTGACGTGCGGACCTGACGGCACCGCCGCCGCTCAGCCGCCCCCGCCCGGCCTTCCGGCGCTACGGCCGGGCGTCCTCGCCTTCGCCCTCGGCTGGATTTGATCGGTCCTCCGCCACCTGGAGCACCTCGTCGATACGGTCCGGACTGAGCCTTTCCTCGTCCGCGCTCGACGCAGCGATCATCAACTCACCGTAGAGATCGATCTCGACGAGGGCCACGGGGTCCGGGCCTGACGAGCCGCGACGCGCAACCACGTGTTTCACCTCCTCCTGCGAGCATCTGCGAGCACTTCCGAGCAGCGGCTTCCCAGCGTAGGGATCGGTACACACTCCGCGCATGGCACGGATGGACCATTTCACGGGGCTGAACGGCATGCGCTGGCTAGGTCTGGGGGGATCCAACCCTTCCTGTGTAAATATCCGATGATTTGGGGAGCGTCACGGCGGCCGGTGCGCCGAAGTCGTACAGCTCGATGGTGGAGGCCACCCCTAGCTTCCGCCGTACGCTCTGGGGGCCGGGGGTGCTCCGATCGCCCGGCGCACCCTGGGCGGCGACGCCGCCCTGCCCCGCTTGCCCGGCGCCGCTCCCGCCTCCGCTCGCGGTTCCGCCTCCGGTTCCGGTTCCATCGCCCTGCCCGGACTGACCGCCCTGACCGGACTGGCCACCCTGACTGCCCTGGCCATCTTGATCAGACTGCCCGTCCTGCCCGCCGACCTCGCCGCTGGTCACCGTGAACTGGTGCCGTACCTCGCGCAGCCGCCCCTGCCGGTCGATATAGGCGTCGAAAGGCACCGCGTGCTCGGTGAACCCCCGCGCGGCGGCCGCCAACGGGCCGCGTACACCCGGCGACGCGACCCGCGCGGCCCGCCCGATGTCCGTCGTCCCGCGATAGTGCCGCACCACCGTCCCGTCCAGCCCCTCCTCGCCCACCAGGCTCACGGCCCGCGCCCCGCGCAGCAGCTCGGCGGCGGCCAGCGGATCGGTCGCCCCGCCGGTGACCAGATTCCCGTCCGGGATACCGGTCGTATCCACCCGGACCCACTTGTCCGGCGGAATGCCCGCGCCCCGGTTCCGCATGAACAGCGCACCCGAGGCCAGCAGTTCGGTGATCGGCTCATGCTCGACGGCCCCCATCGCGTCCCTGGGCAGCACCAGACGCAGCCGCCCCATCCGCCTGACGAAGTCGTACGCGCCGCTGCCCCGAATCGACACGCGCGTGCCGCCCGTCGCCGTCTCCATCGTCGTACGGACCCGTGAACTGCCCGACCGGACCAGCACATCGGCGGCGCGGTGCAGCGCGGCGACCGCGGCGGCGTGCGATTCGCCGCCGGGGCGCTCGTCGGCGACCGTCTCGGAGGAACAGCCGGTCAGGGTCGCCGTGGTCGTGGTCGCCATCAGCCCGGCCAGCAGTGTGCCCGCCACAGCGGCCGCCATGCGCCTCGTCCGGGCACCGCCCGTACGCCGCTGGATTTCCATCGACCGCCGACCCCCTGGCCACGCTCGTCCACGCCCTTGGTACTTGTTCGTTTAACGACTCGCCCCTAGGGCTCGTCACGGCCGGGTAGCGTGGTCATGTGCTCGACTCTGGCGTTTCGGATCCCGACCAACACCGCACCACCACCGTGGAAAAGGGCTCCTTCTGCAGCGCCCGCTGCTCCTGCGGCTGGCGCGGCCCCGCCCGCCGTTCGCGGGACAAGGCCCGCACCGACGCGGCCGGCCACGCCGACGGAACCGGATGCGCCGCCTCACCCTCTGAGTAGGGGACCGGGCCTGCGCGCGACCGCCCGGCCAACTGGTGGGGCAGCAGCGTCAAGTGGGACGGGAGGCCGCCATGAAGCGGCGGACACTACTGGCAGCGGGCACGGCACTGGGGACCACGGGAACGTGGGCCGCGGCGTGCGACAAGAACGGGGGACAGGCGGCAGGGGACGGCGATCCGTCCACCCGCGCCGCTTCATCCGCCTCCGATGCCCGTTCGTCCTCCGCTTCCGCCTCGGCCTCCGCCGGCGGCACCGACGGCAAGCCGCGGGCCGCGGACTGGACCGCGCTGGGCAAGGGTCTTCAGGGCGATCTGATACGCCCCGGCGACGCCGACTACACCACCGCCCGACAGCTTTACAACACCCGCTTCGACCGGCTGCGGCCCGCCGCCGTCGCTTATATAGCCAACACCTCGGACATATCCGAGTGCCTGGACTTCGCCCGCCGCCACGGCACCCCGGTCGCCATTCGCAACGGCGGCCACAGCTACGCCGGTTGGTCCAGCGGCGACGGCCGCCTCGTCATCGACGTCTCCGCGCTCAAGTCGATCCGTACCTCCTCCGGCGAGGCCCGGATCGGCGGAGGCGCCAAGCTCATCGACATCTACACCACCCTGGGCGCATCGGGCGTGACCGTACCCGGCGGCTCCTGCCCCACCGTGGGCATCTCCGGCCTGACCCTCGGCGGCGGCCATGGCGTCGTCTCCCGGGCGTACGGACTCACCTCCGACAACCTCACCGGCGCCAGCATCGTCACCGCCGACGGCCGGACCCTCCAGGTGTCCAAGGACCGCGAGGCCGATCTGTTCTGGGCCCTGCGCGGCGCCGGCAACGGCAACTTCGGCGTCGTCACCGAACTCCGCTTCCGCACCCACCGGGCCGCCGACGGCGTCACCTGCTATATGACCTGGCCGTGGTCCAAGGCCGCGACGGTGCTGCGGGCCTGGCAGAAGTGGGGCCCGGACCAGCCGGACGAGATCTGGTCGGCGCTCCACCTGGAGGCCTCCCCCGGACGCACCCCGACCGTCTCGGTCAGCTGCTTCTCGCTCGGCACCTACGGCGAGTTGCAGAACGCCGTCGACCGGCTCGCCGACGGCCCGGGCGGGCCCGGCCCCGCCTCGAGAGTCCTGCTGCGCCGCCGCGGCTATGTGGAGGCGATGCGGGCGTACGCCGGATGCGCCGACACCGGCACCACCCAGTGCCACCTCCCGGGCGACACACCGGGCCGCAGCTCGTCCGGCGTCCTCCAGCGCGAGACATACGCGGCGCGCTCCGACTTCTACGCCCGCTCGCTGAGCGAGGCGGGCCTGCGCGCGATGCTCGGCCAGGTGGAGGCGTACGGGCGCCGTACGAGCGGCGGGGGCGCGGTCAGCATCGCCCTCACCGCGCTCGGCGGGGCCGTCAACCGCGTCGCGCCCACGGCCACCGCCTTCGTCCACCGCCGCTCGCGCTTCCTGGCGCAGTACAGCGCCTCCTGGGCGGCCGGCGGGGCCGGGACGGCACAGCTCTCCTGGCTCGACGGCGTGCATACGGCGATGCGGCGCCATGCGTCGGGGGCGGCGTACCAGAACTACACGGATGCGTCCCTCAAGGACTGGCGTACCGCGTATTACGGGTCGGCGGCGGACCGGCTGACCAAGCTGAAGAAACGATACGACCCGGACCGGCTGTTCAACTTCCCGCAGGCACTGTAAGGAGCCCTCGGGTTCCTCAGGCCGCCAGGTCCTTGTTGCGGCGCTCGCTGCCGCTGCCACTGCCCGAGGAGCGGGACCCGGGGAACTCCGGCGCGTCCTCCTCCGCGGCCTCCCCGGCCGCGGGGGCGGTGCCCGCCCGTACCAGCCAGCCCGCTCGCGAGCCCGCGATGGCGGTCGTCAGCGGGGTCAGCAGCATCATCGCGAGGGGGGCCAGCAGCAGCGCGACCGCCGTGCCGAGCGCGAACCCGCCGATGACGTCCGTCGGGTAGTGCACGCCCATATAGACGCGGCAGAACCCTTCGAGCAGCGCGAGGCCGATCGCGGCCGCTCCATAGGTCCGGCTGGCCATGAACACGCCGACGGCGATCGCCATGGTCAGCGTCGCGTGGTCGCTGACGAACGAGAAGTCGGTCTTGCCCGCCACCAGGACGTCAAGACCCTGATGGTCCTTGAAGGGCCGGGGCCGCTCCACGAACTCCCGGATCGGGATGTTGGCGAGCAGCGCGAGACCGGCGGCCAGCGGCGCCCAGATCAGCCCGGCGACGGCGGACGGCGCGTCGTGCGGCCGCTTGCGCACGCTCCACCAGGCGCCGAGCAGGACCAGGACCAGCCCGATGATGATCCCGTACTCGCCGACGAACTCCATGACGCGGTCGAACCAGTGGGGAGCGTCCTTGGCGAGTCCATTGATGTCGTAGAGCAGGCTGACATCAGGGTTCGACCCGTCCAGTGCGAGTCCAGCCATGTGCCGTGGCCCCTTATCTCTTGCCTGTCGCTACATGCGGCTGCCGGCCCCCGTTGGTGAACGCGATCGATGCCGATGGTGTCCGCTGCCGATCCACTTCCAGGAAACGCCCACATCGAGCGGGGCGTTCCGCTGTCTACCCAACGATCACCAGGACGTTATCGAAGGGTGACCCATCGTCGCAGTTCAGCACGGAGACTTTATGCGGGGTTCGCCGTCGGCAACGCTTTTGCGCCATCTTTGGTCACCCGCGTCGCACCGATGTAGTCCGGCGTGTCGATCTTGTCGAACCGGATCACGGCCCCAGTGTACGGGGCGTTGATCATCTGCCCGCCCCCGACGTAGATCCCGACGTGGTGGATGGATCTCGGATCGTTGAGGTCGTACGCGAAGAAGACCAGGTCGCCCGGGAGCAGCTCATCCCTCTTGGGGTGCGGCCCGGCGTTCCACTGATCGTTGGCGACACGCGGCAGGTCGATGCCGACGGTCTTGTACGCCGCCTTCGTCAGCCCGGAGCAGTCGAACCGCCCGTCGTCCTCCGGGGTCCCGTTACCGCCCCATAGATACGGCTTGCCGAGCTGCTTCTGCGCGAAGTAGATCGCCGCGGCCGACTGCTGCGAGGGCCGCACCTTCTGGACGGGCGCCGCGAAGCTCTTGGCCAGGGTGGTGATGGTCTTCACATAGTTCTGGGTCTCGCGGTAGGGCGGCACGCCGGAGTACTTGATCACCGCGTACGCGCCCGCGTTGTAGGAGGCCAGCATGTTGTGCGTCAGATCGCCCGGGACGTCCTCGACATACTTCGCGAGCGAGCAGTCGTACGCGGCCGCCGACGGGATCGCGTCCTGCGGGTCCCAGATGTCCCGGTCCCCGTCCTTGTCGCCGTCCACACCATGGCTGGCCCAGGTGCCCGGGATGAACTGCGCGATCCCCTTGGCGTTCGCCGGGCTCTCCGCCTTCGGGTTCCAGCCACTCTCCTGATAGAGCTGCGCGGCGAGCAGGGCCGGGTTGATCGCGGGGCACAGATTCCCCCACTTCTGGACCAGCGGCTGATACGCGGCGGGGACGGCACCTCTGGCCAGCCCGACCGTCGTACCGCTGTTACCGCCCGCGAGGTCCGCGGCAACCATGTACGTACCGACGACGAGGAGCGCGACGAAGGAGAAGGAGACCCCGAGACCGACACTGACGCCCAGCCAGACCTTACGCACCCGCCCATCCTCCCCCATCTACCCGTCATACGAACGTGTTTCCGCACGTACGGCGAAAATCCGCCGCCCGCCAGCCGAAACCATACGGGCGCGGCGGGGCCGCCGCACCGCATGCCCCGGCTCCCCCCGCCTCTGCGCCCCGCCCCTGCCCCCGACAGGCGTCTATATGCGGCTCCGCCGCGTGGCCGACCCCGCCCCCAGGCCGCCTCCCGTGCGGACGCGAAGCGCGTAAAGTCCGGCGCGTCCGGGCACCTCACACTCCTTTCTCACACTCCCTTCTCACACCCCTTTAAGGACCATGCGATGACACAGCTCGACTGGCAGCGGGCCGCGACCCCGGAGGACGGGGAGCAGGAGGCCTACCTGGAGGTGGCCGCGGGCCCTGATGGCCGGATCTACATGCGCGAGAGCAACGACCCCGACAACATCGTGGTGACGACCCAGGCGAAGTGGGAGGCGTTCATCAAGGGGGTCAAGGCCGGCGAGTTCGACGACTTCGCGGAGGAGTGAGCGGAGGAGTGAGCCGCGGGGCTCGCCGAGCTCCGGCCCCCGCCACTGATCGTTGCCCAGCGCCCATGTGCGTGATACACACAGTGATCAGAGAACCCTAGGTTGACGCTTTTGTACGCCAGTCAGGCCATCGTGGCCCACAACACGTACGAGATCCGCCAAGAAATGCCGCCAAGTCGACATGCGGAAGCGGAATCGTCAGCGAAGATAGAGCCTGGCATGTGCCAGCCGCACGGCGGCACACAACTACCCACAAGGGGCGGTGAGTTCTAAATGTTCCTAGCAGCCGACAAGGGCGACATCGACACCATCATCGGCGGAATCGCCCCAGACTGGGGCCCGTTCGGCGACCTGGGCAGCGAGGCCCGCGTCATGATCGAGGTGGTCATGGCCGTAGCCCTGCTGCTCTGCTTCGGCATCGCCATCTGGGGCGCGGCCAAGCAGCGGATCGGCGCGACCGCGCTGCGCGACACCTTCAGCGCCGAACAGGGCAAGGGTCTGATCGTCGCCGGACTGACCGGTGTGTTCATCATCGGTTCACTGGGCACAGTCTTCACGATCGTGTACGGCATGGCCGTCTAGCGCACCACCCGCTCACCCAGCCGACCCCCCACGCGCGGCGCACCCCCGTTCCCCAAGCCTCCGCCCCCGAGCCCCCCACCGGTCCACCTCCCCCACTGAGGCTGCTTCCTGATGCCCGCATCGCCCCTTGAGGTCGTGTCAGCTTGATGTCCACTCACACCGCCACGCCCCAGCGTCAGTCCGCGCCGCTACCGTCGTATAGGGGCAGGGCTGTCTCGGTTGACAGGGTTGACACAGTTGACACGTTTGAAGGGGCGTAGGTGCGATGAGTCTGGGCGGCGATGACGGATACGGCGGGGACTACGGCCAGGACCCGAACCGTACGGGCGGCGTGTCCCCCAGAGGCCACCTGACGCGCACCCGCCTCCCCGAAGGCGACGACGACCCCTTCGCCCCACCCCGCCGAGGCACCACCCGCCCCGGCAAGCCCAGCCGCAACCTGGTCACCGTGGTGGGCGTCGTCGTGCTCCTCATCGCGGCCATCGCCTTCGCCAACCGCGGCGGCGACAAGACCTCCTCGGACAGCGACACCAACCACGACTCCTCCGGCACCAGCGCGAAGAGCCAGACGACAGCCCCGACGGGGCAGCGACCGGTGGAGGGGAAGGACGCGGCTACGGGGATCGCGTCGGGGTTCGCGAAGACGGAGCAGGGGGCGCAGAGTGCGGCGGCGAATTACGCGGTGGCGCTGGGGTCGGCTGACATGCTCAACCGGGAACGACGCCATGGGATCGTGACTCAGGCCTTCACCAGCGCGGCGGCAGGGCCGCTCCAGGGCAAACTCGACAAAGCCTACTCCGTCAATTCACTGGCAAAGATCGGTCTCGACGCAAACGGCAAGGCCGCAGACGGCATGACCTACGTCTCTCGGACCGCCCCTATTGGCACCAAGATCACGAAGTACACGGCCGGGACTGCAACCGTCGCCGTTTGGTGCACGGGAGTATTCGGCACAGCAGGGGAAGGCTCGACGAACCCGGTCACCAACGACTGGTTCACCATGACGCTCAAGCTGCGGTGGGCGGGCAATGACTGGAAGGCCGAGAGCTTCTCCCAGCAGAACGGTCCCGCGCCCGTCAACAGCGACCGCACCGCTTCTACAGCCGACGAGATCGCCAAGGCAGTCGAGCAATATGGAGGGTTTACCTATGCCCGCTAGCCCGCACCGCCGTCCTCTCCCTCTCATCGGTGTCCTGGCAACTGTCCAGACGGCTGCCGTAATCCTTGCTACACGGGCCGCCGCCGCCCCCAGCCCAACACCGGGTCCTTCGGGCAGCCCCGAGGACTGCAGTTTCCTCCACGGCACCATGAAGGAAAACTGCGAAAAAAATGGAGGCAGCGGCGGCTCGAGCGGCGGTCCGCCCGACCCCACCTCCCCCCTCGACCCCGCCGCCTCCCTCGCCCGCGGCTGCGCCAACGCCGCCTCCTGGCTCGTCGGCAAACTCTCCGACCTGGTCAAAGAGACCGCGACCGTCGACTTCACCAATGAGGCATTCCTCCGCCAGTACGCCGTCGTCTTCGCCGCCTCGACCGTCCTCACCCTCATCCTCTGGCTGCTCGCCGTCGCCAAGCGCGCCATCCGCGGGGTGCCGCTCGGTGAGGCGTTGTCCGAGGCCATAGGTTTCCTGTGGCTGACGGTCCTGGCCTCCGCCTTCACGCCGCTGATCCTCTATACGGTCGTCACGGCGACCGACGCCGTCACCCAGGCCATCGCCTCGGGCACAGGCGCGGACAATGACACCTTCTTCGGCTCGTTCGCTCAGGCCCTGAAGAAGGACGAGGACATCGGCGGCGGGCCGATCATGCTCATCGTCGTATCGCTGGTGACCATCCTCGCCGCGGGCGTGCTCTGTCTCGAGCTCGTCATCCGGGCCGCCCTTCTCTACGTCGGCGCGCTGCTGGGCACCGCCGTCTACTCGGGCCTGGTCGACAAGAACATGTGGGGGCATGTGCGGCGCTGGGCGGGGATCATGATCGCGGTGATTCTCGTCAAGCCGGTGGTGGTGATAGTGCTCGCCCTGGCCGGGGCGCTGTCGACGTCCGACAAGGGACCTGATGCCTTCTCGGCCGTCGTCTCCGGTCTCTCGATCATCATCCTCGCCATCTTCGCGAGCGCGATGATCTACCGCTTCGTGCCCGGCTTCGGCGACGAGATCGTCAAGGCCCGCAGCGCCAGCGCGGACCCGGCGTCCCGCCAGGCCGCCGCGATCATCAGCTCCCCGGCCGCCCTGGTGAAGCAGGGCATCAACACCCACAGCGCCCGCGGAGGCGACGGCGGCGGGGGCGGCTCGACCGGCCCCGCGCAGGCGAAGCCCGCCAACCCGGTCTCCGGCGGCGTCGCCGCGCACAGCTCCCGCGGCAGTGGCCAAGGCGGCGGGGGCGGCGGGGGCGGCGCCGCACGCCCCAGCAGCGGCGGGGGCGGGGGCGGCGGGGCCGCCTCCCCGGCCCGCGCACAGAACCGCGGATCCAGCAACAACCCCGGAGGTGACCGGCGGTGACGATCGAGGCCCAGTCTCCCATCGCGCCTCGCCGCACATATCTGATCGGGCGCCCCCGCCCCAGCGCGATTGTCGGCAAGAACCGCGAGACCGGCGAGATCGCGTTGATCATCGGGGGTGCGTTCATCGGGATGATGTGCGGACTGCTGGTCCCAGTGCTGACGCTGCGCATCGGCGCCCTGGTGGGCTTCCCGACGCTCACGCTGGCCGCCGTCTACGTCCCGTACAACGGCCGCACCTTCTACAAGTGGTTCGAGGTCAACCGCTCCTACAAGCGCACCGTGCGCAACAACGCCACCTACCGTTCCGCCGCCGCCGAGGCCGGCACCCGCTTCGACGGCCGTGAGGTCGAGGTCGGCCCGCCGCCCGGTATCGGCCGGATCAACTGGCTGGCAGCCCCGTTCGGGCCGGACGAGATCGCGGTGCTCCTGCACGCCGACCGCCGCACCGTCACCGCCGCCATCGAGATCGAGGGCCCGGGCGTCGGGCTGCGGGACAGCGAGGACCAGGAGGCGCTGGTCGACCGGTTCGGCACGCTGCTCAAGCATGTGGCCAACGGCGACGGCTTTGTGACCCGCATCCAGATGCTGGCCCGCACCCTCCCCGCCGACCCCGACGCCCACGCCAAGGACGTGGAGCGGCGCGGCGACGACGAGGCCCCCGGCTGGCTCAAGGACTCCTACGAGCAGCTCCAGTCGATGGTCTCCACCTCCTCCGAGCAGCACCGCGCCTACCTGGTCGCCTGTATGCACTACACCCGCGATCTGGCGGCCGAGGCCCAGGCCATCGCGCGCGCCGCCCGCCACAGCGCCGGCGGCCGCAAGCTCGACAAGGACGCGGGCCTGGCCGTGGTCATGGCGCGCGAGCTGACCGATATCTGCGCCCGGCTCGCCGAGGCCGATATCCGGGTGCGCCAGCCGCTCGGCCAGGGGCGGCTGGCCTCGCTGATCCACTCCATGTACGACCCGGACCACCCCATCGACCACATCCAGGCCATGACCCAGCGGAACGCCTGGCCGGCCGAGCTGGACGCGATGGAGCCCACGTACCTGCAAGCCAAGACCCGCGAGTCGAGCACCCGCGAGCCCTGGTGCCACTCCACGGCCTGGGTGAAGGAGTGGCCGATGACCCCGGTCGGGGTCAACTTCCTCGCCCCGCTCCTGGTCCACACCCCCGATGTCATCCGTACGGTCGCCGTCTGCATGGACCTGGAGCCGACCGAGATCGCGATCGAGCGGATGCTGACGGAGAAGACCAACGACGAGGCGGAGGCCAGCCGCGCCGCCAAGATGAACCGCACCGTCGACCCGCGCGATATCGCCGCGCATGGACGGCTCGACCAGCGCGGCGAGGATCTGGCGAGCGGCGCCGCGGGCGTCAACCTCGTCGGCTACATCACCGTCTCCTCCCGCTCCCCCGAGGCGCTCGCCCGCGACAAGCGGACCATCAGAGCCTCGGCGGGCAAGAGCTATCTGAAGCTCGAGTGGTGCGACCGCGAGCACCACCGTGCCTTTGTGAACACACTGCCGTTCGCGACCGGCATCCGGCGATAGAGCGATAGCGCGAGTGGCGTAGCTCGAGTGCGATAGCGCGATAGAGACGACTGGGACGATAGGGGCTCTGCCGTGGCCGATCCGATTGGCGCCATCACCGAGACGTTCACCAGCTTCCTGTTCGGGAAGGTGGAGACGACCCGGATGCCGGTCCGCACGTCCACGGGGCAGGCACAGGCCGTCTATCTGCCCACCGCCGCACCGGGCCTGGGCGACTCGGGCGTGATCATCGGGCGCGAGGTGTACTCCGGCAAGGGGTACATCTACGACCCGTTCCAGCTGTACGGACAGCAGTTGCCCGCCCCGCACTGGCTGGTGCTCGGCGAGTCCGGAAACGGCAAGTCGGCCCTGGAGAAGACCTATGTCCTGCGGCAGCTGCGGTTCCGCGACCGCCAGGTCGTGGTGCTCGACGCCCAGGGCGAGGACGGCGTCGGCGAGTGGAACCTGATCGCCGAGGAGCTGGGCATCACCCCCATCCGGCTCGACCCGATGGCCGCCCTGGACGGCGGTATCCGCCTCAACCCCCTGGACCCCTCGATCACCACGACGGGGCAGCTCGCCCTGCTCCGTACGATCATCGAGGTCGCGATGGGCCACGGCCTCGACGAGCGCTCCGGATTCGCCCTCAAGGTCGCCCACGCGTACGTCAACCAGACCATCGTCGAGCGCCAGCCGGTGCTGACCGACATCGTCGAGCAGCTGCGCCACCCCGAGGCGGACTCGGCGGAGGCCATGAACGTCGACATAGACGACGTACGGGCCTGGGGCCTGGACGTCGCCCTGGTGCTCGACCGGCTCGTGGACGGCGACCTGCGCGGCATGTTCGATGGCCCGACGACGGCGGGCATCGACCTGAGCGCGCCCCTCATCGTCTTCGACCTGTCCCATATCGACCGCAACTCGATCGCCATGCCCATCCTCATGGCGATCGTCGGCGTATGGCTGGAGCACACCTGGATCCGGCCGGACCGCAAGAAGCGCATCTTCCTCGTCGAAGAGGCCTGGCACATCATCAACTCCCCCTTCGTCGCGCAGCTCTTCCAGCGGCTGCTCAAGTTCGGGCGCCGCCTCGGCCTGTCCTTCGTCGCCGTCGTCCACCACCTGTCCGACGTGGTCGACGGCGCGGCGGCGCGCGAGGCCGCGGCGATACTCAAAATGGCGTCGACCCGGACCATCTACGCCCAGAAGGCCGACGAGGCCCGGGCCACGGGACGGGTGCTGGGCCTGCCGCGCTGGGCGGTCGAGATCATCCCGACCCTGTCGCCGGGCATCGCGGTCTGGGACGTCAACGGCAATGTCCAGGTCGTCAAGCACCTGATCACCGAGGCCGAGCGGCCGCTCGTCTACACCGACCGCGCCATGACGGAGGACGCGCTGGCCGTCCAGCTGGCGGCCGAAGCCGAAGCGGAGGCCGAGGAGCGTGCCGCCATGGCGGTGGAGCAGCAACTCGCCCACGAGGCCGCCGAGGCGGACCCGTACGGCGGGCCCTCGTACGGGTCGACGGTGGCCTGATATGGCGGCGGGGCGGGCCCAGGGAGGTCAGGGAGGTCAGGGCGGCCACGGCGGGGCAGGAGAGCCGGGCAGACCCCCGGCCGCCTCACAGGGCGGCATCCCGGACGGGCTGCTGATCGGCTCCATGCTCTTCCTGCTGGGGCTGACGGGACTGGTGTGGACCGCGACCGGGCTGGCCGGGCTCTTCGCCCACGGCGCCTGGCCGGACGGCGTGCGCTTCCTCCGTACGCCCCTGGCCATGCGCGCGCTCGCCCAGGAACCCCACAACCTCGCCGCGGCATGGCCCGACACGCCGAAGGAGCAGCTGTCGGGATACGGGCTGTTCTGGGGCCTGTTCATCAGCGAGCTGATGGTGCTGATCGTGCTGACGGTGTTCGTCATCGGCACGTTCACCCGCTACCGCGCCGTACGCGCCCAGCGCCGCGCGGACCGGCAGGAGGCCGCCGCGGCAAAGCGGCGGCCCGCCCACGACGACGCCCCCACCGGGCGACACGCCGTGGAAACAGCGGAGGGAAGACCGGGGCCGGACGCCGCGGCCCTCGGAGCGGCGGCGGGCTCGCCGCAACACGGCCTGCCGGGCGCGCTGCCCACGGGCGCCGCGGCGTACGCGTACGGCGCCCCCAGCCCCGAAACGGGTGCCCCAGCCTCCCCGCCGACCTGGAACGCCACGCACGGCCGAGTCCCGGGCCATGCCGCTGATACGGGCCAGGCCGCCGATACGGTCCAGGCCGCACAGCGAGGCGTCGACAGCGCCGCAGCGGGCACCGGCGAGCGGACATCCGGGGCTCCCGTCCCCACCGAACCGCAGACCGACCGACAGACCGACCGACAGACCAACTGGCAGACCGACCAGGCAACGGCCGTCACCGGACCGCCGGGTGCCCGCACCGCGGCACCCCACCACATCGCCGAGCAGCGGGCAGACGCATGGGCCTGCGCTGGCGCGGAGCCGCCCGCCGAGCCCACAGCCGCACCGGCTCAGCCGGTGCCGACCCCGCGCGGCGGCCCGGTGTTCCCCGGGGCCGAGGTGACGCACTCCCGCGTCCTCTACGGCGCGCAGCGCGGTGATGCCGCGTCCCAGGCCGTCCTGGATGCCGATGGCCCGGTCCTGGTCGTCACCAGCGACGCCGCGCTGTGGACGACGACCAAGGACGCGCGCGCGAAGTTCGGCCCCACCCATGTCTTCGACCCGTCCCATCTCCTCGACACCCCGGCCCGGCTGCGCTGGAACCCCGCGGCGGGCTGTGAGTCCCGCGATGCCGCGGCCGCCCGGGCCACCGCGCTCCTCGCCCCCGTACGCCCCCTGCACGCCGTGGACCGGCCCATGGCGGAGGCCGCGGAGACCATGCTCCGCTGCTGGCTGCACGCGGCCGCGGTGGACGGCCGCCCGTTCCGCCAGGTGCACCGCTGGGCGCAGGGCAACTCGGCGCATGAGCCGGTACGGATCCTGCGGACCCATGCGAAGGCGGCCGGGGGCGCGGCAGGCGAGCTGGAGGCCACGCTCACCGCGCACCCCGAACGCCGGGACATGGCCCAGGAACTGACGGCCCGTGCGCTTGCCGCGCTGTCCTCGATCCACATCAGGGACGCCTGCAACCCTGGCCGTTCCGACACCCTCGCGTTGGAGTCATTCATCGGCGAAGGGGGAACGCTGTATGTGATGGGCGAATCCATTGAGGATCCGCGGACCCATCCGGGTGCGATGCCCCTGTTGACCGCACTCGCCTCATACGTGGTCGAGCACGGCCGGCGCATGGCCGAACGGTCATCCTCCGGTCGGCTCGACCCACCACTCACCCTCGTCCTGGACGATGTCGCGGCCGTGGCCCCGCTGCCCCAGCTGCCGGACCTGCTGACCCAGGGCGCGGCACAGGGCCTGCCCACCCTGGCGCTGATGCGCTCCCAGGAGCAGGCCCGCGCACGCTGGCCGCACCGTACCCTGACCGGCTGAGGGCTGAGGGCTGAGGGCTGAGGACGTACGCGGCCATGTCGTCGTCGACGACGTGCTACGTGTCGCGCATGCGCAGCAGCAGGCCGCCGGCCAAGAGCGCCGCGGCGGCCCACCCTGCGGTGACGCCCAGACCGGCCCAAGGGCCGATGGGCAGGCTGCGGACGTCGGTGGTGGCCTGGATGGCGAGCCCGGCACTCATCGGCCCGATCCGCTGGAGCAGGCGCTGCCAGTGCGGATTGCCGATCATCTGAGAGAGGACGGGCACCAGGTAGAGCAGGCCGAGGACGATCCCGATACTGGTCGCGGAGTCCCGCACGACGGTGGCGACGCCGAGGCTGAGCAGGGCGATGAGGGTCAGGTAGAGGATCGACCCGAGGGCCGCTCGCAGTGTGGGCCCGTCGGTCAGGGACAGGGGCGGGTGGCCGCGGGTGGTCGTGAAGGCATGGCCGGGCAGGACGAGCCGACCAGCCACCAGCGCCCCGAGAACCGCGATGGTCCCGGCCGCGGCCACGATCCCGGTGAGGGCGACGGCTTTGGCCGCGAGGACGGTGGCCCGATGCGGCATCGCCGCCAGGGTGGTGCGGATCATGCCCGTGCCGTACTCGCCTGCGATGACCAGTACGGCCAGGATGACGACCGGCGCCTGGCCCAGCTGGACGCCGATGAGGCTGAGCTTTGTCATATCACCGCAGTCGGCGGACGCGCAGGTCACCACCGAGGTCGCGGCGGCGCTCAGGGCCACGGTCGCCGCGATCATTCCGAGCAGCAACCAGAGAGGGCTGGTGACGGTCCGTATCTTCGTCCATTCCGCGCGCAGGGCCGGTCTCATGCGTCCCTCCTGCGGAGAAGGAGGGCGGCCGCGGCCAGGCTTGCCGCCGCGTAGCCGGCCAGGACGGCGAACCCGGCCCACGGCGCCAGCGGGTAATAGCCGTTGTAGGGCGTGTAATTGCTGGCGACCTGGTCATACTGCACAAGCGTCTGCTGGACGGCGAAGGCCGCGCCCGGGGTCACCCGGGCCAGCCAGTCCGACACGCTCGCGGGTATGAACGGGATGGCGATCAGGATGTAGGGCAGCACGATGGCCACGATGACGGTGGTGACCGCGCCGGCACTGTGCCGGAATATCGTGCCGACGGAGAGGGCCAGGATCGAGGCGGTCGCGAGCAGCGCCGCGGTCCCGAGCTCCACCCGTAGTTCGGTTGAAGACGCCAGCGGGAAGATGTACACGCCGTTGGCCCGGGCGAGCCGCTCGCCGAGCGGAACCGCGACGACCGCTCCCGCCAACCCGGCGACGAAGGTGACGCCCCCCAGCACCATCGCCTTGGCCACCAGCACCCGGCTGCGTCTCGGGCCGGCGGCCAGGGTGACGTGGATCAGGTTCTTCCGGTATTCCGTGGTGATGAACAGCGCCCCCACGACGATCACCACGATCAGCGCGGCGAACGTGCCGGTGAGGATTTCTCCGAGGGTGCCGCCGGTTGGCAGAGTGTCGCGAACGGCGGGCGCTATGTCGCCGGCGCCGGTCACCGTGAAGCTGCCATCAGATCCCGCTCCCGTGAACGAACCCGAGGTGTTCCGCGGGTAGCCGGAGAAGCTGGGGGATTCGGGCCCCACCTGGTCGCCTGTCCAGTTGCCACCGGCCCAGCGCCCCTGGATACGAAGATCCCCGAAGGCGGCCGTGGACACACTGCCGCGCGTGCCCATGCCGTCCACGGAAGGCGGAGATGCGACGAACAGCCCGCCTTGCGCGGTCGGTCCGAGCCCGCTGACGTGCACGATGCCCACCCTGGTCCAGTGCGTGCCGTCGGCGGAGGCATAGCCGGTGACCGCATCGCCCGAGCGGTCCAGCCGCAGCCAGCGGACAGACCCGGCGGGGACAGGGCCGGGGAGGCCGACCGTGTCGTTGACGTAGCTGTCCTGCATCCGTACGCCGTGGCTTCCGGTAACCATGATCGCCGCGTAGGGCGATCCCTGGCGGGTGCTCTCCTTGATGATGAGCCCGGCCTTCGCCCACGGCACGATGCCGGGCCGCAGGTCACCGGGGCGCTTGGGAATGCTGCTCCTGAGCGCGGAAACGGAGACAGTGATGCTGCCGTTTCCCGTCAGCGGCTGGTGCACGAAGTAGAAGCTGTCGGTGACCGGCTCACCGCCCGGTCCGATCGGAACGGGCGGTGAGCCCTTCTGATCGCTGCTGACCCCGGCGAGCAACGCGAACAGCACCACCATCAGTGCTGCCACCGCCACGCCGGTCACCCAGCCCAGGACCGTCCGGAACTTGGTCCACTCCGCGTGCAGCAACTGGACGAAGCCGTCCCGCCCGACCCGCAGGCCGGACCGGTACGGCGTAACGGTGGGGGTCACCGCGAGACCTCCGTGGGCGTCGCGGCGCGGAACTCGACCGCGTCACGGGTGAGTTCCAGGTAGACGTCCTCAAGGGTGGCGCGGTGTGCCGATACCTCGGAGAACGGCACCGCGCTCTCGCCGAGCAGAGTCACGATCCGGTCCGCCGGCAGGCCGGAGACCGTGATGGTGTCGCGGCCGGTGGCCGCCACGGTCGCGCCGGCATGCCTGAGCACCGTCATCGCGTGTGTCCCGGCCGTGGTCCGCAGGCCCACCCGGTTCCCGGACGCGGCCGCGATCAGCTCGGCCACGCCTGCGTCGGCGATGGCCTTGCCGCGCCCGACCACGACGAGATGATCGGCCGTGTCCTGCACCTCGCCCATCAGGTGGCTGGAGACCAGCACGGCGCGGCCCTGAGCGGCCAGCGACCGCAGGAAGCCGCGCATCCAGATGATGCCGTCGGGGTCCATGCCGTTGAACGGCTCATCGAGCATGACGATCGGCGGGTCGCCCAGCAGGGCCGCGGCGATCCCGAGCCGCTGCCGCATGCCGAGCGAGTAGCCGCCGGCCTTGCGCCGGGCCGCCGAGACCAGGCCGACCTGCTCGATCACCTGGTCCACCCGCCGCGCGGCCAGGCCCTGCGAATGCGCCAGCCACAGCAGGTGGTTACGCCCGCTGCGGCTGGGGTGCAGTGCCGCCGCGTCCAGCAGAGAACCGACATGGTTCAGCGGGTGCCGAAGGCTGTGGTAGGGCTTCCCCTCGATGAGCGCGGTGCCCGCCTCAACCGCGTCCAGGCCGAGGATCACCCGCATGGTGGTGGACTTCCCGGCCCCGTTCGGCCCCAAGAAGCCGGTCACCAGCCCCGGTCGGACGGTAAAGGACATGCCGTCGAGGGCCAGGGTCGCCCCGTACCGCTTGCGCAGTCCGGCGACGACGATCCCTGGGGCGCTCATTGCGGCGAGCTCATGGTTCGAAATGGACTCATGCCGACGGTTGTACGCGGCACCCGGTTCCGGCCCGGTCGCAGCGGCTGCGACCTGGCTGCAACCGGGGATCTGGCATCGTCGACGCATGGCATCTCGACCCGGCGGCCGGTTCGGCCGCCCTGCCCGCCCTGCCCGCCCTGCCCGCCCTGCCCGCCCTGCCCGCCCTGTTCGCGCTGTTCGCGCGATGACCTGCGGTGAGTGGCGGTGAGGGTCCTCGTCGCCGAGGACTTCGAAATCCTCGCCCGCTCCATCGGAACCGGACTGCGTCGCGAGGGCATGGCCGTCGACGTCGTCCTGGACGGAACCGCCGCCCTCGACCACCTGGCCGTCACCCGCTACGAGGTGGTGATCCTCGACCGCGACCTGCCCGGCGTCCACGGGGACGAGATCTGCCGACAACTCGCCCACGGCCGCTGCGAGACCCGCGTACTGATGCTCACTGCCTCCGACACGATCGAGGACCGTGTCGACGGGCTCAGCCTCGGCGCCGACGACTACCTGCCCAAGCCGTTCGCGTTCGCCGAACTGGTCGCCCGCGTCCGTGCACTGGCCCGCCGCGCCACCCCGCCGCTACCACCCACCCTGACCTGCGGGGACATCGCTCTCGATCCGGCCCGCCGTACCGCGTTCCGGGCCGGCCGGCGCCTTGAGCTGAGCCCCAAGGAGTTCGCCCTCCTCGAATGCCTGCTCGCCACGCCCGGCCTGGTCATCTCCGCCGAGGAGTTGCTGGAACGCGTCTGGGACGAGGCCGCCGACCCGTTCAGCAGCGCCGTCAAGCACACCATGCACCGGTTGCGGGCCAAGCTCGGTGAACCGCCCGTGATCGAGACCATCCGCGAAGGCGGCTACCGAATCGGATCGTCATGACCTCCCCCCAGCAGCTCGCCAGGAGACCCTTGCAGACGCGGCTCGCGCTCGCCTACGCGGCAGGCGTGTACGCCGCTGGGGTCTTCGTGCTCGTATGCGTCGCCGTCCCGCTCGCCGGCGTCCAGTCGACCAAGCCCAAAGACCACCCGTCATCGGGTGCGATCACCGGAACCGGGAACGGGATCAGCCTGCCCCAACTCCTCACGGGATCCGCCGTCGCCCTGGTCATTCTGATTCCCGTCGCCCTGGCTCTCGGCTGGTTCGTCGCCGGCCGGTTCCTGCACCCGCTGCGCGCCATCACCGCCACCGCCAAAATCATCTCCGCCGGCGACCTCCACCGGCGCCTCGACCTCGGCGAGCCCGCGGATGAGCTGACCGAGCTCGGCCACACCCTCGACGACCTGTTCGCCCGCCTTCAAGCCTCCTTCGACGCCCAACGCCACTTCGTCGCCAACGCCTCCCACGAGCTGCGCACCCCCCTCGCCGGCCTGCGCACCCTCCTCGAAGTCGCCCTCGCCGACCCCGACGCCGACGCCGACACGCTGCGCTCTGCCTGCCAAGAAGCCCTCGCCCTCGGCGGACACCAAGAACGGCTCGTCAAGGCACTGCTCGTCCTCGCCACCAGCGAGCGCGGAATCTCCCGCCGGGACACCCTCGACCTCGCCCATATCGTCGAAGGAGTGCTCGCCTCCCGCCGCGGCCAGGCAACGGAGAGAGGCATTGACCTCGCCGAACACCTGACGCCCGCAGTGACGGCAGGGGACCCGAGGCTGATCGAAAGCCTCGTCGCCAACCTCATCGACAACGCCATCCGCCACAACCACCCGGACGGGCACGTAAAGATCACCACTCAGACCTCCGGCACGCAGGTGACCCTTACGATCACCAACAGCGGACCGGCCATCCCCAACGACCAGGTCCAGCGCCTCTTTCAGCCCTTCCAGAAGCTAGCGCCCGACCGTAACGGCCGCCGCGACGGCTACGGTCTCGGCCTCGCCATCGTCAACGCCGTCACCCAAGCTCACCACGCCACCCTCACCACCAGTGCACGCCCAGAAGGCGGCCTGTCCATCGCCATACGGTTCGCACGCGCATCGTTGGTTTCAGCCTGACGGGTTGAAGACTGAGCCCAACGCAAAAATGCCTCGGTCCTGGGTATCTTTCGATACCCAGGACCGAGGCTAAACATTGTTCGGCGGCGTCCTACTCTCCCACAGGGTCCCCCCTGCAGTACCATCGGCGCTGAAAGGCTTAGCTTCCGGGTTCGGAATGTAACCGGGCG
>NZ_JBIRSJ010000008.1:0-536517 GCF_044334165.1 Streptomyces sp. NPDC020845 | reverse complement strand
CGCGACGGATCCGCGGATGGCGTCGGCGGCCGCCACCGTCTCGGGCGCGACCGTTCCCGGCGCGACCTCAGCGGGCGTCGGAGCCGTGTCCTGGGCGGAACCGTCGACGGCCGGCACGTCCAGGGGCCACAGCACGACGACGTCATCGCCGTGGCGGGCGGCCAGGGGGCGAGGGCTCTGCCCGGATGCCACCGCGTGGACGGCCGACAGCACCTGACGCTGTGCGTCGATCCGCCGGTTCGGGTCGGGTTCGGGGGCGCTGTCGGCCCGGACGACGAGCACGGCGTGCGGGCGGTGCAGATCGTGGCCGAGCCGGCCGGCCCGGGCGACAATGGTGGCCAGGGCGGCGGGCGACTGGGCGAGCAGGTCGGTCAGCAACTCGCCGCGCAGCCGCCACTCCACCTCGACAGCCGTGCGCCCCCGGAGCATTTCGAGGGCGGCGACCACGGCCGCGTGCTCGATGGCCCGGCGGCCGAGCGGCTCCAGCTCCGCCGACTCACCGGGGATCCACATCCGTGCGACGACATCCTTGTCGAGCACCACCGGGGACATCACCGCGCAGGGCCACCTCGGTCAACTGGCGGTGGATGTCTCCCGTCCGCTGCAGCAGCGCGTGCTGCTCGCGCAGCGAGTCGTTGAGCTGAGCAGGCCTTCGGCGCATGCCATGCTCGGGGTCGTCAGTGGCAGGCGGTGCATGGGCAAGACCTACCTGCTGCGCGCCCTGATCGAGCAGCTCGGGGGCTTCTGCTTCGGGGCCACGACGGCGACAGAAGTCGAGTCGCGGCGTCAATTCGGTGCGGCCCTGGCCGAGCCCACGGGATCTCCCGTTCCGTTCTCCTTCGACACCTGGGACGACGCGATAGAACGGGTACTGGAGGCAAGCTCTGGCGTCTGCCGCAGCACCCGTCATCGACCGCTGTTCGCTGCTATGCCGGTGGCCCCGGCCGACAAGCCGCGCGACCACACCCTCGGGCGGTCCCGGGGTGGACTGACGACGAGCATTCATCCGCCCCCCACGGCCGTCGGCCGCTATGACGAGACCGCCGCCATCTTCCTCTGGAACGCACGATGAGCCGAGAGGAAGACCCTGGTGGACCATTCGAGATGTTGCCCTGTTTGTTCGCATTTAGGGTGTGTATCGTGATGCGAATACACAAGATCATCCCGTTACTGACGGTCGCTGTCTTCGTGTTGTTGCACGTCTTCGCCTATCCAGGCACGCGCTTCTCCAATGACTCATACCGCTACGCTCGCTCAGCGTACGAGTTCCTGGGCGACCCCTACCGGAAAGCCCAGGACAAAGCGCTGCGGGCCTACTGCGCGGACACGGCGGCCATGCTTCAGCGAAACCGCATGCTGCATCAGATCGAGTTCCGGGCCCCAGTGCGCCGCTATGAGTACCCCGATTGCCTGGCTCAGCATGCGGACGGCCTCAACCCCAGCAATCCGCGGTACGAGGCGCTCTTTCATGCTCGCCCCGCCTATCCACTGGTGGCCGCACCATTCGTCCGGCTCCTGGGGGCCAAGGCGGGGCTGACGGCCATTGCCCTGGGATTCACGGCGCTCGGAGGGCTGCTGGTCCTGGTGCTCTTGCGCGCACTGCGTGCACCGCCTCCCGTGGCATGGCTCGGTCAGTGCCTCTACTACGTCACGCCCATAGGGCTGTGGGGCAGTCGGCCTATGACGGAAGGTCCGATGGTTGCCCTCATGGCGGCCATGCTGCTCGGCGCGGTGTGGCTGTGCCAGGGGCGGCGGGTGGCGGGAGCTCTACTGTCCGTGGTGGCCTTCACGCTGGGTTTCGCGGTCAAGTACTCAAGCTTCGCCCTGGTGGCGCCATGCCTGGTGGCGGCGAGCGCCATGGCGCTGATGTTCGTTCCACAGGCCCGGCACAAGGGCACGCGCTGCCTGCTCATCGTCTCGCTCTTCGAGTCCTTGGCCGCCTTCGCGATGAGCAGGGTGCTCCGACTGCCCGGATTGGAGGATTCGCTCCAGGACACCTTCTCCCTCCACTGGACGTATTCCGAAGTCGCTGACCCATGGCGCCGACTGGTCCGGCTCGATGCCAACTACTGGTGGCAGTGGCTACAGCGAGAGGCGTTGGCTCCCTCTCTGCTCTTCCTCCTGGTGTTGGGCGTCTGGGGCGCGATGCGCCGCTCGGTGCCCATCGCGTTCTGCCTGATCGCCGTGGGCGGTACGGGCCTGCTGACGTCCGCAGCCCACCCGGTTGCGATGGAGGGCGACAGGCTCTACGTGCAGGTGTGGTTGATAGTCGTCGTCGGGCTGCCCCTCCTGGTCGAGCGGCTGCGCATGAGCGGCGGGGCCTTTGGCGCGCTGCCTGCGCGAAGTGATCCTCTGATGAAGAGCGGCGGGCGCCAATGAAGAACCAGTTCGTCTCAAGCGACCGCCCCCAACCTCCCCCTCGTTGCGCTGGGCCCTCGCCGACGAGGCGGTGGTGATCTGCTCCGCGGCCTGCGCCACCTCGCCGATTGCCCTGTCGAACGGTGCGAAGAGGTCTACGTCGTCACTGTCACGGTTGACGATGTGGTGGGCCTGGACGGTGTAGCCGCCCGCGAGGGCGTATCCGTAGACCTCGGCGAGCGTGTTCAGCCCGATGTGGCGCGGTCCCCAGTCGATGTGGCGCGGCAGCGTGACGCTGCCGCCGTCGGCCCGCCCAGCTCGGCGAGCGAATCCGGCAGTACGAATGTCTTCGCCGCTGCATACCTGCTCAGGGGCCCAGCATGCCTGATGGGGCCTGCCGAGCGCATCGAGCGTGCGGATCAGTGCACCGGGGAGTTAACGCGACCGCCGCACACGCGCGACAGCTATCTGGCACGGAACGGACACGGTGACCTTTGAGAGGTCTGGACAACAAACAAGGCCCGGGTCGCTGACCTGGGCCACGTCCACCTCACGCCGACTGGCTCCTCATGGATCAGCAGGTCGAGCGGTGGTTCGGCCTGCTGATGGACAAACTCATTCGCCGCGGCGTCCACACCTCCGTTCAGGCCCTCGAGAACGACATCCGCGACTGGATCGACACCTGGAGCGAGAGCCCCAACCCGTTCACCTGGACCAAGACCGCCGACGAGATCCTCATTTCCCTCGCCGACTACCTCGCCAGGATCGCGCCTGCGCGATCCTGTTGCCCATTTGCTGTTTGCGCTGGTCGGGGTGTTGATCGTTGCGGCAGGCTGGTCTGGTGGCCGGTCCTTCTCGTTCCCGGTCATGGAGTGGGAGGGGCCCGGTGTCGATGGAGCCGCGGTCGTGGCCGGAGCCGGCGCCGGAGGTGGCTCGGGCGGTGCGGGCGAAGTACTCCGGCCGTCAGGTGCCGCTGCCGGTCGTGGTGCGTGATCGGCTCGGTGAGTTGTTCGCGGATGCCGAGTTCGCGGAAGCGTTCGCAACGGGGCCGCGTGGCTGGTCACCGGGCCGCCTGGGGCTGGTGACGGTGCTGCAGATGGCCGAGAACCTGACCGGTCGGCAGGCTGCCGAGGCGGTGCGGGACCTGAACCGGCTGGAACTGGCCGGGGAGGCGGTTCGCGCCGCACTGGAAGCGCTGACCTGCGCGGATCCGGACTGGGTCGCACAGAGCGTGGACGTGGCCTCATGGAGCAGGCGCTACGGACCGCGGGTGGACAGCCGGCGCCTGCCCACCTCCCGGACCAAGCAGCAGAAACTGGCCGTGGACTTCGCGCGGGATGGCTTCGCCCTGCTGGGCGCGGTCCACCACTCCAGCTCTCCGGGCTGGCTGCGCGAGCTGCCCGCGGTGCAGGTCCTGCGGTGCGTGCTGCCGCAGAACTACACCCGCACCACCACCCGAGGCGGCCGCGAGGTCCTCAAGCGGCGGAAAAAGACCGACGAGGGCGGTGACGGCCGCCCGGCCACCTACGTCTGTCCTTACCCCGAACCGCGGGTAGCGGCGGATCGCCGCCGCGTGTCTGGCTCCCGGCGGGGCAAACATTCTTCGTCCAGTGCACGCCCCGGGGCGTGCAGATTCCGCCGTCGCTGCGCCCCTCCGTTGGAGGTGTCGCCGCGGCCCGGTGCGTTGCCCGTGCGGGCTGGCCTGCAGGAACGGGCGGCCTGGAAAAAGGGGCCTGCGCCCCTCAGCGTGTCCTTCGGTACGACCCTCCCGCCGGTCCTGCAGCACCCGGTGCAGCCGCCGTTCGAAGCAACCCTCCGGGTACTTGAAAAGCGGGATAGGCCCGTACCAGTGACCTGGTCAGGCCGCGGTTGCGGGGGGTAACCCCGCCGTATCCCACCCTGCCGTGCGTCGTACAAACCACCCCCGTGCGCCGATCACGCACGCCCTGATGAAGGAGAACGCCTGCGTCTACTTCGCCGCCTGCCCCGACGACCTCACTGACCAGGCCCTCGACCGCCGACCGCTCCGGGCGCCGCCGGCGCCGGATGAAGGTGCTGCTGTGGCGGGCGGCGGTCGGCGCTGCGTCCGCTGCGGGAGCGGGCCTCGTCACGATAGCCGTTGACCGGATCACCTCCCTGTTCTGAGCGCGGCCACAGGCCGTACGCGGCAGTCGGCGCGTGCCGGAGTACCCCTCGATCAACGTGCTGGACCGGCTCCCCGACGGCCTGGTCGTCGGGGGCCCCGCGCAGCAAGGTCGACGATGTCGGCGCCGCGGGCGGCGGCACCGCCCAGACTAGGGGAGACCTGGCGAACGCCCGTCCGACGCGGAAGAAGGCGCATGACGCAGCTCTCGGAGATGAGCGAGCGGGAGTACTTCGCTCATATCGGCCACCGCCCCGGCATGTTCGTCGGCAAGGCTTCCTTCTCCATGCTGGCCGCGTTCCTGACCGGCTACGACCAGCACGCCGTCCGTCACGGCGGGCCTGGACTCACTGGCTGGCACGAGTGGCTTGTCGCCCGCCGCGGCCGTCACTGCAACCACGCCTGGCCCGGCCAAGTCCTGCACATCGCCCTTCCGGACGGCTGGGACGACGCCTCACACCTGCCCCCCGAGGACGAGAAGCGCGCGATCAAGGTCTTGTTCCAGCTCCTCGACGAATTCGCCGCCGAGCGTGAGGCGGGCTCCGACGCCGAGGACGACGAGCCCGACGAACTCGCTACCGTACCCCAATCTCGGGAGGAGACATGATGATGAGGATCTCGGAAAACGGCCAAGGCTACTCGTCGCCCCACTTGGTCCGGAGTTCAATGGAGTGGGGTAGCTTCAGCCAGCGTCGCGCGTGTTGTCGGCTGGGGTCGCCCGCTCGTGGAGCGTGCGGGCCGAGTCGGCCGGCGCAGGCTTGAGCAGCATTCGATCGGTCAGTGGCGTCGGCGTCGGGGCTTGCCTTCGTTCACAAGGACTCGCCTCGGTCGGAAGTCTCCGCAAGCGCGACCACAGTCAGTACCTGGTCGAGCACATGTCTGATCGCGGCGGCCTGGGCTGGCGGAGCTTCTAGGATCTGCGGCATGGCAACACGACTCGTGCAGATCAACATGAAGGCCCATGACGACCCCGCGCTCGGCCGGTTCTGGGCGGAGGCACTCGGTTGGGGTGTCGACAGCGAGGGACCCGGCGTGACCAACCTCGAACCCGTGGGCTTCGCCTACCCCGACCCCGTGGCCGTTTGCATCGACATCGTCGCCCGCCCGGAACCCAAAACGGTCAAGAACCGCGTGCACCTTGATCTGGCCACCACCTCGACTGCCCATCAAGCGGAGTTGGTCGCGCGCTTGAAGGATCTCGGCGCGACGCTCGCCGACGTGGGGCAGGGCGACGTCCCCTGGACGGTCATGGCCGACCCGGAAGGCAACGAGTTCTGCGTCCTGGAGCCCCGTCCGATCTACCAGGACACCGGGCCGATCGCCGCGGTGGTGGTCGACTGCACCGACCCACGAGGGATGGCCCGGTTCTGGGGCGAGGCGATGGACTGGACGCTGCACGAGGTCACCGACGACCACGCGACCATGCGCTCCGCCAAAGGCGTCGGGCCCTACCTGGAGTTCCTCCGCACTCCCGACACCAAGAGCGTGTGGAACCGCGTCCACCTCGACGTCTGCCCCTACCCCGGTGACGACCTGGCCGCAGAGGCAGCCCGACTGCGCGCCCTGGGCGCCACCGACCCTGATATTGATCAGTCCGCAATCTCCTGGACGGTTCTGGCCGACCCGGAAGGCAACGAGTTCTGCCTCCTCACGCCTCGCTGACCTTGAACAACGACTCCGGCTGGTTCCGGGGCAGCGGCGAAGACCGCGTGGCGTCAGCCCATGCCGCCGGAGACGGGGATGGCCCCCCTGGTGAGCCAGCGCGCGTCCTTGGGGGCAAGAAGGCCACAAGCGGGCCGTAGCCGTCGGCGGTGCCCGCACGGCTTCGGCGCCTACGGCGGCGCTACGCGCTGGCCTCTCCCTTGTGGCGCCCGGCGGCAGGTCAGGTGTCCCATGACTGGGGAGATCCATCGAGCAGGCATGGGGTGACTCCCGATCGGCGGTGGCCGTTTTCAAAGAGCGCCATCAATGATGCTGCGCTATGAGTTGCAAGAGTGCGCAGTAAGCCGCCGAGCGAGCATTCAGCGCCATTCTCGATTCACTGATCGCAGTGAACCAGTGCCTCTTCGTAACACCTTCGCGGCGCCTGCACATCCGTGCGGGCGCTAGCACCACATGTACGTGGTCGCCTCAGGCGCGATCCCCGTACAGCCGAACGTCAGCTGGGACAACCCCTGGCCCATCCGCTGCGATAGCCAGGTCAGTGCCAACCCTGGCTGCGTCGTACCGGACGTCCGAGCAAACTTCGAGTTCTCGCTCGCAGAGTTCGGCGGCGCCGCAGCCACCTATGGGTGGGCCCAGAACGCACTGCGTGACGGCGCTCCCCTGAGGCGTCACCCGAGTGAGGCCACAGCCAAAACGCGGCGCGAGTACACCTGCGGCAGCAAAAGCACTGACCCCTTCATCGAGCAATTGTCAAGAGTTGTCGATCGCTGGACTTTGGCGTTCTGAGCTGAGCTGCGACGTGGGGCTACTGGTGGCGCAGGGTGAACAAGCCGGGCTGGGTCTCGATGACCAGTCCGAAGCCGACCAGGCACCGCCGAACCGGAGGCGATCAGGCCGTGACTGGCTGTACCTCCTGGGCGGCCCGCGCGTCGTAGGTGTCGCGGGCGTGCAGGACGGCATTGATGTTCTCCTCCGACCAGGCGCGGATCGCGTGCATCAGCGCGGTGACGCTCTCGCCCAGCCCGGTGGCCGCGTATTCGACCTTTGGTGGAATGGTCGGGAAGACCGTGCGGGTGACCAGGCCGTCCCGCTCCAGGGTGCGAAGGGTCTGGGTGAGCATCTTCTGGGTGATGCCGTCCAGTCGGCGCCGCAGCTCGCCAAAGCGCATCGGGCCGCCGGATAGTGCACCCATGACCAACATGGTCCACTTGTTGGCGAGTACGTCCAGGATCTGGCGCGAGGGGCAGGCAGCCAGATAGGCATCCGCGCCGCCGTAGAAGCGCAGGTCGTCAGTAGTACCCATGAGGTACCTATATACCTTTGAAGTGCCTTCTGTTCAACGGGTACTGCCCTGCCGAGGATAGGGACATCCCAAGCGACTTTCCGAACAGGAGTGCATGACGATGCGCGCGATCACTCAGAAGACCTTCGGCGGCCCCGAGGTGCTGGAGCTCGTCGACGACGCCCCCAAGCCGGCACCTGGACCGACGCAGGTGCTGGTCCGAGTCAAGGCGACCAGCGTCAACCCCGTGGAACTGTTCGTCCGCTCCGGAGGCTTCCCGTTGCTGGGCGAGCCGCCCTTCGTCCTGGGTTGGGACATGTCCGGGGTGGTCGAGCAGGTCGATCCGGGTGTGCACCGGTTCAAGGTCGGCGACGAGGTCTACGGGATGCCGTACTTCCCGGCCGCGGCCGGGGCGAACGCCGAGTACCTGGTCGCCCCCGCGCGGCAGCTGGCGCGCAAGCCCGCGGGAATCAGCCACGAGGAGGCCGCGGCGCTGCCGCTGGTCGGCCTGACCGCCTGGCACGCACTGGTGGAGATCGCGCAACTGCGGTCAGGGCAACGGGCACTGATTCACGGTGCGGGCGGCGGGCTCGGGCACGTCGCGGTTCAGCTGGCCAAGCACCTCGGCGCGGAGGTGGTGGGCACGGCGAGCGCGGGCAAGCACGACTTCCTGCGCGGGTTGGGTGCGGACCAGCTGATCGACTACCGGACCCAGGACTACACCGAGGTGCTTCGGGACGCGCCGGTGGATGTGGTGTTGGAGACCCTGGGGGGAGGGAACGCCGAGCGTTCCTTCGGCGTGCTGCGGCAGGGCGGCGTGCTGGTGACGGCGGTGGAGCGGCTCAGCACCACCCTGCCGGAGCTGGCGGAGCAGTCCGGCGTGCGCTTCGCGGCGGTCGGCGTGGAGCCGGACCCGGCCGGCCTGGAGGCACTGACCGAGCTGGTCGAGGCGGGGAGGCTGCGGGTGCACCTGCAGCAGGTCTTCCCACTGGAGAAGTTGGCCGAGGCGCACGAGGTGCTGGCTGCCGGCGGCGTGCAGGGCAAGCTTGCGATCACGGTCTGAAAGCATCGCGTGAGGCGTGATCAGGCTGCGGCGTCCTCCCGCCACTCGCCCAGGAGCCCGCGTTCGAAGCGAGCCCCGGCGCGGACGAGCGGAACGAGGTGGACGCCGCTGACCGTGCGCCAGCGGGTCTGGGCGGACTCGATCAGCTTGAAGACCATGGCCAGACCGGCGGCCCGGGAACCGGCTCCTTGGTGACCTTGGTCCGGAGGCGCACGGTCGCGAAGGTCGACTCGATGGGGTTGGTGGTCCGCAGATGGATCCAGTGCTCGGCGGGATAGTCGTAGAACTCCAGCAGCACGTCCTGGTCGTCGGTGACCTTCGCCACAGCTTTGGGGAACTTTGCTTGGCAGAGCTTGGCGAACGCCCGGACCGCCTGCTCGGCGTGTTCACGGTCCTCGGCGTTGTAGATGTCTTGCAGGGCCTTCTTCGCTGCGGGCTGCGCGGACTTGGGCATGGAGTCGGTCACGTTGACGGTCTTGTGAACCCAGCACCGCTGTTCGCGGGTGGTGGGGAAGACCTCGCGCAGGGCCTTCCAGAACCTGAGCGCGCCGTCGCCGACGGCCAGGACCGGGGCGCGCATGCCCCGGCGCGCGCAGTCTCGCAACAGACCGGCCCACGCCTCGGACGATTCCCGATAGCCGTCTGTCATGGCCACCAGTTCCTTGGTGCCATCGGGGCGCACACCGAGCACGACCAGGACAGCGGCCTTGGCCTGGTCCAGGCGTATCCGTAGATGGATGCCGTCAACCCAAATGTAGACGTAGTCGGTCCGGGACAAGTCGCGGTCCTGGAAGGCGGCGTGGTCTGCCTGCCACTGTGTGGTCAGCCGGGTGACCGTGGCCGGGGAGAGTCCGGTCGAGCTGCCCAGGAACCGCTCCATCGCGGGCACGAAGTCCCCGGAGGACAGGCCGTGCAGGTAGAGCAGGGGTAGCACTTCGGCGATCATCGGGGACTTGCGGCACCACGGCGGCAGGACTGTCGAGGAGAATCGCCTGCGCTCACCCGTGGCTTCAGCCACGAGCTTGTCATTGACCCGCGGCGCCCTCACCTCCACCGCGCCCGCCGACGTGGTGACCTTTCGAGGCTGGTGGTGGCCATTGCGCACCACCAAGCGCCGCCCCTGCTCATTGCACAGGTCAATCAACTCGGCTATCCACGTCACCAACTGAACCCTGAAACACAAGGGGCATCCCCCCAGGCGCTGACGGCCCGGGGGATGCCCCGCCATCCTGGAAAGGAACACCTGTGGTCAGCGGCGATAAGTGGGGATGGGCTATTGATCCGCGCTACCCCCTTTGGTGCGTGACCTTCACCAGGAGCCTGGCACCGGCCGAGGTTCTGCGCCGCTATGGTGCAGACCCCAATAGGGCGCGGATGCTTGACCATGCGGAAGCGAGCGACCTCTACGACCTTGCCTTCCGCGGGGGAACAGTGCTGCGCGCCGGCACTCTCAATGGATGGTCTTTCTGCTACGAGGACGTGGGCGGAGCCGGCTCTCGCCCGGGCCCTCTCAGCGCTCTCTCCCAAGGCACCGAAACCTTGTCCCTGCTACGGGGCGGAGACGCGATGAATCGCTTGGCACACTGGTGCGACGGGCAGCGCCGCGAGGCCTTCGAACCAGGTGCCACTGACAGGATGCCGCAAGGGGCCCGCCATTTCTGGGATCTCGTGCACACCTACAGCCAGGCGACCCCAGACCGCGCAGGACTCCTGCACGCCCTGAAGGCCATCACCCATCACACGAGTATCTCTCTCGACACAGCCATCATCGCGGGCCCCCTGCTCACCACTCACCTTGCCGACGAAGACCGGACACCCGACCCGGTGCCGCATGCCCGCCCATCCGCACCGACGAATCGCGCATCGTCCATGGGCCGCGCCCTGGGGGCTGTCCAGCCTTCTCTGCACGACGTGCGTCGCGTCGCTGAGTGAAGAGAAGCTGGGCCACGCCCACGGACAGTGCTCTCGGCAGCTCTAGGAGGTGCGTACCGCTGACCCAGGCTCCGGGCACTCCCGCAGTGGGGCAATACGGCCGGATGGGGCCGGCACGCCGAGGCGAGGAGCAGCACGGGGGAACCAAGCACCTCTCCCGACTGCAGTTCGACGCGAGCGGTCCGGTTGTCGAGGGCGAGTGGACGGTCCCCGGCACCGCCCAGGACCGGTAGAACCCCGCTACTGGCGGGTCCATTTGGGCGGCCCCCTGGGGGCGGACGCCCTGCCGCTCCGGTTGTCGCAGCGGGCAGGGCGAGTTGTCGTTCATGGCTATCCCAGGGCCGCCACCCAGGAAGTTCCGTTGCTGGTGGCGTCGCCCTGGAGGCGGTCTCGGGCGGCGGTGTCGCCGTACAGGCCCCAGCGGAACCAGTCCAGGAAGGTGTTCTCCGTCTGGGCGTAGTACGGGTATTGCGGAGTCAGGAACGAGCCGTGGTCGGCACCGTTCTGGGTGAGGAACGCCTTCGGCGCGGGGAGTTCGTTGTACGCCGCGCGCGCCGAGTTGATGTTGCAGGTCCCGTCGTTGCTGCCGTGGATGAACAGCACCTTGGCGGCCAGGCCGGCGGGGTTGCCCATGTCCACGCAGGCGACCGGGACGGCGGCGACGATGCGGTTGTCCGGCCAGGCGGTGAGCAGGCCGTGGGTGGTCATCCCGCCCATCGAGTGGCCGGATACGCCGACACCGGCCTGGGTGTCGATGTGTCCGGCGAATGGGCTGCCCGACGCGCTGTTCAGCGCCAGTGTCCGGGTGAGTACCTCGGAGACGTCCTTCGACCAGTTGCCGTTGTAGACGCTGCCGATGTTGGTGTTGTCGGAGAACGAGGGAGCGGGGCAGATGAAGCCAGCGGCGGCCAGGTCGTGGGTCTGCGAGGAGTAGCAGTCGGAGTTGCACCCCATGCCGTGGCTCCACTCGGCGATGGGGAAGACGCCGCTTGCGATGGGGGCGTCCGGGATGGGGTTGCCGCCCGGGTTGCCGGTGGCGGCCGGGTAGAAGATCTTGGTGAGGAGCTGGCGTCCGCCGCGGGACCAGTTGAACTGCCGTACCCCGATGGCGAACTTCTGGGTGGGCGCCGGCCGCCGGGAGGCCGTCGGGGGTGCCGGGGTGCCGGCGACCGCTGTGCCGCCGAGCGCGGATAAGCCCACGCCGGCCGCTGCGGCCGTGCGGAGGAAGGTACGCCGTCGCATCGACATCGATGACTCCTGGTTGTGGATGAGGGGGGTGATGTGGTTGCCGGGCTCAGTCGCCTGAGCCTGTGAGTGATCACTTGCTGTCGTACGGGCCGGGCTGCGGCTCCGGCCCGAACACGGATGGCGCTCCTGTCGGTCCCGAGGCGGATGGGCAGCACCTTGACGGCGCTACTTCGAAGCTGCCGCGGCAAAGGCGGCGGTGAACCGCCACCAAATCATGTTGAGGAGATAGCCACTGCCGCCGGTGAACCTCAGATACAGATCCTGGGTGCCCGTCGCGCCGCTGACCGGGCAGGACACCGTCGTCCAGGTCTGCCACCCACCGGTGTTCGGCACACTGCACCGGCCCGCCACCGTCCCGCTGGGGCCGCCCAGGCGCAGTTCGACGGCGCTGCCGTCGACCGCCGAGGCCACACGTGTCGTGAAGGACGAGGCACCCGCACCGAACCCGACACCCTTGACTTTGATGTAGTCGCCGTTGTCGATGTATCCGACGTTCAGCCCTCCCTCGCCGGACGGTTCGGTCTCGACTCCGGACTCCCAGGCGATCGTGTCGGCTTCCTGACGTGTGTACGGATTGAGCGTGCCGACCTGAGGTGCCCCGGCGTTGGTCATGTTGATCGTCGGGATCGTGCCGTCGGAATTGTAGGAGAACTTCTCCACGGCGATCGAGCGCGTGAAGCCACCCCCGCCCGGGAGGGCGCCGTTGTGGTAGAAGAAGTATGAATTTCCCTTGAAGTCGGTGATCCCCGGGTGATTGGTGAAGCTGCCCCCCTGCGTGGGCATGACCGTGCCTCTGTAGGTCCACGGCCCGGTCGGGCCAGGGGCGGTCGAATAGGCGATGAACTCCGAGCAGCACTTGGCCGCGAAGACGATGTAGTACAGGCCGTTGCGCTTGTAGACCCAGGGACCTTCTTCGAACAGGGTGGGTCGACTGGCGTCTCCCGTACGGGTACCGAAGCCCGCGGTGGTGAGCGGGATCTTGGTGGGGCTGCCCGCGTAGGAGGTCATGTCTGCGTTCAGCTTGACGTACCACAGGTCCGGGTTGCCCCAGTACAGGTATGCCTGGCCGTCGTCGTCAATGAAGACCGTCGGGTCGATCTGGCCGTTCTCCACCAGCGGATGACCGAGGGCGTCGCGGAACGGCCCAGTGGGGCTGTCGGCCACCGCCACGCCGATGGCCATCCGGCCGGTCGCCCGGTTCGTCATCGGCACGTACCAGTAGAACTTGCCGTTGCGGTAGACGGCCTGTCCCGCCCAGGCGTTGGTGGATGCCCAGCTGAAGGAGGCCAGGCCGAGCGGGGAGCCGTGATCGGTCCAGTTGACCATGTCGTCGGAGGACCACACCCGCCATTCCTTCATGGTGTAGTTGGTGGAGTTGTCCTCGTCGTGCCCTGTGTAGAGGTAGACCCGGCCGTTGTGGACCAGCGGCGCGGGGTCGGCGGTGTAGATGGTCTGCACGATCGGGTTGTCCGCTCTTGCCGCGGTCGGCTGGACGACGGCGGGGACGGCGAGGGCCAGTATGAGGCCCACTACCCAGGCGACTGCTCGTCCGAGTCTCCTGCTGGGCGAAAGCGGTCGGGCGTAGGTCATCGTCGGCTCCAAAGGCACTGGTTGGCGCAGAGGATCGACAGCCGAGAGAGTCCCCGCCGCGATCAGGACGAGGGCGGCGGTCGGCGTCGAGTCGGAACGAGCTGGTCAGCGGTAGCCGGCGGCGACCACGTTGGCCTGGACGGCGTTCTCCGTCTGGTCGGACGGATAGCCCGCGACCATGGCGCCCTCGTAGAAGGTGCCGGCGCTGAGGTTGGCGCCGCCGCCGGGCTTGCAGCAGTCGCCCCCGCTGCCCAGGACGATGGCGCCCTGCTTCTTCATGGGGCTGTAGCCGCTGGGCAGGGTGCCGTCCCACAGAGTGGTCAGGCTGCCGGACTGGGCATCGCTGCCCTTGATGGCGAAGCGGGAAGTGCCGTTGTTCTTCAGGGTGGCGGTGACGAACTTGCTGGTGAAGGCCCGCTGCTTGGGGTTCCAGGACTGGCTTCCACCCGGGTACAGACCCCATTCGAGGTCCGCCTGGACCCACGGGCCGCTGCCGGAGCATCCGCCGAACCAGCACGAGGTGCTGAAGTTGATGGCGTCCATGGCGCCGGCGGCATCCGCCTTCCGCGTGGTCTCACTGTTGCCGTAGTCGAAGCAGCAGCCGTTGTTGACGTGCTTGCCGCTCGTCACCATGTACATGCCCTCGGGGCTGCTGCCGGTGGGGATGCCGGTGGCGTGGCCGTCGCGCCAGTAACTGTTGCCGGGGTTGATGTACAGGGAATAGGCCTTGCTGCCGGCGGCCGTCAGGGACTCGGAAGTCGCCTTCGCGGGGCTGCTCTGAGTGGAGCCGGGGACCTGGCTGGACCCTTGGTACCACAGGTGGTTGCCGCGTCCGGACTGGTCGTAGACGACGGTTATCACGCAGGTGGCGCCGGAACAGAACGAGTCCTGGGCCGCAGCGTTGGCGACGCCACCGGCGCTGAGAACGCCGATGTCCCGGGTGGCGTTGTCCGACGAACGCCTGACCTGGTACAGGTTGCCCCCGTAGGATCCGTAGAGCGCGCGGACCGTACTGTGCGCGGCCACACACGGGGTTCCACCCGAGGCGTAGATGTCGCACGGCCCGGTGCCGGCTGCCGACGCCGACACCGGCCAGGTGGCCACGGTCGCCAGCACTGCGATCGACATCAGCGCCGAGCGTGCGGCAACACCCACGGGCGAATGCCGCCTGCGGCGCTGTGGCGCAGACGGGGATGCTGACGAAGGCTGCATGGTTCTCCTCCTGGAGGGACGTGTCGACGATGGCGCGGTGAGCGGCCACGTCGCGGACATCATCAGACCATGCACATGACAAGACGACCGTCTGTGCGCGTGTCTGCGGAGCCCACGAGCAGCGTGATATTCGAGATCTCGAACATTGGTCGTACTCTCGGATAGCCAGGATCGTAGAGCGGCCCTGAGGTTTGTCAACCCTTTCAGTGACGAGAGGGATGCCGACCCGCCGGCCGCGACCGGCCGGGCAGGTCAGCCGAAGACCCGGCGCTGGATCTCACGCCGGTAGTCCTCGAGGGTGTTGTCAAGATGGGCCATGGCGGCCCGAGCCGCCGCCTCCGGATCGCCGTCCCTGATGGCCCGGCAGATCGCGGCGTGTTCCTCCACGGCTTCCGCGGCATGGCCGCCGACCGTGCCGTGCAGTCCGATCGTGCTGGACTGGCGCTGCAACCGGCGCGCCTCGCGTACCGCCGCGACGAGGAACGGGTTGTGCGAGGCGGTGGCGATGCCCATGTGGAAGTCGTCGTCACCGCGGTCGAACAACGCCCGCTGCCTCGTCACATACCCCTCCCGGCACATCTCTTCCGCGGCCTCGATGGCACGCAACTCGGCAGGGGTCGCCCGGGTGGCGGCCAACCGGCTCGCTGCGGCTTCCTGTACTCGCCGGAACTCGAAGAGCTGGTAGACGTGCTCCAGGTCGGTCGGCAGGAAGGGGCTTCCCCAGCGCGAGGAGCCCAGCAGGCCCTCGTCGTCCGCCACATAGAGGCCGCGCCCCTTCTGCACGCGCACCCGCCCGATCGCAGAGAGGATCTTCACCGCCTCCCGCACCACCGTGCGGCTCGTGCCCAGGCGGGAGGCCAACTCGTTCTCCGTCGGCATCCGGTCGCCCGGATGCAACTGCAACTCGGCGATGAGCTGGAGGATCTGCTCGGCCACGAGCTCGTACCCGGGGCGGTAGGCGCCCGTCGACTCGGCATGGCGCCCCTGCGAGGGCGTCGTGTGGCCGGTCGCCGGTACAGGCTTTCCGTCCAACCGCCTACCTCCTTCAGCGCAGGGGTCATATGCCCGGTGATCAGCCACGCCCCATCCTTGAAGAGCATATACCTGGCCATATTCGAAAAATGTATCCGACCCATTGACGGAGACGCCCGGCGCGAATTATGCGTAAATGAGGCAGTAAAGCTGCATCGTTAAGTCGTCGGCGCCGAAGAATATCGAAAATAGGCTCACTCATCCCGTTGACTGCGCCCTATACGGGCGGTTTTTATGTGTGACCAAGTCGGCGTTTCTGTCCGCAGTACTCCGGGAGGCCCGTACACCCCTGCCCCGGACTGGGGCACGGGCCGGGCCCGGGCAGGGCAGCAGCGTCCGCCTGCCAGGCCACGTTCTTCCGCCGGCCGACACGAACACTGAGTGGAGTCGCTCATGACAGCGAAGGTCCGCGCGGTCGGCGCCAGGAGATCTTTAACGGTTTGGGTCGATTCCTCGCACCTGACGGCCGCCGAGCCGTACCACAAGATCCATCCGCACCTGGTCTTCAGCTCGGAGAACAACGAGACGTCCTGGGCCGTGCAGGCGGGCCCACGACATGGGAGCAGTACGAGGCGCTGGGCCGGAAGGTCGCCACCGAGCGCCCCGGCTGTGGGCGGGCAAGCGCGGGACCAACCGCATCGCCGGTCCGAAAGCGGTCAGGGCCGACGCCACCGGCCCGTACCGCAAGCGGACGGCCTCGCTCCTGGACACCCTGGCGACGGTCACTCCGGGGCTGACCGCGGGCAAGAGCATCGTCTCAAGGCTGCCGGCCCGGGAGGACACAATCGTGAACTACGCAAGCGCCGACGGGTACAAGGTGACCCGGTGAGCGGGCCGACCACGGAAGCCGACCGGCTTGGCGCACCCCTGGCGCACGGAACTTGGCGACGGCCGCAGGGGACTTCCGGCTCTTCCCCACCGTCGAGCACACGGCACCGCACCTGGTCTTCCGGGCGGCGGCACTTGTCCTGTTCGTCGTGGGACTGGCGCTGTCGCTGCACCGGCTGGCGGCCCACACGGCGTGGGCGTTCCCCAGCCCGCCCACCGTCACCTCTGCGGGTGCCGATAAATCATCCGTGCAGTTCACGCTGCGTGCTGGTACTCGTGGAGGGTTCCGCCGAGTCGGTCTCGCCTGCGGACTTCCTGGTGGGCGAGTTGGGCTTGTTGGGTGATGGGTGATGGGTGATGGGTGTGGGTAGCGGGCGGCAGGGGGCGACTTGTTCCAGGGCTCTGTGCGGACGGCGCTCGTTGTAGAAGGATTCGTACTCGCGCAGGGCGTGGAGAAGGTGGCTCTGGTTCCAGATCAAGGTCCGGTCCAGGGGTTCCCTGCGGCAGGTCTGTATCCAGCGCTCGATGAGTGAATTCATCCGTGGTATCCGAATGCCGGTGGTGACGACCTTGAGACCGGCATCGGTCATGAGTGCGTCGAAGGCGGCTGTGAACTTTGCGTCGCGGTCGTGGATGAGGAACTTCGCCTTGCCGTCCGCGTCCTCCGAGGTCCATGAGGAGGTTGCGTCCGAGCTGCACGATCCACTCCGCGGTGGGGTGTGCGGTGGCGCCGAGGACCCGGATGCGCCTGGTGGTGTGCTCGATGACAGCGAAGACGTACAGGCGCGCCCCTGTCAGAGTGTGGACTTCGAAGAGATCGCAGGCGAGAAGGGTCTTGGCCTGGCTGCGGAGGAAGTCGGCCCAGGTGGTGCTCTGCCGTTCGGGGGCGGGTGGGATGCCGTGCTCGCGGAGGATCTCCCAGACGGTGGAGGCGGCGATCTTGATCCCCAGTGCCGCGAGTTCGCCGTGGATCCGCCGATACCCCCATGAGACGTTCTCCCTGGCCAGGCGCAGGATCAGGGCGCGGATCGAGCGGATGGTGCGGGGGCGTCCATGTCGTCTGGGTACGCAGGTCGCGGCATGGCGCCGCCTGAGCAGGTCGCGATGCCGGCGCAGGACCGTGTCGGGGCGGACCAGGAGCAGAAGGTTTCGCAGTCTGTTTTTGGGGAGGTGGGGGAGCAGGCCCGCGAGGATGGCACGGTCTGTGTCGGTGAAGGTCGGCTTACCGACCCGGGCGTTGCAGGACCAGCAGTTGGTGCCGGAGTACGGGGGTCTCGATGTCCTTGTCCTTGTCGCTCATCGGCAGGAGGCGTAGGAACGCCAGGGCGTTGGTCGCGGCGAGGTAGGCCAGACGCAGCAGCACGACAGATCATGATGCCGCCGGGGCCCTGCGCAGGTGAAGACCCGGGGTGAACGTCGAGGAGAACCGAAGATCCGTGATCAGGCTCCCGACCTGCGTGGATGATTTATCGGCGCCCGCAGTGTCGTGGAGAGCCTGCGTGAGCTGTGAGTTCGGCCTGGTCGGGGGCCTGAATGCTCACGCGGGAGGAAGACGTGGACGCTCACGCTCTGCGTCGGCAGGGATGGACGATCTCGGTGATCGCACGGCACCTGGGCCGGGATCGCAAGACGATCCGCGCCTATCTGAACGGTGAGCGGGTCCCCGGTCAGCGACGCCAGGCGCCGGCCGAGATCGGGATGTCCGGCCAAGCGGAGGGCCAGCCGGTGCTCGGCGAGCTCCCGGGCCAGTTCCGACTCGTCCAGCACCCACCAGTTGTACTGCACCGTCACTTCGGACAGTCAGGATCGGGCGCCCGCCGATGGACGGCGGCTGCGTCCGCTTCTGCTTCACCAGGCGCTGGTGCCAGGCCGGCACGGTGCGCGGTGAGACGATCCGGTGTTCTCGCAGGGCTCGGGGGAGGAATTGGGTCGGGGCGGCGAGCAGTGTACGGTCCGGCCGGCCGGGCCCCGGCGCGGTGACCTGCTGTATCAAGGGATTCTTGGCCCATCTGCCTGACTGCAAGAACCTGATCGTCTGCGGGGGTTGGTGATCATGCTTATGGCGGTCAGAGACGTGGGTGGACGTCATCGATGGTGATGTCGATGCGGAGGAGGCGAAGACCGAGCTGGGTGGCCGCGGCTGCGCGCAGGGCGGCGCGTATCCGGTGGGCGGTGGTGGAGGCGTGCTGGCCGTAGCGGAGGCTGATGCTGACGGCCACGTGGGTGGGGTCTCCAGGGGTGGGGAAGCGGCAGCCTCGGCCGGTGGTGCCGGGGACGCTGCTGGTGGCGGTGGACAGGAGAGTAGCGGCGGCGTGTTCGGTGATGGACAGACGGTGCGGAGGTTCTGCGGGGAGCGGCAGCTTGCGGAAGCGGCGCGGTTCTTGGCGGATCCGGACCATGACACATGCGACGAAGCCCGGGGGGCGCTCGACCGGTTCGGCGGTCAGCGCGGCGGTCGCCTCACGGAGTGTGTCGACGGCGGTGCCGCTCGGCAACCGGTCAGCAGTTGGATGGTTCATCGCCATGGCGTGAGCTCCTGAGCAAGCCGGGCACGAGCGCGGTGGACGCGACCACGGACGGCATCCGGGCTGGTGTGGACGGTGTGGGCGATTTCGTTGGTGGACATGCCTTCCAGTTCTCTCAGCACCCAGCATGCGCGCTGCTCCGGGGTGAGCCGTCTGAGGGCATGATTCAGCGCGGCACGTAGCTCGGCGGCCACGGCCTGCTGTGCGGGGCCGGCTGTTCGGGACGGCGGCAGGGCCTCCTCTTCGAGGCTGATCTCGGGGCGTCGGGCGCGGGCGACGTTGACGGCGCGGGTCGCGGCGATGCGGTACAGCCAGGCGGCGAACGCCTGCTCCGCATGGAGTTCGTGCAGGCAGCGCCAGGCGGTGATGAAGGAATCCTGAGCGGCGTCCTCCGCGGTGTCGGCGTCTCCCACGATGCGCAGCGCAATCCGGTACACCCGAGTGGCGTAGCGGCGCACCAAGTCCTCGAAGGCTGCGGTGTCACCGTCACGGGCGCGGGCGACAAGAATGCCGTCCTCCGCCTCGGAGGTCACCTTGTGCGAGTGCCCTGGCGGGAGGCTACGAACCACATGCGCGTGAGGTACATCCCATGACGGGCGTGAGGATCCCCGGGTCTGCTGTGTCTTTCTGAGTGATGCGGGTAATGAGCTCGCACGGAACGGAGAACGGTGCCGTGAACACACAGATGAAAGAGACGACGGTCAAGTTGAGTGAGCAGTCCGAAGGGGCCCGTTCCGTGACGGCGCGGGGGTCCGCGGAGCTGGTGAGCGAGCAGGGGAAGACGTCGGTCGCGGATGTGGTCGTGGCCAAGATCGCGGGGATGGCGACCCGTGAGGTGCCGGGCGTGTACGCGATGGGCGCCGGCGTGTCCCGTGCGCTGGGCGCGATGCGCGAGCGTCTGCCCGGAGTGGTCGGCCCCGGCATCACCCAGGGGGTCGCGGTCGAGGTGGGTGAACGCCAGGCCGCGGTCGACCTCGATGTGATCGTCGATTATGGGGTGTCCATCCCGGACCTGGCCGCGGGGGTTCGCCGCAACGTGGTCACCGCGGTGGAGAAGATGTGCGGATTGGAGGTCACCGAGGCCAACATCACTGTCGGCGACATCCACATGCCCGGTGAGGAACCGGCCGAGTCGGCGGAGTCCCGCGTCCAATGAAACATCCGGCACATCGCACACATCCGATACGTCCAGCCCCCGGCCGGGATACGGGCGAGGTCGGCCGACTGGCCGGCCGGATCGCCACCGCGGTGGCCGACTGCCCGGCGGTGGCGGCCCTGGCCGACGGGCCGATCGCCACCTATCTGCCGGGCAGCACCGTGGTCGGGGTCGCCGTCCGCGACACCGAGGTAAAGGTCGAGGTGGTCGCGGTCTTCGGTACGCCGGTGACCGAGGTCGCCGCACAAGTGCGGGCCGCGGTCCACGGGCTGACGCCCGGCACACAGGTGGAGGTGTGCATCGACGACATCGAACTCCCCGGCAGCGCCGCTCGGGAGACGCTCAGGTGAGCGCACACCCCACACCGCAGCGGCAGGCGTTCCGGGCCTGGGTGCGCCTGCACCACCCGGATGTCGACGGCGATCCAGAGGAGTTCATCGCAGGGTTGAGCCGCTGGCGCACCGCCGTCGCGGGTGCGCGCTGTTCCGAGGGGGTGCGGGTGAGCGTGTTCCGCAGCCGGGGCGGACTCTGGCTGGCCGCCCGGTGGTGGCGGCGCCACCGGCGCCGTCGAGTGCGGCGCGTGCGCTGATGCGATGCGGCACAAGTTCAGACGAGGGAAATGAGTGAGTGACATGGACGGAACGCAGTGGGCTACAGCGATCGGCCTGGGATTCGGGACCGCGCTGGGCTTCGCCGGAGCCTTCGGTGGCTTCATCGCTTTCTTGATCGTGCTCGTTCTCGGCGCCGTCGGACTCCTCGCGGGCCGGGCCGTGGCCGGTGAGCACGATCTGAGCGGCCTGCTGGGCGGCCGGAGGCGGTCGTGACCACAGATCTGGTGCCGACGCCACCGGCGGCGCTCGGGCCGCCGGAGACCCGCGGGCACACTGAGATCGCCGATCGGGTGCTGGAACGGATCGCCGTGCGCGCCGTCACCGAAGTGGACCAGGCCGGCGGGGTGCCGCGGCGGCTGCTCGGGGTGCCGCTCGGGCGTGCCAAGGCCCGGCCCGACCCCCAGGCCACGGCCCACGTGGACGGGCACCTGGCCACCGTGGCGATGACGGTGTCGGTGGCATACCCGGCGCCGATCCGCCAGGTGAGCCGCTGCGTGCGGGAGCGCGTCGCTGCCCGCATCGGCGAGCTGACCGGCCTGGACGTGCGCGAAGTCGACATCGACGTCGCCCGCCTCACCCACACGGCCGCTCCCCGCACCACCGTGGACCACGAAGCGCCGCCCGCGCCCCCGCAGGCGGTCGACCGACAGCGCCGACGGGCAGCGATAAGTGCCTTCCGGCCCAGGCGGGCCCTCCCGGCCGTCCTGATCGCAGCCCTGCTGGCCGCCGTCGCGCTCCTGGCCACCATCCAGGTCGTCGCGAGCATGATCAACCGCGACGCACAGGTGCTGCCGGTGACATGGCTGACCCGGGCAGGCCGCGATCTGCGGTGGGACGATCCCGCCGTGCTCGCCGCAGCCGCCGCGATCCTCGCCGTCGGGGTACTGCTGGTCGCGCTGGCGCTGGGGCCCGGCCGTCCCCGGATGATCGCCTTGCGGTCCGAAGATCCCCACACAACGGTCGGCATCACCCGCGCCGGGCTGCGCCGCAGTCTGACCGCCGCAGTCGGCGGCATGGACGGCATTGACCGCGCACATGTACGACTGCGCCGGAGGCGGGTACACGTGAACGCCGACAGCCCGCTGCACGACGTCGGCGACCTCCCCCAGCGGGTTCGGCAGGCCGTCACCGACCGCCTCGACGAACTGTCTCCCATGAGACCACTTCACGTCCGCACCACCGTACGAGGACGAGAGGAGTGAGCCCGATGCGCCGCCCCACCGCCCGCGCCAACCGCATCGCGCTCCTCGCGGTCGGCCTCGTGCTCACCGCGGGCGGCGCCGCCGCACTCGCCCGCGGCCTCGACCTTCGCCCCGGTCTGCTCGGGGCACCCCACGCTCCACTGATCGACGAGCAGGCTCGCCGCTACGCCGCGGACCACTGGTGGTTCTGGGCCGCCGTCGCCGCGTGCTCCGTCCTGCTCGCGCTCCTCGCACTGCGGTGGCTCGCCGCCCAGGCCCACACCGACGCCATTCACCACGTCAATGCCGAGCCCGACCCTCGCCACGGCGCCACGCATCTGTCCGCCCGGGCCGCCACCGAGGCACTCGAGGAGGACCTGACCGCCAGCCCCTACGTGCGACGGGCCAAGGCCACCCTCACCGGCGCCGCCACCGTTCCACGACTGACACTGACCGTCACCCTCACCGCCGACACCGACCCAGGCGCCGCGAACCGGCACATCCACCAGGCACTGGCTCAACTCCGCCACGCCCTCGAAAGCGACCGCCTCACTGCCACCACCCGCATCCACATCGCTCCAGCCGACCACTGAGTACCAGCCCTGGCCCGCGATGCGGGCCGGTTGCCTTACGCGCGGCCACGTATCGGCTTCAGAGTTCGTCCGTCTGGGTGCGCTCGTCCGCGGAGGATCGGCTGGCCACCAGCCAGGATCACGCCGGCTCTACCGCGCGGGTGTCCATGTCCGGGGCGCGGGCTGCGACCGCGATCACGCGGGCGTCGTGGGCGTCGGTCTTGGCCTGGTCTTGGCCTCGCCGGGGTAGAGGTCGGCGATCCGCCGCACCGTCAGCCCTGGCGGATAGGCCACCTGGCAGCGTGTGTCACGGGCGACCGTGAGGGGCAGGGCGCCGATGGAGGCGGGCTGGTCGACCACCACGAGCACGGTGCCGTGGTTGGACTGGAGCTTGTCCAAGAGCTCGCGGAGCTTGGGTTCGCTGTTGGGTGGCGCGCCTCCACGGAGGGTGCGAGCAGTTCCGCATGAGCGGCTCGGCTGACGGCCGTGCGCGCACCTGTGCGGGCCAGCCACCGTTGACGCCCAGGTGAGCCAGGCCTTCCACGGACGGTTTGCGCCAGAGCCTTGCCGCCCACTGGCGTCTACCAGCGATTCGGCTGCTCCCGGCCGACCGGCTACCGCTCCGTAGGGTGGCATGTGTCGTGGCCGCGTTCACACTGTCCGGGAGGCTCGTGACGTTCGACCACTTCGGCGAGCCGACTGAGCATGCTGCGGTGGCGTAGTTGCATCAGAGCGTCCACCACCGCGTTGTGTAGCTTCCCGGCGATCCCGCGCAGCAGATGCTCGTCGCAGATCACCATGGTGTTCTCGCCCCAGGGGCGCAGTTCGAGGGCGATCCTGGCAGTGCCGAGCCATCCGCTGATGGCCTCCAGCTCCAGGACGTGCGGTGGTTCGCTGCGCCGGGCGATGGTCTCTCCGTTGCCCTTCCACGGGCCGAGTTCCACTGTATAGACGATGCGTGATCCGGTCCGGGGCCATGTTGCGTCGGTGGGATGGGTCCGCGAGGTACCGACGACCCAGTCACCGTAGCGGGTACCGTCCGCCAGCACCGCCCACACCGCTTCGGGACTGCGGCGGATCAGCTGGTGCCGTACAGCCATGTGTCAACTCCCTGCCGGGTCCGGAAAGGGGGCAGTGCACGTCCATCCCAGGGTACGGCGGGCGCCGGTGGTTGACCTCCGGATACGGAAGCGGCTGGCTGTCGGCGATCAGCGGGCTTCCGCGTTGTAGCCACATCCTTGGCACGCGCGGGCCCGGCACTCCCGCACCCTGCTCGTGCCGCAGCCGCCGGCAGCATCACCCGCAGCGGCGCCAAGCGCGTCAGATGGGGCAGAGACTCGACGGCTGCCCTCGCCCGCCATTCGGCGAAAGATACGGTGAGCCCCTGCCTGGCTGCCTGGGTTGGCGTATCGACGCAAGCTCAAGTCGCGGCAAAACACTTGGCGTTTTCCCGCGGCGGGGCACTCCCACAACGCTAGCGCCGTACCCAGCCGTAGCGCCGCAGCGTGCCCGTCCGCCAGCCGGTCAAGGCAGCGCGTCCGGTGAGTCCGAGGTCGCCCGTTCGAGTCGGCCCACATGGCGCCGCGGCGACCGGCCCCCTACCGCCTCGGTTTTGGTGTGGCCGAGGGGTCCTGCTGAGCAGCGCCTGTCATCTGCCGCTTTCGCTCTCCATCCGTGTGTGCCTTCCCCATCAACGAGCCTTCTTCCTGCTCGTAGTGCGACAGGGCGAGGCCGAGGCCGAAGAATGTGGGCGCCCACTCGCCGACGAAGATGCCCCAGCGGTCGGCACGGTCGAGTCCCGCGCCGGGTTCGGCGCGCAGGGAGGCGGCCCAGGTGAGCACGGAGAGTCCGATGGAGGCGACGGCGGCGATGTAGGCGTGCTCGCTGCGCAGGCCCATGTCGTGCAGCTTCTTGATCATGACAGTAGTTCCTTAGGGTGTTCCCCCCTCGGGGCTCACCTCCGGGTTCCCCCTCCGTGGCGAGTGACGCGGGGCGAGCGAAACGATCAGGGGCGCCCTCGAGAACGAAACGAACGAGTTCCCGGGGCGTGTGCCGGTCTGGGGGCAAGGCCGGGACGTCACGGGGATGCCGTGTTCTCAGTCGGCAACGCTTCCAGCAGGTCCCCGCTGTGGGAGCCCGCTGGCGCGCGAGCGGCGCCGGCCAGGGCTGACGTGCCCGCGGGTCGTCTTCGTCGAGGACGGGGGGAGGAGCCGGCTCATGTGGCGGCTGGGCGCAGCGATCCCCTCGGCTTCATCACCAGCCTGGCCACCACGACCTCGCCTTGGGCCGTGCCCTGCGTTGGGCGCGCTTGCGCACTCGACGCACGGTGTCATGATCTGTCGTGCAGCGGTCGCTGTTCTCCCTGCTGACGGTTACACCCCGCCACCGGAGCCGACAGCGCCGGTCAGCGAACGGGGCTTTGGCCGCGTGTTTGCACGTCATATTTTCAAGGGCCCTCGACCGCCATTGTCCGACTCATTGTCAGTCTGGTCGCGGAGTGGGTCCTTTGGAGGCATGGTGGGAAGTTCACCGTTTCGCTGTGGCACGGATCTTGGCTCCCGCGCCGAGGGCTTGCTGATAGACGTCACCGCTTCCACAGACGCGGTGCGCCACGCGAACGTCAGCTGCCGGTAGCCGGCCCAGCCAGGGCGATGAGTTCGAGACCGATCTCATGCGGCCGACATCTTCCCGGTCGCCCAGCACGATTGTGAGCGTGTGACCCAGTCATGAGGAGGCCGCGATCGTCGGCACGGTGCGGCCACTCGGAATTGCTGTGATCCCAGAGCTGTATCCGTCCTCCGATCCTGAACTCCGCTGACAGGCGCACTGCTGACCCTTCGAGAGTCGGGCGGCGCATCACGCACATAGCGACGTGGTGCCGTCCTTGACGCTTGCGGCCTGAGCGTGACGGCCTCGGATCCGGCAGCGGCGTGGTGCATCCATGGCTCCCGAGGCATGGCCACGTTACGCATTCGAGCGATATGCACCATACTTGCCTATATGGCCTGATTAACAGCCTCGCCTTTGTGGCGAGAGGAGGAGCGAGCATGGAGAACATCCAGGCTGCCCTGGTTTTCACCGGCGGTTACCTCGTCGGACGCACGCACAAGATGCGCTGGGCTATCACCCTCGCAGGACTGATGGCCGGGAGACGCCTCCTGTCCGGCGGCGATGTGGCCGATGGGGGGCAGGCGAAGCCCCCCGGGCTCGGCCGGCTCGGCCAGCAGCTTCGCAGTGAGTTGATGACTGCGGGGCGCTCGGCGGCCATATCGACAATGAGTAATCGAATGGATTCCATGAGTGACGCCCTGGGGGAGTGGGCCTTGGCGTTGCGCCCCGGCCCGAATGGCCAGGAGCCGGATGAGCCGTCGTCACAGGGGGACCGCGCACGGGGGGATGAAGCCGAATCGCAGAAGGGACCCGAGGATGAGGGGCGGTCCCGAGCCGGCATATCGAAGAAGTCAGCTGACCATCCGGCCGAGCACGAAAAGAAGACCGAGGCCGGAGGGTCCGGACGGAGCCGAGGGTGATGGGGTATGGCTGAGAAACCGGACAACCAGCACACGGGCGGGGTCGGCACCCTCGCCAAGCAGCTGCCCACCGACCGTCTGAAGCAGGAAGCGCAGAATCTCCTCACCGCACTGGGTGAGAAAGCCCTGTCATCGGTGAGCCGTATCGGCGGGGACGGCAGCTCCGGAGGCGGACTCGGTGCCGTAGTGAAACCCATGGTGAAGGCCGGGTTGGGCAAGGCCAAGGACAAGGTCATGGACAAAGCCAAGGAGGCTATACCGGGCCTCGGCGGCGGTGGTGGTGGCAAGGACAAGAAGCTGAAGGTCACCAACATCGTCGAACAGATCGACGTCGGTGCCCCCGTGTCTCTCACCTACGACCTGTGGACCCAGTTCGAGGACTTTCCCAGCTACATGAAGAAGGTCGAGGACGTCCAACAGGAGTCCGACACGGAAATGGAGTGGAAGGCCCAGGTTTTCTGGTCCCATCGCAAGTGGCGCTCCGAGATCCTCGAGCAGGTGCCGGACAAGCGGATCATCTGGCAGTCGCGGGCTGAGAAGGGCCATGTGAACGGGGCGGTGACTTTCCATGAGATAGCTCCAGATCTCACCCGGATCCTGGTGGTCCTCCAGTACTACCCCCAGGGCTTGTTCGAGCGCACCGGAAACATCTGGCGGGCCCAGGGCCGCCGCGCGCGTCTTGAACTCAAACACTTCCGTCGCCATCTCATGACCGAGGTGCTGCTTGAACCCGACGAGATCGAGGGCTGGCGGGGCACGGTGCACGAGGGTGAGGTCGTGGAGGAGGAAGAAGAGCCCGAAGGCAAGGAAGAAGAGGAAGAAGAAGAGGAAGAAGAGGAAGAAGAGGAGGAGGAAGGGGGCGAGGACGAGGAAGAAGAAGCCGAGGAAGCCGAGGAGGAAGAGGAGCCTGAGGACGTGGAGGATGAGGCCGAAGAGGAGGAGAAACCGCGGCGGCGCTCGCGCCGTTGACGGCAGCCTCCTCCTCGACAAGGACCGCAGGTACGGCATCGGGGCCCGTCGCCACCGATGAGGTGCGGCTGCTCTCCGAGAAGTGTGCGACGTGCATCTTCCGCCCGGGGCAATCCGTTGAGGACCATGATGCTGGCAGTTCTTCCACCTGCGCGGATGGACTTTTCGGCACCCGCACGTCGAGGTGCGGCAGAATCGCCTCGAACTTGGCTGCCAGCACGGCCCGTTGCCCAAAGCAGCACGATCGATCATCACGACGTGCTGACGGCAGCTGCGCGAGAGCGCCGGCTCAGACGACCGCGGCCAGATTTCGGGAAACCCGATGCACCGGCCCCTACCAGGGCGGATGAGGTTTCTGGCAAGGGCAGAGTTTCGGAGCCGGCAACCGTGACGCGAAGCTGGTCGAACGACCCGACGGGCTGGACCTCGATCGTGTCTCGCCCCATGCGCACCTCGCGTTCGGCCGGGGAGCGCACACGTGTCCGGGGCACGCCCTCGCCGCCTCGAAATGCGCATCGCTCTGGAGGTGCTGCTTGGCACGGTGCGACGCTTCGAGCCGGCGGTCCCACCGGAGCGGCTCGCCTACCAGCGTGACCTCAGCGTCAGGCATCTGCGGTCCCTGCCGCTTCGCCTGTGCCGGTCCTGAGAGACGTACCGTCTCCCATGGTGTCCCAGACGCTCAGGTACCGGTCCTTTCCAGGGCCGAGTCAGAGCCGGACGGGCTTTCGTGGTGAACCCCGGACCGGTGGCGACAGGCCGCCGCTACCGGTCCGGGGTTCACCGGGTCCAGGGATCTTCACCGCCGGGTCGGACACGCCCATAACGGAAGGGCGTGCCCGACCCGGCGAGTGTCACTCGCCGGCGACCTCGCGGCACGGTGACAGCCGGTCAGGTCCCTGGCTCACGCGGAGGCGGCCGGCCCGGCCGGTGGGTGTCGCGGTCTGTCCGCAACCCAGGACGCCAGGAGGGCCCACCGGTCTGGAAGGTCACGCCGATCCAGTTCGCCCAGCCGACCGGCTGCAGTGCCCAATAGCTGATGGCCCGGTACAGCAGCGTCCCAGCGATCGCCGGTCCGGGAGGCAGGCCGTACAGCACCAGCAATGCGGACAGGCTCGCCTCGACCACCCCGATGCTGCCGGGCGTCAGACGCAGGCTGCCGGGGATCTGCGTGAGCGCGTACGCGAGCAAGATCCCGCGCCAGGGCACGCCGATGCCCAGCGCCCACAGGCAGGCTACCAGGCAGGCAGCGTCGAAGACCCAGTTCATCAGGGCGTACGCGGCCGGTCCCAGCCACGGCCGGAAGCCGGGCTGCAGGCTCCTGGCCTGCTCCACCACGCGCGCCAGCAGCAGCTGGGCCTGCCGTACCCGCCCGGACCGCCCGCCTGCGGTGAACCAGGCCCGCCGCACCGCTGCGCGGAAGCCCGCGAAGCGGGAGAGACTGAACACCACCAGGCCGGTCACCAGCGCCAGCACCAGCGCCCCGGCAAGCGGACGCACCACGGCAGCGGCACCGGCCGCACCGACCGTGAACATCCCCAGTACGGTCAGAATCGCCAAGCCGAGCGCTGAGAGCGCCCCGGCGACCATCAGCACGGCGGCGGCCAGGACTGGTTCCACGCCCCGACGGTTCAGCTGCCGGTACACCCATGCGGTGGCGAAGGCTGCCCCGCCCGGCAGCGCGCCGGCCACCGCGTTGGCCGCCACCGTGATCGCGGTCATCCGCCGCAGACTCCACCGCACCCCGCCCGCCAGCAGCAGCCGACGGGGCACAGCGGCGAAGCACACCACCGACAGCGCCTCGCACCCCACGGCAACCGCCAGCTGCGGCACCCGCACCCGAGAGATGAGGCCGAATGCCTGCGCAAGCTCGTGCCGCCGCCAGACAGCCACCACGACCGCGGCCCCCACCAGCAGGCCAGCGCCGAGCCACCACACCGGCCCCGGCCGCATGAGACGGCCCGCCTCCCAGCCCTCCCGGTGGGCTGCCGCGGATTCTGGCCGCTCAGACACCGGTCGTCACCGCCGAGGGACAGCACCGCGTCAGGACCGCACGGCGTCGAGGAGCCGGCAGCCCACAGGCGGTGCAGGCCGCCCGGGCCGCTTGCCGGGGCTGCCCCTCGACGGTGTCGGCCCCTTCCGGAGCCCGGGGAAGGACGCTGTCCACGGCACTCCTCCAGCCAGAATCACTGTCCCCGTCAGCACATCATCAGGGCACGCCGGCACTGCGACAGGCGCGCTCCTCCCGGTGGAGGGCCTGCGCTATGTGGCGGCACCTTGACACTCTCCGATTCGAAGACCGCGTCGGCGGTCGTCCGCAGGCTCGGCGCGCTGAGCCCCGACGTCGAAGGTGTCGGGCCGTGTCGTCGTCAGGCCACGGTGATGTCGTCGTCGAGGTAGACGTCCTGGACGGCGTGGAGGACCTCGATGCCCTCGGTGGTGGGCCGCTGGAAGGCCTTCCGGCCGGTGATGAGGCCGGTGCCGCCGGCCCGCTTGTTGATCACCGCGGTCCGTACGGCCTGCGCGAGGTCGCCCTGGCCAGCTGATGCGCCGCCGCTGTTGATCAGTCCGACCCGGCCCATGTAGCAGTTGGCCACCTGCCAGCGGGTGAGGTCGATCGGGTGATCGGTGGTGAGCCTGTCGTACAGGAGCTTGTCGGTCCTGCCGAAGTCCAGCGCACGGTAGCCGCCGTTGTTCTCCGGCTGCTTCTGCTTGACGATATCGGCCTCGATGGTCGCTCCGAGGTGGTTGGCCTGACCGGTGAGATCGGCCGACACCGAGTAGTCCAAGCCGTCCTTCTTGAAGGCCGAGTTGCGCAGGTAGCACCACAGTACGGTGAACATGCCCAGTTCGTGGGCGTGTGCGAAGGCGTCGCTGACTTCCTGCAACTGACGGTCCGACTGTTCCGAGCCGAAGTAGACCGTGGCGCCGACCCCGACCGCCCCCAGGTCGAAGCACTGCTCGACGTTCCCGAACATGATCTGGTCGTACCGGTTCGGGTAGGTCAGCAGCTCGTTGTGGTTGAGCTTCACGATGAAGGGGATCTTGTGCGCGTAGCGTCGTGACACGGATCCGAGTACACCGAGCGTGCTGGCGACCGCGTTGCAGCCACCCTCGGTGGCGAGCTCGATGATGTTCCTGGGGTCGAGGTAGCGGGGGTTCGCGGCGAACGCCGACGCTGCGGAGTGCTCGATGCCCTGGTCAACCGGAAGGATGGACACGTACCCCGTTCCGGCCAGACGGCCGTGGTCGAAGAGGGACTGCAGGTTGCGCAGCACTCGGGGTGATCGGTCGGTCCCGGCCACGGTCCGGTCGACGAAGTCATGACCTGGTAGTACCAGGTCTTCCTTGGGAATCCGCCGGGTGGTGTAGGCCAGCAGTTCATCGGCCTCGTCACCCAGCAAGCCTTGGATATCGGTCATCGTCCCGCCTCTCCGCTCACTCGAAATGCCGGGGGCTTACGGCCAGGCTCCCGCAGCCATCTGGCTCATGCCAGTCCGTACGGGTCGTTCCGGAAGCTCTGTCCCCGCGGCCCGAGCGCTCGGCCTCGGCCTGGCGGGACGCGGCCCGTTGCATGGTCTGGCGGCCGGGAGCTCGATGTCCTTCAACTCCACCAGCAGCACATACACGCCCACTGCTGCGTGAGGCGGTCGAGGATGTCCTTGATCCGGGTGTTGAGTGTCCCGGTGTCGGTGAGGACCTGGTCGAGCCGCTCCTCTGACAGCAGGGCGTCGCGCAGGTGGCGCCAGCGCAGTTCTATGGCCGCGTCGGGATCCTCGATGGCACTGTCGCGAGACGTGTCCAGATACACCGACGCGAAGGGACCGGGCTGCTTGTACAGGGGCTCGAGAAACGAAAGTCTCATGGTCACTCCCGAGTACGCCGTCTACGCCCCGGACGAGAACGACCGCGTTCCCACGCTGACGGCGGCGGAGCACGCGTACCGGTATGTGCCCGGCGTGGTGGCGACCTGCGCCGGTGGAACGGCCGCCGCGATGGCGGCGTGAGACACGCCGGACCAGGACCGTCAGGATCCGGTGATTTCGACGTGCTGGGGCTTGGCGGCCTGCGCCTTGGGCACCGTGACGGTCAGCACGCCGTCGCTGAGGGTTGCACCGACTTCGCCGGCCTTGACGTCGGTGGGAAGGAGGGCGTGGTACTGCGGCGTGCGCCGCCTGCCTGTCCTTGACGAACGGCAGGTCGTTGGGGTCCTGACCGTCGACGACATGCTTATGGACGTCTTCCGCCGGATGGCCGATCTACTCGGCGGTCCCATCGCCTGGAGCGTGCTGGAAGAGCCTCCCGGTCCACCGGGGCACGAGGCCGGCCCAGGCATCCTGTAGGCGCCTCTTGCCGGCACTGGGGCGGCGGCCAGGGATTCGGTGGCGCCCGAGCCCGAACCACCACCCCCGGTGTCTGGACGTGGGGGAGGTGTTGCCGCTCCGTCGGTACCGCGTGTCACGGACGACGTCGGCTCGCCCGGTGGCCGCACGTTGTGCCATGGAGGGAGGGGCGGTACGTTCTCGACGCCGGCCGTCACCGTCTGCGGCTGTGCCGACCGGGCGCGGCCCCGGTGGGGCTGACGGACCGTAGGCCGCCACGTCTGCCCTTTCCGCGGTAGCCAGTATGTACGTCCACCGCGCCGTCGGCATCAGCCGAACAGGCGACGCACCCGCAGGGTGTCGACGCGTCGCCGCCCGGTCCTGGGCGGCAACAGCCATCCGCTCGGGGCATGCCGCCCGCTCCCGCGCCCCCTACTGCTTTCCGCCCCAGCTGCGACGGCATCGTGCTCCACCCGGTGCAACGGGAGTCTCGCACCGCACGCGGACTCCTCAGCCCTCTTCCCGGCTCGGGGGTGGTCGGTCACCGCTCCTCCAGGCTCGGGTGCCCGGGCGGGGTACCGCGTGCCGGACGGGGCTCGATCACGCATCCGGGACCGGGATAGATCTCCGTCTCGTGGCCGTCGTCGTAGCGCACCCGGTAGGGCGGTTCCCCGTTCCGGCCGAGTACTTCCACAACGGTGGCATGGTGTTCCGGGGTTCCCACGGTTCTGCCGGTGAACCGCAACACGTCGCCTACCTGCGCTTGCATCCTTGTCCACTCCTGGCTGCTTCCCTGCCTGCTTCTGACGTTGCTCGGCGCTCCGACGAGTACCTTGCACAGATCCACCGTGGCTCACTTCCCGGCGGATCGCATCGGCGCCGGCCTGCCTTCCGCCCGTGTGATGCCTCCTCGGGTTCGTCCTTCGGTAGTGGCTCGTCCACCTGCTTGGCGTCCATGTCCGCCGTTGCCGTGACCGGTCCGGTTGCGCCTGAGAACCGACTGACGGTCGTCCCCGGCACGACCCACCTGTTCGAGGAGTCCGGTGCTCTGGAGAAGGTCACCGATCTGGTCCAAGTTGCGCGCGATGACTGCCCGGTCTCGAATGTTGCTCGTGCCGGCCCTGCACGCGGCACATCGCCGGAAGGGGCGAAGGCTGCGCTGCGCCGTGCTGCTGTTCCCCGTTGTCGGGCAACATCGTCCCATCTACTGCGTCGGAGGACGTCATGACCACGCTTCCCAGCAACGGAAAGACCTCCATCGTCGTCGGAACCGACGGCTCCCTCTCTGCTGACGCGGCACTGCGCTGGGCGGCGCGGGAGGCCCGTGTCCACAATGCCCCTCTGGAGGTCATCCATGCGTGGGAGGGAGTGGTGGGCCAGGTCGTTCCGCCCGACGCGGAGTTCGAACGCCACGCGAAGGCCGTTCTCGATGCCGCCGTGGACCGCCTGCCCGCCCGGGAACGCCCGCCTGGCACGAACACCAGGCTCGTCAAAGGCCATGCCGCCGCTGCCCTGATCAAGGCATCCGAGGGGGCGGCCATGGTCGTCGTGGGTTCTCACGGACACGGCGGCTTTGTCGGCACGCTGCTCGGCTCGGTCAGCCAGCGCGTCGCCACCCACGCCCACTGCCCGGTCGTCATCGTCCGTACCGCCGACTGACCCAGCCCGCTCAGCGAGTAGGCGGCACGGACGGCTGGGGGCTGAATCCTGGGATCGGCATGAGGGGGAAAGCCGGGGGGCGTAGCTCGTGAACCGTTCGTTGCGGCTGACGTTGTTGCGTATGGGAGCGATGAACTCGCCCCGGTTCGCTCCCGCCGGTCTGCTGCTGCGGTACGCCGGGCACCGTGCGGCCTTCGACGGCGGGCCCGGGGCCGAGCCGCCGCCCGGTCGGCTCGACGCCTGGCTGGTCACCGACGAGCAGTCGGAGCTGCGGTCCCGGTTGCGTAAGCTCGCGGCCGCGCACGGTGTCCGGGCGCGGGCCGGGGACCTGGAGCTCGGCGCTGTGCGGGTGCGGTGCCGTCCGGTGGCGCACACCTCGCATCCCGCCTACGGCTACCGTATCGAGGCCCAGGGGCTGGTGGTGTGGGCGCCGGAGTTCTGGGAGTTCCCGGAGTGGGCCGCGGGGGCCGACCTGATGTTCGCAGAGGCCGCGGGGTGGAACCGGCCGCTGGTCCACGCGCATATCGGGCGGCCCGCCCTGCGTGCGATCGAGGCCGGGGCGAAGCCGGAGGCGGGGGAGTGGGGTGTCGAGGGCCGCACCTACTCCTTGCGGGTACCGGTGGGCAAAGATCAGTGGTGACGGAACGACGAGGCCGGACCGGCGGCACGCGACGGTGAATAACCGGGAACGCCGACGGCCCGCGCGGGCGGATGATCCCGATGATCCAGCTGCTGGTTCGGGTGCCCGTCCCGCGGCACGGGACCGGCGGTGCCCTCGGGCCGCGCCGGGGGATGATCGTGCATGCCGCGCCGCGGCACGCGGGCCGTCCCCCTGCCGGCCGGCCGACGGGTCGGCGGACGCCATGCCGACGCCACGCAACCCGGCAAGAGTGTTGGCTGTGTCGTCACAGCTTGGACGGGCGCGGGGCAGGCGGGCCGACGGGCCGCGGGGAGCTCCTTCCTGATCCGGCACTCGCGTGTGCGGTGAGCCGATGCGGTCGTTTCACGGCTGTGTCGGGGGGTACTCACAACGCACTTCAGCGCCGGAAGGGCAGGCGGGATCCATGGCATCTCCTGGCATGCGGGTGGTGGTCGTCGGGGCCACCGGAAACGTCGGCACCAGCGTTGTCCAGGCGCTCGGCGCTGACCAGCGGATCGACTTGATCCTGGGGCTGGCCCGCCGCCTTCCGCGGTGGTCACCGGCGAAGACCCGATGGGCGTGCGTGGACATCGCAGACGACGGCACCGACCTGGCCGGTTACTTCTCCGGCGCCGACGCCGTCGTCCACCTGGCATGGCTGTTCCAGCCCACGCACCACCCGGCGACGACCTGGCGGACGAACGTGCAGGGCAGCACCCGGGTCTTCGACGCCGCGGCCGCGGCGGGTGTTCCCGTGCTGATCTACGCGTCCTTCGTCGGAGCCTACTCGCCTGGGCCCAAGGACCGGGCCGTGGACGAATCGTGGCCGACCGACGGCTGGCCGGAGGCGGCGCTCTGCCGGGAGAAGGCCTACGTCGAGCGTATCCTGGACGCCTTCGAACCCCAGCACCCCGAGATCCGGGTGGTGCGGATGCGGCCCGGCTTCATGTTCAAGCGGGAAGCCGCGTGCGAGCAGCACCGCTTGTTCCGCGGTCCGCTGGTGCCCAAGCGCGTGCCCCGCCCGGAGCGCATGCCTGCGATCCCGGCCATCCCCGGCATGCGATACCAGGCTCTGCACACCGGCGACGCGGCCGAGGCTTTCCTGCAGGCCACCGTGCGCGCGGTGCACGGAGCGTTCAACCTGGCCGCTGAACCGGTTGTGGACGCGGCCATGCTGGCAGAGATGTTCGGCGCACGGACCTTCCCGATGCCGGGCTGGCCGGTTCGGGCCGCGGTCTCCGCCGCATGGCGGACGCATCTGCTGCGTACGCCCCCGTCCCTGTTCGACGCCCTCATGCACTTCCCGATCATGGACACGTCGCGGGCACGGCGGGAACTGGAATGGACGCCCCGGTACACCGTCCAGCAGGCGATGCGGGAGTTGCTGGCCGGCCTCCGAGAAGACGCGGGAATGCCCACCCCACCCCTGGCTCCTCACGGACGCGCCGGTGAGGCCAAGGTCAGGGTCGGCGCCCGATCATGAAGCCGCCCCGGCCATCGAGTCGGGCGAACAGCTCGGCGTCCGCAGATGGATGATCGAGCGGGCCGTCTCGTGGCTGTCGGGCTATGCAGACCCAGCCCCCGCACGAGCGCCATTCCCACAACTACCTGGAATTTCTCGGACTCGCCGCCGCCATCTGCCGCTACGACGGGCTCGCCGGAGCACAGCGGGTGGATGCGAGCGTCGAGTGCTTCGCTGGCGACCCAGCGGGCGGTGGTGAGGCTTTCGGGCGAGTGTCGAGGCCCGCGGTCACGACTGGCTCCCTGGCGGCTGCCTCCTTCTCGTACGAAGCTGGAGTGACAGTGGCCGAGTCCTCCCGTCCACAGCGCCGGCACGCTGGGCATGGCTCCTTCTGATCCGAGGAGCACCCCAGACCTTCCTGCCGCGCATGCGGACCCTTGTAGGGCGGGGCGGGCGGGGCTCGGGAACGTGGAGTCCGTCACGAGAGGAGACATGCGCCGTGACGATTCCTCTGGTAATCGGCATCGACGGGTCCGAGGCGAGCTTGGAGGCCGTGGACTGGGCTGCCGACGAAGCGGTGCGGCACAAGGTGCCGTTGCACCTCCTGCATGCGGCGGTGCCGGAGCACGACGCGTCCGACGTGATCGCCGCTGCCTTGGAACGGGCCAGGAAAGTGGCTCCCACAGCGCGGCTGTCGAGCGAAGTACTGCATGAGGACGCGGCGTCCGCCCTGGTGGGCAAGGGGCGCAACGCCTTCGCTCTGGTGCTCGGGTCCAGAGGGCTCGGAGATCTCGCCGGGCTGCTCCTGGGGTCGGTCAGCCTGGCCGTGGCCGCCCACGCCGATTGCCCGATCGTCGTGGTGCGCGGCACAGCGGAGTACCGGGGCACTCGGTTCGGGAACGTCGTCGTCGGCATCGAGGACGGGGAGGGCAGCGGCACAGCGGTGCAGTTCGCGTTCCGCGAGGCCCACGTGCGGTGCTGTCGGCTTGTGGCGGTGCACGCCTGGAGCGCGCCGTTCGGAGCGCGCTCCAAGCCTCCGCCCCTGTCCCGGCACGCCAGTGAGGCCCATCGGCGCCCGCCGGATCAGGTGCTCGACGACGCGCTGCGCGACCCTGCCGAGCGTTATCCGAACACCCAGGTGAGCCGCCATGTGGTCGAGGGGGTGGCGCGTCAGGCGCTCCTGGAGGCGGCTGCCGGCGCCGACCTGCTTGTCGTCGGAGCCCGCAGGCGACGGGGGCGCAGCGGCCTGCAACTGGGCCTGGTCAACCACGCGGTCCTGCACCATGCGCCGTGTCCGATCGCGGTCGTTCCGCAGATATGACGAGCCAGGTCCTCCGGCGTCGCGACGGCGAGATCGTCGCTATGGCATCCGCTGGTCGGGCACGGGTGAGGTGACCCTCGTGTTCCCAGGGCCCGATGCGCACGTTCGTCGCGTCGGGCCCCACTTCGGGCAGGTCTGCCGCAGCTGGCATATGGCGAGTTCGACGTCGACCGGCACGCGCGACGGTGTCGTGTGCGGCCGATGTGAGCGGTCATTGAAGATCTCCTACGACCGCCAACCGAGTCCAGTGACTCCCACGTCAAGTAAGTCCTGGGACTGCACATGTCAGGTCTTCCCCTCACCTGGCCTCGAACGTGGAGGATGCCGTTGCTTTCCGGCCGCGGGCACCTCAGCACGTGGAAGGCGCCGGACCTCGTCGGCCGAGCAGCGTCCGTTTCCGCCGACGGCTACCGGCGGGTCTGTTCCTCTCGGCCTTATGACTCCACCATCGCCGCAAACCGGGGCAGTGCAACCCGGTCGCAGCCTCGGGCCGGCGAGCCGGTCTGCTGTCGCGGCCGTTCCGGTGCGGTGCGACGGTAGTCACAGAAGGCCTCTCGGCGGATGGACAGGCAGGCGGTGGCGAAATGGAATTCCCGCTGGTCGTGGGCGTCGACGGATCGGATTCCAGCCTGCAGGCGGTGGACCGGGCGATGGCCCGAGCAGCACGCCGCAGGCTGCCGCCGCGCCTCGTCCATGCGTCCCTGCGGGAACGCTGCGAGGGAGGCGGTCCTGCCGGACGATGCGGTGTCCGCGCTGCTGAGGGCGGGGCATGAGGCACTTTCCCCAGTCACGAACTCCCGCGGCCGTGGCGAGGTCGCTGGGCAGGCCTGGCGCAGCCCAGCCCATGAGCCGGTGGCTGCCCCGGACTCCGTCCGAGGGGTGTCTCCTCCTCGCGGATGACGCCGCCCGTGTGCGCGGGGAACGGGCCTCGCCCCACCTCACCGACGCGCAACGTGAGACCCCACGCCCTGCTGCATCACTCCGCGTGCCCGGTCGCAGTCAATTCCTCAAGGAGCCCCAGCTCCGGCACAGGGGCCGCGCTCCTGTGCACCTCGCGGAGGGAGAGGGGGTGAAGGCGGGGGATGTCGGAGTGGACGTGGGAGTACGAGGGCTACGACCCCGATGCGGAGCGGTTGCGTGAATCGCTGTGCACACTCGGCAACGGATACTTCGCCACGCGAGGCGCGGTGCCCGAGTGCAGGGCCGGTCTGGTGCACTACCCGGGAACCTACGCCGCCGGGTGCTACAACCGCCTGGAGTCGACCGTGGCCGGGCGACAAGTGGTGAACGAGGACCTGGTCAACCTCCCCAACTGGCTGCTCCTGCGGTTCCGTTGCCGTTCCGCCCACGGATCATGGGGCCCGTGGCTCTCCCCGGACACCTGCGCCTTCCTGGACTACCGGCACGCCCTGGATCTGCGCCGCGGCACGCTCACCCGCTCGTTCCGCTACAGGGACGATGAGGCCGGTGTGCTGGGTGTGGAGCAGATCCGCCTGGTGCACATGGGGGACCCGCATCTGGGCGCGCTGCGGACCGTCTTCACGGCCGAGGACTGGTCGGGAGAGATAGAGCTCGAGTCGTCGATCGACGGGGACACGATCAACAGCAACGTGCACCGTTACCGGTCCCTCAACCGCAGCCACCTGACCCATGTCCGGACCGGCACCCAGGGGCCCGACACGGTGTCGCTGCACTGCCGCACCAGCACCTCCGACATCGGCATCGCCTTGGCGGCCCGGACCGCCGTCACCGGGCGGTCTCCGGTTTCCTCCGGCCTGCACCGCGGACGTTACCGTGCCGTCCACCGTCTGGTGATCCCGATCACTGCCGGAACGCCGGCCGTTGTGGACAAGAGCGTGGCACTGCACACCTCACACGACACGGCGATCAGCAACCCGCTCTCGGCCGCGGTCGACCGGGTGACCGCGGCTGCGGACTTCCCGGCCCTGCTGGCTTCCCACAGCGCCGCATGGGGACGACTGTGGCGCCGCACCGACATCCAGGTGCCGGGCCAGGCCGGCCGGGTCCTGCGCCTGCATCTGTTCCATGTCCTGCAGACGCTGTCACCGCACACCGCCGATCTGGATGTGGGCGTACCGGCCCGGGGACTGCACGGCGAGGCGTACCGGGGGCATGTCTTCTGGGACGAGCTGTTCATCCTGCCGTATCTGAACCTCCACCTCCCGGAGGTCTCCCGGGCCATGCTGAACTACCGCCACCGACGCCTGCCGCAGGCGTGCCGAGCGGCCGCGGGAGTGGGACGTGCGGGAGCGATGTACCCATGGCAGAGCGGCAGCGACGGCCGCGAGGAGACGCCGCAGTGGCACCTCAACCCCCGCTCGGGACGCTGGCTGCCGGATCACTCCCGGCTCCAGCACCATGTCGGCTCGGCGGTGGCCTACAACGTGTGGCAGTACTGGGAGGCCACCGGCGACACCGAGTTCCTGCACACCAAGGGCGCCGAGATGCTGGTTCAGATAGCCCGGTTCTGGGCGGACATCTCGGTCCTCGACACCGGCTCCGGCCGCTACCGCATCCGCGGTGTCGTCGGACCCGATGAGTACCACGACGGCTACCCGGACGCCGCGCGGCCCGGCGTGGACGACAACGCGTACACCAATGTCACCGCTGCCTGGGTCCTCACAAGGACCCTGGACCTGCTGAAGCGCCTGCCCGCCTGGCGTCGTCAGGAGCTGCTGGAGCGCGTCGAACTGGACGACGACGAACTGCCCAGGTGGGAAGAGGTCTCGCGACGGTTGCGGGTGCCCTACCACCAGGGTGTCATCAGCCAGTTCGAGGGATACGGCGATCTCGCCGAACTGGACTGGGACGCCTACCGAGCCCGGTACGGCGACATGAGACGGCTGGACCGGATCCTGGAGGCCGAGGGCGACATGGTCAACCGCTACCAGGCCTCCAAACAAGCCGACGTCCTCATGCTCGGTTACCTCTTCTCACCCGCCGAGCTGCACGGCCTGTTCCGCCGCCTGGGATACCTCCTGGACGACGAGATCTGGCGCAGAACCGTCGACTACTACCTTCGGCGCACCAGCCACGGCTCCACCCTCAGCGGTCTCGTCCACGGCTGGGTCCTCGCACGGGCCCGGAGGGCCGAGGCATGGCGGTACTGCCAGGAAGCGCTGGAAGGGGACATCGCCGACCTACAGGGCGGCACGACGGGCGAAGGCATCCACCTCGGCGCCATGGCCGGCACCCTCGACCTGGTACAGCGCGGCCTGACCGGTCTGGAAACCCGCCAGGACGCCTTGTGGCTGGACCCGGTCCCGCTGCCGGAGCTGTCCGAGTACGGGTTCTCGCTACGCTATCGCGGTCATTGGGGGGTCAGCGCACGGCTGCGCAGTGGAGAACTGTGCATCCGAGTGCCCGACTCGGAGGAGTCACCGATCCGCGTGGTCCTTCCCGACCGGGCCGTCACGGTCGCTCAAGGAGAGACCTGCGCGCTCGTGCTGCCGACAAACTGATTCTCCCGGCGGATCGGAGCAGACATGACGCCCACTCGGGGACGAAGGGCTTCCAGGGCTTCCCTGCCGGCATTCGTTGCCGGGTTGACGAGGTCCGCGGCCTCGGCACCGCTCATGCGGGTGCTCGCACATGACCGCTTCGCGGTCCTCGGCCCTCGCGGTGGCACCTTGGAGATCGGGGCCGGCCAGTGCTCTGGCGAAGAACCAACCCCCTCGTTCCGTGGCGGAATTCATCGGAGGCGTATGCGCTTCCGCGGTCGCTGTCCATGATTGCGGCCGGGTCCCAGGTTGCCTCGGCCCCGACCTGTCGGGTGCCCGGCGGGGCCCGCTTGTCGGGCCGTGTCAGCGAGCGGCGTCTTCGGCGCGTCACGCCGTCGATCATCACGGTACCCGCGACACCGGCGATGTCCTCGAAGCGAGTGGTTGGGCGCTCGGTCTCGATGATCTTGGCGCGGGACCGTCCGATGGCGCCGAACCCCCCGCTCAGCGTCCGGGTTGCCTGGCGGCGGGCCCACACGAACAGGGCGGCGATGAACAGCAGCGGCAAGAACAGTGCCAGCAGTATCCCAAGAGGGCTGCCGCTGCTGCTCCGGGACGCGGTGATCGCCACGTGCTTGGACTGAAGCTGCTGTTCGAGGCGGCTGTTGTTCAGGGCGGTGGGTATCCCCGTGGTGAATTTCGTGCCGTTCTTGACGGTTCCCTTGATGGCGCCCTTGTCGTCGATGTCGACCGTCTTGACCTGGCCGCCGCTCACCTTGAATCACCGTCGCCGCCGAGTTCGACCTCCTGAGGCCGATGCCGATGGTCATCATCCCTCGTCCCCTTCCGATGACGGGCGGCACAGGCCGCACCGCCTGCGGTTCCGGCCTCTGCGCGCTCCCACTGCCGCCAGCGGCTGTCGGCCGGCCGACTGTGGTCGCTGTGCGGTGGCCAACCTGCCCGAGGGCGTACGTGGGGGCGGGAGCCTCCTGAGGCCGATGGCCTGGGCGGTGACCTTGATCCGAACCGCGGCCTCCGCACACAACCCTGGCAGAGAACCCCACTCCTCACCTCTCGTGTTCTGCGGTGTGGCCGTCTCGGCCGAGGCCGCGTACAAAGCCAAGCCCATGAGCTGGAGCCGATGCTGTGACCTGGGACAAGACCGACGAGGCGGGCTGACCCGCAAGTGCTCCGACTCCGGACCGGAAACCGGCCTCTCCGTGCGCCGATCGCAGGTATGGCCGGTATGGACAACACTCCTACGGCTCCTCGCACCACATTCCGGACCCGCCGCCACGCCACTCGATCAGATCCGGATCATCGATCCCCGTGTCCACTTCCGGCAGGCCACTACGACGCAGAAACTCCACAACATCGAGCAAGTGATAGGCCGTACCTACCAGCTCACCGCGAATCGTCACCCGCCTCCCGCCATCCGGCCCCGGCGGATGCACGACCACAGGTGCACGTTGGGCCACAGTCCTAGCGTCACCCCGACCGTATCCCGCCGCAATCCTCACCACCGGCCCGTCAGACACAGCCACCAGCTCATCCCAGCACCGCGTGGGACCCGCAGCCACAGCCCCGGCCGGGCGACGGGTCACTGCGGCACCCTGGGTCGGTGTACCGCAGGAGCACCCCCACCTCGTCCTCCAGAGGCCGTTTCTCCTGCTCCACGACCACCAGCTTCGCACCGGTGCGGACCAGTGCGCGGATCAAGGCGATCCTCGCGCAGACGTCGGCGCCGCAGCCTGATCGCTGCACCGGGTCGTGGACGTCACGCGAGGTGTCCAGACAGGCACAGGCGTGCCTTTGCACGCCGGACAGGGCACCGCCGCGGACTGCTCAGGGGGTGCGGAGCGCGGCGCATGGCACGCGTGCCGCCAGGCCATGGCCACGGACCGATGGGCTGCGATCGCAGGAGGGCGAAGGGGCAGCAGGGGACCGCGGCGCCCGCGTGCCTGGCCCGGACGGGCCTGTCTGGCCATGCGTGGCCGCGCGTGTCGCGACGTCCGGCGTTTGACGTTGTACTGGTGGCAGGAGCGCTGCCGAGAGATGGGAGCAGCCGTGTCGCCGTCTGACGTTTCACGTCCCGCGAAGCCGGAGGTGGTTTTCGACCGCGACGCCGAGTGGGAGGCGCTTGTCACGTTCGCCTGTGACACCCGGCCCGGAGCCGGTCTCGGTGTGGTGTCGGGACGGCTGCGGCAGGGCAAGACGTACCTTTTGAAGGCACTCACCGCAGCCCTGGACGGCTTCTGTTTCGGGGTGCAGCCAGCGGCTCAGGCCGAGTCGCTGCGCCGACTCGGCGACGAGTTCGCCCAGTTCACGGGCGTATCGCCGCCGAACCACTGGCGCGGCTGGGAGGACGCCGTCGACGCCCTGCTCGCGCTGGGCGACCGGCGGCCCGCGCTGGTCGTCGTCGACGAGTTCCCCGACCTCGTACGACAGAGCCCCGCGCTGCCCTCCCTCATCCACAGCGCCTACCGGCGGCTGCGCACCACGGGACGGGACAACCGTGCTCGCCTGCTGCTGAGCGGCAGTACCCTGCCGGTGATGCGCCGGCTGTTCAGCGCGGCCTCACCGCTGCACGGGCTGGCCGATCTGGAGCTCACCCTTCGTCCGCTGGACTTCCGTCAGGCCGCACGGTTCTGGGGCATCGACGACCCCGCCCTCGCTCTGCTGGTCCACGCCGTCGTGGGCGGAACCCCCGCATACCGACGCTATGCCGGAGACCACGCACTGAGCGGGCCGGACAACTTCGACGCCTGGGTGTGCAGGACCGTCCTCAACCCCCGGACGCCGCTGTTCCTGGAGGCACATCACCTGCTGCAGGAGGAGACCGACCACTGGGACCGCGCGCTGTGCCACTCCGCGCTCGCCGCCATCGCCTCGGGCTGCGCGACACAGGGCAAGATCGCAGAATGCCTCGGCACTCCGCTGACCGACGCCTCACGCTGTCTGACGCTCCTGCGGGAAAACGGTCTGCTGTACAGCGACCACGACGCCTTCCGGCCGAACCTGATCCGGCTGCGGATCGCGGAGCCGCTGCTGGCCTTCGAACACGCGACCGTCTGGCCCTGCCGCTCGGCGCTGGAGCAACGGGACGCCGTCGAAGTCTGGCGGCACATACGTCCCGTCTTCGACTCCGCCGTGGCCGGTCCCCATTTCGCCCAGATCTGCCGGGACTGGGCCATGGACTTCGCAGGCCCGGACGTCTTCGGTGCGCGCCCTGTGACCGTGGCCCACGGCTCACTCCCCGATCCGGCACGCCGTGCCGGCCCGGACATGGAGGCCGAAGTGGTCGTACGCGGCGGGGTCGGCAGCCGTTCCAGGGCCCTGCTGTCGGTGGGAGTGGCGCGGTGGGACGAGGTCATGGACCTGCACCACCTGGAACAACTCCGTCACCTCCTCGCACTGCTCGCCGCCCGCGGCGAGGACGTCACCCACACCCGGCCCGCCTGCTACAGCGCCCTCGGCTTCACTCCCGCGCTGCGCGCGGCCGAAGCCGACGGAGATGTGGTGCTCGTCGACCTCCACCGGCTGTACCGAGGCCGACAGGCCGACAGCGTGACAGTTCCGGGCCGACGCTGAACGGCGAAGGCCGACCGATCAGCGTGGTGTCGGAGGCGGACCTGCTACGCAATTCCGGTGCGCCCCCGCGACGGCCCCGACGGAGCGGGACCTGAGGTCGACAGTCTGCGGTCCGGTCCGGACGCTGGGCGGCGGCTCGGTCCCGCGCCGATGGAGCACAGCCCGGTGGCCCTGCGGCCGGATGGTGAGCGGCGGCAGACGGGGTCAGGCTGGATGGTGGGAGATGGACGGGGCAGGAGTGAATTCGGGAGACCGCGATGACGAGTCCGCAGGGGCGTCGGCCGGTCGTGGTGGGCGTCGATCCCGACCCCGCCAGGCGGATGGCGCTTGCCTGGGCCGTGGACGAGGCGGCCCGGCGCCGGTTGCCGCTGCGGCTGGTGCATGCCCAGGGCGTTCCGACCGGGGGATACCGGTCGAGGGAGGTGCGGCCGTCCTGGGAGGAGTGGAACCAGGCGCTGCACGCGGCGGGTGACCAGGTACTCAGGGAAGCGGTCACCTTCGCCGAATCCCGGCGTCCCGAGGTGGAGGTGTCCACGCTGCTGGCGGAGGGGGACCCGGCGTGGGTCCTGCGCGAACAGGCGGGGGACGCCACGGCGGTCGTGCTCGGCTCGTGGCACCTGAGCACCAGGCAGGAACTGTTCACTTCCGCCTCGGTGGCGTTGCCGGTCATCGCCCATGCGCCCTGCCCGGTCATCGTGGTGCCGGAACCGGAACACACCACACAACGCCCGCTGTACATGGTGGTCGGTGTGGACGGCAGCGCTCACTCCGCCGCGGCGGTCGACTTCGCGTTCGAAGAGGCCGCCTTGCACGGTGCCGACCTGCGGGCGATCTATGTCTGGCACACTCCGCTGCTGGGCGCCCTGGACGAGCACGCGGCGCTGCAGGAATGCCGCCGTGTGCTCTCCGAGACGGTCGCCGGCCGTACTGCGACCCACCCGGAGGTGGAACTACACCACGAGGTCGTCAAGGGCCACCCGGTGGAGGTACTGACCGAGGCGGCCGCCCACGCGGTCGGCCTGGTGGTAGGGACGCGGGGGCATGGCGGGTTCGCGGGGATGCTGCTGGGTTCGGTGAGTCAGGGTGTCCTTCACCACGCGCGGTGCCCGGTCTTCACCGTCCCGCATCCGCACATGAGGGAGCGAGGCGGCGGGGTGGCCGGTACGTCGAGTGTTCGGTGAGGCAGAGGCGGAATGAGGAGGTTCCCGTGTCCGAGACTCCGCACCAGGTGAGTGACGTGATGACGCGCACGGTCGTCGCTGTCGGGCGCGATGCGTCGTTCAAGGAAGTGGTCAGGACCATGGGCCAGTGGAGGGCGAGCGCGCCCGGGCCCGGGAACGCACCTCGGCCTCGTCCCGCTCCGCGGTGGTGAGCAGCTCCGCCGCGCCCCTGTCGCGCCGGAGTGGACCCGTCCACGACACCCTTGACCCGGCGGCGCGTGCCGCCCGATCGGTGCGAAACTGGCTGCAAGGGGGTGACGGGCCGCAATCTCGGGGAGGTCGCCGTGAGTGACGTCGATGACCCTGGCGGGGAAGGTCGACATGGCACTCGCTCCCCGATTGCTCGACTCGATCCGGTCCATGGAGGACGTGGACGAGGTGGTCGACCACCTCACCGGGGCCACCTGACCCGGCCAGGTCAGGCCACTCGTCGTCACAGATGCTCCGGTGCGAAGGGCGACCGGACATGCGCAGTGGTGCAGTACGGCGTGGCTGACTCGGCCGAGCTGTAGTGGTCAGGGCGGCGGAGGGCTCCGACCACCGGATCGGCGCGCTCCGACATGTCCAGCAGACCTGGTACGCGCGTCCCTCGACCACAGCGCGGTGGCAGGTCCGTACGGCCTGCGCCCCGGCGGTGCGCGCCCGGGCCTCACCGAACGCGAACTGCGCCGCCGCCCGTGTGCCCGACTCGGCGGCGATGGTCAGGAAACGCGCAACCAACGCGCGTGCTCGGGGCTGTCGGCGCCGTTGCCGATCCGGGCGTGGCACGCTGCCGCCACAGGTGGAGCAGGACGGCACGGGCGTAACCGGGTAGGGCCGTTTCAACAGATCCTGGGCAGTTGCTCGCCGAGCGGCAGGTCCACGATCCGGGTGCCGCCGAGGCCAGTGCGTGCCACGATCGTCTCGGGGTGTTCGGCCACGCATTCGCCGATCACCGCCGCCTCGCGTCCCAGCGGGTGTGCGTGCATCGCTTCCAATACCGCGTCCGCGTGTTGCCTGGGTACGAAGGCCACCAGGCTGCCCTCATTGGCCACGTACATCGGGTCCAGGCCCAGAAGGGCGCAAGCGGTAGCCACCGCCTCCGGAACGGGCACCGCTCGTTCGTCCAGGACGACGCCGGTGTTCGAGGCCGCCGCGATCTCATTGAGGGCGGCAGCCAGACCGCCTCGGGTGGGGTCGCGCAGAACGTGGATCTCGGGGGTGACGGCGAGCATCGCCTGGACCAGTCCGGTCAGCGGCGCGGTGTCGCTGGCCACCTCGGTACCGAACGCCAGCCCTTCGCGGACGCTGAGGATGGCGATGCCGTGCCGGCCGACCGGGCCGCTGACGATCACCACGTCGCCGGGCCGGGCACGCTGCGGACGGATGTCCACGCCATCGTGGATCAGCCCGACACCGGCCGTGGTGATGTACACACCATCACCGTGGCCGGAGTCGACCACTTTGGTGTCACCGGTGACCACGGTGACGCTTGCCGCTCGAGCGGCCGCGCCGATCGCCTGGGCGACCCGGCCGACGGTGGCCAGTTCCGTCCCCTCCTCGAGGATGAACGCGCAGGACAGGTACGCGGGAACGGCTCCGCTCATGGCGAGGTCGTTGACGGTGCCGTTGACGGCGAGATCCCCGATGCCGCCGCCGGGAAAGAACAGCGGGCGGACGACATACGAGTCGGTCGAGAAGGCCAGCCGGGCCCCGCCGAGGGTGAGGGCGGCCGAGTCGGTGAGTTCTCCCAGCGCCTGACTTCCGTAGGCCGGGAGGAAGAGGTGCTGGGTCAGTTCCGCCGAGAGGGCTCCTCCGCCACCGTGGCCCATCACCACCACCGGGTGGTCGCGCAGCGGGGCCGGACAGGACCACCCGGTGGCTCCGGTGGTGTCGGTGATATCGGTGATGTCAGTCAACTGAAGTCGTCTCCTCCTTCATGCGGGGCGTGGCCAGGCGGCGGTACAGGTAGTAGGCGGCGCAGGCGCCCTCGCTGGAGACCATGGTGGCGCCGAGCGGTGTGCGGGGCGTGCAGGTGGTACCGAAGGCAGCGCACTCATGCGGCTTGATCAGGCCCTGAAGCACCTCGCCGCTGCGGTACAGGGCGGGCTCGTCGACGGCCGGGCCGGTGACGTCGAACCGGTGCTCGGCGTCGTGGTCGCGGTAGGCGTCCGACAGTCGCCAGCCGCTGTCCGGGATGGTACCGATGCCGCGCCAGGCACGATCGGTGGTGGTGAACACCTCTCGCAGCACGCTCAAGGCGACCGGGTTGCCCTGGGCGCGCACGGCGCGTGGGTAGGCGTTCTCGACGTGGTGTTGGCCTCGTTCGAGTTGACGGACCGCCCGTCGGATGCCTTCCAGGATGTCCAGCGGTTCGAATCCGGTGACCACGATGGGCACCTTGTAGGTGTCGGCGAGGCCGGGGTACTCGCCGGTGCCCATCACGCTGCATACGTGTCCGGCGGCGAGGAAGGCTTGTACGCGGCAGTCGGGGGATCGCATGATCGCTTCGATGGCAGGTGGCACCCGGACGTGCGAGACCAGCAGGCTGAAGTTCCGGACGCCGAGGCGTTTGGCCTGGTGGACCGTCATGGCGTTGGCGGGCGCGGTGGTCTCGAATCCGACGCCGAAGAACACCACCTGCTTGTCCGACGTCTGCTGGGCGATCCGCAGCGCGTCCAGCGGTGAGTACACGACACGGACGTCGCCGCCGTCGCTCTTGACCCGGAACAGGTCGCGGTCGCTTCCCGGCACCCGGAGCATGTCGCCGAACGAGCAGAAGACCACGTCGGGGCGGGAGGCGATCTCCAGTGCCTTGTCGATCACCTCCAGCGGAGTGACGCAGACCGGACAGCCCGGTCCGTGGATCAGCTCGATGTTCTCGGGCAGCAACTGGTCGATGCCGTAGCGGATGATCGAGTGGGTCTGGCCGCCGCAGACCTCCATCATGGCCCACGGCCGGGTGACCGTCCGGGCGATGTCGTCCAGGAGTCGTCGGGCCAGCTCCGGATCCTGGAACTCGTCGAGGTACTTCACCGGTTCTCCTCCTCAGGTGCCCTTCCCGCCTCGGCCTCCGCGCGTGCCCAGGCAGCGCCGAACTCCTCGTCCAGTGCGCCGATGCGCTGGACGAGCCGGTGCTCGGGATCGCCTTCGACGGCACCGGCTACGGGGACGACGGCGCGATCTGGGGCGGCGAGGTGCTGCTCCCGGTCGGCGAGTGGCAGCAGTTCGTCCTCGCAGTCGAGCAGGGTCAGCTGGCAGCCGTCGCAGGAGGCGAACTTCCAGACCGCGAGGGCGGGGCGGGTGTCGGATTCCATCTCACAGCTCCCTCACGGCGAGCACGGACCGGGCACGGTCGTAGCCGATCACCGGGCCGTCCCGGCACAGCAGCAGCGGTCCGAGCTGGCAGTGGCCGCAGTGGCCGGTGCCGCAGCGCATGTTCCGCTCCAGCGAGACCTGGACGCGATGCGGTGGCAGGCCACGAGTGAGCAACGCCAGGGCCGTGTGCCGGATCATCACCTAGGGTCCGCAGACCAGCGCGGTGGTCCGGTCCGGGCCCGGTTCGGCGCGGGCCAACAGGGTGGTGACCGTGCCTACGTCGCCCCGCCAGCCCGGGCCGGGCCGGTCCACCGTCACCTCCACCCGCGCCGAGGCACGCCGCCACTGTTCCAGTTCCTCCCGGTACAGGAGGTCCTGGGGGGGCGTGCCCCGATCAGCACATGAAGGCGGCCGTAGCGCGCGGGGTGGTTGAGCACATGGTGCACCACCGGTCGCAGCGGGGCGAGCCCGATGCCCCCGGCGACCACCAGGACGTCGGACCCGGCCGCCCGGTCGAGGTCCCAGCCGATGCCGTAGGGGCCGCGCAGGCCCAATGTGTCACCCGGTCCGAGGCGGCGCAGCGCGCCGGTGACCGCGCCGATCGCGCGCACGGTGTGCACCAGTCGGTGGCGGCCGCGGATCGCGCTGACCGAGATCGGCGTACGGCACAGGCACGGTGGTCATGAACGGCCGCTTCCGTACGGCGCGTACAGGTCGAGCAGCCGGAGCCGGGTGGCCTGCAGCCGGTCGGCGATCAACGCGGCGCAGCGCAGCATCAGCTCGTAGCCGAACGCCGGATCGTCCGCGCACAGCTCGCGCACCTCGGCCGCGCGGAATTCCCAGGTCCGCACCGGCCCCACGGCCCGGGCGCCCAGGTGCCAGCGGTACGGCGGGAAGATCCACGACCATCCGAGCTGCTGCCGTGGCCCCAGGGTCTCCACCACCTGTGCCTGACGGCCGGGGACGTACACGTCGAGGGCGACCTCACCCGAGCGGATCAGCCAGAAGCGGTCGGCGATGCCTCCCTCGTCGAAGAGTCTGCAGCCCGCGGGGAAGTCCCGTTCGGCGGCGAGGGCGAACAGCCGCTCTCGCTGGACTCGCGGGAGGGTCTCGAGCAAGAGTGGCCACGTGGTCATGACGACTCGTCCTCCGTGCGCATGGTCCAGTCGTGCAGGGCCGCGGCCTCCTCGGTGATGTCGATGGCGACCGGACACCAGACGATGCAACGGCCGCAGCCGACGCACCCCGACGATCCGAATTGGTCGTACCAGGTGCCGAGTTTGTGGGTGAGCCACTGCCGGTAGCGGCTGCGCGAGGAGGTGCGTACCGGCCCGCCGGGCAAGTACGAGAAGTCCAGGTCGAAGCAGTTGTCCCAGACCCGCCAGCGCTCGGCGTGGTCCCCGGTCAGATCGGTGATGTCCTCGGTGGTGGTGCAGAAGCACGTGGGGCACACCATCGTGCAGTTGCCACAGGTCAGGCACCGGGAGGCGACGTCGTCCCAGCGAGGCGCGTCCAATGTTTCCGCCATCAGCCGCTGAAGGTCGGTCTCCGGCATCGTGCGGCCCATCCGGTCGGCGGCGGACGCGACGGCGGCCTCGGCGGCCTCACGGATGGCCGTCGACGCCGTGGCGCTGGGCAGTTGCGCCAGGATCTCGGCACCCTCCGGTGTGCCGTCGCGGATCCAGAACCTATGGCCTCCGGCATCGGCCAGCTCGGTCAGCACCAGGTCGTACCCGGGGCCGGCCGCCGGCCCGGTGCCCATCGACACGCAGAAGCATGTGCCGCCGGGCTCGGTGCACTCGACCGCCACCACAAACGCCCCGGACCGCCGGCCCCGGTAGACCGGGTCGGAGTGCGGGCCGGCCGTGAGCACCCGGTCCTGGACGGCGATGGCCCGCAGATCACAGGAGCGGACACCGAGGAAGGCATAGCGGGCAGGCGTGGTGTCGTCCGCCTCGATGACCAGTTCACCGGCTGCCCGCTCGGCCCTCCACTGGCGTACCCGGGCAGGGTGCAGAAACGTCTTCCACGACTGCGGACCAGCCGCGTTGGCGAAGGCCGCACCGTCCATCCGCGACCGCAGCCGGTACCGTCCGGCTTCGAGCTCCACACCCCATCCGTACGGCAGCTGATCCGCTGACTCCAGTTCGTCCAGCACGATGGCACCATCCCGTACCGTCGGGCCGATCACCTCGTATCCGCGCGCCCGCAGCACATCGACCAGAGCGGCCAAGCCGTCCTTGCCGATCACGGCTCCCTCGGCCGAGGAAACCGGCGACGTAGTCTGACGTAGTCATCACCGCTCACCTCGGTCATCGGTCGGCCCTGACTCCATACGCGTACACATTCCGTCATGAGCCCGGGAATCCGGCCCCGACACGACCGTGATCGGCCGAATGCGCACAGCGCACCCTCGCTTGCAGCCCCGATCAAGATCCGGGGATGGCCGGGCGGGAAGCCGACCAAATCGCGGCGCTCGTCCTGGGCGGGGCCCGCCGACCTGAGCCGTTCGGCGATCCGCTTCAACTCGGTGCCCAGGCGCAGCCTGAGAACAGGTGGCTGCTTGGGCTCTTCACCGTTCCCAGTCATGACGGCCGGCTGCGATGTGGTGTCCCGCAACGCGGTGGAGCGGGTGATGTCACCCGCCCCACCGCGTTGCGGTGACGCGGCTCAGTCCGTGATCTCGATGTGCCTCGGTTTGGCCGCCTGGGCCTTGGGCACGGTGACGGTCAGCACCCCGTCGGTCAGCGTTGCCCTGATCTCGTCGGCTTTGACGTCGGCCGGCAGCAGTGCCCGGTACTCGCAGCGTCCGGTGCGCCGGGTGCTGCGCCGAAGGACTCCCTCACGCTCGCGTTCTTTGTACTCGCCGGAGATGCGCAGTTCCCGCTCGCTGATCTCGACGTCGATGTCCTCCCGCTTGATCCCGGGCAGTTCCGCCTCAACCACGTAAGCGTCGTCCGTCTCCCGCAGATCGGCCATGGGCGAGAAAGCCCCGAGGGCGGGCGCGGTACTGGCGGCTTCCAGGAAGCGGTTCATCCGCTCGAAGAGGTCGCCGAACTCGGCGGTAATCGGCTCACCCCAGCTCAGAGCGGGGAGCGTCTGTTCCAGGAGTCGGCCGGGCCGGTGGTGTACGGGCAGAGTCATCGCGGTTCACCTCCGCGAAACGACGGCATGCAGGTCATTTCCATGCTGCGCGCCCCCACCTCACGAGGCGAATCGAATACCGAACCACCGCACCAGGAACACGAAATCGCAAGCCTTGACCACCCATACCCGGCAAAGACCGGCGATGACGGTGTCGGCCACTGATTCGGGTTCGCCGTCCCATGCGGCGGGGCGCCGAGCGTGGCACGTTGGATACGACGACATCGTGGGGGAAAGGCGACGATCATGCGAGCTCACATCGGCGATCAACTCGTCATCGAAAGCCCGAAGACCGGGACTACCAGGCGAGACGGCGAAATTGTCGGGCTTCATCATGCGGATGGAACACCTCCTTATGACGTGCGCTGGTCTGACACGGACGAGGTGACGCTGGTGTTCCCCGGGCCCGACGCGCACATCCGCCATCTCGAGGACAGGCCCGGGAAGACCCAGGAGCCTTCCGCGCGGGACACGGATGAGCCGGGTGCCGTGTCCGTAACGATCCCGCTGGATGAGGAGGCCAACCCCGGCGACATCGGCCGACGTGTGGCTATTGAACGCAAACGACAGGGGCTCACCCGGGTGGAAGCCGCCCGCCGTGCCAGAATGGCGCCCGACTACCTGGAGTACATCGAGGAGCGGCCGGCTGACCCGAGCCTGGCGAGTCTCATCAGGCTGGCCGCCGCGCTGGGGACCAGCGTCGCGGCGCTGCGCGGCGGCGGCATCGATCTGCCGCCCGGCCGGGGCCAGGCGCTCCTGCACCCTCAGTTGCGGGACCTCAGCCCGGATGAGTGCCGCGCTCGCCTCTCCACGCACGGTGTGGGACGCGTCGCGGTGTCGACGCCCGACGGCCCCGCGGTCGTCCCGGTGAATTACGAGGTCGTCGAAGACGCGATCGCCTTCCGGACCGCGTCTGACTCGGTGCCCGCGGCGGCTGTGGGGACGGACGTCGCCTTCGAGGTCGACCATGTGGACGAGGCCATGAGCCAGGGCTGGAGCGTGCTCGTCGTCGGCCCCGCGCGGGCTGTCACAGAGCCCGACGCCGTGCGGCGGCTGGCCGGTCGCGCTCACACCACACCATGGCCGGGGGGCGAACGCGAGATGTGGGTGTCGATCCGGCTCGCTCGCCTCACGGGCCGCCGCATCAGCCCGGCCGACCGGTGAGTGGCCACGGGCTGCCCACTGATGGCCTGTGAGAGCCAGTCCGTGTGTCGCGACGGCCCCTGAGCGGTGCGACGGTATTTACGGGGGGTGCTCAGCTGCCGGGACGGAAGGCGGCAGGGAGTACGGAAACCTCGATGGTCGTGGGCGTCGACGGGTCGGATTCCAGCCCGGAGGCAGTGGACTGGGCAGCGGAACGGGCCGCGCTTCGCAATCCAGAGGCGAAGGTGTCGGGCGAGGTCATGCCCGACGATGCCGTTTCCGCGCTGCCGCGCGAGGGCCATAAGGCAGGTGTCCTGGCCCGCGGCTGCGCACTGAACGGGCCGCGGCCGATCTCACCGACGCACTGCGCGAGGCGGTGAGGGAGCATCCTCGGGTCGATGTACATCGCAGGCTGGTCGAAGGCCCCGCCCACAAGGTCCTCGCGGAGACATCGGCCGGTGCCGACTTGATCGTCGTCGGCGCTCCGAGGCGGCACGGCCACTTCGGTCTGCAGCTCGGCAGGGTCGCTCACACCCTGCTACCGGGGGAGAGCGTCGTCGCCACCCGGGGTTATGAGGGATGTGGTGCCCCAGGGCGGCGGCTAACGTGGGCTCGTTCCGCACCGATAGCGCGGGAGAGCATGGCCTTGGCCCGCGTCACCCCCGCCACCCATCCGGCGCCCATCAGGGACCTCGCTCCGGCGGCCCTGAGTCCGGCACGTCAGGCGACGTCCTCCTGCTCGCGCTCCGGTTGCTGGGCGCCCGGGGCGTCGCGGGTGTTTCGATGTCTTCGATCACCGGCCGCGCCACCCGGTCCAGGAGCCCCGGCATCCGCGCCTGGGCCCGGGAACGCATCTCGGCCTCGTTCCGCTCCGCGGTGGCGAGAAACTCCGCCGCCTCGGCCTCCGCGGCGCGGCGGCCCCGGGCCGCGGACTTTGCCCGCACCTCGTCGGCGCGCGCCCGTGCCCGCCCCACGATCGTGTCGGCCTGCCGCTCGGCCTCCCGCCGTCTGTCCGCCGCCACGCGGGCGGCCTCTTCACGGATGCGCCGCGCCTCGGCCTCGACCTCCTCCAGCAGGGACAGCGGCGGCGCCAGCTCGGCGGCCAGCTCGGCGGCGCGGTCCGCCGGGACACCCCCGGGCGCCGCCCGGCCCGGCGAGCCCACCGGACGGAACCGCAGCAGGAAATCCCGGAATCCGGCCACGAGCTCTCCCCATGGTCATGGTTCGGCCCCTTGACCCAAGTGTCCGCAGTCGGAGCGTCCCTGTCGCGCCGGACTGGACCGTCCACGGGCCCCTGACCCGGCGACGTGGCCGCCCGATCGGTGCGGAACCGGCCACATGGGTGACCGGTCGTGGCCTCGCCTCCTGACATGAGTCGCCGGCCTCCCGCCCACCCCGCTGTCCCGCGGGTGTGCGACGTGATGGAGACGCCCGCCGCCTCGGTCCCCGGTGATATGGAGTTCCTGGACGTCGCCCCCGGCGGACCAAATAGCCCACGCCGCCTGGACCGCCGCACGTTCCCGTCTCAAGCGACTGCCCGTGACCGACTACCGCGGTCGGCTCGTCGGCGTGGTGACGCGCGCGGACCTGGCTGCGGACACTCGTCCGTGACGACACGGCAGCCGATCACCTCAGGGCCACCTGACCTGGCCCGGGCCGGTCTTGGCCACTCGTCGTCTCACAGCCGCTCCGGCACGACGGCGACCGGACATGCGCAGTGGTGCAGTACGGCGTGGCTGACCCGGCCGAGCTGCAGACCGGTGTGGTCAGGGCGGCGGAGGGCTCCGACCACCAGCAGATCGGCACGCTCCGACATGTCCAGCAGAACCTGGTAGGCGCGCCCCTCGACCACAGCGCGGTGGCATGTGATCGCGTCGTCTTCGCGCTCGATCGGGTCCAGCACCTCGTTGAGGATGCGCGTCGCCTGCTCCTCGTAGAGCAGGGTGGTGGCCTCATGCGCGCACAGCGTCCGGCCCGCGTGCCGCTCCGCCGGGCACAGCCAGGTCCGTACGGCCTGCACTTCGGCGTTCCGCGCCCGTGCCTCATGGAAGGCGAACCGCGCCGCCGCCGAGCCCTCCGCGGGGTCGCCGACCGCGAGGACGACGCGCCCGAAGGCACCCTCGCGGTTCCGCTCCCCGCCACGGACCACCACCACCGGACACACGGCACGCGCCGCCACCGCCAGGCTGACCGACCCCAGGAGCGAACCGGCGAGCTCGCCTCTGCCGCGGGAGCCCGTGACCACGGCGAACGCCTCGCGGCCCGCCGCCAGCAGCGCCGTCACGGTGTCTTCGGCCAGTGCTTCACCACATGCCTTGACGTCCGGGTTGCGCAGTGTCGCACGTTCCGTGGCGGACGCCACGATGCGTTCGGCCAGGATCTCACCGGAGGTGCGGCCGGTGGCGAAGATGGGGAAGCCCCCCTCGTACCGCTCCCAACGAGAGGCATGGACGAGACGCACGGGCAGACGATGACGTGCCGCTTCGTCCACGGCCCAGTCCACCGCCTGCAGACTCGACTCTGAACCGTCGACACCCACGACCAGCGAGAGCGACATCCTTCCCACCGCCTCTCCTGTGACTGACTCGTTTCCCGTGACCGTTCCGGTCCAGGTACTTCTATGGTCACCGTGACACCGCGTGCGGCCCACTCGGGACGAGCGGCTCGGCCCTTCGGACACAGCGTCCGGCGCCGCACGCCACGTGGTGGTGCGGGTGGCCGACCAGGGCCGGGGGAGCGGAGCAGCGGATGCGGCCGGGCGGGACCGACTCCACGATGAAGGCATGACGGCCCCTCGCCCCGCCGACCGCTTCGATGCCTTCCAGGCCTTGGCCGCCCGGCGAGGGCGGCCGGAGAACTGTCTGCTGGAAGCCCTGGCCCGCGCTCGCGCCGTGACGGTGGACCGCCCAGAGGCGTGGGCGCCCGAGGAGGGCGTCCGGGCGGGGCTGCCGTCCGCCGCGGCGCTCGGCCCGGCCTCGTACTCCACGGACTTCGTCGTGCCGCACGGCCGCCGCCATGTCCGGGTATGCGCGGCGGCGCCTGCTTCGCGGCCGGCGCCGGGCACCACGTCGCCGAGGTGGAAGCTGGTCTTGGTGTCACTGCGGGGAGCCCCGCGCCGGACGGGAGATCTCGCTGCAGGCCGTTCACTGCCTCGGGTACTGCTACGCGAGGCCCGCCGCCCTGGATGGTGACACGCCCCGCACGGGTCCGGACCTGACCGGCCGGGTGCCAGCACGAGCGGCGCCGGAGATCCCCGTGGCGGACGACACCTGTGATCCGGTGCTGCTGGGCGGTGTGGTGTCGGGCGAGAACCCGTGGCAGGTGTGGCCGCGCGTGGTCGCCACGCGTCGGCCCGACGACGTCCATCGGGAGGTGGCCGCCTCCGGGCTGCGCGGACGTGGCGGCGCGGGGTTCCACGTGGCCGCCAAATGGGCCGCGGCAGGACGCGGTCCGGACACCGTGGTCGTGGCCAACGGGGACGAGGGTGACCCCGGCTCCTTCGCCGACCGGCTGCTGATGGAAGCCGACCCGGACCGGGTGGTGGAAGGGCTGGCGCTGGCCTGCTTCGCGAGCGGAGCCGCCAGGGGGGTGGTGTTGGTGTGCTCGGAATATCCGCGCGCTGATGCGGATGAGGGAAGCGGTCTCGAGCGCTTATGCCGCTGGACACCTCGGCTCTCGGGTGCACGGCACCGACACCACCTTGGGCGTCCAGGTGGTTTGGGGCGCCGGATCGTATGTCGCCGGTGAGGAGACCGCCCTGATCGCCGGTCTGGAGGGCGGCCGAGGTTGTGCCCGGCCACGTCGGCCGCATCCGACCCAGCGCGGGGGCTGTGGGACGCCCCGACCGTGGTGAACAACGTCGAGACGCCGGCCGCCGTCCCATGGGTTGACGTCGGGTGCGTTCTGCCGGGGCCTGCGCTTGCGGCGGTGGACGGCACATGCCGGGATGTAGCCGACAGCCGGGCGAACGGACAGGAGTTCGGCCGTCCGGGCAGTGCCCGTAACCCGGACGGGGCTGCGTTTCCGCAGGTGAGGATGGTACCAGCGCCAGCTGCCCCGGCGAGAACCCCGGACGGCCATCGGACGGAAGCAGGTCCGCGAACTCCTCATCCTCGAACAGCAGCACATCGAGGCGGTCGCACAGCAGCATCGCCGGTGTCCCCTCGGGCATGGCACGCCGCCCACGCCGTGCGCACGGTCCTCGCGGAATCCGCTGGTAACTCCTCGGCCGCAACGACACCACTCCCACCCATCACCAACAGAGTCACGGCATTGGGTCTTGGGCAGGCGCAGCACGCCAAGGTGGATGCCCCTCCGCCAGCAGCCCGGACATCTGCACCCGGGGGTGCCGCGACTCGATGAAGGCCACCGCATCCTTCACCAGGCGAGCGCCATGCGTTTGCCAGGATCGGGGTCGAGGCCGACCACGATCGGGGTAGGTCCTTCTGTATGCGTCATCGCCGACTCCCAAGTTGTTCTACGACCGACCCGTCGGCCCTGCGCTGATCAGTAGCGTCGGCCATGGCGGCCGACTTCCTCTCTTCCGGCGCGATGGTGCGAGGTGGCGAGACGGGCCGTTACTCGGAGGGGGAGATCAGGCCGTAGTGGCCGTCGTAGCGGTGGTACAGGACGTTTCCCCGCCCGGTGGTGTCGTCGGCGAAGAACACGAACGCCAATCCGGTGATGGCCAGCCGCTGCTCCGCCTCGGCCAGGTTCATCCGGGGCGCGGGGAGGTCGCTGACGGTGAGCGGCACAGCCACAGGGCCGACGAGGTGGGGGTGGGGGTGCACCTGGGCGAGGCGGTAGCCGGTCGGGCCGGACCGGTACAGCACGCTGTCCTCGCCGGTGCCGATGTCGGTGAACAGGTGGAAGCCGTAGTCCATCATCTCCATTTCGAAGGCCGCCTCGTCGGGTGACTCGCGGGCCAGGGAGAAGGACTTGTGCCGTACGACCTGGCGTTCCTCAGCCGGGCGGGGGAAGTAGTCGGGGCGGTGGGCGGGCTCGCTGCCGTGCCGCCACTCGTGCGGGCCCGGCGCTGGTCTGCGGCCTCGACGGGCCTCCCAGTGATCCTCCAGCCGCTCCAGCCGTGCAGCGAGCCGGTCCTGCAGCAGGTCGACGGCCTCGAGGACGGTTGTGGCGGCGACGTGTGCCCGTGCAGGGCGCCCGTTGACGTCCAGGTTGGCCTGGGCGAGCGCCGGTCGTTCCATGGCGGGGTTCGCCATGTGGGTCAACTTGACACGGGCGAAGAGGACCGGTTCCCGTGTCCGGCCGGTGAGCGCCCGTACCTTCTCCTGCGCGTATGCGATGACGCCGGGCGGCATCTGCCCCTGGGTCTCCACCTGGATCTCAGGAGCCTGCTGTCGTGCCGATCGCTTCATGGCAACCCTCCTCACGCCAGGGAATGTCACTTTCCACACTTATCGCGCATAGCCTCCATGTGCACGGGCAGCACCGGGCACGGTGGGACGCCCCGCGTAGCACGCGGCGACGACCTCGGATACTCGACGCCGCCGCGGTCGGCTCGTCTGTACAGCCGTGGCGACTTCGTCGACCCGGTGAGCCCTGTCGGGCGGCGAGCGCCGCAGGGTGGCGCTGTGCAGGCTGCTGTTCTCCCAGCCCGATCTGCTGTTGCTGGACGAGCCCACCAATCACCTCGACGCCGAGTCGGTGGCGTGGCTGGAGCAGCACCTCATCGCCTTCCGCGGCGCGGTCGCGGTGGTCACCCACGGCCGGTACTTCCTCGACCATTTCGCGCAGAGGATCGTGGAGGTCGGCCGAGGGCACGTCCACGCGTACGACGGCAACTACTCCACCTACCTTCATACCAAAGCGGCCCGCCTGAGGATCGAGGGACGCCGGGACGCCAAACTTCACCAGCGCCTGACCGAGGAACTGGTCGTTCCCCCAGCGGCGCACCTCCCCGACCAGCCCCGTGGTCCTCAGTGCATGGCGCCCGTGATGTTGCGGGTGGTGCGGCTGCCAACCGGTTCCGCCCGCTCTAGCATGGAACCTGGGCAAGAGGCCATCGCGTCCATCCTTTGGTGTGCATGTGAGACGCCGCCGGGCCGGTGCCGCCAGCCGCCGCCTCTGAACAAGGCGACCTTCTCAGTGGGCGCGTACCGCCCGCGCGGAGGCGCCGCATCCGGCGAAGCGCAGGAACGCCAGGACAGACTGGAAGGGAAAATCCATGCCCACCACACACCCACCGGACTTCGAGCACGCCATCGACAGTGCCAACATCTGGCTCAAGGCGGTGTCGGAAGCTCTGGAAACCGAGGACCGCCACGTCGCCCACCGGATCCTGCGCACCTGGCCGCACACGTTGCGCGACAGGCTCACCGTCGACGTGGCCGCCCACCTCGCCGCGCAGCTCCCCGAGCTGCTGCGAGGCGCCTGCTACGACGGCTGGGACCCCAGCGTGGTACCGGTCAAGTACGACCGCGAAGGCTATGTGAACCCCTTCGTCCAGGAAGGCAAGGTCACCGCCGAGGACGTCCCTCGGATGGTCGCCGCGGTCACCACCGTCGCACACGAGCACGGCTCGCCCGGGCACCTGGAGGCGGCACTGGAACAACTCCCGCACGACATCCTCGCTTTGCTCGTCCAGCCGACCGCCTGACCGGGCCGCTGCCCGGGCGCGGAGGCAGATGCTGCCGAGAGCAGGGATCAAGGTTGCAGATCCAGCATGTAATGAACACGCCGCGGGTCGGCGTACTTGCGACGGAGTCTGTCGAGGATGCGGCGCGGCACATGGCCGATGCCAGCGTTGGTGCGCGCGTCACCTTCCCGTGGTGGCCGAAGGGCGCCTTATCGGCATGATCTCCTTCGACGACCTGTTTTGGCAGCTGACGCAGGAACTGGCGGACCTGGCGGCCCGCGCGCAAACGCATCGGCGCATACAAAGGCGCATACGAGAGAGGAGGACCACCCGATTCTGCGGGCCCGAATCAGGCGATGCACGGTTTCTCTCCGCTTCCCTCGCGCCATCGGCCCCGGCGCGACCGCACAAGTAAAGAAGCAGCGGGGAGGCGGAGGTGAGCCGGCGTCCACCGCGAGACGCGTAGGCAGGAAGGAGGCGCGACGATGACCGCCCAGCACAGCACCGTCAGTGAGGTGATGACACGAGATGTCGTTACCGTCCGACCGGACACCCCGTTCAAGGAGATCACATCCGTCCTGTCCAGCCACGGCATCAGTGCCGTGCCCGTGGCCGACGAGCATGGTGGGCCGATGGGGCTGGTGTCCGAAGCCGATCTGCTCCGCAAGCAAGCCGAACAGCCCGAAAAGTACGGGGAGCGGGCAGCACCCCCCGGGTGGCCGCACGAGAAGGCCAAGGCGCGCGCGGAGAACGCCGCCGGGCTGATGACCACCCCGGTGGCCACAGCTCACGCCGACTGGCCGGTCGCCCGGGCGGCCCGTGAGATGGACCGCCACCACGTCAAGCGACTGGTGGTCGTGGACGAGACGGACCACATCATCGGCATCGTCAGCCGCCCGGACCTGCTGCGCGTTTTCCTGCGCCCCGACGAGGAGATACGCGAGGAGATACGCAACGAAGTACTCACAGCGATACTGCGGCTGAGCGGAGAGGAGGTGCAGGTCCAGGTTCACGATGGCGTCGTCACCCTCCGTGGTGAGGTCGAGAACCGCAGCACCGCCCAAATCGCCGAACGGTTGTCAAAGGGCGTGGACGGGGTGGTCACCGTCAGGCCGCTGATCGACTACACCATCGACGACACGGCCGCCAAGGACTGACCACCGCCACGCATCGAGCCCATCGACCCCCGCCGCGGCGATACGTGGGGGCTGGGCGCGGGCGTGTGGCGGCTCCGCGCCCGGTGGCGTGTCCGCAGCCCGGAGTGCTCTTCCGTACGCGGGCGGCCGGGCCGGGGATCCCATGTCAGGTGCGCAGTAACAGGTCGGCACAGCCGGACAGCGTGGTGAGCTGCGGCGCGTCCTCGTCGTCGCTGCGGATACCGTGCGTTCGCCAAGGGGCTCGATGAAGCTGAGGAAGTCCAGCGAGTCCATCTCAAGAGCGTCACGGAAGGTGTCGTCGTCGGCCTCCAGCGTGGGCAAGCCGGCGTCGGCAATGACGTAAACGATCGACTCCTTGACTACATGCGGTGCATCAGTCCTGTTCACTGCTGCTCTGGGTTCTGCGAGAGGCAGCCGCTCCATCGCGGTGGCCATGTCGCCATGGCTTCCTTCGCCATGACGGCTGCCCTCCGCTCCACAGGCACTCGCCCAGCCGGTCCAAGGTCACCAGAACCCACCGGAGCCGCGTTATCTCCGGTTACCGGGAACGCTGAATTGTCCGCCTTGCGGCGTGACCAGCGCAGAGGCTGCCGGGCTGTATCGAGCTGCCTGCGAGGTCTCTTCGACGCGTGGCTGATTCCTTCGTTCGGGGACCCGAGGCAGTCCCCCGGCAGCACGAGTGGTCTCGACGGGCGACACCGGTATCGACGCTGCCGAGCTTCACGACCTTGGAGACGCGCAGGACCTTCCCGGCCGCGTCCAGCGCCCGCACCTGGAAGTAGGGCCCTCGGTTTGTGGTCGGGGTTGTCGTCTCGAACCCGGACCGCATGGCGTGCTCGACGACCACCGACAGCGAATCGGCGTCCGGTCCGGCGAGCACCTGCCATGCCCTCGTCGGCGTTGAGCCGTTCCAGGACGCGTAGACGACGGTATGCCCGCCCTCGGTCCGTGCCGCCGCGCTCGGCGGATAGCACGGCGTCCCGGTCCAGGTGTTCCGGTACGCGCGGTAGGAGATGTCGGAGCCGGGCATCTTCGCGTCGTAGAGGAGGTTCTTCGAGCCGTGGTTCTCGGAGTTCCCGGCGTCCGCGTATTCCGAGTAGTACGAATTCTGGCCCCAGCCGATGAATTCGTTCCCGTTGGGGAGCGCCTGGGTGTTCCCCTGGGACGCCGAATACAGCGGCGGCTCATGGTAATTCGTTCCCCAGCGGATCTTCCCGTTGCTCCTGGAGACGTCATAGATCGCCCACATGTTGCGGGACGAGATCAGCACCTGGCCGTCGGGCCCCTCGTCGATCGAGTTCAGGTGGTATGCGTCCCAGACGCCCGCGCGCTGACGGTGACCATCCCGGCCACCAACAGGGTGCCCAGGCCGAGCGCCGACAGTGATCGCGTCAGTGTCCGCGGCATGGATGCCTGTCACTGCCGTGGTGTACCGGCTGGGTCGTCGGGCTCGGTGCGGAGGTGGCTCGTGACATCGACGACGCCGTCGACGCTCTCGGACAGGCGCAGCGCGATGGGGATGAGGCTGTCCTGCGGCACGGTGCCGCTGAGCGTCACCCGTCCGTCGGTGACCTGGACGGTGACCGCGCCCGGGGCCAGGCCGAGGGTACGGGTCAGGACATCTGTCGTGATCTCCTCGCGGATCGCCGGGTCCCGCCGCAGGAAGACGTGGAGCAAGTCACCACGGCTGACGATGCCCACCAGCCGACCGACGTCGTCTACGACGGGCAGCCGTTTGACGTGGTGGAGGGCCATGGCGCGGGCTGCCTCCACGACCGACCACTGCGGGCGCGCCGTGACGGCCGGGCTGGTCATCAGCCCCTCGGCGGTCAGCGCGTGGGCCTTGGCGCGTTCCACGGGCAGCAGCTGCGCGGTGGGCAGATGTCCGCCTGGATCCGCCTGGCTTTCCTGTTTGCGCAGCAGGTCCGCCTCGGACACTACGCCGATCGGTCGGCATTGGTCATCGACGACCGGTACCGCGGTGATGCTGTGTTCCGCGAGGTGCTGGACGATGTCCTTGAAGCCTGTGTTCCGCCGCACACTCACAACGGCCGTGGTCATGAGGTCTCCGACCATTTGATGCAGCATGTCTCCCTCCGCGGGGCTCGCGGCACAGGTCCCTTCTCCACTGTCCGCCCCTTGGGGAGCCCCCGCACTGTCTACGCGTTTCGGGCGGCGACGGGGAGAGGCGTGTCGGAGTGGGGACGGGGGCGCGACGCTGGCCGACGGGGTGCTGACCGTTACCCTCTCCAAGGCCCACGCGGCCGAACCGCGGCACATCCAGGTCGCCCCAGTCTGAGCCGCGGCACCGGCGCAGCGGTGGGGCGAGCGATGTCGGCCAGCGGGCGCCGGAGTCATCGGCCCCCGCTGGACGCCCCCGTACACAGTCCGGGAGGCGATGCGGGAGTGGCTGGCTGGCCGGCCTGCGTGCAGACGCGGGCATGCCTACCCCACCGCTGGCCTCCTCGGCAGCACACACCAGCGGGGCCAAGGCCCCGGTCGGGGCCCGATCATGAACCGCTCCGGCTCGGGACGGCCATGTCGAACGGCTTGCCGACACCACGCCTGAATACGCCAATCGCCGTGCTTCACCGGGCTTGGCGGCGCACGGCAGTGGTGGTGAACGCCGCAGTGCCCCCGGCTGTGGCCGCCAGCAGCACGTATCCCCATGTGTAGTCGTCCGTGGCTCCATAGATGGCGCCCATGACCAGGGGAGGGAAGAAGCCGCCCAGCCCCCCGGCTGCCCCGACGACACCGGTGACCGAGCCGACGCTCTCCGGAGGCACGAGGCGGGCGATGAGCGCGAACACGGCTCCCGACCCCGCGCCAAGAGCGGCCGCCATACCGAGGAAGGCGAGCGTTCCGACCGGGATCAGCGGCAGCTCGAAGGAAGCCAGGAGGGCGAGTGCGCCCACGGCCGCGTACGCGGCGATGAGTACGGGAACGGGGTGCAGCCGGTCGGAGAGCCATCCGCCGACCGGGCGCATGGCGACCGCGAGGACGACGAATCCCGCGGTGCGCAGGGCCGCGTCGGACCGGCCGAGGCCGTATGCGGTGGTGAGGTACGTGGGCAGATAGACGCTGAAGGCGACGAACCCGCCAAAGGCTACGGCGTAGAGGAAAGCCAGCTGCCTGGTAGCGGCCATCCGCAGGGTCGCTGTGGTGCGCGTGAGCATTGAGCCGGCCGCCACGGCACGGTGGGGCTTGTCACGAAGGAGAAGGCGGGCCGCGAGGGCGTATACAGCCAGGAGGCCGGCGACCAGGTCGAAGGGGAAGGCGCGCCCGACGGCGTCGGCCAGCTGCACGGTGGTGAAGGAGGACAGGGCGGTGCCGCCGGTGCCGACGCCGAAGATCCCCAGCGCCAGTCCGCGCCGCTCCGGCGGGTACCAGGCATTGACGAAGGGCACCCCGACCGCGAACGCCGTGCCGCCCAGACCGAGAAAGAACCCGCCGATGAGCACTTCGGCCAGCGAGCCGGCCAGATGGCCGAGGTAGAGAACAGGCAGCACGGTGAGGCCCGCGACGAGCGGGAACATCCGACGGGCGCCGACCCGGTCGGTAAGAGCGCCCACGGGGATCCGGCCGAGCGACCCGACGATCACGGGTACCGCGACGACGAGGGACTGCTGAAAAGAGGTCAGGTCCAGGTCGTCCCGGAGAGTCGGGCCGAGTGGCGCCAGCAGCGCCCACGCCCAGAAGCACAGCATGAACCCCACCGTGGCCAGGGCGAGCATCCGCGTGGACCCCGAGGATGCCGCCTTCTCACCTGGCTGTGGTGCTGACGCGCGGCTCAAGGGAACTTCTCCTTCCCGCAACGGATTGCCCCGTGCTTAGGCATCGCTCCCGATGCTGGTGCGTGACCACCCGACCATCCGTGCGACGCGCCCGCAGCTGAGGGTGAAGCTGTCCAGCACATTGAGGCGGCCCGTGAAGTCGCTGTCGAGCCGGAATCGTACGAAAACGGAATGAATGGGTAACTTGGACGGCCAGGTGTCCCATGGCACGCACCCAGGCGAGGTGACGATCGTGGCAGACAGCAATACCCCTCGAATGTCCGTCGGTGGTAGCGGGCACTCGTACGACGGCACGGCTTCAGACGCCCTGCTGCGTGCCGGCCGCTTCTTCACACGGCGCGAGGTCTCACCCGACCGACGGGCGGTTTTTCTGAAGGGCGGACGGGAGGGCGACGTCTTCTACCGGGACCGGTGGAGCCACGACAAGGTCGTACGGTCGACGCACGGTGTGAACTGCACTGGATCGTGCTCGTGGAAGGTCTACGTCAAGGACGGGATCATCACGTGGGAGAGTCAGCAGACGGACTATCCGTCGGTCGGCCCGGATTCACCGGAGTACGAACCGCGTGGCTGCCCGCGAGGGGCGGCGTTCTCCTGGTACACCTACTCGCCGACGCGGGTGCGTTTCCCGTATGCGCGCGGGGTGCTGGCCGAGATGTACCGGGAGGCCAAGGCACGGCTGGGCGACCCGGTGCTGGCGTGGGCCGATGTGGTGGGTGACCCGGAGCGGCGCCGTCGGTATCAGCGGGCTCGCGGCAAGGGCGGCCATGTTCGGGTGTCGTGGGGCGAGGCGGTCGAGATGGTGGCCGCCGCGCATGTGCACACGATCAAACGGTGGGGCCCGGACCGGATCGCGGGCTTCTCGCCGATCCCGGCGATGTCGATGGTCTCGCATGCGATCGGGTCGAGGTTCATCGAGCTGATCGGCGGGTGCATGACGTCGTTCTACGACTGGTACGCCGATCTGCCGGTCGCCTCCCCGCAGGTGTTCGGGGACCAGACCGACGTGCCGGAGTCCGGCGACTGGTGGAACGCCGCGTACCTGATCATGTGGGGCTCGAATGTCCCGGTCACCCGTACGCCTGATGCGCACTGGATGGCCGAGGCCCGCTACCGCGGCCAGAAGGTGGTCGTGGTGTCGCCGGACTACGCCGACAACACCAAGTTCGCCGATCAGTGGCTGCACGCCCAGCCGGGGACGGACGGCGCTCTGGCGATGGCGATGGGGCATGTGATCCTCACCGAGTGCTTCGTCGGGCGCCGGGTGCCGTTCTTCGTGGACTATGTGCGGCGCTACACCGATCTGCCGTTCCTGGTGACGCTGGAGGAACGGGCGGGGAGCTTGGTACCGGGGAAGTTCCTGCGCGCGTCCGACCTTGGCGAGGTGTCCGAGGGAGCGGAGTGGAAGACGGTGCTTGTCGACGGCCGCACCGGTGAGCCGGTCGTCCCGATGGGGACATTGGGCGAGCGGTGGACCGACTCCGGTGTCGGCCGCTGGAATCTCGACCTCGGTGACATCAGTCCGCAGCTGACGCTGTTCGGGGAGGCTTCGCAGTCCGTCGAGGTTCTGCTGCCACGTTTCGATACGACGGAGGAGACCGGTTCCGTACTGAGCCGCGGCGTCCCGGCGCGTCGCATCGGCGGTCGGCTGGTGACGACGGTCTTCGATCTGATGCTCGCGCAGTACGGCGTCCCGCGTGACGGTTTGCCCGGCCAGTGGCCCGTCGGCTACGACGACGCCGAGCAGCCCTATACGCCCGCATGGCAGGAGGAGCACACCTCCGTCCCGGCCGCGACGGTGATCCGGGTGGCCCGGGAGATGGCGCGCAGCTCCGAGCGGTCCGGAGGCCGCACGATGATCATCATGGGGGCCGGGATCTGTCAGTGGTTCCACGGGGACGCGACCTACCGGGCGATCCTCGCGCTGCTCATGCTCACCGGAGCCATGGGCCGCAACGGCGGTGGCTGGGCCCACTACGTCGGCCAGGAAAAGTGCCGGCCCTTCACCGGCTGGTCCACGCTGGCGATGGCCACCGACTGGCAGCGTCCGCCCCGGCAGATGATCGGCACGGCGTACTGGTACACCCACACCGACCAGTGGCGCTACGACGGATACCGCGCCGACGCGCTCACCTCACCGCTGGCCCGCGGCGACCTCGCGGGCATGCACACCGCCGATGCCCTTGTGCTGTCCGCGCGGCTGGGCTGGATGCCTTCCTACCCGCAGTTCGACCGCAACCCTCTCGACGTGGCGGACGAGGCCGCCGCGGCGGGGGAGGTTCCCACGGAGTACGTCGCCCGCAAACTGGCGGCGGGCGAACTGGGCTGGGCCTGCGAGGACCCGGACGCCAAGGAGAACTGGCCCCGGTGCCTGACCCTGTGGCGGACCAACCTGCTCGGCTCGTCCGGCAAGGGCAACGAGTACTTTCTCAAGCACCTGCTCGGGACGCACTCCAGCCTGCGCGCGGAGGAGACACCGCCAGGCCGTCGTCCCCGGGATGTGACGTGGCGCAACGAAGCGCCGGAAGGAAAGCTCGACCTGCTGCTGGCGATGGACTTCCGGATGACCAGCTCCACGCTGCTCGCCGATGTCGTGCTGCCTGCCGCGACGTGGTACGAAAAACACGACCTCTCCTCGACGGACATGCACCCCTTCGTCCACGCGTTCAACCCCGCGATCGACCCGCCCTGGGAGACGCGCTCCGACTTCGCCGCGTTCACCGCCATCGCGCGCCGGTTCAGCGAGCTCGCAGGGGAACACCTCGGGGTGCGGCGCGACGTCGTGGCCGGCGCACTGCAACACGACACCCCGGGCGAGACCGCTGGGGCCATGGGCACCGTCCGCGACTGGCGAGGCGGCGACGTCGCCCCTGCCCCCGGCCGGACGATGCCGGTGCTCACCGAGGTGACGCGGGACTACGGAGCGGTCGCCGACAAACTCGCCACGTTGGGTCCGCTTGCGGAACAACTGGGGCTGACAGCCAAAGGGCTGACGTTCCGTACCGACGAGGAGGTGGAGCACCTTGCCCGGGTCAACGGGGTGATGCTCGGCGGAGCGGGCGACGGCCGGCCCGCCCTGGACACCGACACCAAGATGGCCGACGCCATCCTCGCCCTTTCCGCCACCACCAACGGACGACTCGCGGTCCAGGGGTTCAGCACCATCGAACAGCGCACCGGGCGACCGCTCGCCCACCTCGCCGCGGGCAGCGAGGAGCGGCGGATCACCTTCGCCGACACCCAGGCCCGGCCCGTCCCGGTCATGACCAGCCCGGAGTGGTCGGGCAGCGAGACCGGCGGGCGGCGCTATGCCGCCTTCACCACCAATGTCGAGGAACTCAAGCCCTGGCACACCCTCACCGGCCGGATGCATTTCCTCCTCGATCACGACTGGATGCACGAATTCGGCGAGACGTTGCCGATCTACCGCCCGCCGCTGGATATGCACCGGCTCTTCGGAGAGCCCGAGATCGGCCCGGACGGCGCACGGCAGGTCACGGTCCGCTACGTGACACCGCACTCGAAGTGGTCGATCCATTCGGAGTACCAGGACAACCTCTTCATGCTCTCGCTCTCCCGCGGCGGCCCGACGGTGTGGATGAGCCCGGCCGACGCCGCGGCGATCGGCGTGCGCGACAACGACTGGGTCGAGGCAGTCAACCGCAACGGCGTGATGGTGCTGCGCGCGATCGTCTCGCACCGCATGCCCACCGGCACCGTGTACGTCCACCACGCCCAGGAAAGGGTCGTCAACGTCCCCGTCGCCGAGACCAGTGGACGGCGCGGCGGGATCCACAACTCTCTGACCCGCGTCCTCATCAAGCCCACCCACCTCATCGGCGGCTACGCGCAGTTGTCGTTTGCCTTCAACTATCTCGGCCCGACTGGCAACCAGCGCGATGAGGTCACGGTGATCCGCCGCCGCTCCCAGGAGGTGACGTACTGATGCCCGCGCGTGAGCCGATCGGGCGCTGCATGGCCCAGCTGGCCATGGTGATGAACCTGGACAAGTGCATCGGCTGCCATACCTGTTCGGTCACCTGCAAACAGGCGTGGACCAATCGCAGCGGCGTCGAGTATGTCTGGTTCAACAACGTCGAGACCCGGCCCGGCCAGGGCTACCCGCGACGCTATGAGGACCAGGAAAGGTGGCGGGGCGGCTGGGTCCGCACCCGCGGCGGCCGCCTGCGGCTCAAGGCGGGCGGGCGGTTGCGCAAGCTGCTCACCATCTTCGCCAACCCCCTGCTCCCCAACATCCGTGACTACTACGAGCCCTGGACCTACGACTACGAGAACCTCACCACCGCGCCCCTGGGGGCCGACTTCCCCGTGGCGCGGCCGAAGTCGCTGATCTCCGGCGAGCCGATGCGCATCGAGTGGAGCGCGAACTGGGACGACAGCCTCGGCGGAGGGGCCGAGACCGCGGACCACGACCCCGTCGTCGAGCGCATCCGCCACGAGGCGGAGGAAAAGGTGCGCTTCGCCTACGAGCAGGCGTACATGTTCTACCTGCCGCGCATCTGCGAGCACTGCCTGAACCCCTCGTGCGTCGCATCCTGCCCCTCGGGCGCGCTGTACAAGCGGTCCGAGGACGGCATCGTGCTCGTCGACCAGGACCGCTGCCGAGGCTGGCGGATGTGCGTGACCGGCTGCCCTTACAAGAAGGTCTACTTCAACCACCGCACCGGCAAAGCCGAGAAATGCACCTTCTGCTACCCACGCGTCGAAGTGGGGCTGCCCACCGTGTGCTCCGAGACCTGCGTGGGACGGCTGCGCTACATCGGCCTGCTTCTCTACGATGCCGACCGTGTCGGGGCGGCCGCAGCGGTCGCCGAGGAGAAGGACCTGTACGAGGCCCAACTGGGTCTCATGCTCGACCCCTCCGACCCGCAGGTGATCGCGGCAGCGCACCGGGACGGCATCCCCGACGACTGGCTGGAGGCGGCCCGGCGCTCTCCAGTCTACGCCCTGGCCAAGAACTACCGGGTGGCGCTCCCTCTTCACCCGGAATTCCGCACGATGCCCATGGTCTGGTACATCCCGCCGCTGTCCCCGGTCGTTGACGCACTGACTACCACGGGCCACGACGGCGAGGACGTCGACAACCTCTTCGGCGCCATCGATACCCTGCGGATTCCGATCGAGTACCTCGCCGAACTGTTCACCGCCGGCGACACCGCACCCGTGCGCCGGGTACTGCAGCGCCTGTCGGCCATGCGGTCCTACATGCGGGCCATCAACCTCGGTGACCCGCCCGACGAACGGATCGCCGCGGCAGCCGGGATGACCGGACAGCAGGTCACCGCGCTGTACCGGCTGCTCGCCATCGCCAAGTATCACGACCGCTACGTCATCCCCACCGCCTACGAGGCAGAAGGCCGGCAGCTCGAAGAACCCGGCTGCAGCCTCGACTACGAAGGCGGCCCCGGGATGTACGACAGCGGGCCATTCGGCGAAGCGTCGGGCCGACCGGTACCCGTGTCCATCGAAACCTTCCACGCACTCAAGGAACGGCAGACCACCGGCGGCATCGCCGACCCACAGCGACCAGGCGCGCGGATCAACCTGCTCAACTGGGACGGCAAGGGCCGCCCAGAGGGCCTGTTTCCGCCGGGGCGCCAGCAGCCCGGCAACGAAGGTGGGGAGCCATGATCGCCGAGCGCCACTCCGCAGTGATCTGCCAGGCAGCGTCAATCCTGCTGCAGTATCCCGACAAAACCACGCTGGGCCGGATCCCGCTGGTCACCGAGGCCGTGGCCGCCCTGCCTCCCGGCGCGGCACACACGGCGCTCGCCCGCTTCCTCGACCACCTCGCAGCCACACCGCCGCGCGACCTCGCCGAGACCTACGTGGCCACCTTCGACCGGCGCCGCCGGTGCTGCCTCTACCTGACCTGGTGGACCGACGGCGAGACCCGCCGCCGCGGCCACGCCCTGGCCATGCTCAAGGACCGCTACCGGGAGGGCGGCCTCGAACTCGGCAGCGAAGAGCTGCCCGACTACCTGCCGGTCGTTCTTGAGTACGCGGCGACCGGCGACCTGTCGGACGGGCTCGCGCTCCTGCAGGAGCACCGGGCCGGGATCGAGCTCCTCCGGCTGGCGCTGCAGGACGTGCGCTCGCCCTACGCCGCCGTGATCGAGGCCGTGTGCGCAACTCTGCCCGGACCCTCCCCGCAGGAGCGGGCCGCCGCTCAGCGCCTGGCCCGGACCGGACCACCTCAGGAGAGCGTCGGCCTGGAACCGTACGATCCGGCGCCGTCGGGAGGTGCACGCCGATGAGGGGTCTCGACGTCCTCCTGTGGGGCGTCCTGCCGTACGTCTCCCTCGTGGTCCTCGTCGGCGGCACCGTGTGGCGGTATCGGTACGACCAGTTCGGCTGGACCACGCGCTCCTCCGAGCTGTACGAGTCGCGGCTGCTGCGCATCGGCAGTCCGCTCTTCCACTTCGGCATCCTCGTGGTGGTCATCGGCCATGTGATCGGGCTGGTCATTCCGCAGAGCTGGACCTCGGCGGCGGGCCTGTCCGAGAGGATGTACCACGTGCAGGCGCTCGTGCTCGGCGGTGTCGCCGGCTTCGCCACGCTCGTCGGCGTGGCGATCCTGGTCCACCGTCGACGCACGAGCGGTCCGGTGTTCATGGCGACGACGCGGAACGACAAGGCGATGTACATCGTCCTTGTCGCGGCCATCGTCGCAGGACTCGCCACCACCCTGCTGGGCGCGGGTGTGGTCGGCGAGGAGCACAACTACCGGGAGACCGTCTCGCCCTGGTTCCGTTCCGTCTTCACGCTGCGGCCGGACATCGGCGCCATGGCCGCCGCTCCGCCGTCCTACCGGCTGCACACGCTCCTGGGCATGTCGCTCTTCGCCATCTGGCCGTTCACCCGCCTCGTGCACGCCTTCACCGCGCCCGTCGGCTATCTGTTCCGGCCGTACATCGTCTACCGGTCCCGCTCGGCCGGCGCCCGGTCACGGGTACCGCGGCGCGGCTGGGAAGGTCCCGGCTCGTAGCGCGACGCGGCAGACCAAGCCGGATGGATTGCCGCGGACGTAATCGGGCGATACATCCCGAAATGCGGTTTCGTGGGGCCCTGGGCGACGACTTTCGCACCCACAGGGCCGTGTTTGACCAGCAGCGATGAACAACCGAGCCCCACACGACTCCGAGCGGGCGAGCAGGGCAAGCCATCGGAGGGTCTGGCAGGCGAGCAGGTAGATCAGCCGTATCACCACGATCGGCATGCTGCTTCAGAACGGCTCGCGGCCTGCTGAGCTCTGGCAGATCCGAACCAGCAGGTCAGCCCGGGTGACATAATTCCCGGCAGCCACACGCCCCGGCCCTTTGCGGGTGAAGGCACTTGAGGCGAATCTCAAGGAGGGCGAAGATCCGTGAACAGGCTCCCACCTGCGCGGATGATTTATCGGCACCCGCAGACGGAGAACTGCGGAAGTCCATCGCGGCCGCGTCACCGCTCCAACGCCTGGGCACACCGGACGACATCGCCGAAGCGGTGCTCTTCCTCACCGGTAGCGGCCGTTGGGCCAACGGTCAGGTGATCTATCTCAACGGCGGTGCCATCTGATCAGGAGAGCATCGGTCCGTTGGTCACCTGTCTGGGTGACGTGCGGTGCTCAACCGGCCCGCCGTGCCGTGTCCGCCGCACGGGCCGCTTCCCGGTTCAACGGCGACATACCTGCCGCCGCCCGGAACCGCTCAGCGAAGGCACTGCGGGACAGCGCCGCCGCCCGTTCTTCAGTCCCGGTAGTCGGGAGCCATGCGCTCCAAAAGGCGAAGAAGGGCGGCCCAGGCCAGATCGTAGGCATCGTCGTCCTGGTAGTCCGACCCTCCTGTCTCTCCGTTGAGCTGGCGTGCCGTGTAGTCGCACACCGCCGGATCGGGCAGGACGACGGCGCTGCCGCCCGCCTGGGCCTCGACCTGGATCTGGCAGGCCTTGTCGAGGTAGTACATTCGCAGGAACGCCTGCGCCGCGCTGCTGCCGACGGTGAGCAGGCCGTGGTTGCGCAGGATCATCACGGGGTGGGTGCCGAGGTCGTCGACGAGGCGTTTCTGCTCGTCGAGATTGAGCGCCACCCCCTCGTAGTCGTGGTACGCGACGCGGTTGTAGAACTCCATGGAGATCTGGTTGAGCGGCAGCAGGCCCTCGGACTGTGCGGCGACGGCGCAGCCTGAGCGGGTGTGGGTGTGCAGCACGCACTGGGCGTCGGGCCGGGCTTTGTGGACGGCACTGTGGATGACGAACCCCGCGGGGTTGACGCGATGAGGCGTCGGGTCCACGGCGTTGCCGTCGAGGTCGATCTTGACCAGGTTCGAGGCGGTGATCTCCTCGAAGAGCAGGCCGTAGGGGTTGATCAGGAAGTGGTGGTCGGGCCCGGGCAGGCGCAGCGAGATGTGCGTGAAGATGAGGTCGGTCATTCGGAAGTGCGCGACGAGCCGGTAGACCGCGGCGAGTTCGCGGCGGAGGAGCAGTTCCTCTTCGGTGATGGTGTCGGTCACTGGGAATCCTTGACTACGTGGGGAGAGACGCCGAAGGAGTGAGCTTCGCGGTGGGAGGGGAGGCCGTGTTCGTGAGTGGCCGGGCAACGGCGCCCGTCGGCTCGCGGCCTTCGAGTACGTCGGCCACGTAGGCTGCGGCCATGCGAAAGGGGCGGGTGCGTGCCTGGGGCGAGTACCACGCGGCGTGGGGGTTGATGATCACGTTGTTGTGAGCCAGCAGAGGGTCGTCGGCGGGCGGCGGCTCCGTCGGGAGTACGTCGAGTGCCGCACCCGCCAGTCGCCCGCTCGCGAGCGCGGCGGCGAGGGCCTTGTGGTCGACGAGACCGCCGCGTGAGACGTTGACCAGGTACGCACCGGGCTTCATCGCGGCCAACGACTGAGCATCGATGATCCCTTCGGTGGCGGGCGTCAGCGGCAGGTGCAGGCTGACCACGTCCGCGGTGGCGAGCACTTCCGCGAGATCGTTGTGGCGCGTCACGGCCTGCCTGTCGAATGCGGCGGGGGATGCCGTCGGATCGTATGCCGCGACCCGCATCCCCAAGGCCGCGGCACGTTCCGCCACCGCCTGTCCGATCCTCCCGAACCCGACGAGCCCGAGCACGCTTCCGGCGGCGGTGCGCGGCCGGGCCCTCAGCACGTCCCAGTGCCCCCGCCGTACTGAGCGGTCCAGCGCGGTCACCTGGCGCAGTTGACCGAGGACGAAGGCCACGGTGTGCTCGGCGACCTCGTCCGTGCAGTAGCCCGCGCTGGTGGTCACCCAGGCTCCGGCGGCCGTGACCGCATCGAGGGGAATGTGGTCGTAGCCGGTCGCGGTGACCGCGACGATCCGCAGGTCGGGCAGGGCTGCCACCTGCTGTGCGGTCAGAGCGGTCTTCGGGCCCGGCAGCAGGGCGACGATGCCGGGGCCGCTGGGCACACGCTCGGCCCGGCTCACTTCCACCGGCAGGCCGTGCAGTTCCTCGGCCACGTCCTTGAGATCGCCGAACGAGTCGAGAAGTACGACGCGCGGCAGCGCGCCCGCGGGCGTCCGGTCGGGGCTGTGCGAGGTCATATCCGGTCTTCTCGAGGTCGCGGGTGACTGAGGAGGGCCACCAGTGTGCGGGTGTCGTCGAGCCTTTCGAGGCGGCCGACGGCGTCGGCCACCGCCTCGGTCCGTGCCGAGGGCAGGGTGCGGGAGGCGAGCTCGTGGAACTTGGCGGTGACGGCGTGGCCGTCGAGGGGATTGGTCGCGGAGCCGCGGGGGTCGGTCACCTGCTTCTGGTGCACCGTCCCGGCCCGGGTGGTGAGGGTGACGACGGGCTCCGTGTCGCGGCCCATCGACGGATCGACCTCCAGCACGATCCGTTCCAGAACGGAACTCACGCGTGGGGAGCGCCGGTTCTCCGCGTCGTAGGCGTCGAGGCCCGCGCCTCCGAGTGCGATGCGTGCCGCGATCGCGTACGGCAGGCTCAGTTGCGCCGCGGGCAACGTCGCGACGTCGGTGCCGCCGCACATCCCGTTGATGGCGGGATCGAGCCGCACGTGGATACCGGCCACGTCGTCGGCGCTGAGGCGGTGGGTGTCGAGGATCTCGCCCACGGCGTCGATCGAGGAGTGGGTGGAGCGGCAGGAGGCGTAAGGCTTCAGCGAGCAGCGGGAGATCCGCCATTCCCGGCCCAGGCCGGCAGTGAGCGCGGCGGGGTCGGCGCTGGTGGGCGCAAGCGTGTGCAGGAAGCCGCCCCAGACGTCGCCGAACACCTGAGCGGGCCCGGTGACGCCGTGCGCCGCGAGCAGGGCTGCGGTGACCCCGGCCTCGGCCGCCCGTCCCGCGTGCAGCCGTTTGCTCATGGCGCCGTCGTGCACGAACGCCCAGATGCCGCCGCTGAAGCTGCCGGCCAGGGCGAGCGCGTGCGCCGTCTGCTCCACCCCGAGACCGAGGGCGGCGGAAGCGGCAGCGGCGGCGCCGAACGGTCCGCAGGTCCCGGTGGAGTGCCAGCCCGCCTCGTTGTGCGGCCAGTAGCCGCCGCACGCTTCCAGCACTCTGCGGGCCACGTCGTAGCCGACGACGACCGCGGTGAGAAGGTCCGCTCCGGACACCGGAGCGGGTGTGGCGGCGAGGGCCGCGAGTGCGGCGGGCACGACGACGGCGCCCGAGTGGTCGCAGCCGCCCGCGTCGTCCAGTTCGAGGGCGTGCGCGGACACACCGTTGACCAGGGCCGCGCCACGCGGGGACAGCGTGATCCCGGTGCCCCACACGCAGGCGTCGGCGCCGGACTCGGTGGCGGTGAGCATGCGCAGCAGAGCAGTGGTCTCGGTGCTGTCCGCACCGGCCAGGGCGGCCCCGAGCGTGTCCAGGAGGTGATGCCTGGCCTTGTCGACGACGGCTGCGGGCAGGTCGTCGAACCGGGTGGTGGTGGTGAAGCGCGCCAGCGCGGCGAGAGCGTCGCTCGCGCGGAGCGGGTCCTTGGCTTCTGCCGTGACCGTCATGAAGTTCCTTGCGTGAGGCGTGCGAACACGTCGGCGGGGTGGTCGGGTTCGTTGCCCTTGTGGGTGGCCGACCACCAGTCGGCGACCTCGCCCGCCGTGGCGATCCATACGTCGTCATGGCCGCGGATGTGCGTGAGCAGCTCGCGGACCAGGGCGATCCGTCCGGGGGTGCCGGTGACTTCGGGTTGCAGCCGCAGGACGTAGCAGAGGCCGAAGCGGCGGTAGGCGGCGAACTCGGTGGTCCAGTTGCCCAGTACCTCGCGGTAGGAGGCGATCCGCGACTGTCCGGCGGGGAAGGCCGGGTCCAGGTTGAAGAAGAAGTAGGGGTGGTCCTCCAGCTCGTGGTGGACCGGGATCTCGACCAGCCGCCGCGAGGCTCCGGCTCCGGCCGGGTGGAGATGGGGAAGGTCGTCCCCTCGCAGGGAGGAGGACCAGGTGAAGCCCATCTGTACGAGCGCGTCGGGCAGCCCGGGGGCCCATTCGCCTTCGGGGATGCGGAATCCTCTGGGGCGGTGCCCGACAACCTCGGCGAGGGCGTCGCTGCCGCGCTCGATGACCGCGCGCTGGCCCGCCAGGTCGAGCAGGTCGAAGTTCTCGTGAGCGTGGCCGTGGTTGGCGATCTCATGACCGGCTCGCGCGATCTGCCGGACCAGGCCGGGCCGGTTCTCGGCCTGGCGGCCGGGCACGAACCAGGTGGTGCGTACGCCCAGGTCGCCGAAGGTCCGCAGCAGCCGGTCGACGCCGCGCGTGGCGCCGTAACGCCCCACCGAGAGCGTCTTGGCCCGCCGGGCGATGTCCGGGGACGAGGCGAGCAGGGGCAGTTCGGCGTCGAAGTCGACGCTGACCACGACCGCGCAGCGGGCGCCGCCGGGCCAGCGGACTGCCGGGGACATCGGTTCAGACATCGCGACCGGCCCCCTGCAGAGCGGTGGACACGGCCGGGCGCGACCACCACTCGGCCACCTCGCCACAGGTGGCGAACCAGACGTCGCCGCTGGAGCGCATGTGCCCGAGGAGACGTTCGAGCAGCAGCAGACGGCCGGGCTTCCCGGAGACCTTCGGATGGAACAGGGTGGTCATGCACAGCCCCTCGGCGTGGTGGCCGTCGAACTCGCGCATCCAGTTGTCGAGCGTCAACTCGTAGCTGGCGATGCGATCCTGACCGGCCGGATAGTCCGGGTTGCGGGTGTAGGCGAGGGAGGCGTAGTCGTCCAGGTCCCAGCGGGCCGGGATCTCCACCAGCGAAGTGGCCCTACCGTCGATCTCGTGCAGGTAGGGGCGGTCGTCGCCGCGCATGGAGCTGGAGTAGGCGAACCCCGCCTCCACCAGCAGCCGGGGCGTTTCGGGATGCCAGTCGCCGGAGGGCGTACGGAAGCCGACCGCGGGGGCGCCGAGCACCTCGCGGAAGATCTGCTGGCTGCGGGAGATCACCTCGGCCTGCTGGTCGGGCTCCAGGTCCCAGTAGCGCTCGTGCTGATAGCCGTGGTGGGCCATCTCGTGGCCGCGTTCCACCACCGCGCGGCATGCCTCGGGCCAGGTCTCGACGACCCATGCCGGGGTGAAGAACGTCGCCGGGACGCCGGCCTCGTCGAGCAGGTCCAGAATCCGGGGCAGCGCCCGGTACGGCCCGTAGGCGCCCAGTGCGAAGTAGCTGGGCTTGCGCCAGAGGGAGCCGTTGAGCATCGCGTCGCCCGTGGGCCCGTCGAGGTCGAAGGCGAGCGCGACCGCGCTCTGGTGGCTGGCGGGCCAGAAGCCCTCCGCGGCGTCGGGGCCGGTTGTGGTCACACGTGGTCCTGGGGGGAAGAGGGAACGGTCGGGGAGGCTGCGGCGCGGCGGGGTCCCGTGTGACGGAACCCCGCGTCGTCCGGTCAGCCCTTGCTCCCGTTCAGGGCCGGGGTGATGATGGCGTACTTCATGCCGTTCGTGGTGAGGATCCGCTTGTAAGTGCCGTTCTTCACCAGGGCGTTCATGGCCTTGAGGACGGCGCCGGACATGTTGGAGTCGCCCTTCTTCATGACGATTCCGAAAGGCGTCGACTTCAGGGGTGACAGGACCGGCTCGTACTTGCTGGGGTCCTGCTTCTCGAAGTACGCCAGGTTCTCGGCGCCCTGGATCGCGAGGTCGGCTCGTCCCTGTTCCAGCTGGAGACGGGCCGCGGAGCCCGAGTCGGTCGGCAGCAGCTCGATCGCGGCCTTGCCCGCGCCGGAACAGTTCTTCTTGTCGAAGTCCTGTGCCTGCTGGTAGTAGTCCGTCTTCTTGCTGACCGCCAGTGTCTTGCCGCAGGCGTCGGAGGGCTGGGTGTACTTGGCCGTGTTGCTCTGGAGGGTGTAGAAGCGGCCCTGGGAGCCGAAGTAGTCGATGAAGTCGACGGTCTTCTGACGTTCGACGGTGTCGGACAGCCCCGACATGACAAGGTCGACCCGGCCGGTCTGCACGGAGTTGAGCAGCTGGTCGAAGGACTGCTGGACGATCTGAACCTTCACGCCGAGCTGCTTGGCAAGTGCGTTCACGAGCTCCACGTCGACGCCGACGACGTTCTTGGTCTTCTCGTCGATGTACTCCATCGGCGGGAAGTCCGGGGACATGCCCACCCGCAGTGTGCCGGACTGGGCCACGGCGGCGGGCAGTCCGTTCTTCGAGGCCTTGTCACTGGCGGCATCGCCGGTGCCGCAGGCGGAGGCGAGCAGGACGGTGCCCACCGCGAGCAGGGGCAGGGGCTTGAGGGCGCGGGCGAATCGGGACATGGCGGCACTCCTAAGGGGGACGAGCGGAGATGAGGGCGGGGCGGGTGACACGCGGGCCACGCTGACCGGCGTTGGCCAGGGATCGCGGGAGGGGACTACAGGACCCGTGACAGGAACGTCCTGGTGCGCGCGTGGCGCGGGGAGTCGAGCACATCGGCGGGGCTGCCGATCTCCAGGATCCGGCCGCCGTCCATGAAGGCGACGCGGTCGGCGACTTCGCGGGCGAAGCCGATCTCGTGGGTGACGACGATCATGGTGAGCCCGCTGTCGGCCAGGTCCTTCATCACGGTGAGGACCTCTCCGACGAGTTCGGGGTCGAGCGCGGAGGTGGGCTCGTCGAAGAGCATCAGCTGGGGTTCCATCGCCAGGGCACGGGCGATGGCTACGCGCTGCTGCTGTCCGCCGGAGAGCTGGCGGGGGTAGGCATCGAGCTTGTCGCCGAGGCCCACGCGCTCCAGGAGCCGGGTGCCTCGTTCCTTGGCGGATTTCGGGTTCTCGCGGTTGACCTGCACCGGACCCTCGATGACGTTCTGCAGGGCGGTGCGGTGCGGGAAGAGGTTGAACCGCTGGAAGACCATGCCCATGGCGCGGCGCTGGCGGACGATCTCACGCTCGGGCCGTTCGACGAGCCTGGCACCCTGCTGGCGATAACCGATGGTCTCGTCGCCCAGCCAGATCCGGCCGGAGTGGATCGTCTCCAGATGGTTGATGCAGCGCAGGAAGGTGCTCTTGCCCGAGCCCGAGGGGCCGAGCAGGCATAGCACCTCACCGCGTGCGACGTCGAGGTCGATGCCCCGCAGCACATGGTGGTCGCCGAAGTACTTGTGGACTGCTTCGGCGCGCACGAGAGGAGAGGAGGTCGTCGAAGTGGTCGTTGAAGCGGTCGTCGAAGTGGTCATCGCAGCACTGGCTTTCGTCCGGTGGCGGCGCGCAGCCGCTGCAGGGGGGTCGGGGGCAGCGGGCGCGAGGAGCCCTTGGCGAAGTGCCGTTCGACGTAGAACTGGGCCACGCTCAGGACCGAGACCGCCGCCAGATACCAGACGGCGCAGACGATCAGCAGCTCCATGATCCGGTTGTTGACGTAGTAGGCGTGCTGGGCCTCCAGGAGGATCTCCGTCACGCCCACCGCGGAGGCCAGCGACGTGGTCTTGAGCATGCCGATGGTCTCGTTGCCGATCGGCGGCACGATGACCCGCATGGCCTGCGGCAGAACGACCCGGTACATGGTCCTGAGACGGCCCATCCCGATGGCGTACGCGGCCTCCACCTGCCCCTCGTCCACGGAGAGGATGCCGGCCCGGACGACCTCGGAGGTGTACGCGCCCTGGTTGATGCCCAGGCCCAGGGCGGCGGCTACGAACGGCGTCATGACCTCGACGGTCCGGGCGCTGTAGATGCCGGGTATCGACACCATCGGAAAGACCAGGGCCAGGTTGAACCACAACAGCAACTGGAGATACACCGGTGTGCCGCGGAACACCCACACGTAGAACCAGGCGACGCCGCTGGTGATCGGGTTCTTCGACAGCCGCATGACCGCGATGAGCACCCCGAGGACGACGCCCAGCAGCATGGCGACCAGGGTGAGCAGGAGGGTCATCCCCAGACCCTGGATGAGGAATCCGGCGCCGAGATAATGGCGTACGACGCCCCAGTCGATCTGCGCCCCGGCGAACGAGTCGATCAGGAAGGCGGCGACCAAGAGAACGGCGACGGCGCCGGCCCAGCGCCCGGGATGCTTGCGGGACTCGGTGAGCAACTCCTCGGCGACGAGGGGTGGATCGGTGCTGCTGGCGGCCTTGGCGGCGGATGTGCCGGGCATACGAAGCTCCTCACGGCGCGGTCCGGAGGCTGGACCGGGGACGGGGGCGGGGGAGTGGCTGGGGGAGAGGGCGAGGTCAGGCGCGCGGACCGTCGTACACGGCGGCCCAGTCTCGGTGCGCGCGGATCCGCTCGGCGAACTCGTCGATCTGCTCGACGACTCGCGCGGGGGAGGTTCCGCCGCGGCTCGAACGTGCGGCCAGGGCTGCCTCGACGGTCAGGACCGAGCGCACCTCGGGGGTGAGCCGGGGATCGACGGCCGCGAGCTCCTCGTCACCGACGTCGGGGAGGTCGACGCCTAGATCCTCGCAGCGCCGTACCACGGCTCCGGTGATCTCATGGGCGTCCTGGAAGGGCACGCCGCGCAGCGCGAGCCAGTCGGCCATCTCGGTGGCCAGCGTGAAGCCCGCGGTGGCCTGGGCACGCATCTCGGCGGTGTTCACCGTGAGCGTGCGGATCAGGCCCGACATGGCGGGCAGCACGGTCAGCAGCGTGTCGACGCCGTCCATGGCCGCGCGCTTGTCTTCGGCGAGATCACGGTTGTAGGCGAGCGGCAGGCCCTTCAACGCACCCAGCAGACCCGTCAGATTGCCCAGCAGCCGGCCGGCCTTGCCACGAGCCAGTTCGGCGATGTCCGGGTTCTTCTTCTGAGGCATGATTGACGACCCCGTGGCAAACCGGTCGTCCAGCTCCACCCAGCGGAACTGCCGCGAGGCCCACAGACAGACCTCCTCCGCGAGCCGCGAGACGTCGACGGCGAGCATCGAGGCGGCGAACGCGAACTCGGCGACGTGGTCCCGGGCGGCCACCGCGTCGAGCGAGTTGCGGCACACACGGTCGTAGCCCAGCTCCGTGGCGGCGAGCTCCGGATGCCGGGCCACGGCGGATCCGGCCAGCGCGGCCGCCCCGAGGGGCGACTGCGCCGCGCGCCGGTCCCAGTCCCGTAGACGATCCGCGTCCCGGTCCAGCGCGTGTGCGTGGGCGAGGAGTTGGTGCCCGAAGACGACGGGCTGGGCGGGCTGCAGGTGGGTGAAGCCCGGCGCGGGAGTGTGCGTGTGCTCGGCCGCCTGCCCGAGCAGTGCCTCGATGAGGTCGACGGTGGCCTGGACGACCGTGCGCGCCTTGTCCCGCAGATACAGGCGCAGGTCGTTGGCCGCCTGGTCGTTCCGGGAGCGGCCGGCCCTCAGCTTGCCGCCCAGCGGCCCGAGGCGTTCCGTGAGTACCCTTTCGAGGAACGTGTGCACGTCCTCGTCATCCGGCGAGGGTACGACCGCGCCTGCGCGGTAGTCCGCGTCAAGCCGGTCGATGGCGGTGAGGACCGCGGCGAGCTCGGTCTCGTCCAGAATCCCCGCACGCCGCAGCTCGCGTGCGTGCGCCCGGGAGCCGGCGAGGTCGTAGGGAGCCATGTCGAAGTAGCCGGGCTCCGAGCGGGAGAGCTTGGCGAGAGCCGGATCAGAGGCCTCACGGAAGCGACCGCCCCACAGCTTGGTCGTCGTACTGGTCACAGAACACCTTTTCGTTCGCACGCCCGCCACCAGGATCATGTCGGATCGTCGGACAATGTTGGCGAGATGTGCCCCTGGGCGTCAATGGATCGTCCGACATTCGGACAATATTCTGCGCTAGATTAAGTCCATGGAATCGATCAACCTCGACCGCTCCAGCGTTGTCGAGCAGGTGGCGGGGGCGCTGCGGGAGCAGATGTTCGACGGACGCTTGAAGCCCGGCACGGCCCTGCGTGAAGGCGGGCTCGTGGAGAGCCTCAACGTGTCACGGAGCACCGTGCGGGAGGCGCTGCAGCTTCTGATCGGTGAGGGGCTGGCCGTCCGCGAGCCCAACAAGGGGGTCCTGGTCCGGCAGCTCAGCGAGGCCGAGGTGGAGGACATCTTCCGAGCCCGGCGCATCCTGGAGCTGTCCGGGGTGCGTGCGGTGGTGAATGCCAGTCGCAGGGATCTCACGACCCTGAGTGGCAGGCTTGAGGAGTACGAGGCGGCCGTCAGGGAAGGGAGGGCGGTCGAGATCTCCCGGACCCATATGCAGTTCCATGTGGCCATCGTCGGACTCCTCGGCAGTCCACGGCTCACGGAGGTCGCCAGGTCGCTCCTCGCGGAGCTGCAGCTGGCCATCTCGTCCGTGGACCGTTCGAGCGACGACCTGCCGGAGATGCTGCAAGTGCACCGGAAGATCGCGGAGCTGATCAGGAAGGCCAAGGTCGAAGAGGCGACCCAACTCCTCGATCAGCACCTTTCCAACGCCAAGGCATTCGTGCCGGCGTCGCCCTGAACCTGATCCGGAACATTATGTACCGTTTGTTTCGATCATGCTGCGTGCTCGAGCCGGGAAAGTTTCGGCAGCTGCTGGTTGGCGCTTGTGACTACGGCCACCCAGCGCTCGGCTTCGACGTCAAGGCCGATCGAGTCGTTCTCCTCGCGGACCCGCAGGTCAGGTGACTGAGGCCGACGGCTGCGGTTCGTAGAAGGTCCCGTCACGGAGCATCGCGAACAGCATGTCGGCCCTGCGTCTTCGCCGTCGATGGCCCGCAGCGTGTGGGGCATTGCGCGGGCGGCGTCGGCGATGATGAATGCGTCCTTCGTGTCCGTCTTGGCCTCGCCGGGGTAGAGGTCGGCGATCCGCCGCATTGTCAGGCCGGGCAGGTAGGCGACCGGGCAGCCCATGTCGCGGGCGACGGCCAGCGGCAGGGCCCCGATCGAGGCCGGCTGATCCACCACGACCAGCACCGTTCCGTGCTTGGCCTGGAGTTTCGCGAAGAGCTCGCGGAGCTTGGGTTCGGTGTTGGGCAGGCGCTTGGCGAACGCCTTCTTCCCGGCCGGTGTCACGGCGGTGGCGTGGTGTTCGCCCTTGCCGCCGCAGGACCTGCACGGCCGGCAGCTGCCGCAGCCAGTCCGGCGCATCAGGCCGATGGACCGCCTCCAGCAGGGCGAAGCCGTCCGATCCGACCTGCACCGCGAACGCCCCGCGCTCCACATCGCCTTTCGGCAGCCGGTAGGAGTCCGCGCGCTGTCCGTAGCGCTTCTGCCAGGACACATCCGCGATCCGGGCCGCGCGCAACCAGTCACCGGCGGCGACCGCCAGGGCCTCGAGCGCGCAGCGCAAGGTCTCTGCGCAGAACTCCAGCCGGTTCACGTCCCTGTGGGCGTGGCCGAGGCGTTCCTTGATGACGACGAGTTCGACGCCCTGTTCCAGGAGCAGGTCGCGGTCGAGTGCCTCAGGTCGTGGAAACCGGATCTGTCGGAGTCCTGCTCGCACGGGCCCGCCCGGTTCAGTTCCGGCCGGCTTCGGGTCAGGTCGGCGCAACGCCGCGGGTCACTGGGATGGATCCTGCGAGAGGGCGTCGCGGAGCTGGGCCCTGGAGCGGATGCCGAGCTTGGGGAAGATCTTGTGCAGGTGGTAGCCGACCGTCCGGGGGGACAGGTAGAGCCGGGCCGCGATGTCGCGGTTGGTCAGGCCCTGCGCGGCCAGTTCGGCGATCTGCCGTTCCTGCGTGGTGAGCTCGCTCGCTGGACTCGCGGCCGTCGCCGCTTCCCCCGGGGCTCCTGCCGCCCGCAGCTCTGCGGCTGTGCGATCGGCCCAGGGCTGGGCATCGAGCCGTTGGAAGCACTCCAGTGCCGCGCCGAGGTGGGGGCGTGCCTCGGCGTTGCGGCGCCGTCGGCGCAGCCACTCCCCGAAGTCGAGTTGCGTGAGTGCCTTCTCGAAAGGCCAGCAGTCGACGGCGGGGTCGGCGAGGGCGGCACGGAAGTGGCCCTCGGCTTCCTCGGTGTCGCTCAGCAGGGCGGCGGCCCGGTGGAGGACGGCGGCCAGCCGGGGGGACCTGTCGGGTCCGAGGCGGTGCTCGACGGCGTCGACCACCGTGCGCGCATCGTCCGCCCGCCCGGAGCGGACCGCCGCGGCGGCCAGGTCGCCCAGGTAGTAGACGGAGGCGTGGTAGTGGATGGGAGCGGGCCGGAAGTCACGCGTGAACACCGCGCGCAGCTGCTCGTAGGCATCGGCATGCGCTCCCGCGACGAACGCGGCCATTCCCATGGCGTGCCGGTGCCGTACCTGAAGGCTCAGGGATTTGCGCAGGTCCACGCCCCGCACGGCCTCCATGGCCTGCGCCCGTGCGGCCGTGTGCTCGCCCCGCAGCGCGCGCAGTGTGGCCTGGAGGATGCGGGAGCCCACGGTCACGTTGTCGGCGCCCGCCTCCGTCGCCATCCAGAACGCCTCGTCCGCCGCGGCCTGGGCCGCCGTCCATGAACCGCTCTCGAACAGGGCGAGGGCGAGCGCCTGAGTGACGGTTGCGTTGGTGCCCGCGCTGCCGGCGCGCCGTAGGACGTCCATGGTCCGCCCGAGAATGCGCACGGCCTCCTCGGTCTCGTCCAGGATCCACGTCGCACCGCCGAGCGCCGTGAGATCCGCCAGCGACTCCTGTGACATGGCGGCCAGCCCGTTCTTCAGCAGCTGGATCAGCCTCGCCCGTTGGTGATGCGGATCGATGACCGCCTGAGACCAGGCGAGGGCGGCGGGATTACCGGCTTCGTCGATCAGCGCGCTGATCCGCCGCAGTTCCGTACGGTAGAACGGCGCTCCGGAGTTGTAGACGGACGTCGCAGCGGTGCTCAGTGTGCCGAGCGCCAGCTCCGGAGCCGAGGCGGCACCGGCCTCGGCGACGCCGAGCAGCAGCGCCAGCGCCTCCTCGTGGCGGAGCGTGACTCCCAGGGCCCATCCGCCAAGGAGGGAGGCCTCGGCACGCAGCCGCGGATCCTCGGTCAGGTCGCCTACGCGTGCACTGATCTCGCCGACCCACTGCGGGTGGCCGGCGAACATGGCCGCCTGTGCGGCCGCCAGCAGGCGCCGGGCGCGCAGCTCAGCTGCCGGGGTCAGTTCCGCGGCGCGCTCCAGCGCCGCCGCGGCCGCCGCGTACCCCCCCCGGGCGCCGGCGCGTTCGGCACTCTCCGCCATGGCGTCCGCGACCTCGGCGTCCTGACCCGTCGCCGCGGCGGCCAGGTGACAGGCGCGGCGGTCCGGTTCTGCGGCGAGGGCGGAAGCCAGGGCGAGATGGGCCTGCCGACGCTCGGAGAAGGAAGCCGCCTGGTAGACGGCCGAGCGGACCAGCGGATGGCGGAGCAGCACCTGGCCGTCCTCGATCCGCACCAGGCCGACGCGCTCCGCGGGGGCCAGCGCCTGGACGATGTCCAGCGACGGGGCGGCGCGCAGGAGGTCGGCCAGTTGCGCCGATCCCGCGGCGGCGACCAGAAGCAGCGCCTCACGCGTGGGCTCGGGCAGGCCGGGGAGGTCGGCGGCGAACAGGTTCTCCAGGCGCGCGGTGAGCGGAAGGGCGGCACCGCCGTCCTGACTCGTGCCGGTCCGGCCCTGGGCGAAGGCCCGGGGCAGCTCGATCAGGGCCAGCGGGTTGCCGGCGGCCTGCTGGAGGATCTGGGCGCGGGCCCAGCCACGGGGCGGGTTCGGCTGGGCGTCCAGCAGCAGCCCTGCCGCCGCCCGGCTCAGCGGGCCGACGGTCATATGCGGGAAGTCCCGGTCGAAGCGGGCCGGCACGGCCTCCTCACGGGCGGCGAGCAGTATTGTCACCGGCTTGCCCTCCAGACGCCGGGCGAGGAAACCCAGCACGTCCACCGAACCGAGGTCGAGCCACTGAGCGTCGTCCACCAGCAGGAGCAGCGGCTGGCGGGCGGCGGCGTCGCCGATGAGGGCGAGCACGCTGATGCACAACGACAGCTGGTCGAGAGCCACCTCGTCCGGCGCCACCGCCATCCCGAAGGCGCGGTCCAGGGCCTCCCGCTGCTGGGCGGGTAGCGCGTCACCGGGCAGCAGCGGATGTACGAGCTGGTGGATACCCGAGAGGCTCAGTCCGGTTTCGCCCTCGCTGCCGCGCACGCGCAGGATCCGCAGGCCGCGGGCCCGGCCCTGCTCGGCCGTCCAGTCGACGAGGGTGCTCTTGCCCGCCCCCGGCTCTCCGGTCAGCACCAGCACCTGCGGGCCGGTGCCGTCCACCGCACCGAGCAGGTCTTCGAGGCGGGACAGCTCGACAGCCCTGCCCAGGATGCCGGGATCGGCAAGATGCTCGCTACCAGCCCGCATCATGGTCGTACTCCTCCAGCCGGTGATCATGACGCTGGGAATAGTGCCACCCGACCGCACGACTGGTCATATGACAGAAGCGTCGCGACGTCGTCTCCTCTGATTATGGCCGTGGCCAGGGAAACGCCTACAGGCATGGGCAGCCGAGCAGGTCAGGGGTATTGCATGACGGTCCATCCACCTCGGTCCGCGGTCGCCGAGGAAGCCGCCGGATGCCGACCCCGCCGTACGGCGACACAGCGCCCCCTCGGCCGGGACAGCGAGATCGAGCGGATCCTGCAGTGCTTGACGCGGCAGCCCGGCAGCCCCCCAGCGCTGCTGTTCCTCGGGGAGGAGGGGATCGGGCGTACGACGTTGCTCCGCCACGCCCGGGAACTGGCCACCGGCAACGGCATGCTCGTGCTGTCGGCGCAGGGCTGGGCTGCGGATCGGCGGTATGTTCGTGCCTGCCTCCAGCAACTGCTGGCGCCGGTCCTGAACGAGTTGCCCGCGCTGCCCGCCCCCCATGGCCGGGTGCTGAGCGCCGCCCTGAACCCCGCCCTCAAAGACAGCGGGCCGGACGACGCCGAGGTCCAGGCCGCCGTGCTGGCGTTCCTGGACCGACTCGCCACGTCCCGTCCGGTACTGGTGTCCGTGGACGACACCCACACCTGCGACCGGGCGTTCCTCGACGCGCTCTGGGCAGGGACCAGGCTCCTGACCGGCCGCCCGGTGACGATCCTGCTCGCCGCACGTGGTGACGCACCCCTGCCCAGCCCGCCGCCCGGCATGGAAAGCCTGCATCTGGGCCCACTGAGCGCCCCGGCGGCCGCGGCGCTGCTGGACCGACAGCCCGCAGCGCCCACGGGCGGGCGCAGGCTGGAGATCCTGGAGGAAGCCGAGGGAAATCCCCTGGCTCTGGTGGAACTGAGCCGCGGTGCGCCCGCACCCGCCCCGGTGGGACTTCCCGGCGTCGCAATGGCGCGGCGCCTGCCCACGGCGCAGGTCTTCGGGACCCGACTCGCAATGCTTCCCCCGGAGACAGGACGGGCTCTGCTCTACGCAGCGGCCGCCGGGCCCGGCGCGTCCGTCGCCGCCCTCATGACCGCCCTGGACACCGACGACCTGGCGGTGTGGGCACCGGCGGAGGCGTCCGGTCTGGTCTCGCTGGTCGAGGACCGCCTCGTCTTCAGGCATCCCCTGGCGCGGTCGGCCGCGTTCCTGCGGCATCCGGCGGGCGAGCGGCACCAGGCGCATCTGGACCTCGCCGGGGCCGCCACGCAGCCGGAGGTCAGGGCCCGTCACCTGGCCGCCGCCACCGTGGGAACCAGCGAATCCGTGGCCGCCGTGGTCGAGGACTGCGCCTGGAGGCGCGGGGACGCCGTTGGCGCGGCGCGCGCCCTGGAGCAGGCGGCCCGACTCAGCCCGCAGCGGCGGGAACGCGCTCGCCGTCTGACCGAGGCCCTGGTGGCAGCGCATATGGTGGGAGACCCCGGCTGGGTGCGTGACCTGCACGGCCGGTTCGTCCAGGACTCCACGGATCCGGAACTCGCCTGCCTCGCGGCCGCTGCCCTGGCCTCGGCCCTGTCCCAGGAGTCCTTCCAGCAGGAGGCCTTCGACGTCCTGGCGAACGTCTCGGAGCACTTCTCGGCAGTCGGCCGGCCTGTCGCGCTCGCATTGGCGAGCCTGGCCGCGGGCATCGCTGTCCAGTCCGGTCTGCCCGAGCACAAGGCGGCCCTGTCCACGCTGATCGACCGGGCCCGAGCCGCCGACCGCGCCGAGCAGCGCCGGGCTCTCGTGACCGGACCGCTGGGCCGCCTGGACACGCCGGAGGCACAGCAGGCACTGGATGCGTTCGTCACCGTGGTGATCCGGCCGCAGGCCGCCGCCCGCCTGCTGCCGAGCCTCGGTCGCCCGCACACCGCGCTGCCGGACACCCCGGACGCCCTGGCCTGCCGGATGGCGCTCGCCTCGGTGGCCTACCACGCCGACGAGGCGGACGTGTGCCTGGGACAGCTCCGCAAAGCCGATACTCACCTGCGTACCGCCCGCGCCTTCGGTATCCGTGCCTGGTCGCTCCTCGCTCTCCTGGACACCCTCGTGAACACCGGGCGGTTCACCGAGGCCGAGACCCTGATCCGGGAGGCCACGGCCGAGGCCGCGGTGCTGCGCCTGCCGCGCCTCCAGGCGGATGTGGAAGCGCAGGCCCTCACCCTGCAGGCGCTGCGCGGAGCCGTCCCGACGGAGCCCTGGCTCACCCCTTCGATCTGGTACGCGGTCAGCCTGGACGAGAACCGCGCCACGCACGCACGCCTGCTGCGCGCCAGAGGACTCGCCTCCCTGGCGCTGGGGGACGCGGACGGGGGCTGGCGGCACCTGCGCGAGTTGTTCACGGCCGACGGATCGCCGCTGCACCCCTTCCTGTCGTCCCGGAGCATCGCCGAACTCGCGGTCGCAGCCCAACGGACCGGCCGATCGGACGAGGTCCTGCCGATTCTGGAGCGCGTCCGGGCGGAGCAGGGGGAGCGCCCGAGCACCAGGATGACGCTGCTCCTGCACCATGCCACCGCCCTGGTCGGCCCGGACTACGACGCCGAGCAGCACTTCCACCTCGCCCTGGTCAACCACGAGGCGGACCGTTGGCCGTGGGAACGCGCCCACGCTCGCCTCAACTACGGCATCTGGCTGCGCCGCTGCCGCCGGACACTCGAGGCGCGTCAGCAGCTGACCACCGTGCTGGAAACCGCCGAACGCCTCGGCGCAGCGGCCTTCGCCGCAGCCGCCGCCCGCGAGCTGCGCGCCAGCGGGGCGGCACCCACCCCCGACGCCCCGGGCGCGCTGGAGCAGTTGACGGCACAGCAGCGCCAAATCGTCCGGATGGCCGCACGCGGCCTTTCGAATCGTGAGATCGGTGAACGGCTCTTCCTCTCGCCGCGTACCGTGGGGTCGCACCTGTACAACGTCTACCCCAAGCTCGGTATCAGCCGCCGCCAACAACTGCGTGATCTCCTTCAGGAGACGTGAGGCGCGCGCCGACCGGCCCCTTACGGACCTACCGTCGAGCGGTGCAGCCCAGCCAGAGGAGAGTGCGTGATGCCAGGAGCCTTCGGGGACCGGCCGGGCGGTGACCCCCACACCGTGGTCCTCCTCGACCCCGTGGTGCAGAGTCTCGTCACCGCCTCTGCCACGCCACCGTCCCTCGACGACCTCGGCCCCGAAGCGGGGCGGCAGGCGCTGCGGGAATCCCAGGTGGACCGGTTCGAGGACTTCGGTGTGGACGCGGTCTACCGCGTGGCGTCCGTCGGCCCGTCGGGGCTACTCGGATTCTGGACCATCCGTCCGGCAGGTGCGTCCGGTCCGCTCCCCACCCTCCTGTACGTGCACGGCGGCCGGTGGACGCTCGGCGACGCGCAGACCCATGCCCGCCTCATCACCGAGCTCGTCATCGGCGCAGGCGTGTGCGCCCTCGTCCCGGAGTACAGCCGTACCCCCGAGGCCCGCTATCCGGTGCCGCTGGAGGAGTGCTACGCCCTGATGACCTGGGCGGTCTCCCGGGCCGACGAACTCGGTCTGGACCCGCACCGGCTGGCCGTGGCGGGCGACTGCGCCGGGGCCACCCTGGCCGCCGCCGTGACCATGCTGGCGAAGTCCCGACGGGGGCCGCGGATCAGCGCACAACTGCTCTACTACCCGCTCACCGACTACCGCTGCGACAGCCTCTCGCAACGGCAGTTCGCCACCGGATACCTGCTCACCCGTCGGGCGCTGCGCTCGTACTGGGCGCGGTACGTCGCCGATCCGGCCCAGCGGGCCGAGCCCACCGCGTCACCGCTGTGTGCGCGGACGGAGGATCTGGTGGGGCTGCCGCCGACGCTGATCGTCACGGCCGAGGCCGACGTGGCCCGTGATGAGGGAGAGCAATACGCGCGGAACCTGTCTGCGGCCGGTGTCGAGGCGTCCGCTGTGCGGTTCCTCGGGACCATCCACGATTTCGTGGTGCTGCACGCCCTGCAGGACAGCGCGTCCACTCGGGCAGCTCTCGTGACTGGTTGCGCCTTCCTGCGTGCCCGTTTGGGCTGAGACGTGTGGAACGGGCCGGGGACCAGTCGACCGACTGATGCGTGTTCGGAAGCCGTCACAGCATGCTCACAGCATGCCGACCGTCACCGGATCCTTGGAAGAGAGCCGCCGGCACCAGGCCCTCTCCGCGAGGTCGCGAGCCCAGGTGCTGACCACCCGTTCGGTTCCACCGCGCGAGAGCCTGGACTTTTGGCACGACGCCGTGCTCGCGACACTGGTGGGAATGGATATCGCCACTGAAGGCGGCACTTATGACGCGGCCATGCGCATCGACCAGCTCGGGGACCTGCAGATCACCACGGTGGAGTGCGACCCGGGCCGGGTCCACCGGGCGCCGCGCTTCATCGCTCGTGGAGACGGGCGGGACGTCTTCGTGGCCCTCCAGAGCGCCGGCCGGGCTCAGATCGAACAGGATGGCCGCACCGCTGCGCTGCGGGCCGGCGACATCGGGTTCTGCGAGACCATTCGCCCCTTCCGCACCACCTTCCCGGAACGCTTCCGACTGAAGGTCTTCGCGATCCCGCGGAGCTTGCTCCAGCGGTCGGAGGCCGACCTGCAGCGGCTCACCGCACGGGTACTGCGCCCGAACGGCGGTCTCCCTGCCCTGCTCGCGCCGTTGCTGGAGCGGCTGGCCGACACCTCCGAAACATACGCGACGCCGGTGGCCGAGCGACTGGCCGAGGACGTCATCGGCCTGGTGGCGGCCACGGCGGCGGAGCAAGTGGGCGAGGATCCCGCCGAACTTCCGGGAGCCGACCGTGTCCTGCTGCACCGGATCAAGACCTTCGTTCGCTGGCACCTGTCGGACGCCGGCCTCACCCCGCAGGTCATCGCCCGTGCCCACGGCATTTCCGTCCGCTATCTGCACCGGTTGTTCGAGGCCGAGGACAGCACCTTGTGCCAGTGGATCCGCGAGCTGCGTCTGGACGAATGCCGCAGGGAACTCGCCGCGCAGGCACCCGGATCCGTCAGCGTGGCCCAGGTCGCGCGGCACTGGGGTTTCACCAGTTCCACCCGGTTCAGCAAGGCCTTCCGCGGCTCCTTCGGCATGTCCCCCACGGACTGGGTCGACCGACAGCGCGCAGGGCATGCGGGGGGAGATGCGCCGTGCTGACAGAATCGCTGACCACCCCTGGCCAGGGGGTGGTCTTCTCCACCCGGGACCTCGCCCCCGGCGACCGAGTCGCCGCCTGGGAGCGCACGCTCTCGCAGGTCTTCGTGGGCCTCAAGGTGGACGTGGAGCCTGACCGCCCCTGGGCGGGCGAGCTGACCGCCGAGCGGCTGGGGGCCCTCCAGATCGCCACGGAGGAGTTCGGCCCGGGAACGATCCTGCGCAGTGCCCGGTCGGTGACCGCCGACCACCGCACCCACATCCTGGTGCGCCAGCAACTGGACGGTACCGCGCTCCTGCTGCAGGACGGCCGCACCGCCGAACTCCTGCCGGGTCGCCTGGCGTTCCATGATGCGCGGCGCCCGTTTCGGATCGTGCTGCCGCGGCGGCAGCGGGCCCGGATCCTCATGATGCCCCGGGCGCTGCTGCGCCTGGAGGAAGGACAGCTGTCCGCCCTCACGGCCACAGTGGTGGACGAAGCCGGGGAGGGAGCGGCTGCCCTGCTGCTGCCTCTGCTCTGCGGGCTCGTCGACGAGGTCGCCAGGACCACCACGACCCGCCGGGAACAACTTGCCCGCGTCGCCGCGGAGATCCTGGCCACCGTGGCCCTGGAACAGGTCGGCAGGCACCCCGCGCCGGCGCTGTGGGAGCGGATCACGGCGTCCGTCCAGGCCCGGCTGGGGGAACCCGGACTCGCCCCGCAGGACATCGCCGATCAGCACGGGATTTCCGTGCGCTACCTGCACCGGCTCTTCCAACTGCACGGCACCACCGTCAACGCCTGGGTGCGGACACGACGGCTCGAGGCGGCACGCCGGGAACTTGCCGGGCCTGGCGCGGCGCACAGGTCGATCGCCGCGGTGGCAGCCCGTTGGGGCTTCATCAGCCCCTCCCACTTCAGCCGGACCTTCCGCGAGACGTACGGCATGTCGCCGGTGCAGTGGCGCAGCGCCGCCATTGAGACCCCCGCGGCCCCCGCACCGCGCTCCGTGGGCTGCCGGCAGTGCACTGAGGGACCGAAGGCCCTGCATCGTCGGGCAACTCGGAACGCCGCGCATTCCTAGCCTGAAGAGCGAGGAAAGCCACGCGGTGCGAGGCCCACCTTTTGGTTCACACGACCTCGACGGAAAGGGAGGGGAATGAAGCGCAAAGCGATGGCATGGATGCTGCCCGCGTTAATGGTGGCGCTGAGCGTGATGGGGTTCGGGGCCCCGTCCTCGGCTCAGGACGAGGCAGCCGCCGCGACGATCTCGACCACGGCGGTCGGTCCGCAGTACGACACCACACACGTCTATGTCACCCCTGGCGCGGTGGACGCGTTCGTCGCCAGTTGGGAGGCGACCTTCGGCGGGACTCACACGGCCAAGGTCGTCACGACCGTCACCCCGACACCCAGCAAGACCGAGTCGGAGCTGGTTTTCTCGCCCGTCGGCACCCTGTCCGTGTTCGACTTCCAGACCCCTGTGCCCTACCCGTTCGGAGCCGAGCGGACGGGCTGGCTCATGAGTGACTTCGACAGGGGCGTCCGGCTGGCCCGGGAGAGCGGGGCACACCTTGTCGTCGCGCCCTTCGACGACCCCATCGGGCGGGACGCGATCGTCCAGTTCCCTGGTGGCATCAACGCCCAGTTGTACTGGCACACCAAGGCCCCGTCCTACCCGCCCCTGGAAACCGTGCCGGACAACCGGGTCTACTTGACGCGCGACTCGGCGGATGAATTCCTGAGCTCCTACCTGCGGTTCACCGGGGGACGGATCGTCTCCGACCAGCGTGCGGCGGACGGCGCCGACATCGGTCTGCCCGAGGAGGCGTATCGCCGTATCGCCCTCCGCTCCCCGTTCGGCAATACAGTCGTCAGCGTCACCGACGGCCACCTTCCCTACCCGTTCGGGCGGGAGACCACCGGCTACGCGGTGAAGGACCTCGCGGTGACGCTGCACAAGGCCGAGGCGGCGGGCGCGGAGGTGCTGTGGGGGCCGTATGCCTCCAAGGGCCGCTCCAACGCCGTGGTGCGGTTCCCGGGCGGTTACGTGGCCGAAGTGCACGCGGGCGGCCACCGCTGATCTGCGGCAGTGGTCATCAAGAGCGCAAGTGAACGGTGAGGGGTGGCGGCTCCATCCCTCGGATTCCCATGGAGAACAGTTGACCGACGAGATGATGGGTGACGAGGTCTACCAGCCGGACGGATCGGAGGTGCAGGACGACGTCGGCTTGCTGGACGCTTCCGACACCCTGGACTACCGGGCCGGCAACGAAGCCCTCGACGAGGGGTACTCACCCCCGGAAAGGCCCTGGGCCGTGGAGCACACCGGCGTCACGGCGTCTGAGCAGCAGCGAGGGGAGAGCCTGGACGAGCGTCTCGCCGAGGAACTGCCGGACATCGGCGTCCCGGAGGGTGACGGTATCGGTGACACCTGGGGCACGGACGGTGAGCTCATCGACGACGAGGTCGGCGACGAGCGCGCCGGACGCCTTGTCGCACCGGACGAGGGAAGCCATGAGAACACCGAGTCCGACCTGTTCGCATCCGACTGGGGGCTGGACGGCGCCGGCGCGTCGGCGGAGGAGGCCGCGATGCATGTGGTCCCCGACTCCGAGACCTACTGACGTTCCGACCCAGCGCGCCGCCCGGACTGTACGCCCGGACTGTACGGCCGTCCTGTACGGCCGTCCTGAACGCCGAGGGACAAAGAATCCGTGCGCCGCCGGTAAATCCGCGACGGGGAAACCCGCATAGCTTGGTGCCGCACCGCTGATACCAGCTTTTGCCCTGTACGGGGGATTGCCGAGCGAACGCGCATGAGCCGAACGCAGACAACGGTCACCCCCCCGTATCCGGCACATCGTGGAGCGAATGACCGAGCATCACCGCCGTGCTCAAGTCGAACGCGAGGAGTCCGCCCTGGAGGACGCGGTCGGCGAGGCGGCATTCGACCTGGGGCCGATATCGCACATCCCGCAGCCGGCCGGACGGAATTCGGGTATGACGTTGATGCGGATCTCGGCATGGACCCGCGGTGGACCGTCGGCAGTCGGGCCGCCTTCGGGCCCGCTCGCGTTCGAGCGGGCCGTTCGGCTCAACCGTCCCAGTCGGCGAGGAAGTCGAGGATTTCCGCGTTGACGACGTCGGGACGTTCCTCCTGACAGAGGTGTCCGCACTGGGGGATGGGCACGCCACGGACGTTCCGCGCCAGCCCTTTCCAGACGTCCAGGACGTCGTAGGCCTGCCCCACGGCGCTGAAGTCCTCCCCCCAGATGGTCAGCACCGGGCAGTCTATGAGCTGATCGGCGTCCTCCCTGTCCTGGTCGATGTCCTGGGGTGCGGCCCGGTAGTCCATGCAGGAGCCCCGTACCGCACCGGGCTGCTGATAGGCACGCACATAGACCGCGATCTCCTCGGGGGTCAGCATGTCGGGGTTGTACGACCAACTCCGGTAGAAGTGGGTGAGCCAGATCTCCTCCCGGCCGGCGATCAACGCTTCGGGAAGGTCGGGTACGCCGAGGAAGGTGAAGAACCAGTAGCCCTGCCGGGCGAGGTGCACGTCGTAGGTCTCGGCGATGATCCGGGTGGGGATGTTGTCCATGGCCACGAACCGGTCGATCCGGTCTCGGTGGTCCTTGGCGAACCGGGTGCCGACGCGTGCGCCGCGGTCGTGGCCGACCAGGGCGATGCGCTGGTGGCCGAGGTGGTCCAGCAACGCGATCACATCGTTGGCCATGGTCCGCTTGTCATAGCCGGAGGCGGGCTTCTCCGTGTCGCCGTAGCCGCGAAGATCCGGGGCGATCACGGTGAACCGCTCGGCGAGCACCGGTATCTGTTTCCGCCAGCCGTACCAGGTCTCGGGGAAGCCGTGCAGCAGGTAGACCGGCGGCCCCTGCCCGGCGCTCACCCAGTGCTGCTTGATTCCGTTGAGTTCGGCGGTGTGGTGGGTGATGCCGGTCAATTCTGTGCTCATGGGCTCTCACTTGTGGAGTGGACATTCCATTCACATGCCATTCGGTGCACCGTAGGGAATGGTATGGATTTCCTTCGAGTGCACTTTTCTGAGAACGCACTATGCATGTTCCCGCAGTGCACAGACCTCCGACCGGGTGCTTCTCTGTGCCTAAACTCCATTGGCGAGCGCGGAGCGCGACCGGCCGCCCATCCCGAATTGCGACGGAGTTTTCATATGGCACTGCTCGATCCGGAACCGGGAAAGTTGCGACCGCTCACCACCAACGGCCCGGCCGCCGACCGGGTGGCGGACGACCGGGCGTCCGGAACGCCGGACGCCCTGCGGAACGATCTGGTCCGTCTGCTGGGTGAGCGCAAGGTGCTGCACTCGGTGTCCGACCTGGTGAAGTACGCCTCCGATGCCAGCCCCTATCGCTTCGTGCCCAGGGTGGTGGTGATCGCCGAGAGCGTGGGGGACGTGGCCGCGGTGCTGCGGTATGCCCATGAGCACCGGCGGGAGATCGTCTTCCGGGCGGCCGGAACCTCACTGAACGGGCAGGCTCAGGGCAAGGACATCCTGGTCGACGTGCGCCGCCACTGGACCGGCGTCGAGGTGCTCAGCGGTGGCGCCGAGGCGAGGATCGGGCCCGGCACGACCGTGGGGCGCGTCAATGTCGCGCTCGCCCGGCACGGCCGGCTGATGGGCCCCGACCCGGCGAGTGCCAGTGCGTGCACCGTCGGAGGGGTCGTCGCCAACAACGCCTCGGGCATGACCGCCGGAGTCACCCGTAACTCCTACCGTCTGCTGTCCTCTCTGACGCTCGTCCTGCCGTCGGGCACGGTGGTGGACACCGCGGCGCCGGACGCCGACGACGCACTCCGGAAGGCCGAGCCTGAGCTGTGCGAGGGGCTGCTGGCTCTGAAGGCCGAGATCGAGAGCGACGGCGTGCTGACCGCCCGGATCCGCGCGAAGTACGAGCTGAAGAACACCAACGGCTACCGTCTCGACGCCTTCCTGGACGGTTCGACCCCGGTGGAGATTCTGCGCGGGCTGATGGTCGGTTCCCAGGGCACGCTGGGCTTCATCGCCGAGACGGTGTTCCGGACGGTCTCCCTGGACCGTCTCACCCACACCGCGTTGCTGTTCTTCCCCCGTCTCACGGACGCGGCGGCCGCGGTACCGCTGTTCAACGCCGCCGGGGCGCGGGCGGTCGAGCTGATGGACGGCAACACCCTCCGCGCCTGCGCAAGCGTCGACGGGGTTCCCGCCGACTGGGCCGAGATACCCCCTCAGACCGCCGCGCTGCTGGTGGAGTTCCGTGCCGCGGACGAGTCGGCGCACCAGGCCAACCGGCAGGCCGCCGCCGACGTCCTGGCGAAGCTGACACTGGTGGCCCCGGTGGCGTCCGTCACCAACCGCTTCGTGGAGGACCCGGCCACGGTCAGAACGTACTGGCACGCCCGCGAGGCCTTCATGACGGCGGTGGGCAAGGCCCGGCCGGCCGGGTCGACACTGATCACGGAGGACTTCGCCGTGCCGCCCTCGCGGCTCGCCGAGGCATGCCAAGCGCTGTCCGAACTACAGCGCGGACACGGTTACGAGGCCGCCGTAGCGGGTCACGCGGCCCATGGCAATCTGCACTTCCTGCTGGCTTTCGACGCCGCCCGCCCCGATGAAGTCCGGCGCTACGCGGCCTTCATGAGCGAGTTCTGCGCCATGGTGGTGGACCGCTTCGACGGCTCGCTCAAGGCGGAGCACGCCACCGGCCGGAACATGACGCCGTTCCTCGAAGCCGAGTGGGGAAGGCGCGCCACCGAGTTGATGTGGCAGGTCAAGCAGCTGCTCGATCCCGCCGGGGTGCTGGCTCCCGGGGTGGTGCTCAACCGTGACCCCGAGGCGCATCTGCAAGGGCTGAAGACCATACCGACCATCGAGGCCATCGCGGATTCCTGTATCGAGTGCGGCTTCTGCGAGCCCGTCTGCCCGAGCCGGGACCTCACCACCACACCACGTCAGCGAATCGTGCTGCGGCGCGAGATGATGCGTCAGCCCCTCGGATCGGCCGTCATGGACAGCCTGTTGGAGTCCTACGGCTATGACGCGGTCGACACCTGTGCCGGCGATTCGACCTGCCAGATCGCCTGTCCGGTCGGCATCGATACCGGTGCCATGATGAAGCGGTTCCGCCACCAGCGGCACACGGCCCGCGAGGAGCGGAACGCGGCCCGTGTAGCGCGGCGGTTCTCCCTGGTGGAAGCCTCGGTGCGAACCGCCCTCGGCGTCGCGGACCACGTCAGCGACCGGGTCCTGGGGAGTGTCACCTCGGCAGTGCGGAAGGCCGTCTCGCCGGACCTGGTGCCCGAATGGCTTCCCGGCATGCCGTCCCCCGCGAGTACGCGGATGCCCGAAACGGACCGCCGGACCGCCGTCGCCGTCTACTACGTGGCCTGCGTCAACCGGATCTTCGCGGGGCCGCATGGCAGCGACGGGCCGTCGCTGCCCGAGGCGATCGTCGAGGTCTCCCGCCGTGCCGGACGGCCGGTTTGGATCCCGCCGGACATGGCCGGTTCCTGCTGCGCGACCATCTGGCACTCCAAGGGGTACGACGCCGGCAACACCCTCATGGCGAACCGTATCGTCGAGCGGGCCTGGGAGTGGACCGACGGCGGACGGCTGCCGCTCGTCGTGGACGCATCGTCCTGCGCCCTTGGCATCGGGCGGGAGGTCGAACCGTATCTGAAGCCCGAGAACCGGCGAAGGCACCAGGCGCTCACCGTCGTGGACTCGGTCGTGTGGGCCGCCACCGAGCTGCTGCCTCATCTGAAGGTGACCGACCGGATCGGCAGCGTGGTGATCCACCCGACCTGTTCGATGCGACACCTGGGGGATGTCGAAGAGCTGCGCGCGGTCGCGCAGTTCGTCGCACAGGAGGTCAGTGTGCCCGTCCACGCGGAGTGCTGCGGCTTCGCCGGCGACCGTGGACTGCTGCACAAAGAGCTGACCGAGGCGGCCACCAGGCACGAGGCCGCGGAGGTCACCGCGCGTGAGTTCGACGCGCATCTGTCGGCCAACCGCACCTGTGAGATCGGCATGGAGCACGTCACCGGCCGCCCGTACCACTCGGCGCTGCTGGCCCTGGAACGCGCCACCCGCCCGCCGTACGAGCGCTGACCCGACGACGTTCGGCCCCCATACGCCACCCATCGCACCAGGAGCGTGCCGTGCGCATCGCCAATCTCGCCAGCCGACTGGTTCTGATCACCGCCGACGGGGCGGTTGATGTCCAGAAGGCCGGCGCTGGTCTGTTCTCCTCCGACCCGCAGGCCGTCTACGACCGCTGGGCGGAGTTCCGTGACTGGGCCGCCCAGGCCGATCTCACCGGCGCGGTCCCCTTCGATCCGGTGGCACTCGGCGCACCGACACCTGCTCCCCGCCAGGTGTTCGCCATCGGTCTGAACTATCGCGAGCACGTCACAGAGGCCGGCTTCACCACCCCCGAGGGCATGCCGCCGGTCTTCACCAAGTACGCGACCAGCATCACCGGACCGGTGACTCAGGTGATCCTGCCCAAGGGTGGTCACACCGACTGGGAAGTGGAACTTGTCGTGGTCGTCGGCCGCAGGGCGTACCGGGTGTCCGAAGCCGACGCCTGGAGTCATGTCGCCGGACTGACGGTGGGCCAGGACATCTCCGAGCGTGTAATCCAAATGGCCGGCCCGGCCCCCCAGTTCAGTCTCGGCAAGTCCTTTCCGGGCTTCGCTCCCATGGGTCCCTGGCTGGTGACTCCGGACGAGTTCGACGACCCTGACGACCTGGAGCTGACCTGCGCCATCAACGGCGAGGAGGTCCAGCGCGGCCGTACCCGGCAGCTCATCTTCTCCGTGCCCGCCCTCATCGCCAAGCTGTCCGCGGTGCTCCCGCTGCTTCCCGGCGACGTCATCTTCACCGGTACCCCGGCCGGCGTCGGCCTCGGGCGCTCGCCGCAGCGCTGGCTCGCTCCGGGCGACGAACTGGTCAGCTCCATCGAGGGCATCGGCGAACTGCGCCAGCGGTTCGTCGGCTGAGCGCGTACGTCGAACCTTCACGTCGGAAAGGAACATCATCATGCCCATGATCAAGTCAAGAACACGGACCGGCCTGCTGGCCACGGCCGTGGCGGCGACGCTCACCGTCACCGTCACCGGCGTGGCGATCGCCGCCTCCGGACCGGTGTCGGACGTACGCTTCGTGGCCCATCTGAACATCACCGACGGGCAGCGACCGGAGAACATCACCCTGGAGCCCGACGGCAGCGCGGACGTCACCTTCGCCTTCTCCCGCCAGGTCGCCCGCATCACCCCCGATGGCCAAGTCCACATCCTGGCCACCCTTCCGGCGCCCCCGGCCGGGGCCACCACCCCCGTCCTGACCGCGCCGTTCCTGGGTGGCATCGTCCGCACCCAGGACGGGACCCTGTACTTCCTGTATGCCACCGGCTCCAGCGATCTCACCGGCGTATGGCGCCTTCGCCCGGGCGGCACTCCGCAGCGCATCGCCGCGCTCCCGGCCGACAGCCTGCCCAACGGCCTGGCCCTCGACGGGCGGAGCGGCCTGCTGTACATCACCGACTCCGTCCTGGGCACGGTCTGGCGGGTGCCGACCACAGGTGGCACGCCCACCCGGTGGTCCACCGCACCCGAGCTGGCGCCCGCCGGATTCCTGGGAGCCAACGGCATAAAGATTCACAACGGTGCCGCCTGGGTGTCCAACCTGGACAAGGGCACCGTGCTGCGCGTCCCCATCACGTGCCACGGCGGCGCCGGGCCCGTCGAGACCCAGGCCACCGGGCTGGTCAACATCGACGACATCGACTTCACCGGCGCCGGTGACACCCTGCTCGCGGCGATCAACAAGAACAACGAGATCGCCCTGGTCAAGCCCGACGGCAGCCACTCCATCGTGATGACCGCCGCCGACGGGCTGGAGAACCCGACCTCGCTCGCGATACGGGGCGGCACGGCCTACATCGCCAACGGTGCCTACTTCACCGACGCGGACCCCAACCTCCAAGCCGCTCACGTCAAGCGCGACAACTAGAAAGGCCATCTGATGGAGATGCCGAACCCGGCAGAGCCGACCGACTTTGACCCTGACGCGTTCCTCGTCGTCCCTGCCAGGACATTCGAGGACCTGCGCATCGGTGAGGTCTTCCGGGCTCCCAGCCGGACCCTGACGGATGCCCATGCCGCGGCGTTCCAGACGGTCTCCGCCGACAACCATCCGGTGCACTACGACGCCGAATGGGCCCGCAAACACGGACACTCCGCGCCGGTGGTGCACGGTCTTCAGGTGCTGGCCTTCACCGCTCCCGGGGCCACCTTGTTCCCGCACTTCATCGGCGAGGTGTTCATCAGCTTCCTCGAACTGTCCTGCACCTTCCTGGCGGAGGTGCACTCCGGGGACACCCTGTACCCCGCCCTGACCATCACCGGACTGGAGCCCAAGGGCAGCACCGGCATCGTGGTCACGGCAGCCACCATCCACAACCAGCGCGGCGAACTCGTCCTGTCGGGACAGCACAAGTACCTGCTCCGGTGCCAGTAGGACGCCCGCGTACCCCCCATCCCAGTCACGCATTTCTCCCTGGAGGATTCACCATGACCGATTCCGCACCCACCGTCGTCCTCGTGCACGGTGCCTTCGCCGACGCGTCCAGCTTCGCGCGCGTCATCCCCGAACTGCTGGGCGACGGGCTGAACGTGCTCGCCCCGGCCGTGCCCAACCGCAGCCTGCTCGGCGACGCCGCCTACATCGCCTCGATCGTCCGTCGGATTCCCGGTCCCGTCATCCTGGTGGGGCACTCCTATGGCGGTGCCGTCATCACCGTCGCGGGCGTCGAGGACAATGTCCAGGCCCTGGTCTACCTGGCCGGGTACGCCCTGGAAGAGGGGGAGAGCCTGGGCGAGCTGCAGGGCCGGTTCCCCGACTCCGACCTGGCCTCGGCCCTTGTCTTCTCGCCGTTCCCGGTCGAGGGCTCGACCGAGCCCGGCACCGATGTGACGGTCGAGATCGACAAGTTCCCCGCCATCTTCGCCGCCGATGTGGACCCCGACCTGGCCAAGGTGCTCGCCATCTCCCAGCGTCCGCTGGCCGGTGCGGCCTTCGCCGAGGCGGCCCCGGCCGCGGCGTGGAAGACCAAGCCGTCGTGGGGCCTGGTGTCGTCCTCGGACCACACCATCAACCCGGACGTCGAGCGCTTCGGCTACCAGCGTGCCGGCATGACCACCGTCGAGGTCGACTCCTCGCACCTGGTCATGCTCGCGCACCCCAAGAAGGTCGCGGATCTGATCCGCGAAGCCGTCCGGAGCACCGGCGCCTGACCGGCTACCACCTCCTCAACGCCCCTTCACATTCAAGGAAAAGCGCATGAGAGCCATTCCTCTACCCCGTACGAAAAGAGCGCGCGCACTCGCCGCGTCCTGTGCCCTGGCGGCTGCCGTCGCCGTGTTCGCCTCGACCTCCCAGGTGACCGCGGCGCCGTCGACCGCGGCGACCGCCGAGAAGAACAGCGGCGAGAAGCCGACGATCGTGCTGGTGCACGGCGCATGGGCCGACGCTTCGAGCTGGAACGCGGTCATCGGCCGCCTGCAGCGCGCCGGTTACACCGTCTACGCTCCGCCGAACCCGCTGCGTGGGGTCTCCCAGGACGCCGAGACCCTCGCATCGTTCGTGCGGACCATCCCCGGCCCCGTGGTCCTGGTCGGCCACTCCTACGGCGGCATGGTCATCACCAACGCGGCGGCGAAGAGCGATAACGTGAAGGCGCTCGTCTACGACGACGCGTACATCCCCGCCGAGGGCGAGACCGTGTTCCAGATCAACGGGGCCAAGCCCGGTTCCTGCGTCACGGCTGAACCGTCGACGTTCCTCAACCTGGTGCCCTACCCGGGAGGGCCGGCGGGCGACGTCGACGCCTATCTCAAGTGGGCTGCGAACGGAACGTACAAGGGCTTCCAGGACTGTTTCGCGAGCGGTGTACCCACCGCGCAGGCGAGGCTTCTCGCGGCGTGCCAGCGGCCCTTCGCGGTCAGCGCGGGTTCGGAGCCATCCGGCGCCCCCGCGTGGGAGTCCATCCCGTCCTGGGCCGTCGTTGGCACCACCGACCATGTCATCGTCCCGGACGAGCAGCGGGCCATGGCCCAGCGCGCGAACGCGCACATCACCGAGGTAGAAGCGGGTCACCTGTCGCTGATCACGCGTCCCGATACGGTCGCCGACGTCATCACCTCCGCGGCCGAGGCCGTTCGCCGGCCGTAGTCCGGCATCGCGGCGTCATAAGCCCGGAACTGAGGCGCCCCCGTCGTCGCGCTGGCGTCCCTGAGGGGCGGGCACCTCGGTTCCGGGCGACGCTCGCCCAGCATTTCTCACCCCCGTAGCGCTTCAGAATGGCTTCACGGGTTGTGAGCTGGGAATCTCCTATCGTCAGCTGGCTCGGTGGTACTCGTTGATGAGGCCTGCGATGGCTTGTCGGTGTTTGATCCGGGCTGCGGGCAGGGGGGATGGCGTTCGGATTGTCGGTGGGCGCGAGTTGGTCACGGCCTTGGTGGGGTCGGTGAGTGTTGAAGTGGTGTGTGTAGTCGTGGAGGATCTTCTCGGCGTGGCCACGGTCGAAGAGCAGGACTCGGGCGGTGCATTCTTCCCGTGCTGAGTGGATGAAGCGTTCTGCGTGTGGGTTGCAGTTGGGGCTGTGTGGAGGGATCTTGGCCACGGTGCTGTCCTCGCCGGTGAACACGGTGTCGAAGGTGGCGGTGAACTTCGTGTCCCGGTGGCGGATGAGGTGAGTGAATTCCGCGGCCCGATCGCCGAGTTGCCACAGGGAACTGTCGGGCCTGCTGAGTGGCCCATGCGGCGGTGGGGTGGGCGGTGACGCCGAGGATGTGGACGGTGCGGGTGCGCACCTCCATGACGAACAGCGCGTAGAGCCGCTGCAGGCTGATGGTGTCGACATGGAAGAGATCGGTGGCGGGCAGGCCGTTGGCCTGGGCTTTGAGGAAGGCGGCCCACTCGCCGCGCGCCGGCTGGCGGCGCGGGGCGGGACCGAGACCGGTGGCACGCAGTACCCGACGGACGGTGGCGGGGCTGACTTTGTGCCCGAGGCGGCGCAGTTCGCCGTGCACGCGGCGGAACCCCCATCGGGGGGTCTCGGCGCCGAGCCGGATGATCGGGTTGCGGATTTCCTCCGGTGGGGGCGGTCGCCCGGTAGACGGCGGCTGTGTCCACTTCTGCTTCACCAGACGCTGGTGCCAGGGCAGCAGGGTGCGCGGTGAGACGATCCGGTGTTCGGGCAGGGCTTGGGGGATCAGTCGGGTCAGGACGGCGAGCAGCGTGCGGTCCACCTTGGAAGGCTCGCTCATGGTCCTCCGCCCGTGCGCCGTGCCTTCGCCGGCCGACGAGGCTTCGATCTGATCGCTGGTGAGGTCCAACTTCGACGCGGTGGTGGGGGAGGGGCCGCCGTCGAGACCCGCCCCTCCTCCACTTCGACCTGCACGGCCGAACGCTTCGTATGTCCGCGCAGGGCGGAATCAGTGGGCGGAGCCCTCGACCTCGACCTCGGTACGGTCGCCGGACCAGAGCGTGTGGAAGGTGCCCTCCTTGTCGATCCGTCGGTAGGTGTGGGCGCCGAAGAAGTCGCGCTGGCCTTGGATGAGCGCGGCGGGGAGCCGGTCGGCGGCCAGCGAATCGTAGTAGCTGAGCGCGGAGCCGAAGCCCGGAACCGGTACGCCGGAGAGGGCGGCGGTGGCGACGATACGACGCCAGGCGGCCTCCCCCTCGACAACGGCCCGTGCGAAGTAGGGCGCCTCGAGGAGCGTGGTGATGTCCGGGTTCTCGGTGTACGCCTCGGCGATGCGGTTGAGGAAACGCGCACGGATGATGCAGCCGCCACGCCAGATCTTGGCGATCTGGTCCTTGTGAACGTTCCAGCCGTACTTCTGCGCGCCGGCGATGATGGCGTCGAAACCCTGCGCGTAGGCGACGACCTTCGAGGCGTAGAGGGCCTTGGCGAGGTCCTCCGCGAAGGCGGCGGAATCGACCTTCTGTACCTCCGGGCGGGTGACCAGCTGCCGCACTGCCGCGCGCTGCGCCGGCTTGGCGGAGACGGCACGGGCGAACACCGCCTCGGCGATGCCGCCTACGGGGACGCCGAGGTCGAGGGCGTTCTGCACGGTCCACACGCCGGTGCCCTTGGAACCCGCCTGGTCCAGCACGATGTCCACGAACGGCTTGCCGGTGCCGGGGTCCACCTGGCGCAGGACCTCGGCGGTGATCTCGATGAGATAGGACTCGAGCGGCCCCTTGTTCCATTCGGCGAAGATGTCGGCGACGGCGTGCGGCTGGAGACCGCCGACCGTTCGCAGCAGGTCGTACGCCTCGCCGATCAGCTGCATATCGGCGTACTCGATGCCATTGTGGATCATCTTGACGAAGTGGCCGGCGCCGTCGGTGCCGACGTGTGTGACGCAGGGCTCGCCCTCGGCGACCGCGGCGATGGACGCGAGAATCGGCCCGAGGGTCCGGTAGGACTCTTCCGAGCCGCCCGGCATGATCGAGGGGCCCTTGAGGGCGCCTTCCTCGCCACCGGAGATGCCGACACCGACGAAGTGGATGCCGGTGGGGGCGAGCCTCTTCTCGCGGGCGATGGTGTCGTGGAAGTTCGCGTTGCCGCCGTCGACGATGATGTCGCCGGGCTCGAAGCGCTCGACGAGTTGGTCGATGACGGCGTCCGTGCCCGCCCCGGCCTGCACCATGATGATCGCGGTGCGTGGCCTGGCCAGCGACGCGACGAAGTCGTCGATCGACTCGCCGGCGATGAATCCCGCCTCGGGATGCTCGGTGAGGAGTTCCTCCGTGCGGGCGTGGGTGCGGTTGTGGACGGCGACCGTGTTGCCTTCGCGGGAGGCGAGGTTGCGCGCCAGGTTCGATCCCATCACGGCCAGCCCGACGACGCCGATGTTGGCCGTTGCGCTGGTGTTCATCTGGACCTCTTTCGATCGGTGGGTGCGCCGGGTGTCATTCTGACGCTGTGGCCGGGGCGGCGGTGATGTGGGGTGTGTGTGCGTGGCCCTCGCCCTGGTCAGTAGAACTCGACGGTGTTCACGCGGTTGACCAGGCCGTGTCCGTCGAGGAGCCGGGTGGCGTTGGCGGCGAAGAGTTCGGCGATGAGGCGGTCCTCTGCCGTGTCGAGCGCGGCGGTGTGCGGGCTCACCAGCACGCGGTCGTGGTCCCACAGCGGGCTGTCGGCCGGCAGCGGCTCCGACTCGAAGACGTCCAGCGCGGCGAAGCCGACCCGGCCGGAGGCGAGCGCGTCGATGAGGGCGGTCTCGTCGACGACGCTGCCGCGGCCGACGTTGACGAGGCAGGCGCCGGGCCGGAGGGCGTTCAAGAACCGTTTGCCGATGAGGTGTTCCGTGGCCTCGGTACCGGGGAGCGTGTTCACGACGGCGTCCACGGTGGGGGCTACCTCGGTGATACGGGAGGGGTGTACTACGGCGGAGACCCCGGCGACAGCGACGTCCCTTCTGCTGGTGCCGATGACCTTCGCGCCCAGTGCGTGGAGGGCCGCGGCGACGGCGCGGCCGATCCCGCCGAGCCCGAGTACGAGAACGGTCTGTTGGTTCACCTGCCCCATCGTCCAGCGGCCGCTCCATTCGTGTTCGCGCTGCTGGCGGTTCAGGCGGGGCAGGTCCTTGGCTCCCGCGAGCACGCCGAAGACGGCGAACTCGGCGAGTGGGCGTCCGTGCACTCCGGCCGAGGTGGTGAAGAGGACCCGGTGGAGTTCTTCGGCGTTCAGCTCGGCGGCCTTGACCTGGTTGCCTCCGCCCGCGGCCATGGTGTGCACCCAGCGCAGGCGGGGGTTGGCCCGGACGGCGCGCGCCAGGGCGGCCGGGTTCACGTCGGGGATGCCGTACAGGGCGTCGGCCGAGTCGATCGCGGCCTCGTAGACGCGCTGCTGGTAGGGGGTGCGCTGCCAGTTCGGGTCGCCGGCGAAGTCGGCGGGCCAGCGCATCGGAGGGAGGAGGGAGGGGTCGACGACGAGGTCGATGCGCGGTTCCAGTTTCTGGATGTGCGCGCGGTTCTCCTCGGACAGCGGTGCGGCGACGGCCACGCGCAGGCGGCCCGCCACCTGGTCCCGGCCGGTCATCGCGAGGCCTTGGCGCGCAGCGCCTCGACCTCGGCGTCGAGCGCGGCCTCGCGGGCGACGATCTCCTCCACGGCCCTCAGCGCTTCGTCGGCGCGGTGCGGCGGGATGACGATGACGCCGTCCCCGTCGGCGGCGACGATGTCGCCCGGGTTCACCACGACGCCGCCGATGGCGACGGGTTCTCCGATGGTGCCCGGGCCGTTCTTGAAGGGTCCGGCGGGAGTCAGCCCGCGGGCGAAGACCGGGACGCGGAGTTGTTCGATGATCGCGGCGTCGCGTACATATCCGTCGACGACCGCGCCGACCGCACCGTGTACGGCGAATCGCTGGGCGAGGTTGTCGCCGATGACGGCGCGGCCGTTGTAGCCGAAGGCGTTGATGACGAGGAGGTCGCCGGGGCGGATGTGTTCGAGCGCCGCGATCACGGCCTTGTTGTCGCCCGCGACGGTGAGGACCGGGAGTGCCGTGCCGACAGCCTTGGCCCCGCTCCAGATGGGGGCGATACCTCCGTCGACGATGTTCAGCCGGTCGAGGGCGTCGCCGAGGTTGGCCACGGAGTGGGTGCGGAACCGCGCGAGCACATGCTCGTCGACGCGTTTCCACGCGGGGTTCACGCGCACATTGTCCTGGGTCATCGCGGGTTCCTTCGGGTGGTGTGGGTGTGGGGAGCAAGAGGCGGAGCGGACTGGGGCCGACGGCACGTGGACTGCCGGAGCCCCTGGGTGAGGCGGCCGGGTACGCGGGTGGTCCCGCGCCTTCCCATCCAGAAAGTGCGAAAGTTTTCGCGTTTTGGTGTGAGTCAGTGTCCATCCATCCGGAGCCCAGCGCAAGAGGTGACGGCGAGGTCGCGCCGACGCCCGGTGTGCCGCCGCGCGGCCACAGTCCAAGGCGGAACCGTGAAGGGAGTCGGAGGTTGACTTGAGGCCAACGTGCGTCCTTGACCACCCTGGAATGCGAACCTATTCTCATTCGCGATTCAAGTCGCAACTTGGCTCTGGCGCTGTTCTACGGCCTTCTACCGTGACGTCTCCTCCCGGCCACAGCACCAAAGCCGCACAACTCCCCTGAGACGCCATCACCGCCTGCCCCTTGGGACCCACCACGCATGGGTGCACCTCGGCGCAGGCGCGATCGTCGGCAGCGGTCACGTTCAGCGCATGATCCTCAGGACACCGTCCCCGGAGTCCGCGACACCGAAAGTGAACGCGTATGGCAACGTCAGATCGGCTCGACATTCCGGCAGACCGTCACGAGGCATCATCGGAGACGCCCGGCGCGGCAGCGGTCGACGTCGTCTCCGCCAACGGCAAGGTCGTCCGCAAGGCCACCATCGCGGGTGCCGTGGGTTCCTTCGTCGAGTGGTACGACTACGGGATCTACGGCCTGCTCGTCACCTATCTCGCGATCAACATCATGGGCGAGGCCGACGCCGGAAATCTCTTCCTCACCAACGTCGGCTTCCTGATCAGCTTCATCGCCCGCCCGTTCGGCAGCGTGATCTGCGGTTACCTCGGGGACAAACTCGGCCGCAAGGGTCTTCTCGCCACCCTTCTGGTGCTGATCTCCGCCGCGACCGCGGCCATCGGCCTCATACCGTCCCATGGCGTCATCGGTGTCGCGGCGCCCGCCCTTCTCGTACTCCTCCGGGTGCTGCAGGGCTTCTCCGCGGGCGGTGAGGTGGCCGGCGCCATGTCCTTCGTCGGTGAATACGCGCCCGCTGCCCGCCGCAACTACATGATGAGCTTCATCGCCGTCGGCTCCTTCGTCGCCCTGATGTTCGGCAGCGCCTTCTCCGCCGTCCTCATCACGACCCTCGGCGACGCCTCGATGACTTCCTGGGCGTGGCGGGTTCCGTTCCTGCTTGCCGTCCCGCTGGGCTACGTCGGCTTCTACATCCGCCGCCAGCTGGAGGAGACCCCGCACTTCAAGGCGTTGCGCGAGCAGAAGACCGTCGCGCGCAATCCGCTGAGGGACGCCTTCACCTCCCGGCGCCACCTGAAGGCGATCGTCCTCACGATCTTCCTGCCCGCGCTCAACGGCCCCGGCTACTACCTGCTGTTCGTCTACATGCCGACCTATCTGAAGACCTCGCTCGGCGCGCACAACTTCTCGATGCTGAGGGCGCTCACGGTCACCTCGTTCAGCCTGGTCGCCATCGCGATCTGCATTCCGCTCATGGCGCGGCTGTCGGACCGGATCGGCCGCAAGCCCGTGCTCGCAGGCTCCGCCATCGCCATGGCGGCCGTCTCGTACCCGATGTTCAAGCTCATCACGACCGGGGAGTTCGGGCTGGCCTGTATCGGCACCATCGTCCTTGCGATCGCCTTCTCCGGGCACGCCGCCGTCGTGCACACCATGCTCGCCGAGATGTTCCCGACCAGTGTGCGCTACTCCGCTTACAGCATCGGGTTCAGCGTCTCGACGGTCATCTTCGGCGGCAGTGCGCCGCTGGTGATGACCGAGCTGATCAAGTCGACCGGTTCCAACCTCATCCCGGCTTTCGCCTCCATCATCACCGCCCTGATCACCCTGGTCACGGTCGCCTTCCTGCGCGAGACCAAGGGCGAACCCCTCGCAGCCAGCTGAACCATCCACCCCCACACCGGGAGAGACACCATGGGAATCAACTCCGTAGCCGTCGTCGCCGACCTCGGCGAGAGCTTCGGCAACTACACGATCGGCGACGACGGCGCTCTGCTCACCCTCGTCACCTCGTCGAACATCGCCTGCGGCTTCCACGCCGGTGACCCGCGCATCATGGACCGGACCGTCGCCGACTGCGTCGAGCGCGGTATCGAACTGGGGGCCCACCCCGGCTACCCCGACCTGGTCGGCTTCGGCCGCCGGCTCATCGAGGCGACCGAGGAGGAGATCCGCACCGACGTCCTCTACCAGCTCGGCGCGCTCGACGCCTTCGCGCGGGTGCACGGCGGCACCATCAGCCACGTCGCCCCGCACGGCCGCATGGGGTCGATCGCGCAGACCGATGCCAAGCACGCCCGGGCCATCACCGACGCGATCGCCGCGTACAACACCGACTACATCGTGATCTGCCAGCGCGGTCTGCTCGCCGAGGAGGCGCGCAAGCGCGGTCTGGAGGTCGGCTATGTGTTCCTGGCCGACCGGGGCTACGGCGACGACGGCATGCCCGTCCCGCGATCCCATGAGGGCGGCCTGATCTACGACCCCGAGCTGATCGGCGAGCGCTCCGCGCAGGTCGTACGGGAGGGCACCGTCCGCTCGGTCAACGGCAACGTGGTCCCGCTCGGCCACGACGCCGATGTCCTGCTCCTGCACGGCGACCACCCGACCGTCCTCGCGAATGGCACCGCGCTGCGCACCGCGCTCGACGCCGCGGACATCCGCGTCGCCGGCCTGCGCGAGGTCCTGGCGGAGAAGGCGCAGGTCGCGCTCGCCGCCGGCTGAGGACCGAGTGCACCAGGAGATGACCACAGCACAGTACGGCGCCATCACCGTCGAGCCCTTCGGGGACTCGGCGGTGATGGTGACCATCCCCCACGCCGACCAGGCCATCCGAAGGGCCGGGATCGTCGCCTTCCGCGACCGGTTCCTGGCGCACCGCCCGCACGGCGTGCTCGACGTCGTCTCCGGTCTCGAATCCCTGCTCATCGAGTTCGACCCGGTGCAGACCGCTCTCGAGCACGTGGAGTACGCGGCTCGTCTGGTGGCGCGGTGGGCGCCGTCGCCCGCGGACGGCCCGGCCCGACGGCGGGCGGTGCGGACGTTCGCCATCCCCGTCGTCTTCGACGACGACAGCGGCCCCGATATGGCGTCCGTCGCCGAAGAACTGGGCATGGCCCCCGCCGAGGTGGTCGGGGCGATCGCGGAGTCCACCTTCACGATCGCCCTGCTCGGTGCGGCCATGGCCCCGATGATGGACGGGCTCAAGGTGCCAAGACCGGTGCGCCGGCGTGCCGAACCACGGACGGATGTCGCCCCCGGAGCAATCATGATCGCCGAGACCAACGCGATCATCCAGCCGTTCCCCGGCCCGACCGGCTGGCGGGTGATCGGGCGTACCCCACACACCATCGTCGACATCTCCCGCCCGGACCCCGTCTCGTTCGGCACCGGCGACATCGTGCGCTTCGTCCCCGTCACGCGGGACGAGGCGTCGGCGCTGGACGCCGGCTTCCTGCTGCCGACGGAGGAGGCCGTATGAAGACCGTGGCGCTCGACATCACCAGCGCCGGATGGATCACCACGTTCCAGGACCTCGGCCGCCGCGATACGGAACGGCGCGGGGTGCCCACCGGCGGCGCGGCCGACCAGCACTCGGCGGCCGTCGCGAATCTCCTCGTGGGCAACCCCCGGGGCGCGGCCCTGATCGAGAACCTCGGAGGTGAGCTGGCCCTCGTGCCCGACGCCGACGTCCTGCTCGCCGTGACCGGCGCACCCGCCCAGGTCACCGTCGCGGGTTCCCCCGCCGACGGGTGGTCGCCGCTGGTCGTGCCGGCGGGCCATGAGGTCCGGGTGCGCGGGGACATGAACCAGGGGACGCGCACCTATCTGGCCGTGAACGGAACGCTGAGCATGCCGACCCTTCTGGGCAGCGCCGCCCCGGACGCCCGGATGGGATTCGGGCAGGCCGTCACCCCGGGTTCTCGTGTACTGCTGGAGACGGAGTTCCGGGGGTTTCCGCACCGGCTGTTCGAGCCACCGCTGTTCCGGCTGCCCGTCCCCGTCCCGCGTTTCGATGACGGTCCCTGGGTCGTCGATGCCGTCGCCGCTCACGGCGTTCAGGCGATCCCCGGCATCCGCGAGGTGATCGAGGAGGCGACCTACGTCGTCACCCCGCGCTCCAACCACGTCGGGCTACGGCTCGACGGACCGGTGCTGCACCCGGACACGGACACCGAGATCGTGTCCCACGGCGTGCCCATCGGAGCGCTGCAGATCCCGCACGCCGACGAGCTGATCGTCCTCGGCCGCTACCGGAGCCTGACCGCGGGCTATCCCATCGTCGGTGTCGCCTCACGGGCATCCCTGCCGCTGCTCGGACAGGCCGGACCGGGTCGCCGGCTCCGGTTCCGCTGGATCGACCGCGAGACGTCGCTCCGTCGCTTCGCGCGCCGTGAAGCCGAGGTCCGTGCGCTCGGGTACGCGGCTGCCGAGGCGTTCGGCGCTCTGGGCTTCACGGAACCCTTGCATCACATGAATTGAGAATCTATTCTCATTTGGTGCGTGAATCTCACATCGGTCATGGAGGAGGAACGGTGGCAACACCGCCCGGCACGACAGCGCTCATCACAGGAGCCGGCAGCGGGATGGGACGGGAGACCGCACGGCTGCTCGCCCGGGACGGCGCCGCCGTCGTACTGCTCGGCCGCAGACAGCAGACGCTCGACACCGTCGCCGCCACGATCCGCGCCGAGGGAGGGACCGCCCTCGCCCTCGCCGCGGACATCACCCGCGCGGACGACGTGACACGCGTCCTCGACCGCGTGCGAGCCGAACTCGGCCCGGTCGACGTCCTGGTCAACAACGCGGGCAGCGCCTCATCGGTGCTCAACCCGCAGTGGCTCCCACATGATGAGTGGCGCCAAGTCCTCGACGTCAACCTCACCGCGGTCTTCCAGCTCACCCAGGCCGTGCTTCCCGACATGCTCGACCGCGGCACCGGGACCATCGTCACCGTCTCCTCGCTCGCCGCGGTCAACCCCAACCTGCTCGGCGGCGCCGCGTACGGCGCGGCCAAGGCCGGCGTCCGCAACTTCATGACCTTCCTGCACAACACCTTCCGCAACCAGGGGCTGCGGGCCATCACTGTGCTGCCGGGCGAGGCGGACACCCCCATCCTCGACAACCGCGCCCGGCCCCCGGCGCCGGAGGAGCGCGCCGACATGGTGCAACCCGAGGACGTCGCCGAGGCCATCCGCCTGGCCGTCGCCCTTCCCCAGCGCGTCGTCCTCCAGGAGATCGTCGTCGCCCCCACCCGGCAGCGCGACACCTCCGCCGACCTTGAGATCAGCCGCTGGGCGGGCGCGCCCGCCGGCGCCGCACCGCAGGCCTGACCACCCCGCAACCAGGAGGAACGCATGCCACCCACCATCACCACGCAGCCGCCCCTGTACGACACCGCCGACGCCGTCGCCCGCATCACGGCTGCCTCCCGCCGGACACAGCAGCCGCAGTCCCGGGGCGACCTCGTCTCCCTCGCGATGGGCGAACCCGACTTCGACACACCCCAGCAGGTGACCGAGGCGGCCCACGCCTCGCTGCGCGCCGGACGTACCCATTACTCACCGCTGCTGGGCGAACCGACCCTGCGCGAGGCGCTCGCCGCGAAGCTCGCCGCCACCGCCGGGGCGCCGGTGTCCGCCGCCGACATCCTCATCACCCAGGGCGGCACCGCCGGGCTCGCCGCCTCGATCCTCGGCATCGTCAACCCCGGCGACAAGGTGGTCGTCCCCGACCCCACCTACTCCCTCTACGGCGACTTGGTCGCCATGGCCGGAGGCACCGTCGTCCCCGTGCCGCTCGCGCCGGACCTGCACTGGGACCTCGACCGGCTCGCCGACGCCCTCACCGGCGCCAAGCTCTTCGTCTTCTGCAACCCCGTCAACCCGACCGGCATCGTGCACAGTCGCGAGGAACTCGCCGCGCTCGCCGACCTGCTCGATGCCACGCCCACCCTCGTCATCTCCGACGAGGCATACGCCGACCTCGACTACACCGGACGCCCCTTCACCTCGGCGATCTCCATCGACGGCCTGCGCGAGCGGACCGTCTACTGCCAGACCTTCTCCAAGAGCTATGCGATGACCGGCTGGCGCGTCGGCTACCTCTGGGGGCCGGCACCGCTCATCCAGGCGTCCGCGCGCATCCACAACACCTTCAACGGCTCCGTCAACACCTTCATCCAGGACGCCGCGCTCGCCGCGGTGAACAACTGCGACGAAGACGTCGCCCGGATGCGCGCCGCGTACGAGCAGCGCGGCGAGATCATGCGCAGGGAACTGGTCACGATCCCCGGCCTCACCCTCAGCGCACCGGAAGGAGCCTTCTACCAGTTCCCGCGCTACGACCTCGATCTGCCCTCCGTGGAGATCGTCGCGGCACTGCGCGCGCATGGCGTCGCCGTCCGGCCCGGCAGTGAGTTCGGCGCCCAGGGCGAGGGGCACCTGCGACTGTCGTACGCTGCCAGCGCGCAGTCCATCACCGAGGGCGTCCGTCGACTGGCCGACGGCCTCTCGGCGCTGCGATGAACGCCGTCCCATACCCAACGAGGAGTCGCCCCATGCGCAGTGACACCGAGCGCAACCGCAGGCACCTCATCGAGGCAGCCGCGCGGCTGTTCGCGAACTCGCCGACGCCCGTCAGCCTCGCCGAGATCGCCAAACAAGCAGAGGTCTCCACCGCGACGGCCTACCGCCACTTCTCCTCGGTCGAGGAGGTCCTGCACGCCTTCCGCCGCCAAGTCGGCTCCGAGCTGCGGGACTTCAGCGCCCGACAGACCACCCGGGGCATGGCGAAACTCGAGGCGGTGTCGCGGTACTGGGTGTCTCTCGTCCTCGAACACGGCGGCGCGATGGCGCAGATGCGCTCGCACCGCGGCTACCTGGAGCGGCTGCGCGAAGGAACCGGCTACCTCACCCCGCAGGCCGAAGCGCTCGCCGAGCCACTGCGCCAGACCGCCGACGAACTCGGCCTCGGAGACCTCGGCGACGAAGCCCTCTACCTGTGGAACGCGCTGTTCGACCCCCGGGACATCCTCGACCTCATCAAGAGCGGACGCACCGAGGACGAGGCCGCCACCCGCCTCGTGGCCGCACTGCGCGGCGCCCTGATCGGCTGGTCCACGGTGGGCTCTGTGAGCCCGAACGGCAGCTGATCTTCGGGTCCCGTGTGCCGGTACTGACCGGGCTCGGCGGCGGCATCACGATGACGAGGCGGCCGGTTCACCTGGCGCTGTGCGTCGGCTCCGTCACCTGCCGCCACGTCCGCATCAGGTGGCTGAACTCCTTGACCTGGACGAGCACGTGGTCGCGGGCGGCGTTCTGGCCGAGCACCGCCGCGTTTGGGACGGATCTGCACCAGTCCGGAGCGCTCCAGGGCCTGGAGGGACCCTCGGATCGGCGTGCGGGAGCATTGCGGGTGTCGATAAATCATCTGCGCAGCTCAGGCGGCTCTACCTTCTTGATCGGGTTGATCGAGCCATTCGTAGGGTTGGGTCACCCAGGGGTGCTGGGTGTGGCTATCAGGCGGCTGCCGTCTCGTGGCTGAGCAAGCTTCGCCGCCCGGCACCCCACGACGACTCGGCCGCCGATTAGGAAGTGCGAACAAGTCGCTGAGTAGAGCAATGCCGGCGAGGTCGTCCGTGGTACGAACAGAACGAACACGCACGCCAGGAGCATGATGAGCCGGATATGGGCGGGGATCGACAGCGGCAAGGGCCACCATCACGGGCTCGCCCTGGACACCGACGGCAAGACGCTGCTGTCGCGGCGGGTTGCCAACGACGAGCCCGAGTTGCTGAAGCTGATCGGCGACGTCCTGGACCTGGCCGACGGCTGCGAGGTCACCTGGGCCATCGACATGACCGGCGGGGAGCCCGCGCTGTTGCTGGCCTTGCTGGTCAGCCACGGCCAGGAAGTCCTCTACATGCCCGGCCGCCTGGTGAACCGGGCCTGCGACGGCTACCGCGGTGAGGGCAAGACCGACGCCCGCGACGCCTACGTCATCGCCGACCAGGCCAGGATGCGCCGCGACCTGCGGCCCATCCGCCCCGGCGACGAGGCCGCCGTCGAACTCAAGCTGCTGACCGGACGCCGGTCCGACCTGGTCGAGGACCGCACCCGCGTGGTCAACCGCCTGCGCGGCACCCTGCTGAGCATGTTCCCGGCCCTGGAACGGGCTCTGGACGTGACGAACACCGGCCCGCTCAAGCTGCTGACGGGTTACCAGACCCCAGCCGCGATCCGCCGGATTGGGGTCACCCGGCTGACCACATGGCTGGCCAACCGCAAGGTCCGCAACGCGAGATCCCTGGCCGAAGCGGCCGTCGAGGCCGCCGAGCGCCAGCACACCGCTGTCCCCGGGGAGAAGACCGTCGCGAAGCTGGTCCACACCCTGGCCGAGGAGGTGATGGCCCTCAACGAGCAGATCGTCGAGATGGACAAGCTCATCGAGGGCCGGTTTCGCGAGCACGAGCTCGCCCACATCATCCTGAGCGTCCCCGGCATTGGGGCGACCCTCGGTGCCGAATTCCTCGCCGCGGTCGGCGGCGACCTGGACGAGTTCGACTCCCCGGACGCCCTGGCCGCCTTCGCCGGCGTCGCCCCCGCCCCTCGGGACTCGGGCAAGGTCAGCGGCAACCTCCACCGGCCGATCACCTACCACCGAAGACTCCAGCGTGTCTTCTACACCTCCGCGCTGGTCAGCGTCCGCTGCGACCCCAACTCGCGGAAGTTCTACGATCGCAAACGCGCCGAGGGCAAGAAGCACGTCCAGGCTGTGCTCGCCCTCGCCCGCCGACGCATCAACGTCATCTGGGCCCTCATCCGTGACCGACGGTGCTACCAAGTCACACCTCCGGTGACTACAGCCGCTTGACAACAGCATTAGGAAGCGTGCTGGTACTGGTGGAGCGTTCCGCCGAGCCGGTCTCGTCTGTGGACTTCCAGGTGGGTGAGTTGGGCTTGTTGGGTGATGGGTGTGGGGAGTGGGCGGCATGGGGCGGCGTCTTTCAGCGCCCGGTGCGGGCGGGGTTCGTTGTAGAAGGCCTCGTACTCGCGCAGGGCGACGTGATCGAGGAGTTCACGCCGCAGCGTCCCGATGACTCTCTCGCAGTGCGCGTTCATCCGCGGGGGACCGCGGGGCGGTCCTGACGGTGGGCGGTCCGCGGGTTCGTACCGTACTGCCCTTGCAGTTGGCGTCGTAGCACTGCGTTTTCATGGCGCAGGACGAGAAGTTCGGCCTCCTTCGAGATGTCACGCCGCAGAAGCACCGCCGGGACGGCGAACGGGAGGGCGTCGAGTCACCTGGTACAGAAGCGACACGATCATCCCACCATGGTCGCAGCTCTCTGCACGCCGAGTGGGGCGTTTGACCAGCAGCGATGAATAACCGAGCCCCAAAGGGGCCCGAGACCGCGTGGGCCCGCGCGTCCGCGCCGAACGCGACTACCTGCGCACCCAGAACCACCGGCCCAAGGAGACCAACGCGGCCCCGGAACAGCAGCCAGTCCCATGCACGGGCGTGCCGGACCTGAACATTCGGCGAAAGGCGAAAGCCGCACCCCCAGATCGTTCCCGCACGCGCCAAGCGCCGGCATCGACCGGCGTCTCCCAGGTATGCCGGTTCAGGAGGGAGTCAGCGTGAGGTGCTCAGCTCTGTCGGCGTACTGCGTTTCGCTGTGTAGAGCTGACGCCGGGCGAGGCAGGCGCGGTCATGTTGAGCAGAAGTAGGGCATCGTGATCAGGGGTTCCGAGTTCGGCGGTATAGACGCCGATGCGTTGGCCGGGGGTGCCTTCGACGTGCAGTGACTGCGAGGTGAGGGTGACCGTGCCGACCTGGGGGTGCTGGAACGTCTTGTGGGCGGGTTTGCGGCCGGTCACCTCGTAGCGTTCCCACAGGCCCGCGAACTCGGGACTTTTCAGAAGCAGCTCGCCGACGAGGTTGGTGAGGTCGGGTGCGTCGGGTGCGGTGCCGGCGATGGCCCGCAGGCGGGCGACGCACGCCGTGATCTGCCGGTCCCAGTCGGCGAACAGGTCACGGGCCGCCGGGTGCAGGAAGAGGTAGCGGGCCAGGTTGCGGTGGATGGCCGGCCAGTCGTCCAGGCCCGCGTAGAGGGCGAGGCCGCCGGGGTTCCAGGCGAGCATGTCCATGCTTCGGCTGATGACGTACGCCGGGTTCGGGCGCAGTGACTCCAGCAGCAGCTTGAGATGCGGGCGCACGGTGCGGCTGGGCGCGGGCGGCGGCTCCGGGGCGTAGCGGGCGGCGCGGGCGGCGAGCTCACGCAGATGCTGGTGCTCTTGGTCGTCCATGTGCAGGGCACGGGCGAGCGAGTCGAGGACGGCGGGGCTGGGACGGGTCTCCTTGCCGCGCTCCAGGCGCACGTAGTAGTCGATGCTGATGCCGGCGAGGGTGGCCAGTTCCTCGCGGCGCAACCCGGGGGTACGGCGGATACCGGCGCCGACGGTGAGGCCGACGTGTTCGGGGCTGGTCTGGGTGCGGCGGGCGCGCAGGTAGCGGCCCAGCTCGGCGCCCTCGCTGGTCGCGCTCTCGGATGCCATGACTCCAGTCTCACCCGTCGGGCACCCGCCCCGCAGGCAGGAAGGGGGCCCTGTCATTACCCCCGAAGAGCCCGCCCTGCCACACCAGAGCAATCCGGGCGAAGGTGAATGAGGAAGACGCCGGTCCCTCGCCGCCGCCCGGGCTCCAACCGGCACGACCTGCCGGGCCGGGCGAGAGCGAGAGACCGGGCAACACCATGGATCGGAAGAGGGCGAGATGCGGTATATCAAACTGCGTGACCTGGAGGTTTCCCGGATCGGCCTGGGTGCGATGGGCATGTCCCACGGCTACACCGGCTCAGGCACCGACGACGCGGAGTCGATCAGGACCGTGCACCGGGCGCTGGAACTGGGCGTCACGCTCATCGACACCGCCGAGATCTACGGCCCCTACACCAACGAGGAGCTGCTGGGCCGGGCGCTGAAGGGGCGCCGGGACCAGGTGGTGCTGGCCACCAAGTTCGGCTTGATCTCGCACGGCGGCGACGGCGCGTGGAACCTGGACTCCAGCCCGGCCAACATCCGCACTGCGGTCGAGGGCTCCCTGAAGCGGCTGGGCACCGACCACATCGACCTGTACTACCAGCACCGGGTGGACCCGAACACGCCGATCGAGGAGACCGCCGGCGCCGTCAAAGAGCTGATCACCGAGGGCAAGGTCCGCGCCTTCGGCCTCTCCGAGGCCGGTCCGGACACGATCCGCCGCGCCCACGCCGTCCAGCCGGTCACCGCGGTGCAGTCGGAGTACTCCCTGTGGACCCGCGGCATCGAGGAGCGCGTCCTGCCCGTCCTGCGGGAGCTGAACATCGGCCTCGTGCCCTTCTCCCCGCTGGGCCGCGGCTTCCTGACCGGCACCGTCCGCTCCACCGACCAGTTCGACGAGGACGACTTCCGGCGCGACAACCCCCGCTTCACCGGCGAGAACTTCCAGCGCAACCTCGCGCTCGCCGACGAGGTCAAGGCACTGGCCGCCGAGGTCGGCGCCACGCCCGCACAGGTCGCGCTGGCCTGGCTGCTCGCCCAGGGCGACGACATCGCCCCGATCCCCGGCACCAAGCGCGTCAGCCGGGTCGAGGAGAACACAGCCGCCGACGCCGTCACGCTGACCAGCGAGCAGCTTCACAAGCTCAGCAGCCTGCCGGCCGCCGCCGGCGACACCCACACCGAGGCCCAGGCGCAGATGCTCGAACGCTGATCCTGCCCCCGGCACGCCGCGCTTGTTGTGGCGCCACCCCGCCTCTCGTTTGGAGTAACACCTTTCATGCGTGCAGCAGTGATGTACGGAGCCGGTGACGTCCGCGTCGAGGACCGGCCCAACCCGAAGATCGTCCAGCCGACCGACGCCGTGGTGCGCACGCTGGCCGCGTGCGTGTGCGGCAGCGACCTGTGGCCCTACCAGTCGATGCCCGCCACCAACACCGGCCGCCCCATGGGGCACGAGTTCCTCGGTGTCGTCGAGGAGACCGGCCAGGACGTGACCAGCCTGAGGGCGGGGGACGTGGTCGTCGCCCCGTTCACCTACAGCGACAACACCTGCGACTACTGCGCCAAGGGCCTGCACATCTCGTGCCGCAACGGCGGCCGGTACGGCTTCGACGGCGTCGACGGCGGACAGGGCGAAGCCGTCCGCGTCCCGTACGCGACCGGCACCCTGGTCAAGTTGCCGGTGGCCGCCGACTCCGCGCTGCTCCCGTCTCTGCTGGCGCTGTCGGACGTGATGACCACCGGCCACCACGGCGCGGTCACCGCCGGCGTCGGCCGCGGGGACGCGGTGCTCGTCGTCGGCGACGGCGCGGTCGGCCTGTGTGCGGTGATCGCCGCCAAGCGGCTGGGTGCCGAGCGGATCGTGCTCGCCGGCCGCCACGAGGCGCGCACCGGCCTGGGCCGCGAGTTCGGTGCTACTGACGTGGTCGCCGAGCGCGGCGAGGAGGGTATCGCCCGCATCCGCGAGCTGACCGGCGGCGTGGACAAGGTGATCGAGGCCGTGGGCACCCGTCCGGCCCTGGACACCGCGCTCGGTGCCGTCCTGGATGGCGGCACCATCAGCCGTCTGGGCGTCCCGCAGTACCAGGAGGGTCCGATCGGCCCGGCCGCGTTTATGCGCAATATCACCCTGACCGGCGGCGCCAGCCCCGCACGCGCCTACATCGAGCAGCTGCTGCCCGAGGTCCTGGACGGCACCATCACCCCCGGTCGTGTCTTCGACGAGAACTTCTCCCTCGACCGGACACCGGACGCCTACCGGGCCATGGCCGACCGCCAGGTCCTCAAGGCCCTCATCCGCCCCTGACCTCCCCTCCCACCCGCACAGCGAAGGACACTCCGCTCATGCAGATCGTCACCCTCAACAACGGCGTCGAGATGCCGCTCCTCGGCTTCGGCGTCTACCAGATCCCCGCCGAGGACACCGAACGCGCTGTCTCCGAGGCACTGGCCGCCGGCTACCGCCTACTGGACACCGCCGCCGCCTACGGCAATGAAGAAGCCGTCGGCCGCGCCATCAAGTCCAGCGGCATCGCCCGCGAGGACCTGTTCGTCACCACCAAGCTGTGGGTCCAGGACGCCCCCGCCGAGGACAACACCAAGCGCGCGTTCGAGACGTCGCTGACCAAGCTGGGCCTGGATTACCTCGACCTGTACCTGATGCACCAGCCCTTCGGCGACGTCTACAGTCAGTGGCGCGCCATGGAGGCGCTCAACCGCGAGGGCTCGGCCAAGGCAATCGGCGTCGCCAACTTCTACCCCGACCGGCTGATCGACCTGATCGTCAACAACGAGATCACCCCGGCGGTCAACCAGATCGAGACCCACCCCTTCTTCCAGCGCGCCGACTACCAGGACCTCATGCGCGAGCACGGCGTGCAGATACAGTCCTGGGGCGGCTTCGCCGAAGGCAAGAACGACCTGTTCACCAACCCGCTGCTGGCCGAGATCGGCAAGGAGTACGGAAAATCGGTCGCGCAGGTCGTGCTGCGCTGGCTCACCCAGCGCGGCGTCATCGCCATCCCCAAGTCCGTGCGCGCCGAGCGCATGGCGGAGAACATCGACGTCTTCGGCTTCCAGCTCACCGACGAGCAGATGGCCCAGATCGCCACCCTCGACACCGGCAGCTCTCTGTTCTTCGACCACCACGACCCCGAGATCGTCACCTGGCTCGCCAAGCGCCGCCTGGACGCCTGACCCGCGTCCGCCCGCAGCCGCGGACGATCAGCAAGACTCTGACCGGCGGCAGACGTCGCCGAACCCGGCGGCGAGCGGCACAGCGCGGGGCAGCGCGGGGCAGGGCGCTGCTCGCGTACTTTTCGCGGCCCGGCGAGAACTGCTACTACGGTGATCGCACCACGCTGAAGGTCAGCAACACCGAGGTCATGGCCCGCAAGATCCGCGATCTCATCGACTGCGACGTGTATCGGATCGAGGCCGCTGACCCCTATCCGGCGGGCTACGGCGCGACCGTCCAACGCAACGTCCGGGAGCAAGACGCCGACGCTACGCGGCACGCAGCCGGCTGCGGCTGAGCCGGACCGCCTTGCCCACTGCGGTCTGGGCGGTGAGAACAGGCCACAGAACGTTGGGCGGGCAGGGACCGTGGTCCCTGCCCGCCCAACGCGTCTATGGTTCATGGCTTCCGGATCAGAGGCGCGTCGGTGCAGTCGGCGATGTACTCGGCGGTGACATCCGGCGCGCATTCCACGAGAGCGAGGCCCTCGGGTGTGACGTCGAGGACGCCGAGGTCGGTGATGATGCGGTGGACGCACCGTTCGCCGGTGAGCGGGAGGGTGCACTCCCGGACGATCTTGGGGCTGCCGTCCTTGGCGGTGTGTTCCATCAGGACGACAACGCGGCGGGCGCCGTGGACCAGGTCCATCGCGCCGCCCATGCCCTTGACCATCTTGCCGGGGATCATCCAGTTGGCTAGGTCGCCGGCGGCGGAGACCTGCATGGCACCGAGGACGGCGGTGTCGATGTGGGCGCCGCGGATCATGCCGAAGGAGAGCGCGGAGTCGAAGAAGGAGGCGCCGGGCAGGACGGTGACGGTTTCCTTGCCCGCGTTGATCAGGTCGGGGTCGACCTCGTCCTCGGTCGGGTACGGGCCGGTGCCCAGGATGCCGTTCTCGGAGTGCAGGACCACATGGACGTCCGGGGGAAGGTGGCCGGGGATGAGGGTGGGCAGGCCGATGCCGAGGTTGACGTAGGAGCCGTCGGTGAGTTCGGCGGCTGCCCGCGCGGCCATCTGGTGCCGGGACCAGCCCAGTTGCGTGGCGATGGAGGTGTTCATGCGCGTACGGTCCTCTTCTCGATCTGCTTGTCGGCGGCCTGGTCACCGGTGAGCTCCACCACCCGCTGGACGAAGACGCCCGGCAGGTGGATCTCGTCCGGGCGCAGCTCACCCGGCTCCATGAGTTCCGCCACCTCGGCGACGGTGATCCGGCCGGCCATCGCGGCCAGCGGGTTGAAATTGGCGGCGGATTTGCGGAAGACCAGGTTCCCGTGGCGGTCGCCGCGCCAGGCCCGTACGAGAGCGAAGTCGGTGGTGATGCCGTGCTCGAGGACGTACGTGCGGTCGGCGAAGTCGCGGGTCTCCCTGGGCGGGGAGGCCACGGCGACCGTGCCGTCGGCGGCGTAGCGCCAGGGCAGTCCGCCGCGGGCGACCTGGGTGCCCACCCCCGCGGGGGTGTAGAAGGCGGGGATCCCCGCTCCTCCGGCGCGTAGCCGTTCGGCCAGCGTGCCCTGCGGCACCAGTTCCACCTCCAGTTCGCCCGACAGGTACTGGCGGGCGAACTCCTTGTTCTCGCCCACATAACTGCCCGTGACACGGGTGATCCGGCCATCGGCCAGCAGGACTCCCAGCCCGCGTCCGTCCACTCCGCAGTTGTTCGACACGACGCTCAGGCCTGTCGCACCCTGGGCGTGGAGGGCCTGGATGAGAACGTCGGGGATGCCGCTGAGGCCGAAGCCGCCGACGGCCAGGGACGCGCCGTCGGGGATGTCTGCGACCGCCTCCGCGGCGCTCGCGCAGACCTTGTCCATGGAGGGAGGGCCCTTCTGTCGTGCGTTGTTGTTGGTTCAGGCGTCCGGGCGCAGGGCGTCCGAGATCGGCTTGGCGCCGCCGTGTGCGGTGAGGCCGCCGTCGACGGGGATCTCGGCTCCGGTGATGAAGGACGCGTCGTCGGAGAGGAGGAAGGTGACGAGGGGGGTGAGGTCGTCGACGGTTCCTGTGCGGCCGAGCGGTGCCTCGCGGACGTTCGCCTCGCGGAACGCGGGAGCGGCGGAGGCGGTCATCGCGGTCTCGATGAAACCGGGATGGATGGTGTTCACGCGGATGCCTCGGGGCCCCAGTTCCATGGCAGCGGTCCTCGACAGGCCGCGCAGCGCCCACTTGCTCGCTGTGTACGCGACCGGGTAGTGGGCGGTCAGGGCCGCCGAGGAACCTACGTTCACGATCGACGCCCCCGCGCGCATCAGCGGCACCAGGTGCTGGATGCCCAAGAGCGGCCCGGTGACGTTGACCGCGTGGACGCGGGCCATGTCATCGGGGCGTACGTCGTCGATCCGGGCGCGCCAGGTGATGCCCGCGTTGTTGACCAAGCCGTGCACCTGTCCGTATGCCTCGCGCAGTTCGGTGGTGAGTTCCGCCCAGTCCTTCTCGCTGGTGACGTCGAGGCGGCGGCAGTCGGGTGCCTCCGCCACGTCGGTGGCGATCACCCGGGCGCCCTCACGGGTCAGTGCCTCGGCCTCCGCGGCGCCCTGGCCGCCGGCCGCGCCAGTGACGACCACCACCTTGCCGAGGAGTCTCCCCCAGCGTCCGGCCGGGAGGTGCCCCCAGGGGCGCGGGTCGGTCACGGCCGCTCCCGGGTACGGCGCCGAGCGGACGGAACCGGCACGGAATCGGCGCCGGTGACCACGGTGTTGGAGACCGTGCCGATGCCCTCCACGGTGAGCGTGACCATGTCGCCAGGCTTCAGCGGCGTTGGGTCCTGCCTGCCTCGTACGCCCCACAGCTCGGCGAGGCAGCCGCCGTTGCCGCAGGTCCCGGACCCGAGGACGTCGCCGGGACGGACGACGGTGCCGCGCGAGGCGTAGGCGACCATCTCCTCGAAGGTCCAGCCCATGTTGGACAGCAGGTCCCTGCCGACGACCTCGCCGTTGATCTCGGCGGTCAGTGCCAGGCGCAGGAAGCCGTCCGTGTCGCGGTACTTCTCCAGTTCGTCGGCGGTGACCAGGTACGGGCCCAGCGTGGTGGCGGTGTCCTTGCCCTTGCAGGGGCCGAGGCCGACCTTCATCTCGGCGGACTGCAGGTCGCGGGCCGACCAGTCGTTGAAGACGGTGTAGCCGACGATGTGGTCGCGGGCCTGCTCGGGGGTGAGGTCGCGGCCCTCCTTGCCGATCACGGCGGCGACCTCCAGTTCGAAGTCGAGCACGCTCGACCCCATGGGCACGGGGATGTTGTCGTGTGGCCCGTACATGGCGTAGGGGTTGGTGAAGTAGAAGGTCGGGGCCTTGTACCACTGCTCCGGCACACCGGCGGCGCCGTCCACGGACCGCCGTACACCCTCGACGTGTTCCTCGAATGTGACGAAGTCTCGCACGGTGGGCGGCTGGAGCGGCGGCAGCAGGCGCACGTCGGAGACGTGGGGACCGGCCACGGCGTCGACCATCTCGGTGCCCGCGTCGAGTAGTTGCGGCAGGCCGCCGCCCTCGGTGAGCAGTCCGGTCAGAGAGTGAACACCGGGCAGGGAGCGGAGCGTGCCGTCCTCGGCGACGACGGCCACATGGTGTTGGTTGCGGTACTCGTACGTGGCGAAACGCATGGGAGGGGTCCAGTCGGCGTGGGGCGGGCGGACACGGAGGCCCGGGGACGCGGCGGGCAGTCAGGGCATGACCAGGGGACTGCCGCGCCCGCGGGGGTGATGGGGGGCCTTGCCGGTCGGACGGTCAGACCGGCGGGGCGACGAACACGCCGCGGTCGACGTCGTTGAACGACTCCTTGGCGATCAGCTCGTTCATGGGATTCGCGGTGCCCCACTGGTCGGTGACCTCGGGCTTTGAGAAGTCGTAGACGTGGGGGTGCCAGGTGTCTTCGTCCAGCTCCTCCAGCTCGGTGGTGTACTCGATCGTGTTGCCGTGCGGGTCCAGGAAGTATGTGAAGGTGTTGTCGCCCGCCATGTGCCGGCCCGGGCCCCAGATCTTGCGGAAACCGGCCCGCATCACGCGGCCGGAACCGCGCATGTACTCGTCCAGGCCGCGCATCTCGAAGGAGACATGGTGCAGGGCGGTGTGCGGGCCCTGCGCGATGGCCATGGAGTGGTGCTGGTTGCTGATCCGCATGAAGTGCATGACCTCGCCCATGTGCGGCGAGCTGAGGGTGTCGGAGAGGCGGAAGCCGAGGTGGGTCTCGTACCACTCACGGGTCCTGTTGAGGTCCGGGGAGTTGAGGACCACGTGTGACAGGCGGACCGGGATCGACTCCTTCTCCTCGATCCGGCGGTGGCGGCGGGCCTCGACGGCGGCGGAGACCTCGATGGTGCGGCCGTCGATGTCGAAGAAGCGGAAGCCGTAGCCGCCACCGGGTGTGTCCACCTTGCCCGGCGGGGAGATCAACTGGACTCCTGCGGCCAGGAGTTGCTCGGCGAGGGTGTCGACGTCGACCGGGCTGCCAGCCCCGTAGGAGACCAGGTCGAGGCGCTTCTCGTCAGCCTTCCGCAGCCGCACGACGTACTGCTCGGGGCTGCCCTCGGCGGCGAGGAAGGAGATGCCGGAGTCCTCGGTGACCTTGGTCAGGCCCCAGACGCCGGCGTAGAAGTCGAGTTGTTTGTCGTAGTCGGGCACGGCCAGGTCGACGTGGCGCAGGTGGGTGAGCAGGCGGTTGGCCATGGGGGGAGTCCTTTTCAGGCGAGGTTGAGCAGCGCGGTGGTGTTTCCGCCGCGCACGGCGTCAAAGTCGGTGTCGGGCAGGCCCGCGGCGCGCAGCGCGCCCAGCGGGTCGTCGGTGCCCATGTCGAAGGGGAAGTCGGAGCCCAGCAGCACCCGGTCTGCGCCGACGGTGCGGACCAGCTCCCGCAGCACGTGCGGGTCGTGGACGAGGGAGTCGAAGTACAGCTGCTTCAGGTAGCTGCTCGGTTCCCGGGCGCAGCCCCGGGTGTCGGGGCGGGTGCGCCAGGCGTGGTCGGAGCGGCCGATGTGGGTGGGCAGGTAGCCGCCGCCGTGCGCCGCGATCAGCTTCAGGCCCGGATGGCGGTCCAGCAGGCCGGAGAAGATCAGGTGGGAGAGGGCGACGGCGTTCTCGGTGGGCTGGCCGACGGTGTTGGACAGGTACCACTGGTCCAGGCGCTCGTCGAGTGTGCAGCCGAACGGGTGCAGGAAGACCAGGGCGCCGGTCTCCTCCGCGCGCGCCCAGAAGGCGGCGAGCCGCGGGTCGGAGAGTTCCACCTCCCGTGTGCCGCCCGGCCCCGGCGCATGCGAGGAGATCTCCACGCCCCTCAGTCCCTGGCCGAGTGCGTGGTCGAGCAGAGCGACCGCGAGGTCGGGGTGCTGGAGGGGGATCAGGCCGAGGCCGTGCAGTCGGTCGGGGGCCTTGGCGCAGTGTGCGGCCGTGCCCTCGTTGGCCAGCCGGCAGACTCTCTCGGCCAGTTGGTGCTCGGCCCAGTAGTGGTAGTGGCCCGGTGAGGGGCTCACCACCTGCATGTCCACACCGGCCGCAGCCATGGCCGCCAGACGCACGGCGACGTCCATCAGCCGTGGCATCCGCTCGCCGACCATGGGACCGTTCACCGCGAGGGCCGCCGGGCCGTTGCGGAGGGCGTCGAGGTTCCGGGCCTCGGCGAGTCCGGGGTGACCGGCGACGGCCTCCTCGACCTCGGGGAGCAGGAGGTGGGCATGGACGTCGATCGTCGGTGTCGACAGGGGCTCGGTCACGGGAGTTCCTTCAGCGCGTTCATGGTGCGGCCCATCAGCCCGGGTACGTCCGCGTCGCGCACGCCGTCGAGCAGCCACTGGCCGAGCCGCACGGAGGCGTCGACGACCATGCGTACGCGGGGCAGCCGCCGGGCGTGGTACTCGGTGAGGAGCCGGTCGTCCCAGTCGTCCCGACCGGTCAGCAACTCGGTGAGGACCTGGACGTCCTCCAGGGCCATCGCGGCGCCCTGGGCGAGGGTGGGCGGGCAGGCGTGGGCGGCGTCCCCGACGAGCACGACCCGGCCGCGGTGCCACGGGCCCTCCACCAGGTGCCGGTCGAACCAGGTGTAGTTGACGGCCTTCGGGTCGGTGAACGCGGTGCGCAGCTCCTTCCACGCGCCGCCGTAGCCTTCGCTGAGCCTCCGCATCTCGTCGGCGTACGCGTCCGGGTTCAGCGAGGCCCGGTCGCGGGCCTTTTCGACGAGGTAGGTGTAGACCGTGTCCTCGCTGGTCGGGCAGTACCCGGCGATGAAACAGCGGCCGCCGTAGATCATCTCGGTGCGGCGGACACCGGCCGGGCGGGGAGCGGGGGCGCGCCAGATGCCCATGCCGGTGGGTTCGGGCTTGTCGGTGATGCCGATCATGGAGCGGGTGGCGGAGCCCAGCCCGTCGGCGCCGGCCACCAGGTCGTAGCGGCGGCTCGTGCCGTCCGAGAAGGCGACCTCCACGCCTTCGCCGTCCTGCTGGAGGGCGGTGACCGTGGTGCCGAGACGGATGCCGGCGCCCGAGGCCCGCACCTGGCCGATGAGGAGCTGCTGGAGCTGGGGCCGCTGCATGCCCATGTGGGCGGGCAGGTCGTCGCCCCCGGTGCGGAGTTCGTCATGGGCGTGCAGCACGGTGCCGTCGGGGGCGAGGATGGCGACGCCGTCGGCGGCGTATCCGGCTTTCTCGATGCCTTCGAGGACTCCGACCTCGCGCAGCACGCGCAGGGCGTTGCCCTGAAGGGTGATGCCGGAGCCGGCGGAAGCCTTCCAGTCGGGGCTCGCCTCGACGAGATCGACGGCGATCCCGGCCCGGCGCAACAGGACGGTCAGGGCGTTTCCGGAGGTGCCTCCGCCGACGACGAGGACGGAACGGGTCAGGCTGTCGGCCATGTCGGGGATACCTCCCGGGGTTGGGCCGCGCGTTTTCGGGCGGCGAGGGTGCGGCTCGCCCGCCGCGAGTGCGGGCCAGGTGTGTGACGGTCACCAGGTGGAGCGGGTGGAGAGGTGTGGGCCGGACGCGCCGCTGCCGTCCGGGGAAGCGCACATCCGGCAGCTGCGCAGGCTATTTGACGGCGATGGGGTTGACCGGCGAGCCGACGGCTCCGGTGATGGGCAGGGGCGCGGCGGTCAGCCAGAACTCGTACACGCCGTCAGCCGCGCAGTCCGCGGCGAGGGCGTCGAGGTCCCACATCTCGCCGATCAGCAGGCCCATGTTGGGAATGACGATCTGGTGCAGTGGCTGAAAGGCGTTCTCGAACTCGTTCGGCCGCACCTCGAACCCCCAGGTGTCGGTGGCGATCGCGGCGATCTCGGTAGCGTGCAGCCAGTCGGCGCTGGTGAACGACAGGCCGGGAGCCGGCCCGCCCGCGTAGTCGCCCCAGCCGTCGCGTCGGGCGCGGGTGAGGTGTCCGGTGCGGACGAGGACGATGTCGCCGCGTCCGACGCTCACACCGTGGGCCTCCGCGGTCCCGGTCAGGTGCTCCGCGGAGATCGCGAAACCGTCCGGCAGTTCCGGTTCACCGTCGTCGTCACCGATGACCCGGGCGACGTCGAGCAGCACCCCGCGCCCGGCCACGTACCGGGCCATGTGCTCGATGCCGGTGACGAGGTCGCCGTCGGAGGTGACGACCTTCTCCGCGTCGCGTCCGTTCCAGGCCTTGCCGTGGTCGAAGATGTGCCCGAGGCCGTCCCACTGGGTGGAGCACTGCAACGGCATCGCGATCACGTCGTCCGCGCCGCCGATGCCGTGCGGGAAGCCCTGGTTGCCGAGGGCGGCGTCGGTGCCGGTGTCGAGCATGGTGTGCACGGGGTTGGTCCGCCGGCGCCAGCCCTTCTGCGGGCCGTTCATGTCGAAGGCCTGGGAGAGCGAGAAGCTGACCCCCCGGCGCACGAGCGCCGCGCCTTCGCGCCGCTTGGCCTCGTCGAGGAAGTTCAGCGTGCCGAGCACGTCGTCCTCGCCCCAGCGCCCCCAGTTGGAGTACACCGTGGCGGCTTCGGCGATCGCGCCTTCCGGGTCGTGGCGGTCCAGGCTCACGGCTTCTCCTCCACACAGCGGGTGCGCTGCACACCCAGAGCGGAGATCGAACCCTCCATGACGTCGCCGTCGCGCAGCAGCCGCCCCCAGTGGATGCCGTTGCCGGCCGGGCTGCCGGTCAGCACCAGGTCGCCGGGCAGGAGCCGGGAGGTCTGGGAGATGTACGACACCAGCCGAGCGATGCCGAAGAGCATGTCCTTGGTGGACTCGTCCTGCATGGTCTCGCCGTTCAGCTTCAGTGTGACCCGCAGGTCACCCGGGTCGGCGATGGACTCGGCAGGGACGATCCAGGGCCCGAGCGGGGTGAAGCCGGGGGCGTTCTTGCTGCGCAGCCAGTCGGTGCCGATGGCCTTCATGTCCCGGCGGAAGACGGTGGCGCGATCGGTGAGGTCGTTGGCGATCGTGTAGCCGGCGACGTACTGCGGGGCCTCTTCGACGGAGACCCGGTGGGCGGGCTTGGCGATCACGGCCGCCAGCTCCAGCTCCCAGTCCGGCTTCTTCGCCCAGGAAGGGAGCACGACGTCGTCGTACGGGCCCGCGATGGTGCTGGGCAGGCCGATGAACACGTACGGCAGGTCCTCGGTGGCCCGGCGGTCCATGACCGCGGCGATCTCCGCGCGTGCCTCCTCGACGGTGCGCGGGTCGTCTGGGGAGCGGTGTGCTACCTCGAGGTCGATCACATGCTGCCGGTAGTTGGCACCGGACTGGAAGATCTGGCGCGGCTCGATCGGGGCGTGCACCCGCAGGCCCTCCAGCGGTCGCCAGTCGAGGGCGTAGTCGTCCGCGAGGGCGCGCAGGACGGGGAGGGTCTCCTCCCACCGCTCCAGTACGGCCCGCACGCCGGACGGCGCCCAGTCCAGGGCTCTGCTCAGGTCAAGTATCCGACCCTTGACCAAGAGGCCGGGGAACGGCTCCCCGTCCGGAGCGGAGACCGTGCCGAGCGCGAACGGGCCGGCAGGTTGCGCGAGCGTTGCCATCAGATTTCCTCCTGCTGGGGTGCGGTCTACTCTGGCCCCGATCGACTGAATCACGGAAATCAATCCTGTGGATGCATTGAATCCACGGCGTGGATAGTTCTTGCTTGCGTAGGTGGTGCCTGGTGAACCTTTCCCGACTCGACCTCAATCTGGTCCTCGCCCTGCGCGCGCTGCTGGAGGAGCGCAACGTCACCCGGGCCGGCGAGCGCGTCGGGCTGAGCCAGCCCGCGATGAGCGCGGCGCTGTCCCGGCTGCGCCGCCATTTCGACGACGAATTGCTCGCCCGCACCGGAAATTCCTACGAACTGACGCCGCTCGGCGTCGCGTTGCGGGACCGCAGCGCGACCGCGTGTGACCTGCTGGAGCGTGTCTTCTCCAGCCAGGCCGACTTCGACCCGGCGGCGGAGACCCGTGAGTTCACCCTGCTCGCTTCCGACTACGGGGCGGCCGTGTTCGGCGCCGCGCTCGCCCGCGTCCTGCACAACGAGGCACCCGGCATCCGGCTCACCTTCCAGCACCCGGCACCCTCCGTCGAGGAGAACACCGCCGCCCTGCTGAGCACCGTGGACGGACTGCTGATGCCGCACGGCGTCATCGTCGGCTTCCCAGCCGTCGACCTCCATCAGGACCGATGGCTGTGCCTGGTCGCCGACGACCACCCCGAGATCGGCCACGAACTCACCCTGGACCAGCTCGCCCGCCTGCCCTGGGCCGTCTACCAGCGCCCCTACGACACCCCGGCCGCCCGCCAGCTGAGCATGCTCGGCATCAGCCCCCACGTTGAGGTCTCCGTCCAGACCTTCCAACTGCTCCCGCACATGATCGAGGGCACCCGCCGGGTCGCGATGATCCAGGAGCGCCTGGCACGCAAAGCGGCCCGCTCCGCCGCGGTGCGCGTCCTGCCCTGTCCCTTCGATGCCGTACCGGTACAGGAGGCGATGTGGTGGCACCCGGTGCACGCCCAGGACGCGGCCCACATCTGGCTGCGGCAGAAAGCCGCGGAGGTGGGTGCGACACTGACAGGCCGCGGCGCCCCCGAGGCCGTACCCGCCGTACAGGGCACGGAGCTGGCGCCGGGCCTGCTCTGAGCCGGGCCCGGCGGCAGCCGGTGGTCGGTGGTCGGTGGCCGGTAAAACCCCATCTCACGGCAGGGTGGGTTCGGCACGTGTCGGCCTCATCGTCGTCCGGTACGACGGCAAGGCCGACACGCGCGACGGGGCCGGGGCACCGCCTTCGGTACCCGGCCCCGTCGGCTTCCGCGGCCTCAGGACAACTGCTCCGGCAGCGACCGGGGATCCGTGGTGCCCGCGCTGCGCCGGGCGCCCCACAGCCCTGCCGCGACGACTGCGGCAGCCAGCCCCAGCACGCCCACCGCCCCCGCGAGACTGCCGACCGCCGACTCCAGGGCGAGCAGCACCAGCGGGCACACGAACTCACCGCCGAAGAAGGCCGCCATCCACAACCCCGTGCCCCGGCCGCGATCCTCGAACGCCAGCCGGGACATGGCACTGGTGAGGAGGGCGGGCAGCAGCATGCCCGTACCCAGACAGTTGATCACCGCTCCCACGACCAGCAGCGGGGCGTTGCCCGCGAGGAACATCACTCCGAAACCGGCCGAACAGAGCGCGAGAACGGTCGGCAGTATCGGGTCGGGGGAGCGCTTCAGCCGGGCGAAGGTGACCGCTCCGGTCACGGTGGCGGCACTGGCGATCGCGGTGGCCATGCCGATCACACCGGAGTTCTCCACCCCGAGATCGTCGAGCAGGTACGCCATCTCCACCGGGACCGTGTAGAAGACCATCGCCCCGAAGAAGGTGAGGGCACAGATACCCGTCAACTGCCGCCAGGGGAACGGACGGCGGGCCGCAGCCTCGGCCGTTTCCGTCTCGGCCAGGCCGTCGTCGGCGGCCGCGCGGGCCGCCGGGTTGGACAGAGCGGTGGCCATCAGCGGGGCGAGCACCAGACTCACGGCATAGATCCAGAAGGGCACCCGCCAGCCCGACGTGCCGACGGCGCCTCCGACCAGGAAGAAGACGGTGGCCGACGCGGAGGCGCACATGGTCTGCAGAGCGAGGTACTTCACCCGCCGGTGACCGGAGTAGTAGTCGCCGATCAGCGTCGTGCAGCAGGTCATGATCGCGGCCTCGGCGACGCCGACCAGGGCGCGACTGGCGATGATCGCGCCCAGGGAGTTCAGCCAGAGCGGCGCCGTGCCGAACAGGGCATACAGGACGGTCGCCACGATCAGCAGGCGCTTGCGGCCAAGGCGGTCGACGATCACCCCGGCGAACGGGGCCAGCAGCGCCAGCGACAGCGCCGGAACGGTCAGCGCGAGGGGAACCAGCGCCTTGGCCCCCGGTGTCGACGCGAAGTAGTCCTGCATCTTCGGCAGCACGGGGGCGATCAGCACCGCCCCCAGGATCGGCAGACAGCTGCCTGCCATCAGCAGGATCACACGCAGCAGATGGGTCGGGCCCGATTCGGCGACGGGTGACGCAGCGGCGTCACCCACCGCCGCGGGGGACGGGGACACGGAACCGGGCATGGCGACTCCAGGGGGCGGCGTAAGGGAGCGGGCATGCCTTTCGAGGGCGCCTACGGCGCACGGCATGCTGAGGACGGCCGCACGTCGGCGGCTGCTCCGGACAGCAGCGTGCGGGTAGGGACGACTATGAGCGGTCGGGGGGCCCTGCCGCCATCCTCCGCGCGATCCGAATCCCGTATCCGGGTCATCCACGCCGTGGATGAGCTTCGCCCGCGCGCCTTCGGGTACGGAGTGGACAGGCCGCCGGAGCGGGTCCGCCGGGACGAGGCCAGGGGCTCGAGGCTGGCGGGCGGGGCGACGTCCTTGCGGTCGGACCAGGTCGAGGTGGCGATGGCGTTCTTCCGCGTGGTCTGGGAGTCGCCGGCTCAGGAAGAGCTTGGCGCGGGCCTTGCGCGGGGCCTTCTTGAAGATGGCGCCGCCCTGGGCCCAGGAGTCGAAGCGCTCGGTGCTGGAGAAGACCCGGGTGCCGTTCGGGCGGGCGTCGCCGCCGACGGAGGCGAGGTGGTCGACGCTGGCCACTCTGGCGGCGGACCCGGGCACCCCGCGGATCAGCTCGGGGCTCTGCTTGACCAGCTGGGCCAGGTAGTTCCACCCGTCCTTGCCGACGATCTGCTGGTAGCCGAACAGCACGGCGTCGTCGTTGGGGTAGGTCAGGATCAGCTTGCGCCGTGTGACCGGGGTGCCGCAGGAGGCAGGGTACCGGGAGAAGTGGCGGCTTGCGCTGGATGCCCTTGACGAACTGGCCGAGCGGGACATCACCTGGGTGGTTGGCATCCGTGGTGACCTGAGCGTGAGCGTCCAGCCGCACGACGCACAGCCCACGGTCCCGGTCTGGTCCGGCAACGGCCGTGAGCCCCGGCCCCGCTACCGGACGTCGCCGGTGCCGGACGCCGCCGCTACCGGACGGCGCCGGTGCCGGTGGCGGAGCCGGCCGTGGCGCCGGGCCCAAGGCATTCGGCGAGGTGACCTGGCGCCAGGGCTCCCGCGAGCCGATGACCTCCTGCTTCCGGGCGGTGCGGGCGCGGCCGGCCGGGGTGCGCTCCCGTCGGCTGGCCCAGAAGGCCGCGGACGCCGAAGACGGCCAGTGGGACGGTGTACTGCCCGAGGTGTGGCTGCTGGCCGAGGAGCCGACACTGCGCTTGCCGGAAATCTCATCCGGGCAGGTCTTGCGGCATGTCGGTATGCGTGGAGGATACCGCCGAGGCGATCGCGTCTTCGTATGCCGAGGCTGGCGATCTGGTCCGGATCGGTGATCGGCACGGGTAACGGGTGCAGCGGCCGGGCGTTCGCGAGGCCCTGATGTGGCCGATGAGCGTTGTAAAACCGCTCGAACTTGCGCAGCGCATAGAGCAGGTGCCGGTGGTTCCAGATCAAGGTCCGGTCCAGCAGTTCGCACCGGCAGATCTGCACCCACCGCTCCATGACCGAGTTCATTCTCGGCATACAGCCGGGCCCCGGACAAGGTGACTGTTTCCAGGAAGTCGCAGGCTGGCAGGGCATCGGCCTGGGAACGCAGGAAGTCGGCCCAGGTGCTGCAGGCCCGCTCGGGTGCCGGGTCGATTCCGGCCTCTCTCAAGATCTGCCAGACGGTGGACGCGGCGACCTTCACCCCCAGGACGAGAAGTTCACCGTGCACCCTCCGGTAGCCCCAACCGGGGTTTTCTCTTGCCAAGCGCAGCACCAGGGCCCGGATGGAGCGCACTGTGCGCGGCCTTCCCGGGTGCTTGGGCCGGGAGGCGGCCGCGTGGCGATGTGCGACCAGGCTGCGGTGCCAGCGCAATACCGTGTCGGGTCGGATCACCAGTCGTATCGTGCGCAGCACGTCCCGTGGCAGCCGGTGCAGCAGCGCCGCCAGGAACGCCCGGTCGTCAGGAGCGCAACGCACCCTCTCCTTGCCGAGTTGCCGCTCCAGCACCATCAGCTGGTGGCGCAGCGCCAGGATCTCCGCGTCCTCGTCGCGGTCGCCCATCGGCAACGGGCCAAGCATGGCGAACACGTGGGCCACAGCCAGGCAGCCCAGTCGCAACAGCACGGCCGACCACCATCCCGCGACGATCGACAGCCGCGCGAGAGCGTGGGCTCAAGCGATTGCCATCGAAGTCGGAACATCCCTGCTCATTGCCTCCCACCAGGACGGATGGGTTTTTCGGCAAGCGCAGGGTGCCCTTGGGTCATGCCTTCACGCCAGGACGGTTATGCGTCTGTGGCACGGGGCCTTCCGTTTACGCAAGACGATGGTCGGGTGTACTGCCCGACGCGCAAGATCTCACCGCTGCGGAGGCCGTCGCGCGGCCCGCACCGTCATTCGCAAGTGCCCTGAGCGTCACAGTCGCTGCCCTCGCGCTGGTGGCCGCGGCGGGCGTCGCGGTCGAAGATGCCCAGGATCTCGCAGGGCCCGCCCTCGGCGCCGATCGCGTGCGGCATCATCGTGGGGAACTCGGCGGCCTGGTTGGTCTCGATGCGGAAGCGGCGGTGGCCGAGCATGAGGATCGCGGTGCCGGACAGGACGACGAGCCATTCGCGCCCCGGGTGGGCACGCATGCGCGCCGGGTTCTCGGGCGGTGGTTCGGTCATGCGCTGGCGCACCACGCTCATGCCGGGGTCACCCTTTACGGGCCAGCGCATCAAGCCGTGGGTGCCGTCGATCATCGGGCTGGTGACTACGTCGTCAGCGGCGGTCTCCACGAGCTGATCCAACGTGGTGTCCAGGGCGCGGGCGAGAGTGACCAGCTGATCCAGTGCGAGGCGGCGCTGGCCGTTCTCGATGCGGCTCAGTGAGGACTGGCTGAGGCGGGCGCGGGTGGCCAGTTCCTCCAGGGACCAGCCCTGCGCCACCCGCAGAGCGCGGATGCGTTTGCGTACGAGGCCGTCCAGCTCTCCACTTTCTTGCGTCATGGGCAACAGCGTATGCCCTATATGCAATGCGGGGTTAGCGTCGTGTGTTGATGGTCCGCAACGTCTGGGACCACGCACAAGGCAAGGGTAGGAGGACATGGCTGTGACGACTTCTCCGTACGCGAGCGACGCACTGCCCGGCGGGACCGTTGACACGGTGGTGATCGGCGGCGGCGCCGCGGGGCTGAACGGTGCGCTGATGCTCGCCCGCTCCCGCCGCTCGGTCGTCGTGATCGACAGCGGCACCCCGCGCAACGCGCCGGCCGAGACCATGCACGGCTTCATCGTCCTGGACGGCACCCCGCCCCCCGAGATCCTTCGGCGGGGCCGGGAGCAGGTGCGCCAGTACGGCGGCCGCATCGTCTTCGGAGAGGTGGCCTCGACCGAGCCCGCCGCCCCGTCGGCTGACGGGGATCTGCGTTTCACCATCACCCTGGCCGACGGCCGGAGCGTAACCGCGCGCCGTGTCCTGGTGGCCACCGGCCTGCGGGACGTGCTGCCCGAGGTTCCCGGGCTCGCCGAGCACTGGGGACACGGTGTGGTGCACTGCCCGTACTGCCACGGCTGGGAGGTGCGCGATGAGCCCATCGGCATCCTCGCCACCGGCCCGGCCTCCATCCACCACGCACTCCTCTTCCGCCAGCTGACCGAGGACCTGATCTACTTCACCCACGGCACTCACCTGGATGAGGACACCCGCGCGCGCTTCGCCGCCCGCGGCATCCACATCATCGACACCCCGGTGCGGGAAGTCATCAACAGCGAGGACGGCACCCTCGCCGGGGTGCGCCTGACTGACGGCCAGGTCGTGGCCCGTCGCGTCCTTGCGGTCGCCGCGCAGATGCAGGCCCGCACCGAGGGCCTGGACGGTCTGAAGCTGCCGATGGAGGACCTGCACGACAACATGGGCCGCCGCTTCGCCTCCGGCATGGCCGGCACCACCGAGGTGCCGGGCGTGTGGGTGGCTGGCAACGCCACCGACCTCACCGCCCAGGTTGGCGCCTCCGCAGCGGCCGGTGCCCTGGCCGGCTCTCACATCAACGCCCTGCTGGCCACCGCGGACACCGACGCGGCCCTCGCCGCAGCCCAGGGCGAGGCACCCACCCCCTGACGTCCCGGCGCGGCACCGGCCCACCGCTCGACCGCATCCGGCGATGCGCGCGGCGGCCAGGCCCCGCCCCCCTTCACTCGGCGACCGGCCTGCTCCGGCGCTGACTCAGCCTGCCCATTTTGAGAGGAACCCATGAGTACGAACCAGCCCGTACAGGCCGCGAGAGCCAGTGGTGGGGGTGTACCTGATGCGCGTCAGTTGCGCACGATCCTGACCGCCGTCTCCATCGCGCTGATGGCCGTCATCGCCTCGGTGTCCGGGCTGAACGTCGTGCAGACCCACATGGCCGTGGAGTTCGGCGCCTCGCAGAGCACGGTCCTGTGGATCATCAACATCTACACCCTTGCCCTGGCGGCGCTGCTGCTGCCGCTCGGCGCCGTCGGCGACCGCCTGGGCCGCAAGCCCATGCTCATCGCCGGGCTGGGTGTCTTCGGCGCCGCGAGCGTTGTCGCGGGCCTGGCCCAGTCGGCCGAAGTCATGCTCGCCGCGCGCGTGGCCAGCGGTATCGGCGCCGCGATGATCATGCCCATCACCCTCGCCGTCATCACCTCCACCTTCCCTGAGGAGCAGCGCGGCAAGGCGATCGGCGTGTGGACCGGCGTCGCCGGAGGCGGCGGCATCCTGGGCATGTTCCTCTCCGCCCTCCTCGTCGATGTCGCGGACTGGCGCTGGCTGTTCGTCCTGCCGGTGGTCCTGGTCCTCGTGGCCCTGGCCATGACGGTGAAGTCGGTTCCCAACTCCCGCGAGAGCTCGGCCCATCGCTTCGACACCGTCGGCGCGCTGGTCTCCACCGTCGCCGTGGTCGGCCTCATCTTCGTCCTGCAGGAAGGCCCCGAACGCGGCTGGACCGCCCCCGCCACTCTGATCAGCCTCGCCGTCGGTCTCATCGCCACCATGGGCTTCGTGGCCTGGGAGCTGTACCGCCACGACGCCTCACTGCTGGACGTGCGGCTGTTCCGTGAGCGCGGCCTGGCCGGCGGCTCGGTCACGCTGCTGGTCGTCTTCGGTGTCCAGGCGGGCATCGCGGTGGTCCTCTTCCCGTTCTTCCAGGCCGTGCTCGGCTGGTCGGGCCTGCTGTCCACGATGGCGATGATGCCCATGGCCGTCATGATGATGATGGCATCCGGCCTGGCCCCCAAGCTCGCCGCACGTAACGGTTCCCGCCCGACCATGGCCGTGGGAATCGCGCTGGCCGGCGTCGGCCTGGCGCTCATGGCCCTGTTCGTCTCCGTCGAGGGCGGCTACCTGACCATCCTGCCAGGCATGCTCGCCATGGGCATCGGCATGGGTTTGTCGATGACCCCGTCCACCGAGGCCATCACCGGCTCCCTGCCGCGCGAGAAGCAGGGCGTTGCCTCCGCGCTCAACGACGTCACCCGCGAATTCGGCACCGCACTCGGCGTCGCCCTGCTCGGCGCGCTCCTGTCCGCCGGCTACCGCAGCGCCATCGACGACAGGCTCCACGGCATCCCCCAGGGGGCCGCGGACACCGCCCGGGAGGGCATCGCCAACGCCGTTGAGGTGGCGGGCAGTACCGGCCCGCACGCGCAGGACCTGGTTCAGGCCGCCCAGCGGTCCTTCGTCGACGGCTGGCAGCAGGCCATGTGGGCAGGCGTCGCCGTCATGGGGGCTCTCTTCCTCTACATCGCCCTCCGCGGCCCGAAGAACACGGCCCCCGCCGTCGTGGACGAGACAGAAGCCACCGAGACCGTCGCCGCCCGCTGACCACACAAGAGCTGGGCGCACAGCAAGCAGACCGCTCGTGCCTTAGCAGGGTGTCTGGCACCGCGATCGCGCGGTGCCGGACACCCGCCCAGGCCGGCTCTGTCACTCGCACCATTGCCAAGCAGTACCGATTCCCCAGTCCATAACCAGGAGAACCGCCGATGAGCACTATCGAGTTGACCGCCAAGAACTTCGACGAGGTGATCGCCGGCAACGACTGCGTCGTGATCGATTTCTGAGCCGAATGGTGCCGCCCCTGTCGCAAGTTCGGGCCGGTCTTCGAGCGGGTCTCGGAAAAGCACGATGAGATCGTCTTCGCCAAAGTCGACGCCGAGGTCCAGCAAGAACTGGCCCAGGGGTTCGAGATCACATCGATTCCCACCCTCATGATCGTGCGCGAGGAGCGCAGCGGGCAGACTATGTCACCCCGAACCGAAGGGCCACGCCCTGCGACTACGCACAGATCTGCCGGCGATGCGGCGAGACGGACAGCGACGTCGTCACCGAGCACGCCTGGGATACCTCATGGTGGGGCGGCAGGTGCCGACGATGCGGCCAGCGGTGGGTCGACGACGGGGACTGACCGGCCGTGCCGTCGGGAAGCCCTGCGAGCGCGCGAGCCGGCAGTCGCGTCGGACGGCGTGGCGGGCTTCGTGGGCCACGCACGAGCCGCGGTCGGCGTCGGACACCCTGTCCTGTGATGCGGCTCCGGCACGCTGCCTGTCTCAGGTGCGGGCCGGCGGCGATTCGTCTGCCCGGCCCCGTATGAGACGCGGGGTCCGCCCCGCTTTGGGCGCACCCGCGCGAGTCATTCCGACAGCCGTGAACGTCGCCGCTGCTGCTGTGGCGGCAGCAGTGAACGCGACGACCAGCCAGACACCCCCGACAGGGGCGTTCGTCTGCGGCGCTGCGAACCCTCCGGGCACCGCGTACACCACGAGCCGGTCTCCTGCCTCCGTGTCGGCGGGGCACGCCTCCCCCAGCGGGACGAAGTCGGACTCCCTGAGCTTCCGTTCGAGTTCCGTACCGTCGAGCCGCTCCAGCGAACACTCCCACCAGGACCCGGTGACCTTCCCCGTCGGCGCGTTCCTCTCATGCCGAACGGCCTCCGTGACGACGGTCTCCAGCGGCTTGCCCCACACGTCGAGCACGGCCTGGTCGAGAAACGTCAGCAACCCCACGGCCAGCAGACACTCCACGATTGCGGCCACCCCGAAGTGCCAAGGACCAAGACGGATGAAACACACGGCGATCAGTGCGAACCCCACGCCGAGGAGTAACAGCCCCGCAGCGACGGCCACTGCCGGGTGAGGCCACCACGCGGGAACGAGCACTACCGCGACCACGGCCAGCCCGCATGTCAGCACCGAAGCGGTGACCCCCACCAGCGCACCGGTCCCCCCAAGCCGCAGTCTCCCGCTCACCGACACCTCCCCCACTGCCCAAACGTCCCGTGCTCTTTCCTGCCCAGCCTGCGAGCGGTCCGACCCTGCGCTTGCCGAAAAACCCGTCCACCCTGGTGGGAGGTGGTGTGCGAGGGTGTAGGGAGTCTCGTTGGAAGGCGCTCGCCCCCGTGCTCTCGCGCGGCTGTCGATCGTCGCGGGATGGTGGTCGGCCGTGCTGTTGCGACTGGGCTGCCTGGCTGTGGCCCACGTGTTCGCCATGCTTGGCCCGTTGCCGATGGGCGACCGCGACGAGGACGCGGAGATCCTGGCGCTGCGCCACCAGCTGATGGTGCTGGAGCGGCAACTCGGCAAGGAGAGGGTGCGTTTCGCTCCTGACGACCGGGCGTTCCTGGCGGCGCTGCTGCACCGGCTGCCACGGGACGTGCTGCGCACGATACGACTGGTGATCCGACCCGACACGGTATTGCGCTGGCACCGCAGCCTGGTCGCACATCGCCACGCGGCCGCCTCCCGGCCCAAGCACCCGGGAAGGCCGCGCACAGTGCGCTCCATCCGGGTCCTGGTGCTGCGCTTGGCAAGAGAAAACCCCGGTTGGGGCTACCGGAGGGTGCACGGTGAACTTCTCGTCCTGGGGGTGAAGGTCGCCGCGTCCACCGTCTGGCAGATCTTGAGAGAGGCCGGAATCGACCCGGCACCCGAGCGGGCCTGCAGCACCTGGGCCGACTTCCTGCGTTCCCAGGCCGATGCCCTGCCAGCCTGCGACTTCCTGGAAACAGTCACCTTGTCCGGGGCCCGGCTGTATGCCGAGAATGAACTCGGTCATGGAGCGGTGGGTGCAGATCTGCCGGTGCGAACTGCTGGACCGGACCTTGATCTGGAACCACCGGCACCTGCTCTATGCGCTGCGCAAGTTGGAGCGGTTTTACAACGCTCATCGGCCACATCAGGGCCTCGCGAACGCCCGGCCGCTGCACCCGTTACCCGTGCCGATCACCGATCCGGACCAGATCGCCAGCCTCGGCATACGAAGACGCGATCGCCTCGGCGGTATCCTCCACGCATACCGACATGCCGCATGACCTGCCCGGATGAGATTTCCGGGAAGCGCAGGCTCATATCGCCCTCTGCCTGCGAGGGTTCGGTTTCGTTCGTGGGCCCGGGCACTGACGCCCCAGGTCTGATGACCGTACGGCGGTTCCGGGAGGCGGATTGCCGACGAGCGCACGCGGTGTTGTCGGTCGAAGAACCGACGGCTGTTGATGGGCGTCGCGGTGCGGTACGGCGGTGATCAAGGTGAATTTCACCGGCCCGAGCCACGAGGGTTTCGCCAAAGCCCGGGAGCACGGGCAGTCGGACTCGGCAGTCGGACTCGGCAGTCGGCTTTACGGGCAGCGCACTCCTTCTGTACTCACAGCGCACAACGCCGGTTCGTGCCTCGTCCTGTCGCTTCGAGCGTGGTTAACGTGGACGCGGCTGAAATTCATGCGGATCGGTATTCCGTCGGGGCGGCCACGCGGCGAGGGGTCACAAATCCCGCACGGAGTTCGGTGCAGGAGTGCGGCTCTCGCCCTGCCGATTCCCGCAAAGACACGATCGAGGTGTTGTCGTGGTGCAGTGGACGAGGCGCGAGGATGAGCGGCTGCTCACCGGGAAGGGCCGATATGTCGCCGATATCGACGTGCCGGGATGTCTGGATGCCGCATTTGTGAGAAGCCAGGCAGCCCACGGCCTGCTACGGGCCGTGGACTGTACGGCGGCCCGGGATGTGCCGGGTGTCGTGGGAGCCTGGTCGGCCGCGGATCTGCCGGACCTTCCTCCGGTTCCGTACACCCTGCTGGCCAGGCTTTCCACGGAGGACGCCGTTGCGGGCCGGGAGTGGCCGGCCCTCGTGAAGGATCGCGTGCGCTACCCGGGCGAGGCACTGGCGGTCGTCCTGGGGGAGGACCGGTACCGGGCCGAGGACGGGGTTGCCGAGGTCACCGCCACGATCGACCCCCTGCCCGCCGTGGTGACACCCTCCGCGGCGCTGAACGATTCTGTCCGCCTGTTCGACGGATTGAGCAATATCGCCCTGCGGGGCGAGGCGGGAGAGCCGATCGACCCTACCGTTTGGCAGGGCGCGGCCGCCGTGGTCGAAGCGACGTACCGCCAGCAACTGCTGATGCCCAGCCCCATGGAGTGCCGCACGATCCTCGCCGTACCCGAGGGGGACCGGCTGACCGTGTGGTCGGGGCATCAGATGCCGCACCGGTTGCGGCGTGAGCTCGCCGCATCGCTCGGTTGGTCCACCGACCGGATCCGGGTGGTCGTCCCCGATACGGGAGGCGCCTTCGGGTCCAAAAGCGCCGCGTTCCCCGAGTTCGTGGTCGTCGCCCACCTGGCCGTGAAGCTCGGGCGGCCGGTGCGCTGGATCGAGGACCGCTTGGAGTCGATGCTCGTCGCCACCCGGGGCCGGGGACAGGACCAGACCGTCCGGCTCGCCGCCGATGCCGAAGGGCGGCTCCTCGCCTACGAGTTGACGATCGACGCCGACGTCGGCGCCTATCCGCACCTCGGCGTGGGACTGCCCATGCAGACGGCGTGGATGGCGACCGGCGCGTACACCACCCCACACGTTCACGCGACGCTGCGGTCGGTGCTCACCAACACCATGGTGACCTATCCGTACCGGGGCGCCGGACGTCCCGAGGCGGCGATCGCCATCGAGCGGACGATGGACCTGCTCGCCCGGCGGCTCGGGATCGACCCGATCGAGCTGCGACGGCGCAACTTCATCCCGCCCGATGCCTTCCCGTACGAGACACCGACCGGACGCCGTTACGACAGCGGGAACTACGCCGCCGCCCTCGACCTGGCCCTGGAGACGCTCGGCTACGAGGAGTGGCGTGCGGAGCGGGCCCGCCGCCGCGCGGACCCGGGCGCCCTGCCGCTCGGTATCGGAGTCTCCTGCTATGTGGAGCGCTCGGGCGGCGAGCAGGGCGGCCTGCACGAGTTCGGCAGCCTGGAGGCGCATGAAGACGGCACCGTCACCGCTCGCTGCGGTGCGGCGCCCAGCGGTCAGGGGCACGAGACGGTCTTCCCCGCGCTGGTCGCCAAGGTGCTCGGCATCCCGGAGGCACAGGTCCGCCTCGTCGAAGGGGACACCGACGAACAGCCCGAAGGGCTGGGCTCCTTCGCCAGCCGGTCGGCACAGGTCGCCGGTGCCATGCTCCAGCACGCCGCGACCCTTCTGATCGAGGAGGCCCGCGACCGGGCGGCGGGGCTGTGGGATCTGCCGCTCGAAGAGGTCGGGTGGGCGGACGGCACCGTGCAATCCACTCGGGACGGTTCGGCCGTCATGAGCCTTTCCGAGCTGGTGCATGCCACCGGACCGTTGCGGGTCGAGGACCGGTTCGAAGCAGGCATGGCGTTCCCCTTCGGCGCGCATGTGGCGGTGGCCGAGGTGGATCCGGACCTGGGCACCGTCAACGTCCTGCGGCTTGTGGCGGTCGACGACTGCGGAGTGGTCCTCAACCCCACGGTGGTGCACGGGCAGGCGTTCGGATCGGCCGTGCAGGGCATCGGCCAGGCCCTCTACGAAGGCATGACGTTCGACGACGACGGCGTACCGCACCTGGCGAGCGGATTCCTGGACTACCTGCTCCCGACGTTCACGGAGATCCCGCCCATCGAGATCAAGGACACCTGCACACCCAGCCCCAGCACACCGCTCGGTGCCAAGGGAGCGGGGGAGTCGGGCTGCATCGGCACCCCGGCCGCCATCGTCAACGCCGTGGCGGACGCCCTGCGGATCGCCGATCCCGACCTGCTGCAGATGCCGCTCACTCCGGACAGCGTCTGGCGTGCGGCGCGCGCCCCGAAACACGAGGAAGGCGCCCGGTGAAACCCGCAACCTTCGACTACGTGGTACCCCGCACGGTCGCCGAGGCCGTGAAAGCACTCGGCGACACCGGCCGCAAGGCCCAGGTGCTCGCCGGAGGACAGAGCCTGATCCTGGAGATGCACCTGCAACGCATCCGGCCGGAGCTCGTCGTCGACATCAACCGCATCCCGGAACTCGACGGCATGCGTGTCGAGGGCGACGAGCTGCGCGTCGGCGCTCTGGTCCGCCACGCGGCCTTCGAAGAAGCCGATGCCGTGCCGGGCCCACTCGGCACCCTGCTGTCCCGGGCCGTGGTCAACATCGCCCATCCGCCGATCCGGTCCCGCGGGACCATGGCCGGCAGCTTCGGCTGGGCCCACCCCGCCTCGGAGTGGTGCGCCATCGGCGTCGCGCTGGACGCCACCGTGGAGGTGACCGGCCCCGACGGCGCCCGCGCCATCGCGGCCGGCGACTACTTCCTCGGTCCGTACCGCACCGCACGCCGCCCCCAGGAGCTCATCACCGCCGTACGCCTCCCGCTGCTCGGCGAGAACACCGGCGTCGGCTTCATCGAGCACCGTCGTACGCACTTCTGCTTCGCCCAGGTCGCCGTGGCGGCGGCCCTTACGGTGAGCGACGGCGTGATCAGCGACGCACGGATCGGACTGGTGAACTCCGCCGACCGGCCGATACGGGCCCGCGCCGCCGAACGGTCGCTGCTCGGTACCGAGATCGGCCCGCCCCCGACAGGGCCCCGGCTCCCCGACGACCATCCCTTCGCCCGCGCCGGCCGCGTCGCCGCCCAGGAGGACGCCGAACCGGTCGCCGAACCGTACGCCGACGTCGAGTACAAGCGGCAGGCCATCGCCGTCCTGGTCGGCAGAACACTCCTCGAGGCGGCGGCGGACCAACGCGCCCGCCTTGCCGCACGAGAAGGAGACCACCGATGAAGATCACGCTCAACGTGAACGGCACGGAACAAGTCCTCGACGCGGAGCCCCGGCGCCTGCTCGCCGATGTCCTGCGCGACGACCTGGGCCTCACGGGTACGCACCTGGGGTGCGAACACGGCATCTGCGGGGCCTGCACCGTCCTCATGGACGGCAAGGCGGTCCGCGCGTGCCTGGTGCTGGCCGTGCAGTGTGACGGCAGCGCCATTCGCACGGTGGAGGGCCTGGCGGGGCCCGACGGTGAACCGCACCCGCTGCAACGGGCGTTCTCGGCCGAGCACGCGCTCCAGTGCGGATTCTGCACACCCGGCTTCCTCATGGTGGCCGCCGGAGCACTTGAAGCCGATCCCGATCTCGCCGACAAACCCGATGCCGTCGCGGGCGTGGTCGGCTCCAACATCTGCCGGTGCACCGGCTACGAACCCATCCGGCGCGCCATCACGCGCGCGGCCAGGGAGCAGCGGGACACTACCGCCTGACATGCGCGCCCCCCGCGGGAGCGCCGCTCCCCGGGGCCGATCGAGGAGAGACACCATGAACGGTGACATCCGCGCCGGAGTCATCGACGTCCACGCACACTGGCTGCCACGCAGCCTGCTCGCCCTCCCACCCGGGAACCCGCTCGGCGGCATGAACGACCGCGACGGCGAACTCTTCCTGGGAGAAAGCCCGCTGTCCTTCCCGACGGCGGCGATGACCGACATCGACACCATCGTCGCCGACACCCGGAAGGCCGGACTGGGCGCCCGCGTCATCTCCGCGCCGCCCTTCGCCTTCCCCGTCCACGCCCCCGCCGAGGCGGACGACTACATCGCCGCCTACAACGAACAGCTCGCCGACGCCGTGTCCCGCACGGACGGAACACTCGTCGGACTCGGACTGGTCCGGCTGGACGACGTGGACGCCGCCCGGAGGGAGCTGACGCGGCTGGCCGCCACGGAAGGCATCGCGGGGGTCGCCGTCCCACCCGTGGTCGACGGCCGTTCCTACGACCGGGGCGTGCCACGAGAGGTCCTCGGCATCGCCGCCGCACTGGGGCTGTCCGTCCTGGTCCACCCGATGCAGCTGCCGCGCGCCGAGTGGGACCACCACTATCTCGTCAACCTCATCGGCAATCCGGTGGAGAGCACGACCGCCGTGGCCGCGGTCCTGCTGGGCGGCGTCCTGGAGGAACACCCGGACCTGCGGATCTGCTTCGTCCACGGCGGTGGCTGCGCACCCTCCCTGCTGGGCCGGTGGGGACACGGCTGGCGCTCCCGCGACGACGTGCGCCAAGGAAGCAGCCGTCCCCCGGCGGAGTCCTTCACCCTCCTCTACTTCGACACGATCACCCACGACCCCGAGCTCCTGAGGCTGCTGCGTGCCCACGCGTCGCCCGACCGGATCGTCTGCGGCAGCGACTACCCCTTCGACATGGCGCAGCCCGACCCGGTCGGATTCCTGCTCGACCATGGGATCGACGCCGCGACACTCGAAGCGAACGGCCGTAGGTTCCTCGGGCTGAAGCCCGTCAACGCGTCGTGATGACACCCGCAGCCCCGCCTCTGGCGGCCGAAGCCACGAGCAGATCGGAGACCTCCGTGCGCGACCTGGTGCCCCGCCTGCTGGAGTGGCAGGCCGCAGGAGCCCCCTATGCCATCGCCAGCGTCGTCGCCGTCCGTGGCAGCGCACCGCTGCAACCGGGAGCGGCCCTGTGCGTCCGTGCCGACGGCACGGCCCTCGGCAGTGTGTCGGGAGGCTGTGTCGAGGGCGCCGTCTACGACCTGGCCCGTGAGGTACTGGACTCGGGGCAGCCGCGGTTCGTCTCCTTCGGATACTCCGACGACGCGTTCGCGATCGGGCTGACGTGCGGAGGCGAGATCGATGTCTTCGTCCAGGCCGTGGACGACGACACGGCGAGGGCTCTCGCCGCCGCCCACCTGGCGGTTGAGACAAGGCGTCCGGTCGTCGTGGCCCGGGTGATGTCCGGACCCGACGGACAGGCCGGCGCAGCCGTCGCCGTGTGGAAGGACGGGCACCTGGGCAGCACCGGCCGGGCCGGGCTCGACCTCCTGGTCCTGACCGACGCCCGCTCGAGGCTCGGCCAGGACGACAGCACCGTCAGGACGTACGACACCGGCACATCGAGCGAGACCCGGGTTCTGCTCGAGGCATGGGCCCCGTCGCCACGGCTGCTGGTCTTCGGGGCGAACGCCCACGCCGCGGCCGTCAGCCAGATCGGCGCCTTTCTCGGGTACCACGTCACGGTGTGCGACGCCCGCTCCACCTTCACCACATCCGAGCGCTTCCCGCACGCACACGACGTGGTGGTCGATTGGCCCCACAGGTATCTGGCGGCCCAGGAGACCGATCGCACCACCGTGGTGTGCGTGATGACGCACGACCCGAAGTTCGACGTTCCCGTGCTCGCCGAGGCGCTGGCCCGACCCCTGGCCTACGTGGGTGCACTCGGTTCCCGGCGCACCCAGGACCGAAGGATCCGCGACCTCGCCGAGGCGGGCGTGTCGCCCGACGCCATGGCGAGGCTGCGCGCTCCGGTGGGCCTTGACCTGGGCGCGTCGACACCGCAGGAGACCGCCGTGTCCTTCGCGGCGGAACTCATCGCGGTGCGCAGCGGCCGCAGCGGCCGTTCGCTCTCCCTGCTGGACGGGCCCATTCACCCGACGGCGGGTGCGTATCGCGCCGGCCACAGCGCGGTCATGGACCAGTTCACTGCCGGAGCCGATCTTGTGCCCGGACGAGCAAGTGCGGTTCTCCCGGCTCGCTGACGTGACCGAGGCGCGTGGCAGGCCCGCTGTGCCCTCACCCGGAGGGTCCTGCCGAAATGCCGGAATACCTGCTTGATGGCATCCAGTTCGCTCCGGGAGGTGTTGTTGGTCTTCGCGTCGAGGATCGTCTTGTACGTGAAGACCACGTCGGCGGAGATCAGCCTCTCCGCGCGGGACGTCCCGCTCGGCGCGCGGCATGGGACCCCTGGCCACCGGGCTGGCCTTCCTCCCCCTGACCGTGCCGTTCGCCGTGAACCCGCCGCTGACCGGGAGAATCGTCGCGAGGTCCGGCCCGCGGCTCCCCGTACTCGCCGGACTGGCACTCCTCGCCTCCGGCACCGCCGCCCTCGCCCTCGCGGCCCGCGCCGATGCGCCCTACGCGTGGCTGGCCGCGGGCCTGCTGCTGACCGGCCTCGGCGTCTCCTTCGCGCTCCCGCCCTGGTCACCGCCGTGGGCGGCCGGCGGCCTCCTCAACGCCGCCCGCCAGGCGGGGGCGAGCCTCGGCGTCGCCACGATGGGCGCGCCCCTCATGGCGGGCGGGACGACCAGGGCCTCCGGGATGAGTGGGGCGACCGGGGCGTTCTGGGCCTTTCTGATGGCGGCCGTCGCCTGCGCCGCCACGGGCATCTGGTTCGGGCGACCGCCTACAGCTGACCGCCCGCGCGCCTCGGGTATTTCGATCGTGACGCTGAGGATCAAGGAGACACTGGGTGCGTGAGTGCTGCATTAAGGCGCACGGTCGGCGTGGCGACCCTGCTGGTCGCCATCGCCGTCGCGCTCTGGCCGGCCTTCGGCCCGCCCAGTGATGGGGAGGGCGGCATCGGGTGGCTGCGTCACGGTCTGGTGCTGGGGTGCTTGGGAGCGGCCGCCTTCTCGACCCGGCTGATATTCCCCGACACTCGGGAGAATGTGGCGAACGTGGTGTCTGATCAGTCAGGTTGCGAGTGTCCCGGGTCACGGCTGTGGGCCCTCAGGAACGGGTGACCGAGACAATCCACGGGCGCAGGCGTGTGATGTCCGCGAATGACGCGACAGTCAACGCGGGACGAAGACTTCCAGGCCCGCCTCATCCAAGCCCTGGAGCACCGCACAGGCGTCCCGCTCGGCTGACCGCGTTCCCTTCGCTCAGAAGCCGTGCCGGCGACGCGGGCCGTGGCCTACAGGGCTTCGTGCTCGGGCGGGTCCGGCAGGGGGCCAGGGGCAGGCGCCTCGAAGGACCGGACGAACAGGGCGACGACGCGCCGCCAGGCGCCTTGGCCGTGGGGCCGGAAGATCGTCGCGATCCCCACCCCCGCCTCCCGCGCGACGGAGGCCATGGAGGCGTCCAAGCCGTCACGCCGGAACACCGCGCGATCGGCGGCCACGATCCGCTCCCGGTTGCGCTCACTCGCCGCCGAGAACATCACCGCCCGCCTTCCCTGCGGACGTGCTCGACCGCGACGCACTCGCCCAGGCGTTCAAGGACGCCGCCGCGGCGTTCGGCGGGATCGACGTCCTGGAGTACTCCCCGGTCGGGACGTTCGGCTCCACCGCGCTGACCGCGCCGACCGAGACCGAGCCGTCCCAAGTCGAGTTCGAGATGAACTTCCAGCTCTACGGGGCCATGGCCGCCGCGCAGGCGGTGCTGCCGGCCATGCGCGAGGTCGGCGCCGGCGCCCTGCTCCACACCACAGGCGCCGGCTCCATCACCCCGGACCCGCGGGTGGCCAACGTCAACGCCGCCGCGGCCCTGCGCAACTGGGCCATCAACCTGCACAACGAGCTGGCCGGCACTGGCATCCAGGCCGCCCACGTCGGCATCGATGTGTCGATCGGCACCTCCATCCTGCCTCGCCTGCCGACCGCCCAGCCCGAGGAGATCTCCCCCGTGTACTGGGCACTGCACGCCACCCACCGCGACGAGGCCGAGCGCGTCTTCCGCGGTGTCTGCAGAAGCGGTTGGAGGAGATGCCCTCGGTTGGGCGGGTGAGCGCGATCCATGGCCGACGCCGGGTTCGGCTGCCCGAGATGGAGCCGGGGGGGCTGGGGGCAAGGCTTCGTTCGCGCCTGTCACCGGCCTGCGACGAACCTCGGCTTGCGATCCATTCCGGTGAGCTGCGGGCGCTGCGGCTGGTTGTCGCTGGTGGCGGCCATTGCGGCTGCGGCTTTGGCGGCGTTGTCAGTGGTAGCAGTCACGATGGCGGTCATGACCATCACTGATGCTGTGATCGCCGACAACGCTGGGTACGCGCAAGCGGTCGAGACCGCGATGAAGGCCGCGGCCGCCTACTACGGGGGCGGGGACAGTGCGCTGGACGACGACGCGTACGACCGGCTGATACGGGCGATCACTGCCTGGGAGACGGACCACCCTGAGCAGATTGTGCCCGGGGCGCCGACGGGGAAGGTCGCCGGAGGCGTTGGGCAGGGGGATGTGCCGCACACCCAGCCCATGCTGAGTCTGGACAACGTCTTCTCCCTTGAGCAGTTCACCACCTGGGCCGCCTCGCTGGAACGGAGAATCGGCCGACCGGTTCAGGCATGGAGCGTGGAGCCGAAGCTGGATGGCCTTGCGATAGCCGCGCGCTATCGCGACGGCCGGCTGGTGCAGCTGATCACTCGCGGCAACGGGACAGCCGGGGAAGATGTCTCGCACGCGATCGGCACTCTCAAGGGCCTGCCCGGTCAGCTGGCCGAGCCGGTCACGGTGGAGGTGCGCGGCGAGGTGCTGATGACCGCGGTCCAGTTCGAGACGGCGCTCGCGGTGCGTGCCCAGCATGGTGGGGAGCCGTTCGCGAACCCGCGCAACGCCGCGGCGGGCACGCTGCGGGCGAGAGACCGTGCGTACCGGCTGGAGATGACGTTCTTCGGCTACGGCTGCCTGCCCCTGCCCACCACGGACGCTGAGCTCGCGGAGCGTCTGACCGGCTCCTCTCACAGCGAGGTGATGACCTGCATAGTCGGCTGGGGTGTGCAAACGGCGGCAGCCACTGACGTGCCCGGCCGCACCGTCACCTCCGTGATGGCCGTCCAGGACCGCGTCGAGGAGCTCGCGGGCCTGCGGGCCGACCTGCCGTTCGGTATCGACGGCATTGTCATCAAGGCCGACCTGGCCGCCGACCGGCAGGCCGCCGGATCCGGAACTCGGGCGCCTCGCTGGGCCATCGCCTGGAAACTCCCCGCGGTGGAGAAGATCACCAGACTGCTGGACGTGGAATGGAACGTGGGCCGCACCGGCATCATCGCTCCCCGCGCCGTTTTGGAACCGGTCGAGATCGACGGCTCCGTCATCACCTACGCCACCCTCCACAACCCCTCCGACATCACCCGCCGCGATCTGCGCATCGGCGACCAGGTCATGGTCTACAAGGCCGGCGACATCATCCCGCGCATCGAAGCCCCCGTCGCCCACCTGCGCACCGGGGCCGAGCAGCCCATCGCGTTCCCCGAGACCTGCCCGCAGTGCGGATCCGGCATCGATGCCTCCGAGCAGCGCTGGCGGTGCGAACGCGGACGCGACTGCCACCTGGTCGCCTCCGTCTCCTACGCGGTCGGCCGAGACCAGCTCGACATCGAGGGCCTCGGCCTGACCCGAGTCGTCCAGCTCACTGACGCGGGCCTCATCAGCGACTTCGCCGACCTGTTCACCCTCACCCGCGATGCGCTCCTGACGCTGGAGCGGATGGGCCCCACCAGCGCCGACAACCTCCTGGCCGCGATCGAGCAGGCCAAGACCCGGCCGCTGTCGCGGGTGCTGTGCGCGCTGGGTGTGCGCGGCACGGGCCGCTCGATGTCCCGCCGCATCGCGCGCCACTTCGCCACCATGGGGGCGGTCCGGGCCGCTGACGCGGATGCGATGCAGCAGGTCGATGGCATCGGTATCGAGAAGGCACCCGTGATTGTCGCCGAGCTGGCCCAGCTCGCACCCGTCATCGACAAACTCATCGCCGTCGGAGTGAACACGACCGAACCCGGCGCCACTCCACCTGCCGGCAACGGCGCGGCCCATACGGCCGAGGCGGCAGGCTCCCTCCATGGCATGACGGTGGTCGTCACCGGCGCCATGACCGGTCCACTGGAACAGCTCGGCCGCAACCAGATGAACGAACTCATCGAACAGGCCGGCGGCAGGTCTTCCTCCAGCGTCTCCAAGCGCACCTCCCTCCTGGTCGCCGGAGAGGGCGCCGGGGCCAAACGCGCCAAGGCCGAAGACCTCGGCATCCGCATCGTCTCGCCCGGCGAGTTCGCCGAGCTCATTGCCGACCTCCTGCCCTGACCTGGCACCGAGAACCCAGGGAAGTGATCAGGGAGGATCACCGTCTCGGTGCCTGGGCCGGCGGGCAAGGGCAGCGGTACGGTCGGTCCCAGGAAGCGCTCGCTGCAACCCTTGCGATCCACCAGGGATCCGCTGCTCACGGTCTCCGAGTTCGGCAGGGGATCGGGATGAGTGGCCATACTCGGCGCCGCCGAGCGCATCGATCCACGGGCCATCGCCGACCTGATGATGATTGGCGAGCTCGGACTCGATGGGCGCCCTCTTGCAGAACCGCGAAGAACATCCTCAGACCACGGACCAACCGGGCTGGAAGAGCTACCTCCAGCGGCTTGCCACGACATCGCAGCTTCGGGGGTGGTGCCAGCATCACCTCTGAATCGGGGCCTGGGCCAACTGTTTCGCGGGCCACCGCGGAGGAGAGTTGATCCCGTCACCAGGAGCCCGGCCGACGGAGCCGGATATCGACAAGGAAGCAGGGAAGCATGATGGCCAGTCACACGCGGCGGAGACTTCTCAAGGGGGCCGCGGTCGCGGCAGCGGGCAGCGTGGTCGGCAGCGGCGTCGGGCCCGCCTTATTCACAGCCGCGGCGCAGGCGAGCCCCATGGCCGGGAAGAGCGGCGCGACCGGGGCGACCCCGTTCCTGGAAGGGGCCTTCGAGCCGGTCACCGAGGAGTTGACGGCCTTTGACCTCAAGGTGACCGGCCGCATCCCGCGTGACCTGGACGGCCGCTACCTGCGCAACGGCCCTAACGCGCTGGGCCTTGAGGATGTCCGCGCCCACCACTGGATGCTCGGCGACGGAATGGTGCACGGGGTCCGGCTGCGCGGCGGGCGTGCGGAGTGGTACCGCAACCGCTGGGTGCGGTCCTCGCAGGTGACGGCCAAGCTGGGGGAGACCTATCCGGGCCAGGCACCGCCGGACGACTTCGCGTCCAACACGCACGTGATCCCGTACAAGGGCCGCATCCTTGCGATGCAAGAAGGCGGACCGCTGCCGTACGAACTGGACGGCGAACTCAACACCGTGCGCCCGTACGACTTCCGCTCCACGCTGGGCGGCGCGTTCACCGCGCACACCAAGTACGACTCGGCGGCCGACGAGCTGCACGCGATCGCGTACTACCCCACATGGGACCATGTGCGGCACATCATGATCGACCGGACCGGCCAGGTAGTACGGACCACACGGATCCCCGTCGCGGACGCGCCGATGATGCACGACTTCGCGCTCACCGAGGAGTACGTGGTGATCGTGGACGTGCCGATCACCTTCGACGGTGCCGCCGCGGAGGAGGGCGCGATCGTGCCGTACGTGTGGAACGACAGGCATCCCATGCGCATCGGGCTGTTGCCGCGCACCGGCCGCACCACGCGCTGGTTCGAGATCGACCCGGTGTACTATTCGCACACCCTCAACGCCTACGACCAGGGTGACACGGTCGTAGTGGAGTACACAGGGTTCCCCGCGCCGTTCTACGCCGCCGGTCGCGGCATGGGCGGACCTTCCGCGACCGGTGCCCCAACCCTCGACCGCTGGACGATCGACCTGCGCTCGGGCCGGGTCCGCAGCAGCCGGCTGGACGACCGCCCGCAGGAGTTCCCCCGCATCAACGAGTCTCTGGTCTCGCGTCGGCACCGCTACGCCTACACCGCGAGCGCGGCCGAGATGTGGCGCGCGTACGAGACCGTTGACGGGGTGCCGCCGGACGAGAAGTTCACCAACTACCTGGTGAAGCACGACATGCCGCGGAGCCGCAGGCAGCTCCACCGCTTCCCGGAGGGCGCGGCGGTCAGCGAGCCGGTGTTCGTCCCACGGCGCGGCGCGCGGGACGAGGACGACGGCTACGTCCTGTCGTATGTGAACGACCCCGACCGCGGCGCGACTGACCTGGTGATCCTCTCGGCCCAGGACTTCGGCGGCCACCCGTTGGCCCGTATTCACCTGCCCGGCCGGGTACCGCTGGGATTCCACGGCAACTGGATCGCGGACGCCTAGGCGGTCACGCGGTCGGGGATCTTGAAAACCCGAAGCAAGGTGCAGCTCTTCCGGGTGCCAGTTTGCGTGTGGGGTGCAGTTGGGGCCGCGTGGAGGGGGCTAGGCCACGCCGATGCCCTCGCTGGCGAACACGGCATCGCAAGCGGCGGTGAATTTCGCGTCCCGGTCGCGGATGAGGTGAGTGAATTCCGAGGCTCGATCTCCGAGTTGCCACAGAAACTGCCGGGCCTGCTGGACGGCCCAGGCGGCGGTTGGGTGGGCGGTGACGCCGAGGATGTGGACGGTGTGGGTGCGTACCTCCATGACGAATAGCGCGTAGAGGCGCTGGAGGCTGATGGTGTGGAGACGGAAGAGATCGGTGGCGAGCAGGCCGCTGGCCCGGGCCTTGAGAAAGCCTTTGTGCCCGAGCGGCGCAGGAACATAGCCGAGGCCGCGTTCCTCCGGTGCGGATCGTAGTTTCGGGTTGCCGCCGTAGACCTCGTCGCCGGTGACCCATCCCACGTGGTGTCCTGCGTCCCAGAACCGTTCGATCATCGTGAGGGCCAGTTCCGGCTTGGTCGCGAAGGCGGTGTTCTCGTCGAGTCCGGCCGCCCGGCAGCGGTCCGGGTCGCTCGTCCAGGAGCGCGGGATGTACAGCTCCCGGTCCACCGCCGCGTGTCCCCGCTCACCCGCGTAGACGAGGTAGACCGCGACCTGGGCATTCTCAATCCTCCCGGCCGTCCCGTTGTACTGGCGCTGGACCCCGACGGTGTGGGTTCCCTTCTTCACGTCACCTGTCTCGTCGACGACCAGTACTGCCGCCTCGTCGTGGAGGTGCTCGACGACGTATGCGCGCACGTCATCACGGACAGCGTCGGCGTCCCGGACGGCCCGGGACAGCACATGCTGCATTGCCGTACGGATTGGCCTCGCCCGCCCACTCCGCGATGGTCAAGCAGTTCTTGCGCGGCAGGTCCGACAGCAGGCCGAGCACCAGCCGCCCGGCCCGCAGCCGTGGCTCGACCCGGGCCAACCGCCCCGCGATCCGGCCCATGGCCACCTCGAACGCCTCCCCCCAGCGAGCGGGATCTATGCCGTGCCCCGCGGCCACCGTCTCAACGTTGCTCCACACAAGTCACGATGATCAATGGTGGCCGCCCCCGTCTGCTGACGGGCCCGACCAGCGAGATCACGATCTACAGCGGGATTTTGGGGAGCTGGCGGTCAGGCGCCACGGTCCAGCGGCGCTTGCGCCAGATGAACGGAGGGATCTCGATTCGGCTTTCGACTGCACCATCCCATTTCGCGCGAACGCCGTTCGCGGCAAGAACATCGCAAACTTCCCGGCCGATCGCCGCACTACCCGAGTCGCGCTTCAAGGGATCGCTCTCGAACGCACCGAACGCCAGCATCAGGCCCTCACCGGCTACGCCTGCCTCCAAGTCCTGACTGTGATAGAACACCGCGCCGCGCGCCGCAGCTGCCAATACATCGGCCGCTTGATGTGCCTCGCTCCAGCCGTCGGACAGGGTGTATCCCGCGTTCTGGAGGGCAACGATGCCGTGCAGGTTCATCTCATCAAACGCCCGGTCAATGGAATCGTTCATGGTTGATTTGCGCCAGCGGGCCTCACGACGACGGTGCTGGCGGAACTGTTGGGTGACGTAGGCGGTCAGCTCGTCCACGAGTGACTCGTCGTCCACTCCCGGTTCTGCCGCCACCCACTTCCGTACCTCGTCCTCATCTTTGAATCCGCCCCATACCTCCACTGCAATCTTCTCGCGAATAAACTGGAGATCGTCTGCGTCAAGCATTCGGTGATCATAGGAACAAGCACCGACATCGCCTGCGACTGGGCGAGTTGGCCAGGACAGCCACCTGGTACTTCTTGACCGGCGACCCCCGTGACCTGCGGCCACCGTCCCCCGCACAAGTCGCGCTGATCAACGGTGGCCGCATCCGTCTGCTGACAAGCTCCACCAGCGAGATCACGATCTACAGCTGCAATATTTATTGCCATAGGGTGGTTGAGCTGGGGTTTTGCGATCGCCCAAGTATGGGCACGATCGTTGATCGTGGGTCTGCGACTGGTCTACCTGATCTTCTGCCGACTACTGGGCTGCCTCCTCTTGCTGGGCTGATCGACCGCCGCGAACAACGTCGAGATCCTCGCTCTCCGCCATGAAGCCGCTGTGCTGCGTCGGCAGGTCGAGCGCCCGCGGCTCTCGTGGGCCGATCGTGCCGTGCTCTCCGCTCTCGCACGGCAGCTGCCGTGCGCCTTGCGTCGTCATCGGCTGGTCACCCTGGGCACGCTGCTTGTCTGATCCCGGTGTTTCGCTCCCGAGCCCCAGGTGACCGGTAACGCGTGCACGCCGACGAGGTTTTCGTCGAATTTGAACGGCACATTCGCGAAGTCGACGGCGAGCCGCAGATCGGGCAGGCGGCGGAACAGCGTGGTGTAGGCGACGTCCAGTTCGATGTCGGCCAGCGCATGGCCGGTGCAGTGGTGCACGCCCAGCCCGAGCGCGACATGCCGCCGCGACGGGGTGCGGCGCAGGTCGAGGCGATCGGGGTCGGGGAAGACGGTCTCGTCACGGTTCGCCGAGTCGATCTGGATGAGCACACCCTCTCCTCGGCGGATGAGCGTCTCCCCGATCTCGATGTCGTCGGTGGCGGCGCGCTGCCTCGCGTTGTGCGACACGGTGACATAGCGCAGGAGTTCCTGGACCGCCGTCGCGTGCACGGTCTCGTCGTCGGTGCCGGTCAGCACCTCGATCTGCTCGGGGTGGCGCAGCAGTGCGACCACACCCGTCGCGATCATGTACGCGGTCGGGCCGTGGCCGGTGAAGAACAGACCCTGGAAGTCGGCCGCGGCGTCCGCTTCCGACAGTTCACCGGTCTCCACGCGGGCGCGCACGATCCGGCCCATGAGCCCGTCGCCCGGGTCGGCGACCAGTGCGCGGAAGTACGCGTCCATCTCGGACCGCGCCGAGGCGACCCGCTCGGCGGGCGCCGTGCGGGAACCCAGGACGCGGCTGAGCTCGTGCAAGCGGCCGCGGTCGGCGACCGGGACACCGAGGAACTCACAGATCACCTTGATGGCGAAGGGCAACGCGAACGCCTCGACCAGGTCGGCCGGACGCGGTCCGGCGAGCATGGCGTCGATCTCCCCGTCCGCCACACGCTGGACGAAGGGCCGCAGCTCTGCCATCCGGAGCGGGGTGAACTCCCTGATCATCATCGCTCGCCCGGCCGCGTACCGTTCCTCGGGGCGGGACGGGAAGAAGACAGCGCCCTGGCCGCGCAACCGCGACGACGGCGAGGTGTGCGGGAAGCCGGGGGATGTGACGTCCATGGTGAGCCGCCGGTCCGTCAGTGCGTGCCGGGCGTCCTCGTAGCGGGTGATCAGCCATGGCGTGCTGCCGTCCCACGCCCGTACCCGCGTGAGCGACGCGGAGGCACGGAGCTCGCGGTATTCGGGCGGCGGGTCGAGCGGGTGCTCCGGATCCCTGGCAAGCGGGTAGGTGGGTAACTCAGCCACGGATATGTCCTCCGAGTGGTGGGACGAGCGCGCGCAGCGCGGACACCGGTGTTTTCGGCCGGGCCACGACCGCGTGCAGGACGGCCTGGTAGGCCTTGAGCAGCGCATCGATCTCGGGATCGCGGTAGCGGGCGGTGTCGTACTCCGCCCAGACCGTACCGGCGCCGTCGGGGGTGTCCTCGACACGGACGGTCAGTTCGAACTTGGCCGTGTCGAGGACCGGGAGCTCGGCCGTCTCGCCGCCGTCGAGACGGAGTTCGCCGAGGCTGCCCGATGGGTGATGCGCGAAGATCGCCTGTACCCAGGGCGTGCGGTCCGGGTCGTCCGGGTCGTCCGGGCCGCCGAGCGCGGCCACCATCTCGTCGAGCGGCAGGTCGTGGTTTTGGTAGGTGGCGGCCGTCGCCTCGGCCACGCGGCCCAGCAGCACGTCGAAAGGGGGGTCTTGGGCCAGGTCCACCGGCAGTACCGAGAGGGTGGCGAAGAATCCGAGGACACCGGCCACTTCAGGGCGGTCGCGGCCCGCGACCGCGAGGCCCAGCAGCACTCGGTCCTGACCGGTGCGCCGGGTCAGCGCGATCGCGCACGCCGCCGCGAGCACCGTGAACGCGGTATGGCCGTGGGCGGCGCCCAGGTCGCGGATGGCGCTCACCAGGGCGGTGTTCAGCGCCACGGCCCGGCGTCTGCCCCGGCCGGGCTCACCGGTGGGGCCGGCCTTCGCGTCGAGTGGCCGCGGGTATCTCTCGAGCGCGCCGCGCCACCAGCGGACGAGTTCACCGGTCCGCTCCGGGGTCAGCCGCTCGGCCTGCCATGCCGCCCAGTCGACGTACTGGACGGGAAGTTCGGGCAGGGCGGCGGATTCGCCGCGCAGCGCGGCGCGGTAGCAGGCCGCGAGCTCGGTGAAGAACACGCCCAGCGACCAGCCGTCGGCCGCCAGCAGATGCGATGAGAACGTGACCTCGTGCCGGTTCGGGCCGGTCGGGCGGACGTCCACGCGCAACAGTGGTCCGCGAGCCAGGTCGAAGGCGCGCGGCAGGGGCGGCTCGGAGACGATCCGCACCGCCACCGGCGCATCGGGACGGATCTGCTGTACGGGCCCGTCGAGGTAGACGGTCCGCAGCGGTTCGTGCCGCCGTACGAGCGCCTCGACCGCGGTGCGCAGCGCCACCACGTCCAGGGTTCCGGTCACCGCGAATGTGCGCAGGGTGCTCTGCCGGTGTCCGCTGGGGTCCCGGGTGTGCCGCAGCCAGACCGCCCGTTGTGCGGCCGACAGCGGGAACGAGGCGCTCAACGCGGGATCCTGGTGATCTTTTCGGCCTGGGTGGGTGCCGACTCCAGTGCGGAGGCGAGTCGGGCGACGGTGGGCTGGGTGAGTACCAGGCCGAGCCCGACGGCGCGGCCGGTCGCGGCGGCGACGCGGGACGCGAGCCGCATCGCCTGTAACGAGTGCATGCCGAGCTCGAACACGTTGTCGTGCACGCCCGGCCGGACGCCCAGCACATCGGTGGCCAAGTCCACGATCAGAGTCTCCAGGGCGGTCCGCGGCGCGGCCGGTTCCACCGGCCGCGGCGGCAGTCCGAGCGCCCGCACGTCGACCTTCCCTACGGCGTTGACCGGCAACCGCTCGTGCGGCACGACCACGCTCGGCACCAAGTGGCCGGGGACCTCGGCGGCGAGGGCGCGTCGGACGGCGGCGCCGGACTCCGCGCTCACCACATGCGCCACCAGCCTGTCCGCGGCGCGGTCCGCCACGACGACCGCGTCCCGCACCACGGGCAGCGCCAGGAGCGCCGCGCGGACCTCGGCGGGCTCCACCCGGACCCCACGGATCTTGACCTGGTCGTCGGCCCGCCCGGCGAAGTCGAGCAGGCCGCCGTCGAGCCAGCGCCCCCGGTCGCCGGTGCGGTAGAGCATTCCCTCCCCGAACGGGTTCGGGACGAACCCCGGCGCCGGTCGCACATAGCCACGCGCAACCACCGGGCCGCCGACGCAGATCTCCCCCATCACGCCGGGTGGCACCAACCGCAGGTGCTCGTCGAGCACGTACACCGAGGTGTTCGGCAGCGGACGCCCGATCGGCACGCGCGGCTGGTCGGCCGGGCGCCACTCGTCCATCGGCATGCCGGTGACGATCACCGTGGTCTCCGTCGGTCCGTACGCGTTGACGACGGAGGTGATCCCCCTGGCGCTCAAGTCCTGGAGCGACTCCGGCGATATCACGTCACCGGCGACGAGCAGGCTGCGCAGCCCGCGGACCGCCTCGGGCGCCTCGGCGACCAGTTCGTGGAACACCGCCGTGGACAGTGCGGCGTGGCTCACCGTGGGCTCCGTCAGTTCGCGTGCCAAGTCGGCCACATGCCAGGGAGGGGGCAGGAACCGCACGGTCGCACCGCTCACCAGCGGGCCCCAGATCTCCAGTACGCACACGTCGAACGCCATGGTGGCGACCGCGAGGAGGGTGTCGCCGGGGGCGAGATCGGTGACACCGCCGTCGTGGAGGCGGGCCGCGACCGAGCGATGCTCGACCAGAATGCCCTTGGGCCGGCCGGTGCTGCCGGAGGTATACATGACATAGCAGGCGTCGGTGCCGGCGCCGGCGGGCAGGTCGCCACCGGTCTCGGGAACGTCCTCCAGCACCACGGCGATCGCGCCCGCGGGCAGGTCGGCGGCGAGCGCGGCGGTCGTCACGACCACGCTCGCTCCGCAGTCGGCCATCAGGGAGCCCATCCGGGCCGGCGGGTGCTCCGGATCGAACGGAAGATACGCGGCGCCGGACTTCATCACGGCGAGTTGCGCCACGACGGCCTCCGGCGAGTGCGCCACGCGCACCGCCACCACGTCGCCACCGCCGAGCCCAGACCCTCGCAGATACCGAGCCACCTCATCGGATCGCGCCCCCAGCTCGGCATAGGTCAGCGGATCCGGGCCCGCGACGGCGATCGCGTCCGGGGTGTCGCGCACCCAGCGGGCGACCAGGTCCGGCATCCACCACGACGGCGGCTCGGCGTGCCTGCCCCGCCCCCACTCGAGCAGCTGCGCACGGGTGCGCTCGCTCACCGGTGAAAGCCGCGACACCGGCGTGTCAGGCCCGTCAGGCCCGTCAGGCCCGTCCACAAGAGTCCGCAGCAGCGTCTCGAACGCCGTCAGCAGATGCGCGCAGAAGGATTCGTCGAACAGGTCGGTGTCGAACTCCCACGCCAGCGTGATGCCCTGCAACGCGGAGCGCGAGCTGGGCAGCACCGGCCCGGCCGACCGCGGGATCGCGATCAGGTCGCCCGCGAGCCGCGAGATGCGACCGGCTTCGGCGTAGCGCGGCACCGCGATGACCGACATGTCGAACTTGGCCGATCCATTGCCCACGCCCTCGACGACCGTCACATCGAGCGGCGTCGGCCGCAGCGGCCCCAGAGGCGAGTCATGGAAGTTGAACATCGCCTGTACCAGCGGCCGCGCCCCGTCTCCGTGTCCGGCCGGCGACTCGGCGAAGATCAGGTCGTAGGGCAGCTCCTGGTGTTCGTACACGGCGAGCGACCGCTCGTGGATCTGCCGCAGGAACTCGGCGAACGTCGGATCGCTGTCGAACCTTCCCCGGAACACAACGGTGTTGACGAACATGCCGAGCACGTCCTCGGTCTGCTGCCATCGCCGGTTCGCCACCCCGGACCCGACCAGCAGATCACGGGATCCGGTGGTGTGGTGCAGCAACACGAAGAACGCGGTCAGCAGGGTCGTGAACAAGGTGACATCCGAACGTTCGGCGAGATCCGCGAGGCGACGGGCCAGCTCGCCGTCGATCTCGAGCCGCGGCGCGCGGCCGCGGAAGCCGGTGGCGCGGGCCCCGGCGCGGTGCGGCAGCCGCAGCACGGTCTCGGCGCCGTCGAGCTCCGCGCGCCAGAAGGCGCGTTGTCGGTCGGCCTCCTCGGACTCCAGCCACTGCCGTTGCCAGCGCACGTAGTCGTAGTATCCGACCGGTGGCGCCGGACGGCTGATCCTGCCGTGCGCGAGGTGCTCGGAGTAGCCGTCCAGCAGGTCGCGCACGAACACATGGAACGACCAGCCATCGTGCACCAGGTGGTGTTCCACACACACGAACACGTGCTCCTCGGCGCCGAGCCGCAGCAATGTCCAGCGGTACGGCGGCTCGTGCGCCAGGTCGAACGGAGCGCCCAGCAGCTCGCGCACCACCGCGCCGACGGCTGCGGCCTGGTCCTGGGAACCGCTCAGGTCACGGACCTCCAGCGCGACCGGCCGGGGCTCGTCGACCACGCAGTCGAGCTCGCCGTCGACCTCGATGAACCGGCTGCGCAGCACGTCGTGCACCCGCACGAGCTCGGTGAGGCTCGCCTCCAGCGACTCCAGGGACAGCTCCCCGGCGAGCCGGAACACCGACTGCGCGTGGTAGGCACGGGCGTCCGGGCTCAGACCGTGCATCAGCCACACGCGCCGCTGCCCGCACGACGGCTTCGGCTCCGCACCGGGCCGGGGTCCGCGGTCGGTGGCCTTGACACCGATTCCGGCCGCGATCCCGGCCGCCGTGCCACACTCCAACACCGTCCGCAGCGCGACCTCGACACCCAGCCGCGACCGCAGCCGGGCCACGAGCTGCGTGGCGAAGAGCGAGTCGCCTCCGAGGTCGAACAGGTCGTCGTGCACGCCGACCCGTTCCGCGCCGAGCAGCTCGGCGGCGATCCGGACCACTTCGGCCTCGGTCTCGTCCCGCGGCGCGTCCGTCTCGCGCGTCGCCCGTCCCGGCCGGGGCAGGGCAGCCCGGTCCACCTTGCCACTGATGGTGAGCGGCCAGCGGTCGACCAGGACGACCTCGTCGGGCACCACGTACGCGGGCAGCGTCGACGCCAACGACGCTCTCAGCTCCTCGGCGTCGGTGTCGGCGTCGGTGTCGGCGATCACGTATCCGAGCAGCCGCGGCTCACCCCGCCGGTCGAGCACCGCCAGCGCGTCGCGCACACCGGGCAACGCCGCGAGCGCGCCTTCCACCTGGCCGAGCTCGACTCGCGCGCCACGCACCTTCACCTGGTCGTCCACGCGTCCGAGGAATTCGATCGACCCGTCGGCGAGCGTGCGCCCCAGATCGCCGCTGCGGTAGAGCCTGCCGCCTGCCGGGTCCGGGATGAACCGTTCGGCGGTCAGCTCCGGCTGCCCCAAGTAGCCACGGCCCACGCCGAGTCCGCCGATGCAGATCTCCCCGACCGCGCCCGGTGGAACCGGGTTGCGTTCCTCGTCCAGGATGACGACGTGGCAGCCCGCGATCGGGCGTCCGATCGGCACACGGGTCTGCTCCGCGCCGACCGAGGCGTGCAGAGTGGCGCAGATCGTGGTCTCGGTGGGGCCGTAGCCGTTCACGAACCGGTGGTGCGCACCCCACTGGCGGGCGGTCTCCGGCAGGCACACATCACCGATGCTCATCAGCACGTCCAGCTCCGGGAACCGGCCCGGCCGCAGGGTGCGCACCACCGCCGCCGGCAGCACCGCATGCGTGATGTGCCTGCCGGTCAGCACACCCGCGAGCGGATCGCCGGATAAGTGCGGGCCGCCCAGGACCTCCAGCCGGGCACCGTTCGGCAACGCCATCAGGACGTCGAACAGGGCGGCGTCGAAGGCCGGGTGCGGGAACTGCAGCACCCGTGAGCGCGCCGGCACTCCGCCGAGGTACTCACGCTGCGCGTGCACCAAGTTCACCAGGCCGCCATGCTCGATCATGACCAGCTTCGGCGTGCCCGTCGACCCGGAGGTGGCGATCACATACGCCAGGTCCTCGGGAGCGTTCCGGTCCTCGACCGGTTCGGCGGCCTCGGGCACCTCGTCCAGGTACGGAAAACCGGGAATCGGGGCACCGACCACCAGCGCGACCCCGGCCTGTCGGGCGACGCCGGTGAGCCACGCCTCGGGGTGCGACGGCGACAGCGGCAGATACGCGGCTCCGGCCCGCCACACGGCGAGCAACGCCACCACGAACGCCATACCCCGGTCGAACACGAGCGCGACGATCTCGCCCCTGGTGATGCCGCGCCTCACGAGCGTGGCCGCGAGGGCGTTCACCCGCGCGTCGAGCTCGCCATAACCGACCTCGGCCACACCGTCGGACAGTGCTGTCCGGGACGGATCGGCGGAACACCTCTCCGCGATCATCGCGCCCGCCGAACACCACGTCTCCCGGGTGGCGGGGATCGCATCGGGCTGCCGGTCCGGTGCGGCGAGCGGACGGGTGGTGGCCCACGGCGAGAGCCCGCGTAAGCCGGCGAGGAGGCAGTCATACTCGGTCCCGGTGGACAGCCGGGGCAGCTCAGGTTCGGGCACACGACCGAGTGTAGGCACGAGGGCGCCGGGGCGGCGGGTGGGTCTCTGTCGCCCGATTCGTGGTGAGACCTGGTTCGATCAGCCTCAGCTGCGTGTTCATCGTGAGCGGCCCACCGGTTTCACCAGGTCGACCGAATCGGGCGACAGAGTCCCACAGGATCGCTGCCCCCGCATGTTCGTGCACTGGGAATGGTCCGTCTCGGCGCGGAGGGTCTGGTGACCAGGATGGCAAGAGCCCTGTAACGAGAGATTGTTACGCACGGAGTGCGCCGTGAGGCGCTTTGTCGTATCCCCGACGCAGTGGGGACGAACTTGGAGGGAGGTTCTTGGGTCGCCCGGCTCACCTGAACGCGAAAGCGAGAGGGGACCATAGCATGCCGGGAAAGCGGTGGACGCGCCGGAGGCGTTCAGGACGTCGTGCCGCAAGGCCCGCACGATACGGTCAAAGCTGGATTGCTTGAAGCTCAATTCCCAGAGTGAAAGTGACGCTCCGTCGAAACAACGCCTGTAATCGACGCTTGCGCCATGCCTGGGCATGAACCGTGAGACCGGGCAGCCTCCATGGCGCAGGGCGCCGCCCAACGAGGGCGGTCAAGCGGATGAGTGAGCGGCCTACGTCGTGCTCGATACGTACAGCGAAGACGTACCACGGGATCGCCTACGGGGCGCGAGCCCTATGGCGACGGAGTGCCCATAGTGGTCGCCGGAGTAACGACCGGCCACGAAGTCCGGGAACGCCGGAATGAGGGCGAAGGGGCACAGGTAGTCGCGATGTTCAGACGGGGAGGAATGCGAAAATGCAGAGTGCTGAAACCGTCCTGGGCGTCATCCGGGAGCGCGGCAGGCGTGGCCTGCCACTGGAAAGGCTGTATCGGCAGCTGTTCAACAGGGAGTTATTCCTGCCGGCCTACGGTCGCATCTACACCAAAGGGCGCGATGACGCCCGGGGTCACCCAGGAGACCGTGGACGGTATGTCCCTGGCCAAGATTGACAGGATGATCACGGCTCTGCGTGCGGAGTCCTATCGGTGGTCCCCGGCCAGGAGGGTGCCCAGGGGCAGTTGGGCACTACGGCGGCCTGCCGGCTGACCGGACGCTCACGCGCCACCCATTACCGTCACCTCAGCCCGAGGCCGAGGCCCGCACCGTCCCCAAGACCCACGCCCGCCTCGGTCCTCTCACCGGCCGAGCGGGCCGAACGTGAATGGTCCTGACCGGGCCGTGGGCGAGGCCGACCAGCTCGTGACCACGCTGATGGGCGAGCGCGGCTACCCGGCCGAGGGATACGGGCAACAGAAGCGCGATCTCTCGGTCGAACACCCCGGAACGCGGCAGCACTACCGCATTGCCACGAGATCAACCGTCGCGCCGGAGACAGGAACACCTCAACCGAGGAACTGCGGAGCGCCATGGTCCACCACCGCGCACACAGAACTCGGTACGCGCGGCGGACGGGATGGTCGCCGAGGTCATGCAGCTGCTCGCCACCACACATTCGCCGACCACAAACGCGGGCTCGAAGGCCGATGGCGCCGCGGCGAGGACATCGCCACCGAGGACCTGCGCAAAGCCCTCCAGCAATATCGGTCTTTCTTCGACCGCCTGCTCAGCACCTGACCGCCGGCCCGGCCGCGCACTCCGAAGTCGCCGCCCCGGGCACACTCCGGCCGCCGCCCGCGCAGACTTCCAGCGCGGGCGGCGACCACGAGCAGGCCCGCCGGGCCAGAGGCCGTCCGGCATCCCCTCCGGCAGACTCTGGCCGACCGGGGATCCGGAGTGCTCTGTCAGCGCTTGAAGGCGCCCTTGATGTTCTGCGCGGCCTGCTTGAGACCGCCCTTGGCCTGCTCGCCCTTCCCCTTGGCCTCCAGGGAACGGTCGCCGGTGGCCTTTCCGGTCTTTTTCTTCACCTTTCCCTTTTCCTTTTCCGCGGAATGCGCGGTCTTCTTGCCCAGCCTCATGACCAGTCCTCTCAGTGGCTCCCGCGGGCACCGTATCTAGGGTTCTTTGTCCGTATATGTTCCCTCCTGGGTAGCGGTCGAACCGTGTGAGGACCGAGTAGCGGCGCCAGGAGGTCAGCTGATCCGGGAGCGGTTGCCGTGGGGACAGCCGAGGACCAGAGTGGGAAGGAGGGCATTCTTGCGAGATCGGAGGACGCCATGATCGTCCTAGGGGTCATTCTTCTCGTCATTGGGTTCCTGGCCGGGATCTCCATTTTGTGGACCATTGGAATCGTCTTGGTCGTGATTGGAGCGATCTTGTGGGTCCTGGGCTCTGTGGGGCATGCGGTCGGAGGGCGACGGCACTACTGGTAGCCGAAAATGTGGCCAGGTGCCCGGCACGACCGCCGGGGCACCCGACGGGGACCCCGGCGGGGCGGGAAGAGCGGCGACTGAGGGCGTCGCCCGCCCCCGGACATGCCTAGACCATCTCCTGCCGGTGAGCGGAGGCGTGCCGCAAGAACTCCTGCACCAGTGGCTCGTGCGTGTCGGCGCGGGAGACGAGGGACAGTTCGACGATGTCGGCGGCGTCGGTGAGGGGCCGGTAGACGATGGGCCCCTGGATCGAGCGGACGGCCACGTTCGGTACGAGGGTGACGCCGAGGCCGCAGGCCACCATCGCGAGCTGGGTCAGGATCGAGTTGGCGATGTGGCGCGCCTCGGGGGTGAACCCGGCTCTGCGGCAGGTGGCCATGAGCTGGTCGTGGTAGTCGGGGGACGCTTCGCGCCGCAGCCATGCCCAGGGTTCGTCGGCGAACCGGGCAAGGTCGACCGGGTCCGTGGTGTCCCCGGCCAGCGGATGCCCGGCCGGGATGGCGATCACGAATTGGTCGTGGCGCCAGGGCTGCATGCGCAGCCCGCGGACCGGCGCGCTGGGCCGGATGACGGCGATGTCGATCTCGTGCCGGGCCACGGCCTCCTGACCCTCTCCCGTGTCGACTTCCGTGAGGTGCAGGTCGACGTGGGGTCGGGCGTCCCGGAAGTCGGACAGTGTGCCCAGCAGGGGTTCGCTGAGGGCCGAGGTCACCACGCCGAGCCGCAGTGTGCCCACCAGTCCGGCCTCGGCCTGGGCGGCCACCTCGTGGGCGTGCCGGGCGGTTGCCACCAGCTTGCGGCACTCCTCGGCGAACGCGCGGCCGGTCTCGGTCAGCCGTACTCTCCGTTCGCTGCGGTCGAACAGTCGCACGCCCAGTTGGCGCTCCAGCTGGAGGATCGCCTGGCTGAGGGGCGGCTGTGACATGCCGAGCTGTTCCGCGGCCCGGCCGAAGTGGAGCGTTTCCGCGACGGCGAGGAAGTAGCGGGCCTGGCGGACCTCGATCATCAGTCGCTCCACATATTGGTGAGATGAGAAATCAGACCTTCAGTATATGGAGTCGTGTTGTTTCACTGAGGGGCATGACAGCTGCAACTTCTCTCTTGGCACAGTTCGCGGCGCTGTACAGCGCGACCGTGTCCGAGCCCCTGGACGCTCGTGGCCTGCCGCCGGGACAGGGCGGTCTGCGCCCGATGTGGGGCACGCCCGAAATGGCCGGGCTCGCGCGGACCGTCGAGCTCGAACTTCTGACCGGCGCGATTGCCGAGGCCGGTCCCGAGGACGTCAGTGTGGTCGCTGGCGGCGGCCGCGCGGACGTGTCGTCGTGGGGCGGAATCGTCAGCGTGGGCGCCTCCGTGCGCGGTGTCCGTGGTGTCGTCACGGACGGCGCCTGCCGGGACGTCGGACAGGCGCGCGGGCTCGGCTTTCCGGTGTTCGCCCGTGCCCAGATGCCGGTGACCGCGCGCGGCTGCGGCAGAAGTCGTCCGGTGAGCCCGTCCGGATCGGAGAGGTGACCGTGCGCCAGGGCGATGTGCTGCTCGCGGACGAGGGGGTGTCGTGGTCGTACCCCGCGAGCGCGCCACCGAGGTACTGGAGGCCGCCCAGCGGCTCGCCGACCGGGAGGCGGCCATCGAGGCCGAGGTACGGGCCGGGGTGCCGCTGCCGGAAGCGATGCGGGACGCCCGCCTGGCCGGAACGGAGTCGGAGTGATGAGTGATCTCGTCGAGCGGCTGCGCGCTCTGCCCACCGCGGCGATCTCCGACGCCCTCGACCGGATCGGAGTCGAGGGGGCGCTGCACGGCCTCGAGATCCGCGACAGACCCGCGGCGTCGTGTCCCCACGCCCCGGCGCGCCATGGGGAGGAACGGGCGCCCGGCGAAAGCGGGGTGCCGCCTCAGTCCGACAGTGCCCGGCGGTGGACAGCCGGATCGACGTTGCCGCCCGACGCCACGAGCGCCACAGTCCTGCCCCGAACGTCGGCCTCCCCGGCCAGCAGCGCCGCCAGGGACGCCGCGGCACCCGGCTCGACCACGATCTTGAGGAGGCGGTGGGCCACGGCCACCGCGGCCAGGGCTTCCTCGTCGGTGACCGTCAGACCGTTCACGTCGTGGCGGCTGAGGACGGCCAGCGGGCGTGCGCCGGCCACCGGGCCGGAGATCGCGTCCATCACGCCGCCGGGCGGGCGCGGGTTGGCGCACACGCGGCCGGTCGCGAGCGACCGGGCCATCTTGTCGAAGCCGGCCGGCTCGACGATGTGGTTGGCCAGGCCCTCGAACTCGTGGTTGAGGGCGGTGATCACGCCGGCGGCCAGTCCGCCGCCGCTGCAGTTCACCAGGACCGTGTCCGGGCTCAGGCCCAACTCCCGTGCCTGCTCGGCGATCTCCAGGCCGACGGTGCCCTGCCCCGCCATGACCCTGGGGTCTTCGAAGGGCGGGATCAGCGTCATGCCGCGCGCCTGAAGGATCTTCCCCGCGACCTCTTTCCGGTCCTCAGTCCCTGGGTCGTAGAAGACGGTCTCGGCGCCCCACCAGCGGCAGTTGTCGACCTTGATGCGGGGGGCGTCGCGCGGCATGACGATGACCGCGGGGCAGTCGGCGCGCTGTGCCGCGGCGGCCACGGCCTGGCCGTGGTTGCCGGCGGAGTAGGTCACGATCCCCGCGCGGCGCGCGTCCTCGTCGAGGCTGAGCAGGGCGTTGAGTGCTCCCCGTATTTTGAACGAGCCCGTCAACTGCAGGCATTCGGCCTTGACCAGGATGCGGCCGCCGACGAGGTCGTCCAGCATCGGGGAGTTCAGCAGCGGTGTCCGCACCACGCGGCCGGCCAGGCGCTTCGCGGCCTCGCGGATAGCGTCAATGCCGAAGCCGGGCACGGTCTCGTCGGTCACTGCTCCACCTCGAAGAGGGTATCGATCTCGACCGGCGCCCGGCGTGGCAGGGCCGCTGCCCCGACCGCGGCGCGGACGTGCCGGCCCCGTTCGCTCAGGGCCAGCACGAGCACGTCGGAGGCACCGTCCATGACGAGCGGGGTGTCGGCGAAGTCGGTGCCGCACCGCACGAACCCGGTCACCTTCAGTGCCCGGAGGCGGTCGAAGTCGCCGTCGCAGGCGAGGCCGGCGATGGCCAGAGCATTGAGCGCGCACAGTGCGGCGGCCTGCTGGGCCTCGGGGACGGTGAGGTCGACGCCGACGACCCCTTCGTACTGGAGCACTCCGTCGGTCAGACAGGTCTGTCCGGCCACGAGTATCTGGCGGCCCGATCGGGCGAAGGGGATGTAGTTGCCGTTGGGCTTCGGGGGCTCCGGGAGACGGAGTCCCCGTTCCTTGAGACGGGTGTGGATGTCGGACAAGCCGCGTGTCCTTTCGGGTGATCTGGGCTGAGGCCTTCGCCTGTGGGAAGACAGCCGGCAGTGACTCCGCGCCCTCTTCTCCATCGTGATCGCGTGTGGCGCCTCGCGGACGCCATCGCCTCGCTCACTGCACCAGACGCCCGCCATAGAGGCAAAGTCTGATTCAGACTTTCATCGATATTGGCAGCGTCTTGCTGGACGTCGGTCCTGCATCTCCGCAGGTCAGCCCGGTTTCTCAGGAGGCATCAAGCGGTTGGGCCTCCCATGCCTCGCGGATGTCGTCGGCGATCTTTGAATCACGACGGAGTTGGGGAAGGCCTGCTGACATTCCGCGCGATAACGTCGGATCCGCCTGTTGATCAAAGAGAACAAGGCGTGGAAGAAAGTCTCACCTGCCGAAGTTCCATGGCCGGTGCGTACCGTCGACACCACCAAGGTAACCACCCTGGTGTTGAACTCTTACGGGCTGGGAGGGTCCCGCAGCGGCCACCGCCCTGCTGAGTGACGTCGTGCAGGCGGTGGCGGCCGGCGCACTGCCCAGGCTTGAGCACTTGGACCTGTGGCTTGGTGTCCCCGGCGGCCTTGACGAGCCGGACGTCGCCGATGAAACGGACCTTTCGGCGATCCTCAGTGGTGAGCGGCTGCCTGCACTGCGGTCCCTCGGCCCGGAGAACAGCTCGGTCCAGGACGAGATCGCCGAAATGGTGGCATCCGCCCCCGTGGTGGCGCAGCTGCGATCGCTGGGTCCCTGGACTTGCGTCATCGTCATGGAGATCGCGACCCGGCGCGTCCACTTGGGTGATGGCAGATCTGGAACGGCAGGTCAGGAGCGAAATGATGCGCGGCGCCCACCGGGTGGGGCGGCGTTGGCGGCCTCTGCCCGCGAGGGATCGCTGATCCACTTTCCGGCGCCGGTCCATGCGGTGTGGTCGCGCGCCGCCGGGCAGGCGCTGAGGTCGCGGTAGTCGGGTCCTGGTGCGTCGATCGCATGAGCGACCCCGCCCCCGGCTGCCGTTCCCACCTGCGCACTTTCGATACAACCCGACTGTTGACCCGCATTGTGGGTCCGTGCTCATAATGCGGGTCATCGGATCGGGCCGCCGGCTTCGTATACGCCCCATCTCGCACGAAACGGACGGTAGGTATGTCGGACACCACAATCTTGCTCAACACGGCCATCGCCGTGATCGCCATCGTGTTCCTGATTGTGCGGCTGCGGATGAACCCCGTGGTCGCGCTGGTTCTGGGGGCCTGCTACCTGGGTCTCGCGACTGGCCTCGGGGTCGACAAGACCGTGAAGACCATCACCAAGGGGTTCGGCGACGTCATGGCCGACATCGGACTCCTGATCGCGTTCGGGGTGCTCATCGGAGCCCTCCTGCGTGAGCTCGGAGCCATCGAGCGCCTCGTCGAAACCCTGTTGCGTGTCGCGGGCCCGAAGCGGATCCCCCACGCGATGGCATTGACGATCACGACGTTTCTGCAGTCCGTCTATCTGGACGTGCTGTTGGTGATCACCGGGCCGCTGGCCAAGGGCATAGCCTCCAAGCTCGGCCGGTACGGCACCGCCCGCATGGCCACCGCCCTGGCGATCGGGCTGGAGTGCGGCATCGTCTTCACGGTCCCCGGTGCCGCAGCGCTGGCGCTCGCCGCGCTCCTCAATGTGCCGCTCGGCACGTACCTGCTGTACGGACTCATCGTCGTCGTCCCGACCGTGGCCATCGCCATCTCCATCATGAACTTCGCGCTGACGCGCGGCTGGTGGAACCCGGCGCTCGACGAAGAGGACGTTTCCGGGCCCGCGCCGAGCACAGCCGCGGACAGCGGCAGTGTCGGCGACACGGACTCCGACGGGCAGAACACCCCTGGCGGCGGGACCATGACGGCAGTGGAGGTGAAGGCCCGTACCCAGCCGCAGCCCCGGCTTCTCCTCCTCTTCTCGCCCCTCCTCGTCTCCCTCCTCCTCATCGCCGCCGGAGCCCTCTCCCAGGTGGCGGGGTGGCACAACTCCGTCGTGGCATTGCTCTCCAGCCCGGTCGTGGCCCTCATGTTCGGCCTGGTCGCCACCTGCCTCGTCGCCCGGCGTTACCTCGGACAGCCCCGGGTGGACGCCGCGCTGAGCAAGGGCATGCGCGACAGCGGGCAGATCCTCCTCCTCAACGGCGTCGGAGGCTGTCTCGCAGCGGTGATCGCCGCCAGTGGGCTGGGGAACATCCTCGGCGAATACTTCAAGGCCAACACCTGGGCCCCGCTGTTGATGGTGTGGCTGGTGGCCGCCGTGCTGCACGTCGCCGTCGGCTCGGTGACGATCTCCGCGATCACCGCCGCCGGTCTGCTCGCGCCGGTGGCCCCCACCCTGGGCCTCGACCCCGTACTGATCGCGCTGTCCGCAGGAGCCGGATCACTGTTCTTCGTGCACCTGACCAGCAACACCTTCTGGCTGCTCCAGTCCCTGATGGGCCAGACCACTCGCGGCACGCTCAAGACCTGCTCGGTCGGGGTCTCCGTCGCCTCCGTCGTCGCGATGGGCCCGATCCTGGCGCTGAGCGCCGTCCTCTGATCTGACCTTCCCTCCCCGACTATCACGTGAGGACCCATGACGAACCACAGCACCCAGTTGCCGCTGCACGGAGTGCGTGTGCTCGAACTCGGCAACTACATCGCGGGCCCCACCGCCGGGCGACTGCTCGCGGACTTCGGTGCCGAGGTCATCAAAATCGAACGCCCGGGCACCGGAGACGAGTTGCGGAACTGGCGGCTCTACGCCGGTGACGTCTCGATGCTCTTCCGCACCATCAACCGCAACAAGAAGTCGGTGGTGCTCGACCTCAAGACGGACCGCGGCCGGGCGACCGTGCTGGAACTGGTGCGGCGATGTGATGTCGTGATCGAGAACTTCCGCCCCGGCACGCTGGAGCGCTGGGGACTGGGCCCCGCCGCCCTCGAGGAGGCCAACCCCGATATCGTGCTGGCCCGCATCTCCGCGTTCGGCCAGTCCGGGCCCCTGTCGGACCGCCCGGGGTTCGCCGCGGTTGCCGAGGCCATGGGAGGCCTGCGCCACCTGGTCGGGGAAGCAGACCGCCCGCCCTCCCGGGTCGGAGTGTCCATAGGCGATTCGATCGCGGGCCTGTACGCGGCGTTCGGCGCAGTGATCTCGCTTCTGCAGCGCGAGCGAGTCCCCGCGAAGTCGCCGTTGTCCGAGCGAACGGTGGACGTCGCCTTGCACGAGGCCGTGTTCTCGATGATGGAATCACTCGTTCCCGACTACCTCGCCTACGGCCTCGAAAGGCAGCGGGTCGGCGGCAGGATGGAGGGCATCGCCCCCACCAACGCCTACGAGTGCGGCGATGGGCACAGCGTGGTGATCGCCGGTAACGGAGACGCGATCTTCCGGCGCTATATGCGCGCCATCGAGCGTCCCGATCTCGCAGACGATCCCGGACTGCAGACCAACGCGGAGCGATGGGCACGTCGTGACGAACTCGACGGCGCGATCAGCACATGGACCAAGTCGCTTCCTCGGGACGACGTACTCAAAGCCCTCGACGCCGCAGGCGTCCCGGCGGGCCCGATCTACACCGCGGCGGACATCTGCGCGGACCAGCAGTTCGCCGCCCGCGACATGATCCAGCGGCTGCCGGTCCCCATAGCGGCCGACGAGCCCGAGGAGGTGGGATTCCCCGGCATCGTCCCGGTCCTCGGCGAGAGGTCTCTGCCTGTCCGGTCCCTGGGTCCCGACCTCGGCGAGCACACCCGACAGGTGCTCACCGAACTGCTCGGCAGGAGTGACGAGGAGACCGACGCGATCATCATGGAGATGGAGAAGAAGTGATGACTACCCCTGTGACCCTGCGTGATGTGACGCTGCGCGACGGCCTCCAGCTCACCGGCAAGCCCTTGTCCACCGACCGGAAGGTGGCCGTCGTCCGTGAACTCCTTTCGCTCGGCATCCCCAGTGTGGAGATCGGCTCGCTCGCCAATCCGACGCTCGTCCCGCCCATGGCCAACACGCTGGAGGTGATCGAGCGCCTGGAGCCGGACGAGCTCGCCCGGTCCTGGGTCTGGGTGGCCACCCCACGGCATGTCGAGAAGGCGGCCAGGGCGGGCGCGGTGAACTTTCAGTACTGCCTGTCGGCGTCCGACCGCCACAACCAGGCCAACATCGGCCGGTCGACCGAGGACAGCCTCGCGGCCATGCCGGCCGCGATCGAGCACGCGCGCTCGGCCGGCGGGCGCATCCAGCTCTGCATCGCCACGGCGTTCACCTGTCCGTTCGACGGCCTCGTTCCGGAGGAGACGGTGCTCCGGATAGCCAACGACCCCCGTACGGAGGGCGCCGAGGACATCGTGGTGTGCGACACCCTGGGGCAGGCCGTGCCGGCCCAGGTGACCAGCCTGGTCTCCGCAGTGGCAACGCGATCGCCCGCGCGACGGATCGTCTACCACGGGCACGACACGTGGGGGATGGGCGTCGCCAACTCCCTGGCCGCGGTGGCCGCCGGAGCAAGCGAACTGGACGGGGCACTCGGCGGCCTCGGCGGCTGCCCGTTCGCACCCGGTGCCAGCGGGAACGCCGCGACGGAGGACCTGCTCTTCGCACTGCGTCCCGACTGGCTGACTCCGGACACCTTCGGCACCATTGTCGAGCTGGCCGATGGGCTGTTGGCGGAACTGGACGAGCCGAACCGTTCCCGGGCAGGTCAGGCGGCGCACTCCAGCACCACCGCGTTCGAGTGGGCCGTGGCGGCACCGGATGCGCAGGCGTGCCGATGAAGTTCCTGGTGACCACCGCCATCCCGGCTCCCGGAATGCACATTCTGGAGGCTGCCGGTGAGGTGCACGTACCCGACCGGCAGTTGTCCGCGGGCGAACTGCGCCGGGAATGTTCCTCGGGGGACGTCGACGTCGTCGTCGCCCAGCTGACAGATGTGTTCGACCGGGCCGTACTGGAAGACGCGACGATCAAGGGCATATCCAACTACGCGGTCGGATACGACAACGTCGACGTGGCCACCGCCACCCGGCGCGGAATCCTCGTGGGCAACACGCCCGGTGTCCTCACCGACGCCACCGCCGATATCGCGATGCTTCTCCTGCTGGCCACGGCACGGCGTTGCGTGGAGGCGGACCGCTTCGTCCGCGCGGGGAAATACCAGGGCTGGCAGCCCGAGCTGCTTCTCGGAAGCGACGTCAGCGGTGCCACGCTCGGACTCGTCGGCTTCGGACGGATCGCCCGGGCGACGGCGGAACGCGCTCTCGGGTTCGGCATGACCGTGCGCTACACCGCACGCAGCGGACCCGTACCCGCCGAGCGGCTTGGACACCTCGCCGGTAGGGTGCAGTTCGCCGAGTGGGACGACCTGGTGCGCACCAGCGACTTCATCTCGCTGCACGTCCCGTTGACCGACGCCACACACCATCTGGTGGATGAGAAGACCCTTCGCGCCATGAAGCCGACGGCCTGCCTCGTCAACACCTCGCGCGGGCCCGTGGTGGACGAGAAGGCACTCGTCGAGGCGCTGCGCTCAGGTGAGATCGCCGGAGCGGGGCTCGATGTGTACGAGGACGAACCCGCGCTCGCCGATGGCCTCGCCGACCTGCCGAACACCACCCTCCTGCCCCACGTCGGCAGCGCCACCCGCTCGGTCCGCGCCACCATGGCCGAGGTCTGCGCGAACAACGCGGTCGCCATGGCGCGGGGAGAGATGCCGGCCCATGCGGTGAACCCGGAGGCGTGGCGATGAAGGTCGTCGTGGCGCCCGACAGCTTCAAGGGCACGTACACCGCACCACAGGTGGCCACGGCGATCGGCCGGGGACTGGCCCAGACCCCGGCCGTCCCCGTGCTCTCAGCCGGTATCGCGTGCTTCGCCGTGGCGGGCTCCGTCGGCGCGGATCTCGGGCCTCTGCGCGAGGAGTTCACGGACGTCATCGTGGCGAGCGACGAGGCAGCCATGGAAGCGGCAGGCCGGGCCATCGGACAGCGGCTCCGGGTCAGGCCGGGTACCGGCCGCCGAGCGCCCGGGTGATCTGTTCGGCATGCTCCACCACCAGATCGACCCATTCGACGCACCGCTCATAGGGCATGCGCAGCGTCGGCCCGTGGACCATGAGCGCCCCGACCAGGTCCCCGGCCGAGTCGAACACCGGGGCCGCGAGGCCCGACGCACCGTCGATGCGTTCACCGACCGTGATGGCATACCCCTCGGAACGCGTCTGCTTGATCAGCCTGCGCAGCTCGTCCTTGTCGGTCACGGTGCTCTCGGTCAGCTGCGGAAGCTCTTCCCGCAGCACGCGCTCGGTGAGATCCGGATCCCAGGCCAGCAGCACACGCCCCGACGACCCCACGGTGATGGGGGCGATCTTCCCCACCGACATCTCCCGGCGAAGGGCATGCCGGGTTTCGGCGACCGCGATGCACACCCGCTGGGTGCCTTCGGAGCGGAAGAAGCACGCGGTTTCCCCGGTCTGGTCGCGGAGGTCCTTCAGGGCGGGGTTGACCACGTGGAGGATGTCGAGGTCCTTTGCCGCGGCAGCCGCCCAGTAGGCCATCTTCACCCCGATCCGGAACGTATCCTCGGAGCGGTCGAGAAACCCGTGCGCGACCAGGTTCGTCACCAGGCGTTGCACGGTCGAGGCAGGCAGTCCGGTCTGCTGCTGGATCTCGCGCAAGTTCATCGCGGGCTGGGTCAGTGTGAAAGCGTTGAGGATCTCGGCGATCTTTCCCAGGACGAGCAGCGGCGCCTGCTTCGACCCTTCGTTCGCCACCGTGGCGGACTTACCTCGGACTGCCATGCGCATAACGATACGACAGGAGAAACGGGTGGCTGAGCACAGTGGGACAGGCATCGTGGGCGCATCGGATGTGGTCGCGGCCGCCCGGCGGTGCGCGGAGGTGATCCGGCCGAGCCCTTTGCACCGCAGCGAGCGGCTGTCCGCGCGGTACGGATTCGACGTGTGGCTCAAGCGCGAGGATCAGCAGGCCGTACGGTCGTACAAGGCACGCGGCGCCTACAACCTCATCGCACAGCTGTCCGCGGAGGAGCGTCGGCGCGGTGTGGTCTGCGCGAGCGCCGGGAATCACGGCCAGGGCGTCGCACTGGCCTGCGCATCCCTGGGCGTGCCAGCCCGGGTGTATCTGCCGAGGACGACACCCCGGCAGAAACGGGATCGGGTGAGGACACTCGGCGGCGAGCACGTCCACATGATCGTCGAGGGCGACACCTACGACGATGCCGCCGCTGCGGCGATCGAATACACCCGTGCTTCCGGAGCGACGCTCGTCCCCGCCTTCGACGACCCGCGCACCATCGCAGGACAAGGCACCGTGGTGAGCGAAGCCGTCGAGCAGCTCGGCCGTGCTCCGGATGCGGTGATCCTCCCCGTCGGCGGTGGCGGCCTGCTCGCGGGCGCCATCGCCTGGCTCCGTGAGACACACCCGACCGTCCAGGTGATCGGGGCCGAACCGCAGGGTGCGGCGGGTATGGCAGCGGCGCTGGCCGCCGGAGGTCCCGTCACGTTGTCGGAGCTCGATCCCTTCGTCGACGGCGCAGCCGTACGCACGGTCGGCAGACACACCTACGCGGTCGTCGCCCGGCAGCCGCCTCGTCTGCTCACGGTGCCGGAAGGCCGGGTCTGCGTGGAGATGCTCGACCTCTACCAGTCCGACGGCATCATCAGCGAGCCGGCGGGCGCCCTGGCCTCCGCCGCGCTCGACCGCGATCTCGGCCTGGAGCCCGGCGCGACGGTCGTGTGTGTCGTCTCGGGCGGCAACAACGACGTGAGCAGGTACGCCGAGATCGTAGAGCGCGCACTGCTCTTCGAGGGACGCAAGCACTACTTCCTCGTCGAGTTCCCGCAGGAACCGGGTGCACTGCGATGGTTCCTCGACGTCGTGCTGGGGCCGGACGACGACATCACCCTCTTCGAGTACATGAAGCGAAACAACCGCGAGACCGGCCCCGCACTGGTGGGCATCGAACTCGGTGCGCCTGACGGCCTCGAACCGCTGCTGGAACGCATGGCAAAGGCCCCGCACCGGATCGAGCGCGTCCCTCCGGACAGCCCGCTCTTCACGTTCCTGACCTGACATTCCGCGCCCGGTGGGACGAGCCCGCCGCCACGGACAGCATGGGCCTCCAGGGAGCGGAGGCCGGCGTCGCCCTGATCACCGTCCGCGTTGCCCAGTGAACCCTCGGCCCCGACCGGACAGCACATCGGTGGCTGCTCCGGCAGACCAGCCACCGATGTCCTGTCCTCTTCGGCGAGCTGATGATCCTCCGGGAGGCTGGAGCCCTCCCGGAGTGCGCGCCTCAGCTGAGGTAGTTACTGAGTTCGATCAGATTCTGGTCCGGGTCGCGCAGATACACACTGATGATCGGCCCGGTGGCTCCCGTTCGTTCGACTGGTCCTTCCTCCACCGTCACCCCCAGGTCGGCCAGTTCCCTCAGCACGCGGTCGATGGGTTCGTCGACGACGAGGCACAGATCAGCACTCCCCGGGGTGGGGTGCCGGGCCTTGGGCTCGAACTCCTTTCCGGCCTGATGCAGATTGATCTTGCTGCGCCCGAAGGACAGCGCGCGGCGGCCGCCTTTGAAGGTGACCGGCGCCATGCCCAGGACACGCGTGTAGAAGTCGACCGTTGTATCGATGTCGGCCACTGTGAGCACCAAATGGTCGAGACGCTGTATCCGCATCGTTCGCCACCTCTCCACTTGTCCGTTTCTCCTGCTGGATGTCAACGCATCCCGGAGCCGCCGCGCCGCCCCGATCAGGAAAGTGCCGCCCAGACGGGTGACGTCAGTACGCCTGTCGTTGTCGATGACGATGACCGATCCCGGCGGGCCCGCCGGGGCGGGATCACGGTGCGGTGCGGGGCTCTCCGGCCCGGGCCAGAACAGCCCGTGCGCGCTCGAGGACCGGCCGGTCGACCATCTGCCCGTCGATCGCGGTCACCGAGTCACCGGCGTCGAGGACACGGCGTGCCCAGCGCAGTTCGCCGTGGGTGGGGGCGAACCCGTCGGCGACGGGCCGTACTTGAGCGGGATGGATGCAGAGCTTCCCGGTGAACCCCAGGCTCCGGGCGTGCGCGGTGTCCGCGCGGAGGGGCTCGGGATCCCGTACGGCGGTGGTGACGCCGTCGACGGGCGGGTGGCCGCCCGCCGCGGCGGAGGCGAGGACCAGCCGGGAGCGGGCGTACGTCAGGGCCGTGTGGTCGTCGGGGGCGACGCCGAGCTGAGCGGCCAGGTCGACGTTGCCGAAGGCGGCGCGCACCACACCGGGAACGGCGCACACCTGGGGGGCCCGCTCGATGCCGAGGGCCGTTTCGACCAGCGGGATCAGCGGGCAGCGCCCGGCCGTGCGCGTGGCGATCTCCGTGAGGACGGCCGGCTCCTCGGCCTTGGGCACCATGAGGGTGCAGCCGTGGTCGGCCGCCCGTGCCAGGTCCGCCTCGAACCAGGGGGTGCCGGGCGGATTGACCCGTACGACGGCGCGGTGGCCGAGGGCGAGCCAGGCGGCGGCGTTGTCGCGGGCCGCTTCCTTGTCGCCGGGGGCGACGGCGTCCTCCAGGTCGATGATGACCAGATCGGCGCCCGAGGAGGCTGCCTTGGCGAAGCGGTCGGGCCGGTCGCCGGGGACGAAGAGCAGGGTGCGTGCGGCGGCGACGCGATCGCTGTCCGGGTGGCTCATGCGAAGGCCACCTCGGCGGTGGCGTGCCGGACCTCGCGGTGCGTGGCGATGCGCAGCCGGGCGTGTCCGTCGTCGGCGGAGCCGTCGGCGAGGAGGTGCTCGCCGGCGAACGCGGGCCGGTGCAGCCGGTAGGACAGCGACCGCACCTGCCGTTCGGGGGCGTTCCTGCGGACCAGCTCCAGCATGAGCAGGGCCAGCAGCGGGCCGTGGACGACGAGGCCGGGGTAGCCCTCCACATCGCGGACGTACGGGGTGTCGTAGTGGATGCGGTGGGCGTTGGCGGTGAGCGCGCTGAACCGGAACAGCAGGGTCTCGGCCGGCTGAAGACGCAGCTGCCACGGGCCCTCGGGCTCCGCTGCGGCCGAGTTGTCGAGCGTGCCCGGGTGCCGGGGCGGGGAGCCGTCGCCCGACCGGTAGACGATGTCCTGCTCCTCCACCAGGCAGACCCGGCCGTCCTGCCGGAACTCCTGGCGTTCGGTGACGAACAGCAGCTCCCCGCTGCGGCCCTGCTTGGGAGTGATGGCGGCCAGGCTGCTCGTGCGCCCGGCGGGCTCACCGAGGCGCAGGGGCTGGATGATCTCGCACCGTCCGCCGGCGAACATGCGGCGCCGGTCGGGGATGGGCGGCAGGAAGCGGGCGTCGCGCAGATGCCCGTCCTGGCCGAGGGCCTGCTGGGGCGCCCAGTGCAGGAAGTACAGCCACTGCCACAGTGGCGGAAGGGGGTCACCGGACTTGGCGGCGGTGCCGGGGAGGTCCAGCAGTGCCGACAGGGCCGCTGCCGGACCCGGCGGCAGGGCGTCCTCGTCGGACACCGGTTCGGGATGCCATGACTCCACGTAGGAGGCGAGGGAAGCGGGCATGGGCGTCGTCGTTTCCTTGTCGGCGAGTGGTCAGGTCAGTGGAGCGGTCGTCGGTGAGGCGGGCGTTGCGGGGGCCGTCCCCGCCTCCTCCAGCAGGGAGGTGCGGGACGGCTCGCGCACGGCAAGGGTGGCCAGGAAGGTCAGGGCGATGCACGCGGTGACGTACCAGAAGAACACGGTCTCGTGCCCGTCCTTCTTCAGGGCCAGCGCGATGGGTTCCGTCAGCCCGCCGAAGGTGGCGGTGACCAGGGCGTGCGGCAGGCCGACGCCGAGGGCCCGGACCTTGGTGGGGAACATCTCGGCCTTGATGATGGCGGCCAGCGCCGAGTACCCGCTCACGAAGGCCAGGGCGAGAGTCATCAGCAGGAAGGCGAGCCATGGATTGCGGATGTGCCCGAGGGCGGTCATGACGGGGACCGTCAGGAGCATGCCGCCGACGGAGAAGACGAACATGACCGGGCGTCGGCCCACCCGGTCGGACAGGGCGCCCGCGACCGGCTGGAGCAGCATGTAGACGAACAGGGCGGCGAAGCCGATGAGGGAGACCGTCGACTTCGGGATGCCCGCGGTGTTCACCAGGTACTTCTGGAGATACGTGGTGTACGTGTAGAAGGCGACGGTGCCGCCGATGGCGAGCCCGAAGACGGCCAGCAGCTGACGCGGGTACTCGGTGCAGAGGGAGTGCAGGCCCTTGCGTTCGTGTGGTGCGGCGACCTTTGCCTTCTCCTGCCGGAAGTGTTCCGACTCCTCCATGGAGCGGCGCAGGTACATCACGACCAGTCCGGCCAGAGCGCCGATCACGAAGGGGATTCGCCAGCCCCAGCTCTCCAACTGCCCTTCGGTGAGCGTGTTCTGCAGGACGATCGCCACCAGCAGGGCGGCGAGCTGGCCGAGCACGATGGACACGTACTGGAAGCTGGAGTAGAAACCGCGCCGGCCCGCGGGGGCGACTTCGGCGAGGTAGGAGGCGCTGGAGCCGAACTCGCCGCCCACGGAAAGCCCTTGGAGCAGGCGCGCCAGGACCAGGAGGACGGGAGCCCACAGGCCGATGACGGCGTGGCCGGGGGCGAGGGCGATGGTGAGCGAGCCGGCACTCATCAGGGTGACCGACAGGGTCAGGGCGCGGCGGCGGCCGTACCGGTCGGCATAGGCGCCGAGCAGCCAGCCGCCGAGGGGGCGCATCAGGAAGCCGACCGCGAACACGACGGCGGAGGAGAGGAGTTGGGCCGTGGCATCGCCCTCGGGGAAGAACACGGCGGCGAAGTAGATGCTGAACGTGGCGTACGCGAACCAGTCGTACCACTCGATCAGGTTGCCAAGGCAGCCGCGTATGACGTTGGCCGTGACATGGGAGCGTGCGGGGGCGGAGGGGGTGCGGCTCTGCGACATGAAAAGCTCCGTTGCTCTTGTCGCGATGGGGAACGGGGCGTGCGGGTCCTCTCAGCGCAGGACGAAGGGGTTGCCGGTGGGCGCGCCGGTGTTGATCCAGACGGTCTTGTCCTCCAGGTAGGAGGTGATGGCGGCGATGCCGTTCTCGCGGCCGAGGCCGGAGTCCTTGAAGCCGCCGAAGGGCGCGAGATAGCTGACCGCGCGGTAGGTGTTGATCCAGACGGTGCCGGAGCGGATGCGGTCGGCCATGCGGAAGGCGCGGCCGATGTCGCCGGTCCACACGCCGGCGCCGAGGCCGTAGCGGCTGTCGTTGGCGATCTCGACCGCCTCGTCCTCGTCCTTGAAGGGGATGACGGAGAGGACGGGTCCGAAGACCTCTTCCTGGGCGATGCGCATGCTGTTGCGTACGCCGGTGAAGACGGTCGGCTCGACGAACCACCCGCCGCGGTCGGCGGCCTTGCCGCCCAGGGCGAGCCGGGCGCCCTCCTGCTGCGCGATGTCGATGTAGTCGAGGACTTTGGCGTACTGGGCGGGTGTGGTGATCGGCCCCACCTGGGTGTTCTCGTCCATCGGATCGCCCATCCGGGCCGTGCCCGCGAGGCCCAGCAGGCGGTCCACGACCTCGTCATGCGCGTTCTGCTGCACCAGGAGGCGGGAGCCGGCGATGCAGGTCTGGCCGGTGGCGGCGAAGATGCCGGAGACGGCACCGCCCGCGGCGGCCTCCAGGTCGGCGTCGGCGAAGACGATGTTATGGGATTTGCCGCCCAGTTCGAGGCTGACGTGCTTGAAGTCCCGGGCGGCGGTCTGGTTGATGTGTCGGCCGGTGGCGTCCGAACCGGTGAAGCTCACCTTGCGGACCAGGGGGTGCTCGACGAGCGCGGCCCCGACGTCCTGGCCGGAGCCGGTGACGACGTTGACCACGCCGGGCGGCAGCCCCGCCTCGCGGAAGAGCCGGGCCAGTTCCAGGGTGGAGGCGGAGGTGAACTCCGACGGCTTGACCACCACCGTGCAGCCCGCTGCCAGGGCCGGAGCGATCTTCCAGGCCAGCAGCAACAACGGGGAGTTCCATGGCGTGATGACCGCGACGACCCCGACGGGCTCCTTCTTCGTGTAGGCGAAGTAGCCCTTCTTGTCCAGCGGCGGAACGGTGCCCTCGATCTTGTCGGCGAGCCCGCCGTAGTAGTGGAACCACTCGGGAACGTAGGCGATTTGGCCGTACATCTCGGTGAACAGCTTGCCGTTGTCGCGCACTTCGACCTGGGCGAGGTGGCGGCTGTGGGCGGTGATGGTGTCGCCGAGCCGGCGCAGCAGGGCGCCGCGCGCGCTGGCGGTCAGCTCGGCCCAGGGGCCGGTGTGCAGGGCGCGGTGGGCGGCCCGGACAGCGTCGTCGACGTCCTGCGCGGTGCCCTTGGCGATCTCGGCCCATGGCGTGCCCAGGTAGGGGTTGTCGGTGGGGAACCACTCGCCGCCGTCGGCCTTGCGGCTCTCGCCATCGATGAACAACTCGTAGCGTTTCATGGGGAATCCCGCCGATTCAGAAGGTGCTCAGGCCGAGGGCTGCGCGGAAGTTGTTCTTGTTGGCGACGCCGTCGCGGGGCGGCAGGGCGCGAGGCGGTTCGTCGGTGGCGATGAGGACTTGCGCGTACGTCGTCGCCGTGCGCGCCTTGATGCGTGCGGCCAGGTCGTCCGCCTGGGCGGGGCCGGTGACGCGTACGGCGTCGCGGATGCCGAAGCCCCGGGCGACGGCGACGAGGTCGGTGCCGAGGCCGGTGTGGCTCGGCTGCATGCCGGTCTCGCCGAAGTGGGCGTTGTCCAGGACGACGAGGGTGAGGTTGGGCGGGAGTTTGGCCCCGATGGTGGCCAGTGCGCCGATGCCCATGAGGTGCTCGCCGTCACCGGTGAGGGCGACGACCGGCCGGTCGGGCTGGGCGAGGGCCAGACCGAGGGCGAGGGGTGCGGCGGCGCCCATGGCGCCCCACAGGTAGAAGTTGGTGGGGCGGTCGCCGGCGGCGAACACGTCGTAGCTGGGGGAGCCGAGGCCGGTCACCACCAGGGCGTCCTCGGGGAGGCGGGCGATCAGGCCGGCGACGAAACGGCGCCGGTCGAGGCGGGGCAGGGTGTCGGCGGCGGTCATCAGTCGCGCTCCCACTTCTTGCGGCCGATCAGCTTCTGTCCGAGCAGGACGGCGACGCGCTCGCCCGCCTCGAACACCGAGTCCAGCGCCGCCTCGACGGTCTCCTCGACCTCTTCGGGGGTGTCGGCGCGCAGGACGGTGATGCCCATGAGTTCCAGGGCCTGCTGGGTGGTACGGCCCATGGGGCCCTGCCACGGGTTGAACTCGGCGTACTCGCCACGCATGGTCACCAGCGTCAAGAAGGGGAACCGGCACATCTCCAACAGGGAGAACATGTTGACGCAGTTGCCGACCCCGCTGCTCTGCATCAGCAGCACGGCGCGCTGCCCGCCGAGCCACGCCCCGGTGACCACGCCGACGCCCTCTTCCTCGGTGGTCAGCACCACGTCGTGGATGGCGGGATCCCGCTGCGCCTCACGGATGGTGTGGGAGTGGCCGGCGTCCGGTACGTAGGCGATCTGCTGGATGCCGCGCTTCTTCAGGGTGGCGAAGACGTCCACTTGCCAGGAGGGTGGCACGGGAGCGGGTGGTGTCTCGTTCATGCCGCACATCGTGATTGCTGATGGCCGGCATTGAACAATAGAAAGGCGTGATCCTGGTATGCCCGGCCCGTATGGCTACACCTCCGACTGCACCCCCGGTCGGACACCGCCGTCGAGGAACGCGCCGACGATCGCGCCCGCCGGCGCACGGCACTCTTCGAAGTAGGCGTGAGGAGCGCCCGGGAAGACGTGCGCCCGTGCGTCGGGGATGCGGGCGGCGAGCAGGGGGAGGTTGTCCACCGGAGTTGAGGCGGTCCCGGTCGCCGTGGAGGATCAGTGTGGGGGCGCTGATGGCGGGAAGTACGTCCCAGGCGTCGTGCTGGTTGCTGGCCAGCAGATGGCCGCGTCGGGCGTGCGGGGGCATATAGGGGTCACCGAGGGTGGTGTACGGGCCAGGGTGGCCGGCGAGCCAGTCGGGGGAGTACATGAGGTCGATCAGGGCCTGCCGTACCGCCTCCGGGTCGGGCTGGGCCAGCGCTCGCCGTACCGAGGCGTCCCGTTCGACGGCGTGCTCGCCACCGGGGGAGGTGCACCCGAGGACGAGCCGGTTGTTCGCCTGTCCGGCGAGGAGCACGAGCGGCGGCCCGTCGCCCTGCCGCTGGCAGGCCAGTGCGGTGCCGTCCCCGGCGTGGGCGACGGCGTGTTGACATCGGGTGGTGGGGGTCATGGGGGCTCTGTGATGGGGGGCGATGTCACTCGCCCGGTGACGGGGACTGCGTCTGCTGCGCGGAAGGCCATCTGCCCTGGTCCACGGCCATGTCGATCTGCCGTACGAGTTCGCGCGCGACGGCCTCCACCGCGGGCGGCGTCCGTCCGGACCGCGGAGTGGCCAGCACGATCGACCGCCACACATCGGGCTCGCACAGCGGCGCGGCGCTCAGCGTGCCGTTCGCGACGTCCTCGGCGATGCCCACCCCCGGCAGGACGGTCCACCCGTGTCCGGCCAGGACCAGCTGTTTCTGGACGCGCATGGAGTTGGTCTGCACGACGACGTCCATGGACACCCGGGCCCGCGCCGCGGCGGCGTCGATCAGGGCGCGCAGGGCGTGGCCGGACGCGGGCATGACGAGTCGATGGGCCGCCGCCTCGGCGAAGGGCACGGGACGGTCGGCCCGCAGCCCGGCCGTCGCAGGAGCGGCCACCCACAGGCGCTCCCGCACCAGCGGACGGGCGTTGAGCGACGGGGTGCTGTCCAGGTTGTACAGCAGGGTCAGGTCCAGGTCCCCGTCGTCGAGCCACTGCTGGAGGTGCCCGGAGTAAGCCGTCATCAGGCGCAGTTCGATGCCGGGGTGATCCCGTGCCAGGGCCGAGACGAGAGGCTCGGCCAGCAGATCGCTCGTACTCTCCAGCAGGCCGGCGGTGACGATCCCGGTCACCGCGCCGGGGGCGGGCAGGACCTCGGCGCGGGCCCGCTCCAGTTCGTTCAGGGCCCGCCGCGCCCGGTCCACCATGATCCCCCCGGCTTCGGTGGGCCGCATGCCCTGCCGGGTCCGCTCGAAGAGCGGGACGCCGAGCTCCTGCTCCAGGGTGCGGATCTGCCGGGTCACGGCGGGCTGCACGAGGTGCAGCAGCTCCGCGGCCCGGGTGACACTGCCCACCTCGGCGACCGTGACGAGCGCCTTGAGCTGTTTGATGTCCACGGCTCTCCACCACCATCCGCACCGGGCATGATTCCATCAAGAATTGCTATTTCACTCATCCATCCATGAGTGCTCATGATGTTACTCCAGTGGGTCGAGCCCATTCCCCGGAGGCCAGCGCATGCCGCAGCACCCCGAAGTCCCGCCCTTGTCCGGCATCACCGTCGTCGGCGTCGAGCAGGCGGTGGCGGCCCCCTTCGCCACCCGGCAGCTCGCCGACCTCGGCGCACGGGTGATCAAGGTAGAGCGCCCGGGAGGCGGTGATTTCGCCCGCCGGTACGACACGACCGTGCGCGGGGAGTCCAGCTACTTCGTCTGGCTCAACCGGTCCAAGGAGTCCGTCACCCTCGACCTGAAGTCCGAGCGCGGTCGGCAGGTCCTTGAGCGACTACTCGCGGACGCCGACGTGTTCGTGCAGAACCTGGCGCCCGGGGCCGCCGCGCGGATGGGGCTGGGAGCGGATGCTTTGCGCGAGCGCTTCCCCTCGCTGATCCCCTGCTCGATCTCCGGCTACGGCACCAGCGGCCCCTGGGCCGACCGCAAGGCGTACGACCTGCTGGTGCAGTGCCAGACCGGCCTGGTGTCCCTGACCGGAAGCCCCGACGGGCCCGCCCGTGTGGGCGTCTCGATCGCCGACATCGCCGCCGGCATGTACGCCTACTCGGGCATCCTCACCGCCCTGTTCACCCGGGCCACCACGGGCGTCGCCCGCGCGGTGGAGGTGTCGCTGTTCGAGGCGCTCGCCGAGTGGATGAACCAGCCCGCCTACTACACCCGCTTCGGCGGCACCCAGCCCCCGCGCGTCGGCAACCAGCACGCCACCATCGCCCCGTACGGTGCCTACCCCTGCGCCGACGGCAAGGTCGTCCTGTTCTCCATCCAGAACGAACGCGAATGGGCTGCCCTGTGCGAGCGGTTCCTCGACGCCCCCGGCCTCGTCTCCGACCCCCGCTTCGCCACCGGTTCCGACCGCGTGGCCCACCGCGAGGAACTGAACGCGATCGTGGCCGAGCGGTTCGCCGAGTCGGACAGCACCGAGGTGATGAAGGTGCTGGACGAGGCGGGTATCGCCAACGCCGAGGTCAACGATGTCGAGGACTTCCTGGCCCACCCCGTGCTCGCGGCCCGCGGCCGCTGGCGTGACGTGGCGATTCCCGGAGGCGCCGAGGTCCCGGCCCTCGTCCCGCCGGCGGACCTGGCAGGCGTGACACCCCGCATGGGCGCCGTCCCGGCCGCGGGCGAACACACCGAACCCATCCTCACCGAACTGGGCTACGGCCCGGCCGAGATCCAGGCCCTGCGAGCCGACCGAGTCCTGTGACCTGGTCCGACTTCCGCGGGCACACACATCATGAGTGGGAGCAACGCAGCATGAGCACTCTCGACGCGCTGTCCGAGGACGAGCAGTTCATCGTCCGCACGGTGCACGACTTCGTGGACAGGGAGGTCAAGCCGGTCGTCCAGGAGCTGGAGCACACCGACACCTATCCCGAGGCCCTGATCGAGCAGATGAAGCAGCTCGGCATCTTCGGCCTCGCCGTCTCCGAGGAATACGGCGGGACACCCGTCTCCACGCCCTGCTACGTCCTGATCACCGAGGAACTGGCGCGCGGCTGGATGAGCCTGGCCGGTGCGATGGGCGGCCACACGGTCGTCGCCAAGCTGCTGCTGCACTTCGGCACCGAGGAGCAGAAGCAGCGGTATCTGCCGAGGATGGCCACCGGCGAGATCCGGGCGACCATGGCCCTGACCGAGCCGGGCGGCGGCTCCGACCTCCAGGCCATGCGCACCGTCGCCCGCAAGGACACCGAGGGCTATGTCATCAACGGCGCCAAGACATGGATCACCAACTCCCGGCGTTCCCAGCTGATCGCCCTGCTGTGCAAGACCGACCCGGACGCCGCCCCCGCCCACCGGGGCATCTCCATCCTCCTCGTCGAACACGGGCCGGGTCTGGCGGTCTCCCGCGATCTGCCCAAGCTCGGCTACAAGGGCGTCGAGAGCTGCGAGTTGTCCTTCGAGGACTACCAGGCTCCGACGGACGCGGTGCTCGGCGGTGTCGAGGGCAGGGGCTTCGCGCAGATGATGAAGGGCCTGGAGACGGGGCGTTTGCAGGTGGCCGCCCGGGCCCTCGGGGTCGGCCGCGCCGCGCTGGAGGACGCCCTCGCCTACGCGCAGGAGCGCGAGTCGTTCGGCAAGCCGATCTGGCAGCACCAGTCGATCGGCAACTACCTGGCCGACATGGCAACGTCCCTGACCGCGGCCCGTCAGCTCACCCTGTACGCCGCCCGGGAGGCCGAGGCGGGCCGCCGGGTGGACATGGAAGCGGGGATGGCGAAGCTGTTCGCCTCCGAGACCGCGATGCAGATCGCCCTCAGCGCGGTCCGTATTCACGGCGGTTACGGCTACTCGACCGAGTTCGACGTCGAACGCTACTTCCGCGACGCCCCGCTGATGATCGTCGGCGAGGGAACCAACGAGATCCAGCGCAACGTGATCGCGAGCCAGCTGGTCAAGCGAGGAGGACTGGACGCGTGAACATCCTGGTGTGTGTGAAGTACGTGCCCGACACCACGGGGGACCGGCACTTCGCCGATGACCTGACCGTCGACCGCGACGACGTGGACGGTCTGCTCTCCGAGCTGGACGAGTACGCGGTCGAGCAGGCGCTGCGGATCGCGGAGGAGCGCCGGCGGGAAGGTGCTGACGCCGAGACAACGGCGTTGACCGTGGGCCCGGAAGGCGCCAAGGACGCGCTGCGCAAGGCGCTGTCCATGGGCGCGGACAAGGCCATCCACGTGGAGGACGACGACCTGCACGGCACGGACGCCATCGGCACCTCCCTGGTGCTGGCCAAGGCCATCGAGAAGGCCGGGTACGACCTGGTGATCTCCGGCATGGCCTCCACCGACGGCACCATGGGTGTCGTGCCGGCGCTGGTCGCCGAGCGTCTGGGGATCCCGCAGGTCACCCTGGTCTCCGAGGTCTCCGTCGAGGACGGCGTCGTGAAGGGCCGCCGCGACGGCGACGCTGCCTCCGAGCAGCTTGAGGCGCGGCTCCCGGCGATCGCCTCCGTCACCGACCAGTCGGGCGAGGCCCGCTACCCGTCCTTCAAGGGCATCATGGCGGCCAAGAAGAAGCCGGTGGAGTCCTGGGCCCTGGCCGACTTGGGCATCGAGGCCGAGGAGGTCGGTCTCCAGGGCGCTTATACCGTCGTCGACGCCGCGGCCGAGCGGCCCGCGCGCACCGCAGGCATGATCGTCAAGGACGAGGGCGAGGCCGGCAAGCAGCTCGCTGCCTTTCTCGCGGAGCGCACATTCATTTAAGGGCAGCCTCGCGCGCCAGAAGTTCATCTGAGAGAGGTTTCAAAGAGCCATGGCTGAAGTCCTCGTCTACGTCGACCACGTGGACGGTGCCGTCCGCAAGCCCACCCTGGAGCTGCTGACCCTGGCCCGCCGTATCGGCGAACCCGTCGCCGTCGTCCTCGGAGGCGGCGCAGCCGACGCCGCCGCCACGCTCGCCGACCACGGCGCGGTGAAGGTCCTCACCCACGATGCGTCCGAGTACGCCGAGTACCTGGTCGTGCCGAAGCTGGACGCCCTGGAGGCTGCCTACGAGGCCGTCTCCCCGGCCGCCGTGCTGGTCCCGTCCTCCGCCGAAGGCAAGGAAATCGCCGCCCGTCTGGCGCTGCGCATCGGCTCCGGCATCATCACCGACGCCGTCGACCTGGAGGCCGGTGACGAGGGCCCGGTGGCCACGCAGTCGGTGTTCGCCGCGTCCTTCACCACCAAGTCCCGCGTCATCAAGGGCACCCCGGTCATCACGGTCAAGCCCAACAGCGCCGCCGTCGAGCCGGCCCCGACCGCCGGCACGGTCGAGGTCCTCAAGGTGAACTTCTCGGACGAGGCCACCGGCACCAAGGTCACGGGCCGTACACCGCGCGGGTCGACGGGACGTCCGGAGCTGACCGAGGCTGCGATCGTTGTCGCCGGCGGCCGTGGTGTGGGGGGCGCGGAGCACTTCGCGATCATCGAGACGCTCGCCGACGAGCTGGGCGCGGCTGTCGGCGCCTCACGTGCGGCGGTGGACGCGGGCTGGTACTCGCACACCCACCAAGTGGGCCAGACTGGCAAGACGGTCTCCCCACAGCTGTACATCGCGGCCGGCATCTCCGGTGCGGTCCAGCACCGGGCCGGCATGCAAACCTCGAAGACCATCGTGGCGATCAACAAGGACGCCGAGGCCCCGATCTTCGACCTGGCCGACTACGGCGTGGTCGGCGACCTCTTCGAGGTCGTCCCGCAGTTGACCGGAGAGGTCAAGGACGGCAAGGCCTGAGAGAGGTACTTTCCTGATGCGACTCGGCGCGATCACCGTGTCGCTGGTCCTCGCAGTGGTCGGCATGGCCCTGTTCGGACGGGCCATCGCACAGCTCTCCTGGTTGGTGCGGCTCGGCCGGCCCCTGCCTGTCGGCAGCCGGACGGACGATCCCCGGCAGCGCACCCTCACCGTGGTCCGGGAGTTCCTCGGCCACACCCGGATGAAGCGTTGGGGCGTGGTCGGTGTTGCCCAGTGGTTCGTGGCGGTGGGCTTCTTCACCCTCGCCCTCGCCCTCGCGCTCGGCAACACCTTCGGCCAGCTCTTCCGGGAGGACTGGGTGCTGCCGGTCATCGGCGACTGGGTCCCGTACGAGGTCGTCATGGAGATCAAGACCCGGCGCGTCCATGTCCCGGGCGTCACCGCCCGCCCTACGGGCGCATGGGTCACCCAGCTCGGCCGCAACCTGCTCATGGGCATCGAGGGCAGAGCTGGGTGCTTCCGGTTCCTCATCCGAGACCGGGACGGCAAGTTCGACGCCGTGTTCGCCGGCGACGGCACAGCCGTCATCCCGACGCCGCCGAAAAGCCCCCGGTCAAACGCGTTCGCCGAACGATGAATACGCACAGCCCGCGCAGAATGCACCGACCGAATCCTCATCACCGGCGAACGACACCTCCGTGCCGTCCTCACCACGTACGCCGAGCACTACAACACCGGACGGGCCCACCGCAGCCTCGATCTACGAGCCCCGGACGACCACCCGAGCGTCATCCCCCTGCCCGCTGCCGTAGTCCGACGGCGGCAGCTACTCGGCGGCCTGCTCAACGAGTACCACACCACGCCACCCCCAACGACTTCTCCATCCACAAGAAACACCCAGCTCAGCAGCCTGATCGGGATATTGACACCCTTCACGGTTTCTCCCGCGTAACTGCCGCAGTCAGGGCTCACCGCCCCGCCCGCTCCAGCGCCCTGCGCAGCTCCGCCGCGCTCGCGCAGCCGATCTCGGGGTGCTCCCGCAGCGCCATGTCGATGACCTCCGCGAGGCGTCGCGGGATGGCCGGGTCGCGGCGGCGGATCGGGATCGCCGGCTCCTGCAGGACCACCTGCCAGGGGTCCTTGGCGCGCGGGAACTCGCGCGGGGTCCTTCCGGTCAGCGTGTGGTAGAGGCAGGCGGCAAATGCCCAGACGTCCACGGCGGGGGTGGCCTTGCGGAAGTCGATGACCTGTTGGCGCGGCATGAACATCGGTTTGCCGGCCGTGGTGCCGGTGTGTGTCAGCCCGCTCAGGCCCGCCTGGTCAAAGGCCTTTCCGATGCCGAAGTCCGCGATCTTCGCCGTCGTCGAGCCGTCGGTCTCCCGGTGCAGCAGGATGTTGGAGGGGCTCAGGTCGCGGTGGACCACGCCCTGCCCGTGCGCGTGTTCCAGGCCCTTGAGCGCCTGCACCGCGATGGGCACCGCTTCCTCGACCGGGAGTCGCCCGCCGCGTTCGGCGACGAGCCGGTCCAGGCTGCCGCCGGTGCAGAACTCGGTTGTCAGATAGAAGGTTCCGTTCGCGAAGCCCGCGTCGTGCAGCGCGACGACGTGCGGATGCCTCATCGCCCGGGTGAGCGCCACCTCCCGCAGGAACCGGGCGCGCGCCGTCTCGCTCGCCGCCACCTTCGGCAGCATCACCTTCAGCGCCACCTCGACGCCGGTGGCCTCGTGCCGGGCCAGGTACACCGCGCCCATGCCGCCACGACCGAGCTCCCGGATCACCGAGTAGCCGCGGATGGCCATGAGGTCGGCGCGGCCGCCGTTCGCCAGCTCGAGCAGTAGCTTGAGCACGGCGTCGGGCCGGGCCTGACAGGCGGCGCACAACAACTCGCCGGGGCGGCCGCCCGCCTCGTCGCCCAGCTCGCGCTCGCACTTGGCGCAGCGCGCGAGCCTCAGCGTGGCGACCTGCGGCCGCGTGATGTCGACGCGGAACACAGTGTCACCGAGGCGGATCCGGTCGCCGTCCTTGAGGTCGTGCTCGGGGTAGGAATCCGCGGCGGCCTCCTCGGGGGTGAGGCCGCGGCGCCGCTGGCCGATCTTCTCGCCGTTGACGTACGTGCCGTTGAGGCTGCCGAAGTCGCGGATGCGGATGTCCGGCGGGTTGATGTCGAGCAGGCAGTGGTGGCGGGAGACGGTCTTGTGGTCGGAGTCGTCGGGTAGTTGAGGCGAACAGTCGGTGGAGCGGCCGAGGACGCAGGTGGTGCGCTCCTCGAAGACGTAGGCGCCGGGCTTCACCCGGCCCTCGACGAGGGTGAGCGTGATGGTGGCCGAGGGCGTCACAGAGGATCGTCTCCTTGTGTGTGAGGGGAGGGCTTCGGGGGACGAGACGGTGAACGTGCCGTCTGCGGCGTCGGACCGTACGCATCCCGCTCCGCTCAGTCGAACTCCAGCTCCCAGTCGAGGTCCCAGAGCCGGATGCCGTCGTCTCCCGCCGAGACCAAGTTGCGCAGGTCGGGGGTGAGTTCGAGGTGCCGGATGCGTTGTTGGTGCCCTTCGAGCACGTGCAGGCATCGGCCGGTGGCGACCTCCCACATCCGTACGGATCTGTCGTGGCCGGCCGAGAAGGCGAACCGGGCGTCGGGTGTGAACCGCACGGCGGAGACCCAGCCCTCGTGCCCCGCGAACTCGCGTACGGACCGCCCGGAACCGGCGTCCCACAGCCGGATCGGTTCGTCCTTGGCGCTTGAGGACATGACCTGGTGTGTGGACATGGCCAGGCGGCCGTCGGCGCTCAGGCACGCCGACAGGATCGGTTCCCGGGGGCCGGCCCAGGTCCGCAGGCAGGCTCCGGTGTCGAGATCTCGCAGCCGGACCACGCCGTTGGAGTCGCCGACCGCCGCGAGCCGTCCGTCCGCGGACATGGAGATCACGTTGACCGGGCCGTTCCGGGTGATCGTCGTGACGCAGCGGTCGTCGTCCAGGTCCCATCGGCGCAGGACACCGTCGCCGCCGCCGAGCCAGGCGTACCTTCCGTCGCCGCTGAACCTGATGGTCCTCCTCATGTCCCAGTCCGGAGTCAGCCGACGGCACTCGCCGTCTGCCAGTCGCCGCCGAATGATCGCGAGTGGCTTGGTGCCCTCGCACAGGACGTGCCGGCCGTCGTCGCTCAACGCCACCCCGCCCACCCTGCCCGGGTGATCGTCGAGGACGTGCCTGCACGCGCCGCTGTCCAGATCCCAGATCCGTACGGTGCCGTCGCTCTGCCCGCTGACGGCGAGCCGGACATCCGCGGCGACACCGATCGCCGTGATGGCGCCGTAGGAGAGGTGGCCGGCGTCCAGTGGCCGCGACCAGGCGGAGCGCAGTCGTACGTGGCGCGCCGAGCGGCCCAGTTCGTGCCAGGCGGCCAGGACCTGGGGGGCGCGCTCGTATCCGGGTATCTCCCGTGCGCGGGTCAGCAGGGCGAAGGCTGACCGGTGTCGGCGGTTCGACATCGCCTGTCGTGCTTCGGCGAGCAGTTCCTCGGCCAGTTCGCCGAGCCGGTTGACCTCCGCGTACTCGCGCGGCTTGATCAGGTGCGGCTCGGCGGCGTATTCGGTATCGGGCAACCGCCAGCGATGCATGGGAAGTTCGGGATGCCCGCCGACGGAGCAGCCGAACCGGTCGTCGCTGTCGGGGAATCCGACGTGGTGCATCCCGTACGCGTGGGCGGTGAACGTTCGCAGACACCGGCCGCTGCTCAGCTCCCAGATCTGAACGTTGTGGTCGCCGGTCGTTCCGGACAGCAGCAGCCGCCCACTGTCGCCGAAGGCCAGGTGACTGGCCGCGGCGGTCAGCCCCGTCAACGTACGCAACGTACGGACCCGCTGGCCGTTCCCCACATTCCACAACCGGATCACCCGGTCCTCGCCGGCCACCGCGACCATCCGCCCGTCGGGACTGAAGCACAGCGCATGCGTCGCCGAGCCGGCGGCCAGCACCCGGCACCGGCCATCGGCCACGCTCCACAGCCGCGCCCCGTCCTCCTCGGCGGTGAGCACATGGCGCCCGTCGGCGCTCACCTCGTACTGCGAGCCGTCCAGGTAGTTGCCCTTGAATGCTTCCCCGAGCACCCATTGGCAGGTCCCGGTCCGCGGTTCCCAGACCTGGACGCGCCCGTCCACGCCCTGCCACACACCGATGCGTCCGTCGGCACTCAACCTGACCGGGCACCCCGTGACGCGTGCGGCGGAGCGGATGACGCGGGTACACCTGCCCGCCCTGAGATCCCAGAACTGCACCGTGCCGTCGCGGCTCGTGGACAGTGCGTACGAGCCGTCAGGGGTGAGGTCGACGCCGAGCACCTGCGTGCGGTGGCCCTTGACCGCCAACCGCTGTGCGCAGGTCGCCGTGTCCCACAGCCGGAGCACGCCATCCCAGTGGCCGCTCAGCGCGAGGTGTCCGTCGGGAGAGAACCGGATCGGCAGGTAGCCCATCACCTCGTGCCGGGCGAGCAGTTTCACCGGCGCGAACGGCAGCGCGAACGGCTCGCGAAACACGCGGGTGCTGGTGTGGCGGGCATCGGCCACGGTTCCGGAGGCCGCCACCCGCAGCGCCGCCCGTACGTCGGTGTCGTCGGGCCGTTCGCGCGCGAGGGCGTCGAGCAGGTCGTGTGCCGCCGCGAGGTCGCCGCGTTCGAGGTGGACCCGGGCCAGAAACAGCTGCACCTGCCAGGAGGACGCGCCGGACCCACGTGGGATCGCCTCCAACTGGGCGACGAGTTCCCCATCGGTGATCGCCCCCGTACGCCACCGGAACAGGCCACCGTTGTACACGGCCCCGACGTGGTGCGGGTCGACCGCGAGCGCCTGGCCGAAGGCCTGCTCGGCGTCGGCGGCCCGGTCCAGGTCGAGGAGCGACAGGCCACGGTTGTTGAGCTCGTCGGCGCGCAGATCGGCGGCCTGCGACGTGGGACGCGGATACGCCGAGCCGGTCGCCTGCTCGTAGATCCCGGTCAGTACATCCGCGATGTCCGCCATCGAGGCCGGCCGGCGGGCCGGGTGCTGCCGCAGGCAGCGCCGGAGCAGGTGGGCGACTTCCGGCGGCGCCGCGACCGGATTCGAGGGGTCGGCCAGGTATTCCTCCAGCGCGAGACCCGCGACCGAACCAGCCGCCCAATGCACACCGCCGGTGAACATCTCCAGGACCGAGACCGCGAAACTGTAGACATCGCTGCGCCGCCCGACGGGCTCGCCCGCGAGCTGCTCCGGGGACGCGTAGCCGACCGTCATGCCGCCGGACGGCACCAACACGCTGACACCCGACGCCATTTGGACGTCAGCCGGGGCCGTAGCGGCCTTGGACCGGGCGAGACCGAAGTCGGTGATCTTCGCGGCGCCCGTGCCGTCGAGCAGAATGTTGGCCGGCTTCACGTCCTGGTGCACCAGGTCTCTGCGATGGGCGTGCTCGAGCCCACGGGCCGCTTGGACTGCCGTGTCGAGAACACGGGCGAGGGCCTGCCGCGCATCCCCGGCGTAGAGGCGCCCGTCGCCGATCCACTCGGCCAGGCTGCCGCCGTCGACGTACTCGGCGAACACGCGGGGGACACCGTCGATCACCCGCACGTAATGGCAGGCGCAGACGTTCGGATGGAGCCCCAGGGACACCCACGCCTCGGCCTCCCTGACGAACAGCTCCTGATCGCCGGGGCTCCGGAACAGCTCGGGCCGCGAACTCTTCACCGCCATGTCGATGCCCCAGGCGAGATGCCGTACCCGGTGCACGACGCCCATCCCGCCCCGGCCGAGCTCGCCGATCACCCGGTACCGGCCGTCGACGGTCTCGCCGGTCACCCAAACGGTCGGCGACGTAGGTGCGTTCACTGCGATTCCTCATCGTGATTGCGGCAGAAGTCGCCGTCCTGGAAGGCCCGGACGCAGAAGGCCCCGCTGTCAGATTTCGACGAGGGTCAGTATGTGACGTCGTCGATCCTGGTGTCGATGTTTCAGGCTCACCGTGGGGGTGCGGGAGCGCGCCGTTCAGTCCTTCGCCGAGATGCCCACCTCAGCGTCAGCCTCGCCGCCGCCGAGGACAAGCTCGCCGCCATCTGCGCCGTCCCGGCCGTCACCGCCTGGGACGCCGCCGGACCGCCCTCGGTCTTGACCAGTTCGACGTTCACGCCCGCCTGGTCCACGAGCGGTGGCCCGACTTGGCCAGGCGGCGAACTGATCATGCGGAACATGCTGGCCGGCGAGGAACGCACTGCCTACGAGGCACACGCTTCCCGGGGCCGGCGCCAGCGGCTGCTCGGCCGGATCGCGGTCAAGGACGCGGTCCGACGGCGGCTCTGGGCCGCCGGGAGCGGCGGGATCGTCCCCGCCGAAGTGCGGGTCTCAGGCGACCCCGCCGGACGCCCCTACGTCACGGGCGCGTACGGTCGCACCCTCCTCGACCTGCACGTCTCCTGCGCGCACCGGGCAGAGGTCGCGGTCGCGATCGCCCGGACGGGCCCCTGCGGCATCGACACCTCGGCACCGCGAACGCGGACGCGAGCGGGCCGTTCCTGAACGCCGCGGTCCAGGCGTTGTCCGGCATGGCCGGGGTACGCGCCGTCGTCGTCAACCCCGCCGGCAGCGTGACCGGAGCGGGCGAGAACATCCTGCTGCGGCCGCACGTTCCCCAACTGCCGCTGCTCGCCCGCGTCGACGCCGTCGTCTGTCATGCCGGGCACAACACCGCCTGTGAGGCGCTGTGGCACGGCGTCCCGCTGGTGGTCGCACCCATCAGGGACGACCAGCCCATCGTCGCGGGCCAGGTCACCGACGCGGGCGCGGGCGTCAGGCTGCGCTTCGGCCGCGCCGACGCGCGGCGGATCGCCGATGCCGTCGACACGGTCCTGGACGAGGCGTCGGGCCACCGCGCGGCGGCGCGGTCGGTCGTTCGTTCGTTCCGCGCGGCAGGCGGAAGCGGGGCCGCGGCCGACCGCCTCGAAGCACTCCTGACACGCTGCTCCTGAGGCACTCCACGCCCGCTCCCGGGCGTTGCGGTCAGGGGCCGGTGGTCCCGATGACCGTCAGTCAGTGAGCGCGGACATGGCCCCGGTGCCCTGGTCGCCGCCGTCGAGACCCCAGAAACGGGTGGTGTGGTAGCTGGAGCAGATGGTGTCGAGGTAGTAGGTACCGGCGCTGCCGCACTGTTCCGTGCCGCTGCCCGGGTCGACCGCGAGCCCGTGTGTCATACCGGAGACGGAGTAGACCTCGACCGCGGGTCGGCCGGAGGCGTCGTCGTAGACGCTCAGCGTGGTGCCGCCGCTGAGATTCTCGGTGCGGGAGGGTGTCTGGCTGATGCCCCACGTGTCGGTCCACTGGTCGCGCAGTTCGGTGGCGTTGGCGGGCCGGACGGTGGTGTCGGCGGTGCCCTGCCAGATCGCGACGCGAGGCCAGGAGGTGGTGCCGGCGGGGGCGGCGGAGCGCACCAGGTCACCCCACTGGGCGGGAGTCTTGTCCGGCGGACTGTACATGCAGGTGTACGCCGCGGCCACGGTGTCCGCGCAGCGGGCGGGCAGACCGGAGTCGATGGCCCCGCCCGCGAAGACGTCGGGGTACGCGGCGAGCATGTTCGAGGTCATGCCACCGCCGGCGGACAGGCCGGTGATGTAGACCCGCCGGGTGTCGCTGCCGTACTGTGAAACGGCCTTGTCGACCATCTGCTTGATCGACAGCGCCTCGCCCTGACCGCGCGCGCTGTCCCCCGGCTGGAACCAGTTGAAGCAGGAGTTGATGTTGTTGGCGCTGCTCGTCTGAGGGAAGACCAGGGCGAAGCGGTAGAGGTCGGCGAACTTCTGCCAGCCGGAGTGGGCGTAGTAGTCGCTCGCGTTCTGTGTGCAGCCGTGCAGGGCGATCACGAGCGGGGCGCCGGACGGCAGGCCGTCGGGCGCGTAGGCGTACATGGACAGGTTGCCGGGGTTCGTGCCGAAATCGGCGACCTGGGTCAGGTCGGCGGCGGATGCCTGCGGGCTCGCGGTGATCAGGCCGCCCGTCAGGGCCAGAGCCCCCGCGGCGGCGGTGAGCCAGCGGCGGAGGCCTCCGATCAGGTGGCGGCTCTTGGTGGAGCGTAACGGTGGGTAGGGCTGTCGCATGTCGACTGCCTCCTCAAGCGGTGAATTCGCCGTGGACCGAGGCCGGGTGGGCCGGGTCGTCGGCGCGGAGGTGCATCATCAGGGCGCGCGCCTCCGGCATGGCATGGGCGCGACAACCAGATTTGGCGGAGGTCCTGTGTGACGGCCGACCATGGCCGCGCTCGCGAACCAAGCGCCCGCCTACCGCGAGACCCATCACCCGGGCCGGGTGGAGTTCCGAACCATCGCCAGGAGACGGATGGTGGTCGGCAGACCCATGTACCGAGGCAAGTCAGCGTCATAGCCTCCCGCGCATCCTTGCCCACCCCCGGAGGCACACTGATGCGTCTCTCTCCAAGCTCCACATCACGTATCCGGCAACGGAGTAGTGTTCCGGGCGCCCTCGCCCTGGTCGCTCTCCTGCTCACCCCCGCGGCGGCCACGGCCGCACCAGGAAACCCGGGCGGTCACTGCGCGCATCTGGCGCGGGTACGCGTACCGGGTGCCGAGCGTCAGCAGTCAGCTTGCCTGGACGAACTGACCACGGCGGGCACGGTTGCCTCGGGACACACCGACCCGGCCGACTGGGCCGGGCTGACGCCGGAGGGTCTGGCCGTCCCGAGCGGGGTCCCCGGCATCCAGATCGACGGCTACTTCCCCGACACCTCCACCACCAACACCAACCACGGCTGGAGACACGACGCCCAGTTCGTCATCCGCTTGCCCGACAGCTGGAACGGCGGTCTGGTGGTCGCGGGCACCCCCGGCAACCGTGAGCAGTACGCCAACGACCGGGCCATCGCCGACTGGGTGCTCTCCCGCGGCTACGCCTACGCCGCCACCGACAAGGGGAATACCGGCCCCGCCTTCTACCGGGACGGGAAGGCTCCGGGTGACGCCATCGCCGAATGGAACGACCGCCTCACCCAACTCACCCGTGCCGCCCGTACCACGGTCACCCAGCGCTACCGCCGCCCGCCCTCCCGCACCCTGGTGACGGGCATGTCCAACGGCGGGTATCTGGTGCGCTGGCAGTTGGAGAACCACCCCGAACTCTACGACGGGGGAGTCGACTGGGAGGGCACCTTGTGGCGCTCCGACGGACCCACCCTGCTGGGCTTCCTGCCCCAGGCACTGCGCCACTATCCCGTGTACGCCGCCGGGGGCGGGGGCGCCCGGCAGGCGCGAGAAGCCCTGTACGCCGCCGGGTTTCCGGCCGGGTCGGAGTTCCTCTGGCCGTACCACTACCAGGTCTACTGGGATCTGACCCAGCGCATCTACCGCGAGGAACTCGACCCCGGCTTCGACGGGGCGGCCGAGGCGGGCACCCCGTACTGCCCGACGGGGACGCCGGCCTGCGACACCGACTACGACTACGCGGTGCGTCCGGACGAGGTCAGGCAGGCCGTGGAGAGGATCGCGCTCACCGGGCGGATCGGCAGACCGCTGATCACCCTGCAGGGCACGCTGGACGTTCTGCTGCCGATCAGCCAGGACTCCGACGTCTACGCCCGCATGGTGCGCGAGGCCGGTCGCGGCCGGCTGTACCGCTACTACCGCATCGAGGGCGGCACCCACACCGACTCCCTGGTCGACATGTTCCCGGACCGGCTCCGTCCCCTCACGCCGTGCCACCGTACGGCGTTCACCGCGCTCGAGAGCTGGCTCGCCGCGGGCCATCGACCGCCCCCTTCCCGGACTGTCGCCCTGCCCGCCGGGGTGGACGCCGCGACCCTCCTGAACCACTGCTCCCTGGAGGGGCGGGACAGCACTCGTCTACCGGGATGACACTCGATCCGAGCTGCCGCCGGACCCCAATCCGGTCTCCAGGAGACGTTGCACCGGCCGGCGCGCGGCGAACAGTGCCAGGCCGACACCGATGCCGCACACGGAGGTGAGGGCGAGGTAGGAGGCGTTGTCGATCGCGGTGAACGACTGGCCGAGAAGGCCTGCCAGGGAGGAGCCGAGGGCGAGTGTGAGTGAGCGAGTTCATCCGCGGCATCCGAATGCCGGTGGTGACGACCTCGAGTCCGGCATCGGTCATCAGGGCATCGAAGGTGGGTTGGCCGCGATCATACGCGTGCGCACAGCATGGCTGGGCGCGCTGGAGAAGGTGGCGCCGATCCGGTAGACGGCGGTGCGCCCGCGTCCGCGGGCGAGTTCGGCTTCAGTCCAGGCGGTGATGTGCCGGGTCCGAAGATCGGTCAGGGGCAGCCGGCCGAAGGACGGGATGAGGTCGGCGTGCACGTGGTCGCGGTAGCGGGCGAACGTGGTGGGCTTGAGCGCCCTCTCCTTGAGACGCAGCCACTCGGCCGGATAGGTGGCCAGGGTGAGATCCTCGCCGCAGTCCAGGCCGAACCTGCTGGGCCTCGCCTTGGCCCGCTCTCCTCGCACCCGCGCCGAGCGAGAGGACTCCGGGGAACTCGACCGCGACGGCCGCACGACACTCATCTCGAGATCTTGACCACGGCGCGGGACTGAACACCCGCGGCTGACGCTGGTGGCTCCGGCAGCCTGCTGGGGCCACCAGCATCGGCCGCGCCTACCAGGACTCACAAGACACCATCCCCCACCGGCGAAGAATTCGACCAGTTGCCTCTGCCGAGCGCGAAGGCCGTCGACGCAGGTGCGCACCGTTGTTCACGGCGAACGAACGCCCAGCACGCGGAAGCATCCCAGCGGGTCGACTGCCTCGGTTTCGGGGTGGGAAGTCTGGCGACCCTAGGAGTGTTCGCCGTCCATGTCCATGTCGCCGCGTTGACCGAGTCACCAGGGCGTCTGGACCATGAATAGGGAACAAAAGAGACGGAGGTACCGATTTCGCATGTGTGCCCAGGCCTGTTTATGATCTTGTCGTGACCGTGCAGAACTCTGACAAGACGCCGTCCCGTAAGCAGCGACTCCAAGAGAAGCAGCGTCGCCAGCTGGCGGTGGTCGACACCGTTGACAAGGCTGAGGGGAAGGTCCGCAAGGCAGAAGCCGAACTGGCCGTTGCTGTCGCCGAGGCAGTGCAGGTGTTCGGCGACGAGCGTTCCGCCTCTGAGGGGCTCGACATGCCCGTTGAAGCCATACGTCGTTTCGTTGGCATTGCGGCGAGCGAAACTGCCTTGGCGGATGCGGCTAACGCCGCAGGCAAGTCATAAGACGGGCAGCCAGCCTCCCGTGTCACTCGGTACTCGTGGCGAGTGCCGCCGAGTCGTTCTCGTCTGCGGACTTCCAGGCGGGCGAGCTGGGCTTGTTGCGGAACTTCGCCTTGCTGCCTGCGCCTTCGAGGTCCATGAGGAGACTGCGTCCGAGTTGCACGGTCCAGTTCGCGGTGGGGTGTGCGGTGGCGCGGGGGATGTGGATGCGCAGGTGGTGCTGTGCCGTTCGGGTGCGGATGGGATGCCGTGCTCGCGGAGGATCTCCCAGACTGTGGAGGCGGCGACCTTGATCCCCAGTGCTGTGAGTTCGCCGTGGATCCGGCGGTACTCCCACGAGGCGTTCTCCCTGGCCAGGTGGAGGGGCAGCGCGCGGATCGAATGGAGGGTGCGTGGGCGTGGCACGTCGCTTGGGTACGCGGGTCGCGGTATGGCGTCGCCTGAGTAGTTCATGATGCCGGCGCAAGACAGGAGCACGAGAACCTCGATGTTCTTCTCTTCGTCGCTCATCGGCAGAGGCCTTAGGAACGCCAGGGCGTTATCCCGAGGAGAGCCGAAGATCCGTGAACAGGCTCCCGGCCTGCGCGGATGCCTCGGCACCCGCAAGATCAGCGGTATCACCACGACCGGCATGCTGCCTCGGAACGGCTTGCGGTCTGTTGAGCTTTGACAGATCCGAACCAGCAGGTCAGTCCGGGTGACATAATTCCCGGCCCCCACATGGCCGAACGCGGCACCGCTGCCCGGGGACTGCTCCTCGACGTCGCGGCCGCCCGGCGCGACGCGGGCCGTCCCAGCGACCACCACCGGGGCGAGCATCTGTGCGTCGGTGACCTGGAGGCGGCCCTGGAGCGGCAGGGCGGGCAGCCTCGCTCAGGCGACATCCTTCTCCTGCACACCGGGTGGGCCGCCTGGTACCTCGATGCGACCCCCGGTCGGCGGGATGTCATCAGGGCCGAGCGGCGCTTCACGGGCCTCGACCAGGACCGCGAGGTCGTTGCCCGGCTGTGGGACCGTCACTTCGCGGCGGTCGTCTCGGACACCTACGCCCTCGAGGCGCTCCCCGCCCGACCGGACTCGCCCTTCGGCCGCGAAACCGACCACGGCATGATGCATCAGCAGCTCAGCGCCATGCTCGGCCTCGCCATCGGTGAACTGTGGCGGCTGACCCCGCTGGCCACAGCCGGCGAGGCCGACCTCCGCCGCATATGCATGGTCGTCGCCAAGCCACTGAATCTCCGTGGCGGTGTCGGTTCACCTGCCAACGCCACCGCCATCCGGTGAACGGTCGAGTGGCATCACAAGCAAGATCCAGCAGGCTGTCCGGCAAGCGACGGGCTCCCCGGAGTCGAGACGATCGACCCGCGGCTGCGCGCTGGGTTCAGCGGGCCGGCGTCGGGAGGTTCAGGCGTCCGTCGTGGACCTCGGCGAACCGGTCCACGGCGGTGAGGTGGGTGCGGTCGTGGGTGACCAGGACGGTGGCGGTGGCCTGATGGTGGGTGAGGCGGGTGATCAGGTCGATGATGGCGGCGCCGCGTTCGTGATCGAGGGCGCTGGTGGGCTCGTCGACCAGGAGAACGGTGGGGTCGTTCATCAGGGCGCGGGCGATGTTGACGCGCTGACGCTGGCCGCCGGAGAGCTGGTGGGGGCGGCGGTGCGCGTGGTCGGCGAGGCCGACGGCGTCGAGCAGTTCCATGGCCCGACCGCGGGCCTTGGCGGGGGAGCGGCCGTCGATCCGGGCCATGACCTGTAGTTGTTCGGCGGCGGTGAGCGAGGGCAGCAGGTTGGGCTGCTGGAAGACGATCCCGATCTTGTGGCGGCGCAGTTCGGCGAGTTCGCCACGGGTCATGCCGGCGGTGGTGGTTCCGTCGATGGTGACGGTGCCGGCGTCGGGGGTGATGAGGGTCGCGGCGACGGCCAGCAGGCTGGATTTGCCCGATCCGGAAGGGCCGACCACGGCGGTCAGGCTGCCCTTGGGGACGTCCAGGGTGACGTCGTCGAGGGCGGTCAGGCGGTCCTCGCCGTCGGGGTAGGTGAGGGTGATGTCGGCCAGATTCAGGCTCATCGGGCGCTCCCCAGGGCGGTCAGCGGGTCGACGGAGGTGATGCGGCGGATGGACAGGGCGGCCCCGAGCGCGCCGAGAAGGATCATCACGGCGGCCGGGACCAGGACGGTGGCGGGGGTCAGGACGAAGGGCACCGCCGAGTCGGCGACGGCGGCGCCGATGCCGACTGCGATGCCGGTGCCGGTCAGGGTGCCGCCGGCGAGCAGGACGACGGCCTGGCCGAGGGCGTCCTTCAGGACGTGGGCGGTGGAGGCGCCGAGGGCCTTGAGGACGGCGATGTCACTGCTGCGCTGGATGGTCCAGACGGTGAAGAAGGCGCCGACGACCAGGGCGGAGATGGCGAAGAGGAAGCCGCGCATGAGTTGCAGGGAGCCGTTTTCGGAAGTGTAGGAGCCGATCGCGGACAGCGAGTCGTCCCTGGAGACCGTCCTGGTCCCGGCGGCCCGGTCGGCGGCCGACACGTTGGCACCGGAGGTGGTGTTCAGGGCGATCACGGTCGCGGTCGGGCTGTCGCTGTCGCCGGTGGGGGGTGCTGTCTTCTGCCAGCTGCCGAGACTGGTCCAGATGACCGGAGTGTGGCTGAAGGAGGCATCGCCCCGCACGGCGGCCACCGTCAGCTGCCGCCCGGCCAGGGTGAAGCCGTCGCCGGGCTTCAGACCGAGGTCGTCGGCGGCCGTGGTGGACAGCACCACCGTGTGATCGTTGATCTTGCCGCTGTCCGGAGCGAGCCGGGAGCCGGGCCGCACGCCGAAGGCGGAGACGCCGGCGCTGTTGTCACCGGCGGTGGCCCTGGCGGTGGTGATGCCCAGCGGTTCGGCGCTGGTGACGCCGGGCGTCGTGGCCCACGTCCGCCACTGCCGTGCGGTGACCGAGGAGGTGGCGTACGACAGGTCCTGCCCGCCGCTGGGCGCGTTGAAGGCGATCTTGTCGGCGGGCAGGCCGGTGATCGCGGAGATGTTCTGCCGACTCAGCCCGGCGGTCAGCCCGGACAGCAGTCCGACCAGCAGGGTGATCAGCACGATGACGGTTCCCATCAGGGCGAAGCGCCCTTTGGCGAACTTCAGATCTCTCCAGGCGACGAACACGGCCTCGGCCCGTCCTTTCCGATGGTGGAGGCGGATGCCTCCACCATCGCCACCGGCACCCTGCGCGGGCATCTGGCGGAGGAGAGCAGTTCGCGGATCAGAAGGCGGCACGCGAGTTCTAACTTTTGATGGAGGATGTCTGGGGGTCTGCTTCCTTAGCATGGAAGGACTGTGAAGACCACCGCCCCCGCCCCGACCCCGACCACCCGGCCCCTGGCCTGGTGCCTGCACCTGCTGACCATGGGGCTGCTCGTTCTGGCCGGCGGCCGGGCCGTGACCGGGAGCCGACCGCACGACGAGCTGATCGTTGCCGTGGCGGCGGTGTGCGGGCTGGTGTATGCGGCCGGGCCGCTCCTGCCCCGCATCCGCCGCTCCCGGCGGGCCGCCGCCTGCTGGCTGGCCGCCGTGAGCGCCGTCTGGCTGGTGCTGCTGGCCCTGTCCGCCGACGCCGTCTGGGTCGCCTTCCCGCTGTACTTCCTCCAGCTCCACCTGCTGCCCCGCCGCGCCGCACTGCCCGCCGTGGCGGCCACCGCGGCGGCGGCCATCGGCGGCTTCGCCGCCCACCAGGGCTCCTTCAGCCCGGCCATGGCGATCGGCCCCGTGCTGGGGGCCGCCGTCGCGGTCGCGGTGGTGTGGGGATACCAGGCCCTGTACCGGGAGAGCGAACATCGCAGGCGCCTGATCGAGGAGCTCACCGCCACCCGCGCCGACCTGGCCGGGGCCCAGCACACCGCCGGCGTGTTGGCCGAACGTGAACGTCTGGCCCGCGAGATACACGACACCCTTGCCCAGGGCCTCTCCAGCATCCAGTTGCTGCTGCGCGCCGCCGAACGCGCCCTCCCCGAGCAGCCCGATGCCGCCGCCCGCCACGTGGAGGCGGCCCGCCAGGCCGCCGTGGACAACCTCGCCGAGGCCCGCCGCTTCGTCGCCGCCCTCACCCCGCCCGCTCTGGACGGCACCACCCTGGCCGATGCGCTGGAACGCCTGTGCGCCACCACCAGCGCCCGCCACCGGCTCACCGCACGCTTCCACCGCGTCGGCGACCCGATGGCGCTGCCGACCGCCCACGAGGTCGCCCTGCTGCGCATCGCCCAGTCCGCCCTCGCGAACACCGTCCGCCATGCCCACGCCACCACCACCGAGATCACCCTGAGCTACCTCGGCGGCCACGTCGCCCTCGACATCGTCGACGACGGCACCGGCTTCGACCCCGGCCGGCTGCCCGACCCCGACCCCGAAAGCGGCGGCTTCGGCCTCGCTGCCATGCGCACCCGCATGCACACGCTCGGCGGCACCCTGACCATCGCGTCCGCCCCCGGCCACGGCACTGCCCTGGCCGCCCAACTGACCCTGATACCGCCCGCCGAGACCGAGCCCGAGGCCCGCCCGTGACCGACACCCCCGTCCGCCTCCTCCTGGCCGACGACCACCCCGTGGTCCGCGCCGGGCTGCGCGCCGTGCTGGAGACCGAACCCGGCATCGTCATCGTGGCCGAGGCCGCCACCGCCGAAGACGCCGTCGACCGCGCGGCCGAGGGTGACATCGACGTCGTGCTCATGGACCTGCAGTTCGGCAAGGGCATGACCGGTGCCGAGGCCACCGCCCGGATCACCGCCCGGTCGGACGCCCCCCGCATTCTGGTCGTCACCACGTACGACTCCGATGCCGACACCCTGCCCGCCATCGAAGCCGGCGCGACCGGCTACCTGCTCAAGGACGCCCCTCCCGAGGACCTGGCCACCGCCGTACGCACCGCCGCCGCCGGACGCACCACCCTGGCCCCGGCTGTGGCCGAAAGGCTCATGAACCGCCTGCGCGTACCCGGCACCACCCTGACCCGGCGCGAGACCGAAGTCCTCACCCTGGTCGCCGAGGGCCTTTCCAACCAAGCCATCGGCCACCACCTCCACCTGACCGAGGGCACCGTCAAATCCCACCTGGCCCGTATCTACGCCAAACTCGGCGTCGACTCACGCACCGCCGCCGTCGCCACCGCCACCGATCTCGGCCTCATCCGCCGCTGACCGGCACGCGGCTCAGCACCCTTCGATCCCCTGCACGTGAGGCCGCCGTGGAGCCGTCCGGTCAGGTGTCGGTGCCGATGAACCGCAGCTCCGACAACCGCTCCGCGACCGTCGTCAGCACCGGCAGGAAAGCCTCGACGCGCTCAGGGGTGAAGCGGTTGCTGGGGCCGCCGAGAGACACGGCGGCGACAATCCGGCCGGCCTCGTCGGTCACGGGGCGGCCACGGCGGACACGCCGTCCTCGTGTTCTCCGTGACTGACGGACCGGCCCTGGTCCGCGGCCCGGCGTGCACGGTCGACGATCCGCGACTCGAAGCCGGGGCCCTGTCCGGCCGCCGACGCCAACTGACGCAGGAGGTCCGGTGGGCAGTCCGACAGCAGTACGTGGCAATGACGTAGTCGACGAGCAGGCCGGCTGCCCAGTCCAATTCGGGGAACGGGCCGTCCGTGGCCTGGGGAAGGCTTCCCGCGAGACGGCGCCGGACACTCTCGGGCTGGGCGTAGAAGGCATCATGACCATACGGATGCGCGCCCATCGCGGCCCCGTGCCCGTCCGCCGCTCCCGGAATGAGCGGTAGTGCGCAGCCGTTCGAACCTGTTCCGACGGCGACGAGCTTGCGCCCGTGGTCGGCGAGGTGTTCCCCGAGAGTCGGCATGGGGATCAGCCGATCACCCCGTAGGGAGCGGAGCAGCCCCAGGTGGTCGGGGCGGCCGGTATTGATGAGGTGTCCGGCGGCCCAGAGGCGGTTGCCCGGAATTCCGGTTACGCCGGGGGCGCTCCGCTGGCGAGGGACGCCGCGGCGGGGCGGGTCAGCGACGGTGCGACCGAGCGTGCTTGCCGGTACGAACGACGCGCTCCGGCTCTTTGCCTCCGCCAACAAGCTGGACGCCGAGGTCGCCGCACTCACCTTCCGCCGCCGTGAGTACCTGCTCTCGGCGCCCAACGAGCGCTTCCTCGCCGATCTGAAACGCCAGGAGAGGGAACTCAAGGCGTCCGGCGTCCTGACCAAGAGCGTCGACTGGGACGCGGCGATCGACCACACGATCGCCGCGGAGGCCCTCGCCGCGGATGGATGATGCTCGCGGCCGCCTCCGCGGTACCGGGAGCGCGGTTCACCTGGCGCTGTGTGCCGGCTCCGTCACCTGCCGCCACGTCCGCATCAGCTGGCTGAACTCCTTGACCTGGACGAGCACGTGGTCGCGGGCGGCGTTCTCCGCGGTGTCGGCGTCGCCGTCGGCGATGGCGTCGGCGATCTCGCGGTGCTCGGCCAGCGAGCGCCGCATGCGATCCGGGACGCGCAACTGGAGCCGCCGGTACGGCTGGAGGGCCCGTTTGAGCGCCTGGGCCTGCTGCCGCAGGTATTCGTTGCCGCAGGAGTCGTAGACGATGTCGTGGAACCAGGCGTTGGCGTAGTAGTAGCGGTCGGCGTCGCCGGCCGTGGCGTGTTTCACGCACTCCTGCAGGGCGCGTTCGAGCTCGTCCAGCGACTCCCGCTCGATGCGGCGGGCGGAGAGCCGTGCCGCCATTCCCTCGAGCTCGGCCATGACTTCGAAGCGTTCGGCCAGCTCGGAGATGCTCAACTCGGTGACGAATGTGCCGCGTTTGGGGCGGATCTGCACCAGTCCGGAGCGCTCCAGGGCCTGGAGGGCTTCTCGGATCGGCGTGCGCGAGCATCCGTACTCCCGCTCGAGCTGTGCCGGATCCAGGCGTTCACCGGGTCGGTAGCGGCCGTCGATGACGGCGTTCTCGAGCGCGTCCCGCACGCGCTGTGATTCCGGGACTCGAGCCATGGACACCTCCGAGCCTAGATTATCCGACCTGGACAGGGGGTGGTGCATCCCACTCTCGCGCTGTTATATACATCAGACGCGTTTACGCATATGAAATGCGTCTGGAACCGGAGGCAGGGCGAAGGAGCGGAGATGGGACGTCGTGACGGCTGGCTGCTCACCGAGCTGTTCCAGGCGCTCGGGCGACGGCGTGGCGGCGACCCGGCGGCCGGAGAGCCGCACGGCTCCCCGCTGGACCAGCTGCTCGCCGCCTGTGAAGTCCTGATGAGTGACGTGGGTGAAGCCTCGATGCGGGCAGTCGCGGCTCGAGCCCTGTCCGCCTACGACACGCTCGACGACGTCGGCAGGCTCGTCTTCTTCACCCACGTCACCAAGACCTACGATGTCGACGCCGAGCAGGTCCGTGCCGCCTTCCGCCGGTGGGAGGACGCCAGGAACTCCGGATCCGACGGCGGCGAGGAACTGGTCCGGCTGTTCGACGTGGTCGAGCCGGCCCGCCAGCAGCTGCTGCGCCGGATGAACCACGCACCCGGTGCCACGCTCGCCCTGGTCCGGATGCGCGCGGACCTGCGTCGGCTGACGCGCCGTCATCCGGAGCTGCGGTCCCTCGACCACGACTTCCACCACCTGCTGACCTCCTGGTTCAACCGCGGCTTCCTCCGCATGGAGGAGATCACCTGGGACTCACCGAGGGAGCTGCACGACCACCTGCTGCATTACGAGAAGGTCCACCCGATGGCGGGCAGGGCCGAGCTCCGCCGTCGTCTGCAGCCCGAGGACCGCCGTGTGTACGCCTTCTTCCACCCGGCCACCGGGGACGTACCACTGATCTTCGTGGAGATCGCCCTGATGCGCGGCATGCCGGAGCGCATCGCCCCGCTCCTGGAGAACGGCCCGGCACTGAGCCCCTCGCAAGCAGACACGGCAGCGCTCTACTCGATCAACAACGCCCTGGACGGCCTGGCCGGAGTCTCCTTCGGCAGCTTCCTCATCAAACAGGTCATCGAGCAAGTGGGGGAGCAACTGCCGCACCTGGCGCAGTTCGTCACGCTCTCGCCCATCCCCGGATTCCGGCGCTGGCTCGGCGAGCGGGCCGAGCAGGACGCCGACCTGCGGCTGCTCGTCCGGGAGCTGGACACTGTGGAGGAACCGGCGAACCTCGGCGCGGAGGACGCCGAGCAGATCCGTCGCCGGCTCCTTCCCGTCCTGGCGCGGTACATCGCGGTCGAGCGGCGCGACGACGGGCGCCCCCTCGACCCGGTCGCCCGCTTCCACCTGGGCAACGGGGCCATCGCCTGGCGGCTGAACTGGCCGGCGAACAGCTCACCGGAGGCCTGGCGGCAGTCCTATGGCGCGATGATCAACTACCGCTATGAGCCGGAGAAGCTGGAGCGCCGGCACGAGGACTTCGTCCGCAACCGCACCGTGGCGCTCGGCGGACCGCTGCGCGACGTCCTCCCGGATGCCCCGACGGCTTCCCCCACCCCAGACGCGTCCACCACCTCGGACGACGAGAGAGGAACACCCCCGATGGCGCCCTTCACGACCATCTACCGGTCCTTCGTCGAGCAGGCGGAGCGCCGGCCGGACAAGGCGCTCTTCGAGCTGCCCGACGGGCAGAGGATCACCTATCGCGAGACTGCGGAGACCGTGCGGCGGATCGCGGCCCGTCTCGTCGCCGACGGCGTCACCCCCGGTGACCGGGTCGCCGTGCAGGTGGAGAAATCCCCGGAGGCCATCGCACTGTACCTGGCGACCCTGCGGATCGGCGGCGTCTTCCTGCCGCTCAACACCGCCTACACCGGTGCGGAGATGGAGTACTTCATCGGCGACGCCCGGCCCCGTGTCCTCGTCTGCTCCCCGGACCGGCTGGCCGACCAAGCGCACCGCGCGGAGCAGGGGCTCGTCGTCGAAACCCTCGGCACCACCGGCGACGGCACCCTCCTCGACGGCGACGGCGACGGCGACGGCGACGGCGACGGCGACGGCGACCGCGACCGCGACGGCAACGGTCGGCATGAGAAGGTCTTCGACGCATCGGCCGACGACCCGGCGGCGATCCTCTACACGTCCGGCACCACCGGGCGCTCCAAGGGCGCGGTGCTCTCTCACGGCAACCTCGCCTCCAACTGCCGGGCGCTGCTGGAAGCATGGCAGTACACCGCCGAGGACCGGCTGATCCACGCCCTGCCGATCTTCCACATCCACGGGCTCTTCGTCGCCGCGAACATGACCCTGACGGCGGGCGCCTCCATGTACTACCTGCCGAAGTTCGACGCCGGGACGATCGTCGACCTGCTACCCGGGGCCACGGTGCTCATGGGCGTCCCCACCTTCTACACCCGGCTGTTGAAGAGCGACCGGCTCACCCCCGAGGCCTGCGCCTCGATGCGGCTGTTCGTCTCCGGATCGGCTCCGCTGCTCGCGAGCGATCACCAGGCCTTCGAGGCCCGCACCGGCCACGCCATCCTGGAGCGCTACGGGATGACCGAGACCGGCATGAACACCACCAACCCCTACACCGGCGGACCACGCAAGCCCGGCACTGTCGGCATCCCGCTCCCCGGCACCGAGATCCGGGTGGTGGACGGCGCGACCGGACGGCCGCTGCCCGACGGCGAGGTCGGCAGCATCGAAGTTCGCGGTCCGAACGTCTTCACCGGCTACTGGCAGTTGCCCGAGAAGACCGCCGCGGAGTTCCGCGAGGACGGCTTCTTCATCACCGGTGACCTGGGCCGCATCGACGAGGACGGCTATCTGCGCATCGTCGGCCGGGGTAAGGACCTCGTGATCTCCGGGGGCTACAACATCTACCCCAAGGAGATCGAGGAACTGCTCGACGCCCACCCCACGGTGCAGGAGTCCGCCGTGATCGGCGTTCCCCACCCGGACTTCGGCGAGACGGTGGTGGCCGTCGTCGTACCGGCCCCGGACCAGCAACCCCAAGAGGCGGAACTGCTGGACTTCGTCGCCAAGGACCTCGCCCGGTTCAAGCACCCGCGCGCCGTGCGCGTCGTCGACGCCCTGCCCCGCAACGTGATGGGGAAGGTCCAGAAGGCCGAACTGCGCAAGCGCTACGCCGACCTGTTCGCGGGCGCGGACGCCTGATCCACCGGCCGGCTGTGGTCCACGGGGCCGGCTGGCCCCACCTCTGTCCCACCCCGCAGGTCCCCTGTTTCCCCCATGTCCCCCCGGTGTCTCTCAGCGTGGAGAAGACGATGGTTATCTATGGAGTTGCCGCACTGGCGGTGTGCATGCTCGCGGGCACATTCACCGGTGAACTGATCGGCGTCGTGGTCGGCGTCGATGCCAATGTCGGCGGAGTCGGCTTCGCCATGATCATGCTGGTGCTGGTCACCCACCAGCTCCGCCGGAAGGGCAAGTTCCCCGAGGCATCCGAGCAGGGCGTGCTCTTTTGGAGCGCGATGTACATACCGATCGTCATCGCCATGGCCTCCGCGCAGAACGTGGTCAAGGCGGTCACCGGCGGTCCGATGGCGATCCTGGCGGGCCTGGGAGCCGTCGCCGGGGGGTTCGCCCTGGTACCCGCGCTGGCACGGATCGGCGAACCGGGCGAACCGCTGGAACCACTGGAGACGCTGCAGACGTTGGGCGCGGACGAGAAGCAGGAGGTCTGAGATGGACAGGTTCACATCCGTCTTCGAAGACAATGGCCTGCTCGTGGCCTTTGCGCTGGTCGGCGCGCTGATGCTGGTCGGCGGGTGGTTGTCCAAGACGCTGACCCGCGGTCGGCTGCAGGGCTCCGCCATCGCCATCCTCCTCGGCCTGGTCCTGGCCTACTGGGGCGGCACGGTGACCGACGGAGAGCACGGGCTCGCCGACTTCACAGCGCTCTCCGGGCTGAGCCTGATGGGCGGCGCGATGCTTCGGGACTTCGCGATCGTCTCTACCGCCTATGGCGTCGACCTGAAGGTGATCAAGCGTGCCGGGCTGTCCGGCGGGCTGTCGATCCTGCTGGGCGTACTCATCTCGTTCGTGGTCGGGGCTGTCATCGCCGCCTTCTTCGGCTACACGGACGCCAAATCGCTGACGACCATCGGCGCCGGTGCGGCCACATACATCGTCGGGCCGGTGACCGGCACGGCGGTGGGCGCGAGCTCGGACGTGATCGCGCTGTCGGTGGCGGCCGGTCTGGTCAAATCCGTGGTGGTGATGGTGGGGACACCGCTCATAGCCCCGCTGATCGGTCTGAACAACCCGAAGTCCGCCATGGCCTTCGGCGGCCTGCTGGGCACGACCTCCGGCGTGGCCGGCGGCCTCGCGGCCACCGACAAGCGCCTGGTCCCCTACGGGGCCATGACGGCCACTTTCTACACGGGCGTCGGCTGCCTGCTCGGCCCGTCGCTGCTGTACATGGGGGTGCGGGCGATCGTCGGTGGGTGAGGGCAATTGCCGATGGAGTGAGGGGGCACCGTCGGCGGTGCCCTCCTGACTCCACAAACTGCGCGATCTCGCTGATCGGCACTCGCTTCGGCCGGGCGGAGAAGCCGGCGGCGGCCTTCTGCGCATCGCGTTCTCTACCGGCGTCCGTGCTGGTCAAGCTGCTGGTCCCCGGATGACACGGCGCTGGAGGTCGCCGCGCTCATGGCGCGTGAACGCAGTCCGCTGATCGCGGTGGTGGAGCGGGAACCGGGCCGGGAGCGCGGTGGCTCCCGGCTGCTCGGCGTGATCACCGCCGCACATCTGCTGGAACGACTCCTCGGGGTGACATGAGCGACTGGCACAGCTGGGCGGCGATCGCGGTTTTCGTCATCGCGTACGCGGCGATCATCAGCGAGCATGTGCACCGTACGGCCGCCGCTCTGGCCGGGGCGGGGGCCATGCTCGCGATCGGCGCCATCGACGAGGGGGCCGCGTTCTTCGACGAGCACTCCGGGATCGACTGGAACGTCATCTTCCTGCTGCTGGGGATGATGGCGATCGTCGGCGTCCTGCGGCAGACGGGCGTGTTCGAGTATCTGGCGATCTGGTCGGTCAAACGCGTCCGCGGCAGGCCCTTCCGGGTGATGGCGATGCTGATAGTGATCACCGCGGCCGCCTCCGCGTTGCTGGACAACGTCACCACGGTGCTGCTGATCGCGCCGGTGACCCTGCTGGTGTGCGAACGCCTCGCCCTGCCCGCCGCACCCTTTCTGATCGCCGAGGTGATGGCCTCCAACATCGGTGGCACCGCCACCCTCGTCGGTGACCCGCCGAACATCATCATCGCCAGCCGGGGCGGGCTGACCTTCAACGACTTCCTGGTCCATCTGGCGCCGATCGCCGCGATCCTCACCGTCGTTCTGGTGGTGATGTGCCGGGTGATGTTCCGCAAGGTGTTCGTGTACGACGAGAAGCGCGCCGCCGAAGTGATGGCGCTGGAGGAGCGCGAGGCGATCCGCGACCACCGGCTGCTGTACCAGGGCCTGGGCGTACTCGCGCTGGTCGTCGTCGGATTTGTGGCACACCCGGTGCTGCACTACGCGCCGAGCGTGGTCGCCCTGCTCGGCGCGGGGTTGCTGATCGCCGTCTCGAAGGTGGAGACGGGTGAGGCGCTGAAGGAGGTCGAGTGGCCGACTCTCGCCTTCTTCGCCGGGCTGTTCATCATGGTGGGTTCGCTGATCGAGACCGGTGTCATCGGGCAGATCTCCCAAGCCCTGGCGGACGCGACCGGTGGCAGCGAGCTCGGCGCGGCGATGCTGCTGGTGTTCGGTTCCGCCGTGCTGTCCGGTGTCGTCGACAACATTCCGTACGTCGCCACCATGGCTCCCATCACGGCCGACCTGGCGCACGGCTTCGGCGGGGGTGACGGTGTCCATGTGCTGTGGTGGGCGCTGGCGCTGGGGGCGGACCTCGGTGGCAATGCCACCGCCATCGGTGCCTCCGCCAACGTCGTGGTCCTGGGGATCGCCGAACGCAACCGCCAGCCCATCTCCTTCTGGCAGTTCACCAAGTACGGCCTGGTCGTGACCGCCGTGACGGTCACCGTCGCCGCCGGATACCTGTGGCTGCGGTACTTCGCCCTGAACTGACAGCGAATCCACCCAACGGGCCACGGGCCCCTGACACGCGTCGGTCCTCCTCACCCAACCGCACCCTCGTTCTCGCCTCACCTCCGACGACCTGGCCTGATCTGCGCCTGCACAGCCGACCGGCGGGCCCCGGCTGCCTCGGCGGCACCCTGCGGACCTCAGTAGCGGCGAGCTTCGGAACGGCCCAGGGCGTCGGGAGTGGCAGGGAAGACCTCGGCAGCGATGCCGAGGTATTTAGTCCGGACTGGCTGGCGAATCAGAAGCGGTCGGAGGGCTTGTGTCGGGCCGGGTCAGCCAACTGGCAGCGCATTAGGCGGGCGGCCAGAACCATGGAGAGCGGCCTGGGGCGGTGTTGAGACACATCGGCATCGGGCCCGATTCCGAGTCGCACCCCCACATTGGTGAGGAGCTCAGAGCCGCGATTGCCACGGGTTCCCTACGTCGCGGACCCCCCCACGTCGGTGAGGCATGGAAGTGCAGCATACCGACCAGGTTGCGCCGTCCTCCATCACTTAGCACGACCGGCAATAGGCATCGGGTGTGGGGGAGGACGCAGAGCAGGCACGGGTCCACGTGATCATGGAGTCTCTACGCTCAGTGATCACGAAGGACGGCCGTGCCCGCGCTGCCGTCTTGCTGCTCGAAACCGCTCAGCGTCGGAGGACGACGATCACGACCGCCGTGCTCCGGGTCGGCCTACCGTGCCGGGCGGAACGGCTGCAGGAAGCGGATCCCGTCCTCGACACTGCCGTCCATCAGTTCCAGCAGTTGGGGCACCAGGTCCTGCATGCGGGGTGCCTGCAGGTGGCCTTCGAGGGCCTCGCGGCTCTCCCAGCGCTCGAAGATGACGAACGTGCCCGGTTGTCCCTCGACATGGTGAGCCTCGTAGTCGATGTTGCCCGCGTCGTAGCGCGATGCGGTGAGGGCGGCTGTCATGAACGCCTTCATCGCGGCTTCCTTCCCGGGTTTGGCCCGGGCTTCCCACAGCACGGTGACGTAGTGGTTCGACGTGGTGGTCATGCTTGCTCCTCCTGATTCCGAACAGCATCGTTGTGCGCCGTTCACGACTCGACACTGAGCCCCCGGGGAGCGTCGGCGGGAGCTACGGGACTTCGTGGTACAGCGGGTACCACCCAGCGGGGCGGGGTGTGCGGGAGGATGGTGTGCATGGATCAACTCGGTGGCGCGCTGCGGGCGTGGCGGGACCGGCTGGACCCCGCGACGGTGGGCTTCGCACACGGCTCACCCCGTCGGGTCCCCGGTCTGCGACGCGCGGAACTGGCGACGCTGGCCGGCATCTCGGTCGAGTACGTGGTCCGGCTGGAGCAGGGACGGGTGGCGACACCCTCGGCACAGGTCTGCTCGGCCCTGGCTCGCGCCCTGCACCTGTCCGACGACGAGCACGCTCACCTTCTGCGCATGGCAGGTCACGCAGCGGATCCGAGCCGGGTTCCACGAATGATCCCAGGGAGCCTGTACCGGATCGTGGACCAGCTCGCCGGCAACCCGCTGGCGATCTACGACGCCACCTGGCAGTTGCTGCACTGGAATCCGCTGTTCGCGGCCACGTTCGGCGATCCCACGGTCCGCGGTGTGGGAGACCGCAACGTCCTGGTCTGGCAGTTCCTGGGTGAGCTGCCCCGGGTCCGGCAGACGGCGGCCGAGCGGGCGGCGTTCGAGGAGTCCCTCGTCGCCGACCTGCGCGCGACGACGAGCCGGTACCCCGACGATCCCGACCTCGTGGCGTTGGTATCGAGGCTGAACCTGAGCCCACGGTTCTGCGAGTTGTGGAGCCGCCGAGCGGTGGGCGGTCACCAGAGTGCGCACAAACTCGTCAAGCACCCGGATGTCGGAGACATCGCCGTGAACTCCGACATCTTCAACACCCAGGACACGAATCTCCGCCTCGTGGTGTACACGCCGCAGCCAGGCACCGAAGCCCGCAGCAAACTCGAATTCCTTGCGGCCATTGGGGTCCAGAGGATGTCTCCTCCGGGATGAAGGCCCGCGTTCCGCCTCGTCCGGTGGACCAGGCTGCTGGGTGGTACGCGCGGTACCAGGAAGTCCCGTAGCTCCCGCCAACCCTCCCGGGGACCCAGCATGGAGTGCGTGAACAGCGCACGGCCGTGCTGTTCGGACCAGGAGGAGCCAGCATGACCACCACATTCATCACCGGGGCCAACAAGTCCCTCGGTTTTGAAACCGCTCGTCGCCTCGTCGAGGCGGGGCACACCGTCCTCCTCGGTGCCCGCCACCGTGAGCGCGGTCGGGCCGCGGCCGAATCGCTCGGCGCCCGGTTCGTTCGGATCGACGTGACCGACGACGCCTCGGTCCAGGCCGCGGCCGCGGATGTCGCCGCGCATGAGGGAACGATCGACGTCCTGGTCAACAACGCCGGCGTCCTCGGCAAGGTCGGCCCCGTCGAGGAGTACACCGCGGCCGACGTGAGCGCCGTGCTCGACGTGAACGTCGTCGGGATCGTGCGCGTCACGCACGCCTTCCTCCCGCTGCTGCGCAAGTCCCCGAACCCCGTCATCGTCAACGTGTCCAGCGGGATGGGCTCCTTCAGCATGACCCAGGACCCGGCGCGGATCGAGTCGCAGTATGCCCTGCCCCTCTACTGCGCCTCGAAGGCCGCGGTCACGATGCTCACGACGCAGTACGCCAAGGAACTGAAGGACGTGAAGGTCAACGCCGCAGACCCCGGGCAGACCGCGACCGACTTCACCGGGGGCCTCGGACACGGCGTCGCCGACGGCGCAGAGTCCATCGTGACCCTCGCGACGATCGGCCCGGACGGGCCGACGGGACAGTTCATCGACCGATCCGGGAACCTCCCGTGGTGAACCTGCCCTGAGCTCAGGGTCGGTCGACCCGCCGCCCTGCGCGTACCTCATGCTCGTCATCTCTCCGCTCAGTGATCACGAAGGACGGCCGTGCCCGCGCTGCCAGCTTGCCTGCTCGAACCCTGTGGGACCAGTTCGCCGCGCTCCTCCCCGTCCGGGAGGAGTTCGTCGTCGGCCACCCGCTGGGCTGTCACCGCCGCCGGATCCCCGACCGAACCGTCTTCGAGCAGGTCGTGCTCGCGCTGGTCCATGGTTCCGGCTACGAGCGGATCTCCACGCCCGGATGCTCGGACCGCACCATCCGCCGACGCCTCAAAGAGTGGTCCCGGCACGGGATTTACAAAGCGCTGCACGCTCTCGCCCCGGACACCTACGACCGGATGATCGGCGGCAAGCTTCGGCGCTGCACCGAGAGAAACGGCAGGGCTTCGCGCCCGGCCTCTTCGTTGGGCCGGACGAGTAGTCGACGGAGGGGCGGGGACGTTCATGCGCCGGGAGCCGCGTTCGCCGCGGGCGCCCTGCTGGGCGGCAGAGTGGCCCTCGGAGCCCGTGCCCATCGCGGCCGGGTGCTGCACGTGGCGCTCGTACTGGAGACGGTCCTCGTGCTGGCGGCCTACGCCGTCGCCGAGAGCACCGCCACGCCGTACGGGGACCCCGAACGCTACTTGCTGATCGCGCTGCTCGGCCTCGCCATGGGCGTCCAGAACGCCGCCGCCCGCGCCCTGGCCGTCCCGGATCTGACCACTACCGTACTGACCCTGACCATCACCGGCATGGCCTCCGACAGCAAGGCGGCCGTCGATCCCGTTGGCGCCGTCGCGCCCTCCCACACCCCCGTGCCGGCCGCCTGGCGGCGAACCCTTCACGGGGCCGCGCTCGAACTCGCCCTCACCACACCCCGCTCTTCGGAGTTGGATCCGGAACGGATCCAGGATGTCTACTTCGCCAACGCCAACGCCAACGCCAACGCCAACGCCAACGGCACGGGCGAGGAGAACCACGTTGTCGGTCGGATGGCCGCGCTGCTGGCCGGCCTGCCAACCTCCGTGCCCGGCGTCGGGGTCAACCGGCTGTGCGCCTCCGGCCTTGAGGCGGTCATCCAGGCGGCCCGCGCCATCGCCGCCGCGGACGCCCACGTCGCCATAGCCGGTGGTGTGGAGTCGATGACCCGGGCGCCGTACGTGCTGCCCAAATCGGACAAGCCATTACGAACGAGCCTCGGGTGGATCGTCGCAAGGACCCGCAGGTCACAGACCATGGAGCGAGGTTTTCGCATCTATAGTTGACCGCATGGGTAAACTTGACTCTCTAGTCAAGCCCTGTCAATACGGTCGTGGAGTAAATATGAGCGTCTCGCATGACGTGGGTGCACGCATACGACGACTACGCCGGGCTGCTGGCTTGTCCCAGGCCGATCTGGCTGGGGATGGTTTGTCGCCGAGCTACATCTCTTTGCTTGAGGCGGGAAAGCGCACGCCGTCGGTGGAGGTTCTGGTCGCGCTGGCGAAACGACTCGGCTGTGACGCGTCCGAATTGACTGGTGCCACGGTGGAGGCCTCCGTCAATGAACTGCAGGTCGAGCTCAACTATGCCGAGATGGCCCTGAACAACGGTGACCCCCAGGCGGCGCTGGAGGCGTACCAATCCGTTCAGGGCTCCGTGACGGCCGACTCCCAGCCCGAGATCTGGTACAAGGCGGAGCACGGCATAGCCCGTGCGCTCGAGCACGCGGGGCGACTCGAAGAGGCCGTGACCCGGCTGGAGGCGCTGCGCTCGCACTCCGTGCGGCGGCCGGATCTGGTGTCGCGGCTCAGCCTGGTGATCGCTCTGTGCCGGTGCTACCGGGAGCTGGGAGATCTCTCGCACGCCATCGAACTGGCCGAGTCCACGCTGCGGGAACTAGAGGAGCTCCAGCTCGCCCCGACCGTGATCGGCGTCGAGCTGCTGTCCACGCTCGTCGGGGTCTACATGGAGCGTGGCGATCTGAACCGCGCCCGCTACCTGGCCACCAAGGCGATCGACCAGGCCGATACGATCATGGACTCCCGGGCTCTGGGCGCCGCGTACTGGAACGCCAGCGTGGTCATGCACCGCAATGGCCAGACCGCCGATGCGCTGGTGCTGATCGAAAAGGCCCTGGCCATTTACGCCGAGGGCGAGGACGAGCGGGCGTTCGCCCGGCTGCGCAACGCCTATGCCATGGTGCTGCTGCAGTCGGAGACACCGCAGCCGGAGACCGCGCGCCAGGTGCTCGAACAGAGCCTGGCGACCCTGCGCGACGTCGGCAGCAGTGTGGATGTCGCGTACTGCCTCTCCGCGCTGGCCCATGCCGAGCTCCGCCTGGGGAACGCGCCCGGCGCCATCCAGCACGCGGAACGGGCACTGTCCCTTCTGGGACCCGACCATCGTCTGCAGAGCGCGCGAAACCACCTGGTCCTGGCAGCCGCCCGGCTGGTACAGGGCGAGCGAGCGGCCGCCCAGGAGTCATATGAACGGGGCGCCCTGATGCTCGAGGCGTCGGAGGCCAGCCGACAGGCCTCCTTCGCCTGGGCCGAACTGGCCGAGATTCTCCAGCTGTGCGGCGATGACGAGCGCGCCGTGTGGGCGTACCGGCAGAGCCTGCGATGCATGGGGCACCGGGAGACCTTCACGGGACAGTCGGTGGCGTCGAGCACCTGACGCGGACACCGGAGGGCGTCACATGCTGTGGGGGGCCGGCTTTCTCCAGTCGGCCCCCCACAGCCGTCCGGTGAGCCTGTCAGCAGCAGACAGGGATGTCGGGGTCGTTGAGCATCGAGAGGACCTCTCGGGCAACGGTGGGGATGCCGAAGGTCGCCTGGGCGGCCGCCGTGTCCACCCGAGGGATCACCCCGGCCTTCGTCTGTGTCGCCGTCATCTGCAGGCTCAGTCCGCATATCAGCAGTGCGGCGACTAACGAAATCCGCTTCGGACGCGAGTGCGTCATTTTTCCGTCCTCTCCTGGGCACTTCAACGGGGGGTGGAGGAGCGCGGATAAAACAAGCCGTTATGTGCTTTGTGGCCGCCTTACCGCACGGTCAGGAATGTTGACACGCCTTGACTTGGCCAGTCAACACGCGACCACGGTCAGAGGTTCGCCCTGAAAAGAGGTGAATGCACCTTTTGGCGTCGGACCCTTTAGGGTGACAACGCATTGTTTGTCCATATATCGCATGACTGGCACCCTGCCCCAAAATTTAGTGACTCTTATAGTGACTCCCCATGATCGAATTTATGACAACGGTAAAGTTTGCTTTGACAGGTGATGCGAGGCGCGAGGGGGAGGGGCCCGAGTGGGTAGTGGCATCGCGGAGTCCCGGGCGGATGGACCCGGGGCCGATGCGGCGCTGACATGCGCGGAGAGTCTGGTGCGGGCCGGTTATCGCAGACGGCCGCCGCGACCTCTGCTCGCGGGCGAGGGGGGATCCACGTTGTTCACCTCTGTCGCGGACGCGGAGTGGCGAAGATCCCTGGCGAGCTCCTCGAAGCCGGACGCGGGGGGTGCCGTGGTGTTGCAGTGGATCCTCAACACCAGTCGGCTGGCGGCTCTCCCGCCGGCCTCCCCGCCCAGCGCCGGACGCACGGTCGGGGCCGTCTGGGTCGGGGCGCGCCCGTACGCGGCGGCCCTGCGGGACGTCATGGAGGCACTGGGCCGGTCCGGTACGGAGATTGAGGAACTCACCTTCCTGCTCTCCGCGGAGCCCGAGGACGCGACGCGGGTACGGCGGGGCCTGCTGGCCCTCGAAGTCGCCCGGGACAGGGTCGTGCACAGTGACCGTCTTCCCGGGGTCCCGTCGAGAATGGACCCGGCGCTGGGGCCGTGCCTGACGCTGCGGCGGCCTTCGGGGGCACCTTCATTCGCCCACTGTGGCCCCGGTTGCGTCTGCGGCTGCCACGCCTCCGTCGCTCACATCCAGTTCGTCGAGCGCCGGGCCAAGGCCGGGCGGCTGACCGCCGCGCGACAGCCTCTCTTCGAGATGGTGGCCTCCGAGCACGGGCTCACGCGCCCCGACGGCATCGGCCCGTCGGCGCCAGGGGGCGGCGTGTCCTCGCTACTGGCACGGCTGGCGGCCGACATCTCGGCGGTGACGGCCGGCGCGCCGACGGAACCCGGCCCCAGCTCCGTCTTTCTCGCCGATGTGTCGAGTGCCGCCGTCCTGCTGCTCGGAGAGGGGATCGCCCCCGGTCCCCGGGGCCGCCACCACGTCCTTCGCAGGCTCATCCGGACGATCGGCGGCGAGTTGGCCGTCCACGGCATCCCGGTACCCCTGCTGTCCCAGGTCATCGACGCTGCCGACGCCACGTACCGGATACCGGCCGGGTTCTCCCCGCTGTCCGTGCGGTCGCGGGGACACGTCAGGGACGAATGCGCGGCGTTCGAACGGGTCGTGAACCGGGGCCGCGAGTACGTCATGAGTTCGGGTCTGCTGTCCGGGGGGCCGAACGAGCTGGCGCGGAACCTGGTCCGAATCCGTGCGGAGCTGGGGGTGCCGCTGGGGCTCTCCCTGCGCTGGTGCCGTGAGGCGGGCGTGGAGCCGCCGCTGGCGTCCGTGGCGTTCGAGGATCTGCGGACGCGCAAAGACGGATGAACTTGACTGTGATTATGACTGACTTGACAACTCGGCTGCACGTGAAGACTCGTCAATTTCTCATGTGCTAGCGGTGCGTCGGAACGAGCGGTGGCTTGAAGTGGGCAGAGAGGAATGAACATATCTGCCGAATACGGGCGTTTGGTGTGGCGCGATGGAACACTCATGCGATGGGAGGAGGTCACGGTCCATGTCAGTTCGGTCGGTCACGCCTCGGTGTCCGCCGCCTTCGAGGGGGTGCACTCGTACGAGAGCGCCACACGTGACACGCTCCACGGCTTCCGGTCCCACGAGCATATGCAACGCCTGCTGGACTCGCTCCGGTTGAGCTGGCTGGAGCCGCGGTTCGACGCGGACGAGTTCGTGGCGGCGACCGTGGGGCTGCCCGCGTCGTGGGAGGCTCCCGGCAAGTAACACAGCCGGTCGATCGCATGGACGCTCATCGTCCCGTCCCTCCGTCGTTCCATCGTTTCCCGTGCTCTCCCCAGGCCCCGGAACGCCGTTTGCCGCGTTCCGGGGCCGCTGTTCGTCCGTGTGCCGTCCTGCTGTCTCAGCCGGGTCCCCAGGCGGTGAACGCGTGCCCCTCGCCGTCGCGGTGGTCCATCAGGGACAGGGGCAGGTCCGCGGCCATCTCGGCGGCAGCGATCCACGGCAGGAGCTCGCCCGTGACGGTCCCGGCCTCCGCGATGACGGCTCCTACACCGCCCGCATGGGCTACGGCGTCCTGCGCGTGACGCTGCCGAAGCGCGTGATCGAGGCGACCCGCACTGTCACCCTGGCCGATAGCACCGTCCGCACTGAGCAGTGGAGGCTGATCACCAATCTGCTGGGCCCCGTCCGGTTCCCGGCCGCCGCAGCCGACACCGTCACCGCCGGCCAAGGAATCTCCCCTCGCACCCCCATCGACTGGTCGGCACGATCGGCCACGCTGCCCTGGGCGACCTCCTGCCCGCCCACCGACGGCAACGAGTAAAGGCCCGGACCGCGACCCGGCGGCGTCAAACCACGGGCGAGGCGCCGCCGTCCATATTGATCGCCGTCCCGGTAGTGAAGCCCGCATGATCCGAGCAGAGGAAGCAGGCCATGGCGGCGAACTCCTCGGCCTTGCCCATGCGGCCGACCGGGATATTGGCGCCGGCCTTGGCAACATAGTCCTCGAATGAAACGTTCGTTCCCTCGGCCCTGTAACGACGCGCGATCTGATCCGACACGATCCGGCCGACAAGCATGCCGTTGACCAGGATGCCATGCGGGGCGCCCTCACCGGCGAGGACCTTCATCAGCGCCATGCCGGCCGCACGCGACACCACCGTGGGGGCACCATTGGCCTGCGGTGTCTTGGCCCCGGTGTTGAGCACGTTGATGATCCGGCCCCATGTGCGTTGCTTCATGCCCGGCCAGACAAGCCGGGTAAGGCGGATCGCCGCGAAAAGCTTCAGATCCAGGTCTTCCTGCCAGATGTCATCGGTAATCTGGTCCGACGGCATGGACCGGGTCTGGCCGGCATTGTTGATCAGGATATCGACCTGCCCGAACGCGCCGACGACCGCATCATAGGCTTTCTGGATGTCAGCCGCCTTGGAAACGTCGCAGCTGAAGGTTTCGACCCGTCCCTGGGCGCCGGCCGATGCAACAGCCTTGGCTTCGGCCAGCGTATCGGGATTGCGGGCCAGGATCGCCACGTTGGCGCCGGAGGCAGCAAATTCCTTGGCCATCGCGAGCCCAAGACCCTTGCTGGCACCTGTGATGATGGCGCTGCGGCCGTCCAGACGGACTTCCATCGGTTTCCTCTCGTGCCGTGGTGGCGTGGTCAGTGTGGGAGAGGCAGGGAAACGCCGTCTGCCGACGACCTCGTCGTCCATGACGAGGTCGCTCGTCGGCCCGCGTTCCTCGCCGGGTTGCTCGAACGTGCCCATGGCGTTCTTGGCGACGCCGATGCTCGGGATGCCGGTGTGCACGCCGCGATGGCACGCCAGGCCGAACCGGCCTGGGTGCGCGAGGCCTTGACCGTCCGCAACCAACAGGTCCGGCACGACGGTCACTCGATCGAGAGCACCACGCAGACGCCCGCAACTGTGTCCTTGGTGCGGTAGCCGACGTCCAGGCCCGCGACAGTGTGTCTGCGCAGGTCAGGAGCGCTGGTGGTGATCACCTGGGTGCGCAGGCGTTCTTGCAGGGCGACGGCGTCGTCAACCGTTCTGGGCCACTCCAAGGGCGACAGTGTGCCGTGACGCGTCGCAGTGGGCGGCAAGGAGGTCGTCGCCGAAGTCACCCGAATGGCGACGCCAGACGGTGTGGATGTGGTTGGCCTCGTTGAATGTGTTGTCGTACTCGATGAGCAGTTCCGGGCCCTGGACGCGGTAGTAGTGGCCTTCGCCGCGACGCAGCGAGCCCTCCCACGAGAAGTGCAGGCGTTCCTGGTCGATCTGCGCGAACTCCTTGTCAGCGAGTTCGTGCCTGAGCCGGTCGAGGTAGAAGCGGATGATGTCGACCAGCAGCTCGCCGGCGGGCTTGTCGAGTTGCGCCGGTGTCACGCCGACCGGTTCTGATGGGTTGATGCGCGGGGAGTTGCTGCTGCGGATGTCGTGTGGCGTGAGGTCCGACACGACGGCGAGGCGGCGGGCGGTCGGGCCCATGCGGTCGAGGAGTTCGCGGGCGAGTTCTTCTTCGAGCTGCAACGGTTGGCCGACGACGCGGCCGCGGTAGGTGACGCGGGCCGGGTTCGCGCCGAGGAAGAACGGTGTCGCCGAGACGCGGCCGTCGGCGACGACGACGTTCACCGACAGGTGGTGGCCTTCGATTCGCCATCCCCACGGTTCGTCGCCGTCCGGGGTGCCGAAGAGGATTGTCCAGTAGTCGCCGCTGTGACGGTCGCGGTGCCCGCCCTCTCGGTGGTCGAGGACGTCTTCCAGCGCCATGACCGCCGCGGCCTGCGTGTAGGCGTGAGGGCTGAGCACTGTCGCGAGCATGCCGTGCACCGCCTTCCGCTGGTCTCGCCGGAGATCGCCGAGCACCAGGCCAGGTCGTGTGCCGGGTGCATACCCCCAGCGGTGCCTGAGATCGTCGTCGGTGACCGCGCGAATCGCGTGTTCGCGTTGGTCAGCGTCCAGCAAACCAATAAACCGGCGCGTGGCGTCGGTGACGTCGTGCAGCATGTTTCGAACTCCCATTCACTCGCTTCCAGAAACTGCTTGACGAATTGAATTCTGGCCCAGTCCATTCCCAGGCCATTCCGAACTCGATACCTGCCCCGCGACCGAAACAGGAACAGCACAGCAGTAGGCGCGGGACTGCGCTCCTGGGGGCTCGGCGGTCTTGATGCGGGCCGCGTAGAGGTGGGGATCGAGGCCGAAGAGTCGGGCTTGGGCCAGGCGTACGAGCAGCACCGGATGCGCCCCGCGCCGGTGCAGGGCGGCCACGTCGCCCCGCAGTAGTTCGTCCACCTCATCCGCGGACAGCGGGCGGCTTCCGCGGACAGCTGGCGGCGAGTTTCGGTCGTGGATCCGTGCGCAGGGCCTCCGCCGTCGCCGGTCCGGGCCTCCTCGATCCGGCTCGCGGTGGCCGCGCCGACCGGGCTGTTCAGCTCCCCGCGGCGCAGCCGGCCGGCGACCGCACCGGCCCAGTCCGGCCGCGGAATGCCGTATGACTCGCCGGGCAGTGTGCGCGGGCCGCCGACCTCCAGTGAGAAGCTGCCGCTCGCAGGGGCGACACCGAGGTGTGCGGGACGCCGACTGCAGCCACGATCTCCGCCACCGGTGACTCAGCTCCCCAGCGTTGACAGGACGGGTGCCGCCACCTCGTGCCGGGCCACACGATAGATGTCCTGGAGCAGGATCAGGGTGTCCAGCCCGGCCCGGTCGTCGGCGATCATCTTGTGCCCGTCCCGCACGGCCGCCGCGAAATCCGCGATCTGCCGGCGGTGGGAGATGCCGTAGTAGCCGATCCCCGGCGGAGCCTGCTCCACCTCCGCTGAGGCGAGCTCTGCCGCCGCCGCGCGCAGTTCCTCGTTGCCTTCCGCCACGTGCAGGGTCCCGGGGTGGTCGAGGTCGAACAGGACCGACCCTCCGCTGCCGATGATCTCGACGCGGGTGCGCCAGGCGATGCTGCTGGCCACGGTGACCTGGTAGGTCACGAGCGCGCCCTGCGGGCCGCGCAGCAGAGCCGCGAGGGTGTCCTCGGTCTCCATGCCGCCCCGCGGCGCGGTGTGCCCGGCGGCCGCGCCGACCACCGCGAGCCCGCCGGTCAGCCAGCGGGTCACGTCGAGCGCGTGGTAGCCCTGGTTGACCAGGGCCGAGCCGCCCTCACCCGCGTAGGTGCCGCGCCAGTCACTGCCCGCGTAGTACGCGTCGTCGCGGCCGCACTGCAGGCTGACCACGCCCGAGACGAGGCTGCCCAGCAGGCCGGCCCCGATCCAGTCCCGAACGGCGGTGACGACGCGGTCGTAGCGGTGCTGGGAGACGACCGACAGCACCCGTCCGGCGCGCTCGGCGAGGGACGTCAGGGCCGCGCCGTCCTCGACGCCGAGGGCGAGCGGCTTCTCCACGAGCACGTGCTTGCCCGCTTCGAGCGCCGCCGCGACCAGCCCGTGGTGCGTGGCGTGCCCGGTCGCGACGGAGACGCTGTCCACCTCCGGGTCGGCCAGCACCTCGTGCACGTCCGTCGTGACGCGCGGCAGGCCGTGCGCACGAGCCAGCGACTCCGCGGTCGTGAGATCGCGGTCGCAGGCCCAGCGCACCTCCACGTCGGGCAGGACGGAGAAGCCGTCGACGTGGTTGGGGGCGACACGGCCGCAGCCCACGACGGCATGGACGAGACGCTTCACTTCGAACTCCCGGCTTCGCTCGAACCAGTGGGGGAGAGGAACGACGGCGCGCCAGGAGCTCGGTCGAGGTGCACCGGGGTCAGCCATTCGTCGTGCTTGCCGGTCACGGCTCGCACGGTGTCGTGGTAGCAGGCCTCGATCGCCTGCGTGATCTCGCCCGCGGTCTTGCCGTCGCCGATCGGGAAGCCGTCCACCTCGACGGCGGGCAGCACCTCGGCCGAGGTGCCCATGAGGAAGATCTCGTCGGCGAGGTACAGCTCGGTGCGCTCCACCGGCCTGGTCTCCACGTCGAGGCCGAGCTCCTCCTGGGCCAGCTGGATGAGCGTGCGTCGGGTGATGCTGTCCAGCACACCGTCGGACAGGGTCGGGGTGACCAGCCGGCCGCGTTTGACCAGGGCGATGCACGACCCCGACGACTCGGTGACGTGGCCGTTGGTGTTGAGGAAGATCGGCCAGTCGGCCCCGCGTGCTCTGGCGTCGATGTTGCCCAGTCGGCCGTTGTGGTAGTTGGAGAACACCTTCATCGACGCCGGTGAGGCACCGTGGTTGAACCGCGGCCACGAGCTGACCGCGAGCGTGCAGGTGCGGCCCTGGCCCAGCTTGCTCTCGAACTCCCAGGTCTCGATGGCGATCTCGGCCGGGGTGCCGCGCGGCACCATCTGTTGGCGATGCGTTCCGGCGGCGAAGCCCCACGGGCGGATGTGCAGGTCCTTGCCCGTGGTCTGCCAGGACGTGAGGAGTTCGACCGTCGCGGTGACGAGCGCGTCCGCGTCGAACTCGGGCTCCATCCAGCTCATCCGCAGCGATTCGAGCAGGCGTTGCATGTGGTCGCGCAACCGAAAGCCGTGGAGCGTCTCCCGCGTGCTGCTCCAGTACGAGTGCACGCCTTCGAACGCGGCTGAGACCGAGGCGTGGCCCACTGAGCTGATGTGGACGGTGGCCTCCTCCCACGGCATGAGGACGCCGTTGCGCCAGATCAGCCGCCCGTAGCCAGCAGACATGAATGTTCCTTTCCGGAAAGGATGGGACAGAGAACGGGGATGTCTATGCGCGCAAAGCCGTATTGGCTGGCAGGGTCAGCTGTCGGGGCCGGTCGAACGAGGCGTCGATGTGCCTGAGCTGCACGCCGATTGACATCCGCACCCTGTCGTTCGTGCCGTGCCAGAAATCATGGTGCTCCCTCGAAGTGAATTGCTGGTACGTGCAGCTCGATTCGCAGCCGACCTGTGGTGATCACGGGCGCCGTGGCTCCAATCACAACACGGCAGCCAGCAGCTGTCCAAGTTTTCAAGGCGCCGACAATACTTCATTTAGACGAGGTATAGACGGGCGTTTAGGTGGCATTTACATCACTGGCAACCGGGCGAACCAGGCTGATACAAAAATGCGGCACGTTCCTTTCGGGTCCACCGGGAGCGGCAGAGACGACCGTTCTCGACCACAGGTGGGCATCTGCCCGGTCGCGATCAGGAGGTGGAGAGATGTCTGAGACTGGCGAGAAGTTGTTCAGGCGGAATCCGGACTCCGGTGGCCTCGACCACGTCGTGATCGAGGACGACAGCAACTCCTTCGGTGCGGATGTCGAGGTCTGGGACCCGGATCGAATCGCGCTATTCGACGACCACCTGGTGCTGACCAAGGGCACCGAATCCAGACGGCTGGTCGCCGGCATTGCCCTGGTCGCGTCCGGGCAGGGCGTTGAGCATCATTGCCCATACGGTCAGAGCTACCGTATCTGCGACGTGTTCATGTGCGAGGAGGGTCTGGTCCGCCCGGGCACGGTCGTGCCGAACGTGAACTCGCATTCGGAGATCTGCGGCGCGTTCACTGTCTTCGGCTCCGGCGTCCGCGTGATCGACATGGTCGGCATCATCTGTGCCGGCGACCACTGGCTGCGCGTGCTGGAAACCATCGGGATGAACATCCAGGGCACGCTCGCGCCCAACATGTTGGCCAAGGCGAGCGACCCCGGCTAACTGTCGGTGACACCGACTGAACAAACCTGCAGCTGTCGGGGCGTCAGATTCGGAGCCGAATTCAGTGGGGGATTCTTTCGCTGCAAAAGACCGACTAGGGAGACGGAATTGTCCATTGCAACTTCACTGGATTCGTCCATCGAGGAGCACGTTCACCGTGAGGTGGGCAACGAGCAGCTGTGGGTTTCGCGCAAGTCGTTCTACGAAACGGGCTTCGCGCTCGTGTCGTACCTTCTGCCGGACGACGTGAAAGCCGTGGTCTCGGCAGAGGTGAACGAGCTGCTGGCTGGACAGTCCGTCCGGCGCGATCTGCACCTCGCGGAGACCAGCAACAGCCCGCGGTACATGCGCAACATCACCGCTGCCGACATCCGCGCTCACGCGGGCGCGGCCGTCGCTCTGTACAACAGCCCTGCCTTCATCAGGGCGTTGAGCAGCATCGCGGGTGAACAGGTGTTGGAGTGCCCGTACGAGCCCGAGCACTACATCATCACGCACCTCGAACGGCCTGGTGACACGCATGGCTGGCACTGGGACGACTACAGCTTCGGCGTGATCTTCGTGGTCGACTGCCCGGACGTCGAGTTCGGAGGATTCGTCCAGACGGTGCCGAACACGACATGGGACAAAAAGAACCCGCAGGTGTTCAAGCAGCTCGTGAACCACCCCATCTATTCGTACGAGCTGCAGCCCGGTGATATCTACCTGCTGCGTACCGACACCACGTTGCACCGCGTACACCCCGTTGAGGAAGGCGCCACGCGCACGATCATCAACATGGCTTACGCGGCCGAACGGGATCTGAGCAAGGAAATTTCGCACGAAACCATGGAAGACCTTTTCCGCATCTAAAAGCCAGACGGCTTTACCCCGCGCTTATCCGGCTCATTCCAACCCCGTTCTCGCGAGGAGTGTTCCTTATGTCGAACGCGGACGAACTGGCCAGGCGGGCCCGACTCCGCGTCGTCGAACTAGCGGCGCGCAAGGCCATCCACTTGGGCCCCGCGCTTTCGCTGATCGACGTGCTGGCCGCGCTCTACACCAGGATCCTGCGTCGCGACCCAGCCCGCCCCGACTGGCCGGACCGCGATCTGCTCGTCCTCAGCAAGGGCCACGGCGTCTACGGCCTGTACGCCGTGCTCGCCGAGTTGGGCGTGCTGACCACGGACCTGAACGAGCTGCCAGGGCACCCGTCGGACGGCATTCCCGGGATCGAGGCGGCCACCGGTGCGCTGGGCCACGGACTGTCCCTCGCAAGTGGCCTGGCGCTGGGCGCACGGCTCGCCGGCGAGGACCGCCGGGTCTACGTGCTCACGGGCGACGGCGAGCTCGACGAAGGGAGCAACTGGGAGGCGGCGCAGTTCGCCGCCCACCACCGGCTCGGCAACCTCGTGGCCGTCGTCGACCGCAACCGCCTCCAGCAGGAGGGTGACACGGAGGACGTCTGCGCGCTGGAACCCCTGGCGGACAAGTGGCGCGCCTTCGGCTGGCGGGTCGGCGAGACCGACGGCCACGACATCACGGCCATCGGTGACGCCCTCATCGCCCTGAAAGCCGGTGACGGCCCGGCGGTGCTGATCGCCCACACCACCAAGGGCAAGGGAGTCCCCTTCGCCGAGGGCGATCCCGCCTGGCACATGGGAGAGCTGGACGCCGTCCAACGCCGGATCGCCGTCGCGGCGCTCACCGCGACGGCGTGAGGAGAACACCTTGACCACCACATCCATCACACCGCACCGCCCATCCGTTGCGCCGCAGAGCATGCGGGCCGCACTCGCCCCCGTGCTGGCCGACGCCGTCGACGCCGATCCCGGGCTGATCGCCCTGGGCGCGGACGGACGGGCCTTGTTCCAGCAGGTCCTCGAGCGGGATCCGCGTCGCTACGTGGACGCGGGCATCGCCGAGGCCAACCTGGTCGGCGTCGCCGCGGGACTGGCGCGCAGCGGCCTGCGCCCGGTGGCCGCCGCCATGGCGCCGTTCCTGGTCCGCCGGGCGTACGAACAGATCCGGCTGGACGTGTGCGTGCCCGGCCTTCCGGTCGTGCTGCTCGGCGTGGGTGGTGGCCTCGGCTACGGCCCGCTCGGCCCCACCCATCACGCCACGGACGACATCACCCTGATGTCGGCCATGCCCGGCATGAGGGTGTACTGCCCGGCCGACGCCGCCGACGCCGTCTCCGTGGTGCGGGCCGTGCTGGCCGACACCGCGGGACCGGCCTATGTGCGGCTGTCCGCGCGCCCTGATCCCGTGCTGCCGCCTGCCGCTTCCGCCGGTGATCCCAGCGCTCCCCGGCTGCTGCGCGATGGCGACGACGTCCTGGTCCTGGCCACAGGGCGATGTGTGGCCGAGGCGCTCGACGCCGCGGACGGGCTGGCCGCGGACGGGGTGGCGGCGGCCGTCGCCTCAGTGACCACCCTGCACCCCTTTCCCGCCACCGCGATCCGAGAGCTCGCCGGCCGCCGGCCGCTCGTCGTGACCGCGGCGGAATCCCTGGCGCCCGGCGGTCTCGGCCAGTCCACCGCGGAGGCACTCGGGCGCCGCGGTCCGGCGGTGATCAGCCTGCACACCGACCACCGGTACCCGCCGGTCGCCGCCCACCAGGAACTTCTCCGTTTCTACGGCGTCGACGGCCAGAGCATCCGGTCCGCCGTACTGAGCTACCGCAACCGGAAGACGAGGGAAGCGTGACGATGAGGATCTTCTCCAGCGCCCAGGCCTGCGGCTTCGGACCCATCTCCAAACTGACCGCCATATCGCCGCTGTTCCAGGGCGCCACGATCGACTTCACGGGTCGCGACGTCGCGCTGGACTTCGCGCGGCGCCACGTGCACCGCTTCACCAACATCAACGAGGGCGACACCCAGCGGTACGAGGACGTCGCGGCCGGCCTGGCCGAGGCCGACTTCGTGGTGAGCGTGATGGACGCGGAACTCGTGTTCTGGGCGGTCCGCGCCGACGTGCCGGTGCTGTTCTTCGACAGCCTGCTGAGCTTCTGGCTCACCGAGCGCAGCATCGAGGAACTGGCCGCCCGCGCTCAGCTCGTGCGCTGGTCCGACGACGAGACCGCGCGGTTCGTCTTCGACACGCTGACGCCGCACGAGCGCATCCTGCTGGCCCACCTGCTGGCCACCCGCTCGTACGCGCAGAACTTCCCCGGCGTCGCGGAGCGCATCGAGTCGCTGACCAAGGCGGGTGCGAGCCACATCGAACTGTGCGGCCCCATCGTGGACCGCGGCGCGCTGGAGGCCGCTCTCTCGGCCCCCGCGCCGGAACGCAACCCCGACCTCCTGATCAACCTGGGTGGTTTCCAGAACTTCTTCCTGGACTACGAGTCCCACAACGCCTATCTCGACCTGCTGCGCCGGTGGGTCGCCGAACTCGCGGCCGCGCAGCCGGAGCTGCGCCGCGTCCTGGTGTGCGGCGGCGCGTTCCGCGAGCCGGTGACCGAGACCCACGGCGGCGTCGAGATCGAGTACACGATGTTGCCGCACAAGGACTTCCTGCGGCACCTGGCCCACGCCCCGTTGTACGCGGTGCCGCCCAGCCTCACCTCGCTGCACGAGGCGGTCATCCTGCGCAAGCTCCCGCTGCTGCTGCCCGAACAGCACTACGGGCACGTCACCAACCTGCGGGCCCTGCGCGGTACCGCGATCGGTGACAACGCGGCCAGCCTCATCGACCTCGGCACCCGGTTCGAGGTACCGGAGGACGACCTGGAGGGCACGCGGGCGCTGGACCGGCTCACCCGCGAACTCCTCTCGGACGAGGCCGAGTACCGCTCCTTCGCCGACTACCTGAACAAACGGCTGGCCGACTACCGGCAGCTGACGGCCCAGGAGCGCGACGCCGCCGTCGACGAGCTCACAGGCCTGCTCGGCGGCCCCGCCCTGGCCGACCTGCTGGCCGACGTCGGTGGCCGCCTCACCCTCGCCGGGAGGACCTCGTGACCGCCGCCGACCTCGCGGAGCGCACCGTCGACACCGACGAGATCGCCCAGCTCATGCTGGCCGCTCACCGCGCACGCACCGGGCAGGGCGAGGTGTCCCCGGAGCGCGTGAGCACCAGCACCTGGACGCCGGCCAGTGCCCGCAAGGTCCGCCGTCGCACCTTCGTCCGCCTCGACGTCGACGACGAGCCCGTGGCGGTGGCCAAGATCCCGCTGTCCCAGAGCGATCCGAAGCTCGCGAAGGAGTTCGAGGTCCTCCGCTCGTTCCGCCCTCCGTCGCCACTGGGCTGCCCTGCTCCGCTCGACTCGCTGGGCGGCGGGTTCACCATGAGCTACCTGCCCGGCGTCGACCTGCCCACCGCCGTCACGGGCGCGGACACACCCGACGGCCTGTGGCAGGTGCTGCGCCCGGCCGTGGACCGCGTCGTCGAACTGCACCGCTCGGGTCCCGTCGTCACCAGCACGCCCGAGCTCGCGCTGGAGACGGCCGCCCACTACGTCCGTACGCCGGAGTTCGGCGTCCAGCACGCCGACGAGGCGCTGCGCACGGCACTGCTGGCGCCGACCCACGGCGACCTCGGCCCGTGGAACGTCCGCTGCGACCCGCGTGACGGCACCGCCAGGGTGCTGGACTTCGAGGACTACCGCGCCACCGGCATCGCCGCCATGGACGTCGTCAACCTGCTCGTCACGACGGCGCTCGCGGTCTTCCCCGACTACCAGGAGCGCGGCTTCGACTGGCTCTACGACCAGGTCTTCGCCGGCGAGCACTGGTTCGGTTCCGTGCTGGCCCGCGGCCTCGACCACTACGGCACCCACACCGGTCAGCGGCCTGACCGCGTGCTCGACCTGCTGCCGTTCACCTGCCAGTGGCTGATCGAGCGCATCGAGGCCGAAGGCCGCGACACCAGCCGGCTCTTCTACCGCCCCTTCCTCGAGCGCTACCTCGAACGGCGCCCAACGGCCCACGGGAGCAACCATGTCTGACACCAACGCCACGCCAGTCCGGACCGACGCCGTGGTCATCGGCGGTGGGCCCGCGGGACTGTTCGCGGCCCTGACCCTGGTGCGGGCCGGCCGCCGCGTCGCCCTGCTGGAGGCCGGCGGCGACATGCGGGAGAGCCTGTGCTCCCGCCTGGTGGCCCGCATGGACGGGCGTTCCGTGCGGGACGCGGAGAAGTTCCGGCTGCAGTGCCCCCGCTGCACCTGCCTGACGGGGCTCGGCGGTGCCGCCTTCCACTTCGACACCAACCTCGGCTACATCTCCTCGCTCACCCGCTCCAAGATCGAGTCGGCGCCGGACGGCACCGTCCGCTCCTACAGCGGGCTGGAGCGCGCCCTCGGTTCGTTCGGCCGCGCCCAGGAGCTGATCTCCGAGGCGTACCGGATCTTCTACGAACTGGGGCTGCCGCCCGCCGAGCCCGCCGAAGCCGATCACGACGACGCCTTCGGCTCGATGTTCCAGCACGTCGACACCGCGTTCTCGCAGAGCGTCACCGTGGACGACTCCCTGGTCGTCATCGCCCGTCTCAAGGCCGAGCTGGAGGAGAACGGCGGCCGCGTGCTGCTGTACCACCGGGCCGAGGACGTCGAGCCGCTCACCGGCGGCGGGTTCGAGGTGCGCGCGGCGACTCCCGACGGGCCGGCCGTGTTCCACGCCGACGACGTCGTGGTGGGCGTGGGCAAGCTCGGCCTGCCGTGGGTGCGCGAGCTCATCGGCAGGATCGGCGTGCGCCACCGGCCCAGCAGGCGTGTCGATCTCGGCGTGCGTTTGGAGGCGCGGCGGGAGGACCTCGACCGGCTGCTGGACGGCTGCCACAACCCGAAGCTGTCCTTCCTCAACGAGGAGGGCCACTCCGTGCGGACGTTCTGCGTCTGCGGGGGTGGCCGGGTCATGCAGTACGGCTTCCTGGACGCCGTCGCCCTGGATGGGCAGCACTGCCTCAACCAGCCCACCAGCAAGTCCAACCTGGGTGTGCTCACCACGGTCGACCTGCCGGAGGGGATCGACGGCACCGAGCACGCCGCCGCGTTCGCGGCCAGGGTCGCGGCCTACGGCGGAGGGCTCCCGGTCGTGTCCACTGTGGACGAACTGGCGGGGCGGCCCGCCCCGGAGGGCCCGCTGACCACCAGCCTGATCAACTACCACCACGGCGACCTGCGCGAGTGCCTTCCCGCGTCGCTGGTCCGCGACGTGCTGGCGATGGCCGACCGGCTCAACGCCCTGCACCCCGGACTCGTGCCCGGCACGGCCACCGTCGCCGCCCCCGTCGTCGAGCGGCTCTTCCCCGACCTCGACCTCTCCGACGACCTGGAGTCGTCGATCCCGGGCCTGTACTTCGTCGGCGACAGCTCCTCGAAGATCATCGGCATCACCTACGGCGCCGCGACCGGCATGGCGGCGGCCCGGTCCGTGCTGCGCCGCCGGGCCGGCCTGGCGACCGTGGCGGGCGGGGGCCGGTGATGATCAACCTCCCGCAGCGCATCCCCGATCGCGGCGAGCCGAGGCTCCGGCACGCCACCGCACCGTTGACCGCGCCGGCGGCCGCCCGGCTGAGGGGGCCCGACGCCTCGGTGCGACTGGCCGCCCTGAGCCGGCTGCTGCTGCACCGCTACGACGCGGGCTGGACCGTCGTCGGAGTCTCCGACGACGGCCACGCCCTCGTGCACCACGACAGCGATGCCGACCAGGAGACCACCCCGCTGGGCGCGCTCGCCGGTGCCGTCCGGCCGCGGTCCGCCGCGCTGCCGGCCGACGGAGAGCCCTACGCCGCCGTGCTCTCTGCCCGCGTCGAGGAGCCGTCGGCCGTGCTCGGCCGGCCCGCGTGGACGCTCTCCGTCGACGGCGACGCACTGGACCTGCTGCACGACACCACCGTGCTCGACGCCGGCAGCGCGGACCGGGTCGCGGAACACCTGGCGCTGCTCGCCCACGAGATCGCCGAGCACCCGGACAAGGCCGCCGGTGACGTCGAACTGCTGCTGCCGGAGGAGCGCACGCTCCTGCTGAAGGCCTGGAACGCCCCGCACACACCGCACGCCGACGTCACCCTGCACCAGCTCTTCCGCGAGCAGAGCGCCCGCACCCCCGAGGCGGTGGCCCTGCGGCACGGCGACACCGACATCACGTACGGACAGCTGGACGCCGCCTCCGACCGGTTCGCCCACGCCCTGCTCCCGCACATCGGTGTCCCCGGTGACCTCGTGGTGCTGACCGGCGAGCGGGACATCGACCTGTTCACCGCGATCCTGGGCATCTGGAAGGCGGGCGGTGGCTTCGTCTACCTCGACCCGGCCCTGCCAGGGCCGCGGGCCGCGGACGTCCTCGGTCTCGCCGACCCGGTGGCCGTGCTCACCACGTCGAGCGGGCACACCGCCGTCGGCGACCGGGCGCTGAAGGTCGACGCCCTGCTCGCCCTCGACCAGCCGACCGGACCGCCGCCGGACGTGGCACGGCCCGACACCACGGCCTACGTCCTGTTCACCTCTGGCAGCAGCGGCGCGCCCAAGGGAGTGGTGCGCCCGCACCGCATGCACACCTCCCGCATCCGGCTGGAACAGGGCATCTACGCCCTCGGGCCGGCGGACCGGCACCTGCTCAAGTCGCCCATCAGCTTCCGGGAGTTCGTCTGGCCGCTGGCCGGTGGCGGCACCGCGGTGCTGGCCGAGCCCGGCCGTGACCGGGATGACCGCTACCTCGCCCAGCTCATCCACGACGAGCGCGTCACCACCGTCAGCTTCGTGCCGTCGATGCTGCGGCTGCTGCTGACCCAGCCCGCGTTCCGCACGGCGCCCGCGTTGCGGCACGTGTTCGTCGGGGGCGAGGCGCTGAGCCAGGACCTGGAGGACGAACTGCGCTCGCTGGGCTTCGAGGTCCACAACACCTACACCCTGAGCGAGGCGGACTACGTCTGCCACCGCACCGCGGCCCCGGCCTCGCCCAGGACCGGCGGCCCCGGCACCAACGTCGGCGTCCCGCTCGACATGCGCGTGTACCTGTGCGACCCGGCGGGCCGCCTGGTGCCGCCCGGCATCCCCGGCGAGATCCACACCGGCGGGCCAGGGCTGTCCGACGGCTACCTCGGGCGGCCCGACCTGACCGCCGAGCGGTTCCTGCCCAACCGGCACGACCCCGGCCACCCGCCAGTCGTGTTCCGGACCGGGGACATCGCCCGGTACCTGCCCGGTGGCGAGATGGAGTACCTCGGCCGGGCCGACGACCAGGTCAAGGTGCGTGGGCAGCGCGTGGAGCCGGCGGAGGTCGAGACCGTGCTGCGGGGCCATCCGGGTGTGGCCAACGCCGCCGTGGTCAGCGCACCGGATCCCGACCAGGGCGCGGTTCTCGTCGCCTACGTCGTGCCCGAGGGAGAGGAGGTGCCCGTCCAGCGGCTGCGCGAGTACCTGGCCGAGCGGTTGCCGGACTTCATGGTGCCGGCGCGGCTCGCCTCGGTGCCCGCTCTGCCGCTGCTGGGCAGCGGCAAGGTCGACCGCAAGGCGCTGCGGGTCGTGTCCCGCGGCCGCCCTGAGATCGACGTTCCGTACGTCGAACCGGCCACTCCCGGGCAGCGCAGGGCCACCGAGCTCGTGGCCCGCGTCCTGGGACTGGACGAGGTCGGCGTCGACGACGACTTCTTCGCTCTCGGCGGCGACTCGCTGCGCCTGATGTTGCTGCGGGGCGCGCTGGAGGCCGCGGCCGGCAGGCAGTTGGCGCTGTCCGAGGTGTTCGCCGCCGGCACCCCGCGCGGCTGCGCCCGCCTGCTGGACATCGAGGAGCCCACCCGCACGCCCGCCCGGCGGCCGTCCGACCGCCGCCGGCGCGTCCGCTCGCGGACCGCCACCCACGTCGAAGGAGGTGACCCGAGGTGAACGAGCTCAACCACGACGACGCCGTCGCCGTCGTCGGCCTGTCCGTGCGGCTGCCCGGCTGCGACAGCGTGGAACGGTACTGGTCGATCCTCGACGCCGGCGAGGACAGCATCACCCGGCGGGAGGCCGCCGCGGGTGCCACGTTCGTGCCGGCCTACGGATCCGTGCCGAGCCCCGGTCACTTCGACCCCGGCCGCTTCGGGATCGCCCCGTCCGAGGCCCTGCTGACCGACCCGCAGCAACGACTCCTGCTGGAGGCGGCGGACGAGGCGCTGACCACGGCCAACGTCGACCGGGCCCGCACGATGGCCGTCAGCGTCTACGCCGGGGTCGGTCACAGCGACTACGAGCGGTGGGTCGGCAGCGCGCTGGCCGGCCGCCCCGGCGTCGACGCCCAGTCCCTGGAGGTGACCAACCGCGGCGACTACGCCGCCACCCGGATCGCCTACCGGCTCGGCCTCCAGGGCGCCGCCGTCACCGTGCAGTCCGCCTGCTCCACCGCGCTGACCGCCGTCCACCTGGCCGTGCAGGACCTGCTCGGTCACGGCAGCGACCTGGCCGTGGCCGCCGTGTCGTCGGTCCGCGTCCCCGCCCCCGGCGGCTACGACGCCCCGCTCGGAGGCATCGGCTCCCCGGACGGCGTGTGCCGCCCGTTCGACGCGGCGGCCGGCGGGTCCGTCCCCGGTGACGGTGCCGGAGCGGTCGTCTTCAAGCGGCTGGCCGACGCGCTGCGCGACGGCGACGAGATCTGGGCGGTGGTGCGCGGCACCGCCATGAACAACGACGGCTCCGGCAAGTCGGGTTTCGCGGGCGTCGACGCCGCCGCCCAGGTCGAGGTGGTCCGGGCCGCGCTGGACGTGGCCGGGCTCGACCCGGAGGACATCGACTACGTGGAGGCGCACGGCAGCGGAACCCGCATCGGCGACTCCACCGAGTGGTCGGCGCTGGCCGAGGTGTTCGCCGGCGTCGGCCACCCCGTCCACGTCGGGGCGGCCAAGGGCGGCCTCGGGCACCTGAGGGAAGCGGCCGGCCTGGCCGGCTTCGCCAAGGCGGTGCTGTCCCTGCGCCACCGGCGTCTCGTCGCCACGCCGCACTTCGAGCGGCTGCCGTCCGACCTGGCCGCCCGGTCCGGCCCGCTGCGGCCGCTGGGCGAGGCCCTGGACTGGCCCGCCGTGCCCGGTCGGCTCCGGCGGGCCGGGGTGAGCGCCTTCGGCCTGGGCGGCACGAACTGTCACGTCGTCCTGGAGGAGGCGCCCGTCGCATCGGCGACGCCGTCGTCCGACGACGCCGAGTTGCTGCTGCTGTCGAGCCACCACCCGGACGCCCTGAACGCCGACCTGGCCGCCCTGCGCGACCACCTGGCCGAGAGCCCTTCGCGTGTCGCGGACGCGGCCTGGACGACCCAGACCGCCCGCCACCGGCACCCGCACCGCGCCTACGCGGTGGTCCGTTCGCAGGCAGAGGTGGCCGACGCCTTCGCGGCCGACCGGCTGCGGATCCAGCGCGGCCACACCACGACCGACGCCCCCGAGGTCGTGTTCGTGCTGCCGGGCATCGGCAGCCACTACCCGGGAATGGGCTCCGAACTGGCCCGCACGGACCCTCTGTTCGCCCGCAACCTCCGGGCCGTCGTGGCTGTGGCGGACACGCTGACCGACGGTGCCGTCGGCCGGTCGTTCGCCACCGAGCCGACCCGCCCGGAGCGTGGGGGCGACCGCGTGGACCTGCGCGCCCTGCTGCGCCGCAAAGACGCACCCCCGGTCCCCCGTGAACTGCGTGAGGTGCACCTGTCGCTGTTCTGCATGGAACACGCCATGGCCCGCACGCTGATGGACCTCGGTGTGCGCCCGGCCGCGTTGCTGGGCCACAGCCTGGGGGAGTGGGTGGCGGCCGTGCTGGCCGGCGTCATCGGACCCGAAGACGCCATGGCCGCCATCGCCCGTCGGGCCGACCTGGTCAAGACGGCCGGGCCCGGAGCCATGCTCAGCGTGCTCGCCGCCGCCGAGGAGGTGGAGAAGCACGCCGTCGAGGACACCTGGATCGCGGCCGAGAACGGGCCGGGCCACTGCGTGTTCTCCGGCCGCCCGGAGGCGGTGTCGGCGCTGGCGGACCGGCTGCGCGCCGAGGGGTTCAGCACGCTGCCCGTGGACGCCGCGCACCCGTTCCACACCCCGCAGCTCGCCGGTGCCGCCGCGAAGCTCGGCGAGGACCTGCGCCACGTGGACCTGAAGCCTGCCCGGATCCCCATCGCCTCGAGCGTGCTCGGCGGGTGGCTGGACGGGACGACGCCCGAGCCGGACTACTGGCGCGACCACATGGTCAGCCGGGTGCGCTTCCGCACGGCGACCGAGCTCGTCCTGGCCCGCCACCGCGTCCTGGTCGAGGTGGGTCCCGGCACCGCCCGTCCCTGGATCGCCCAGGTCGACCCGGACGCCGTATGCGTGCGCACCGTGCGGCAGTCCTACGAGAACGCCGGTGACCGGCAGATCCTGTTGGAGGCGTTGGGCGAACTGTGGACCCACGGCGTCGAGGCCGACTGGCCGCGCCTGCATCAGGGCCCGCGGCGCCGGACCACCCTGCCCCCGCGCGCCCTGCTGCGCCGCCGGTACCTGCCCGACACCGAGCCGCCTGCCGACCCCTGGTCGGCGCCGGTCGCGGCGCGGCACACCGAGACGGTGCCCGAGACGCCCGCACCGCCGCAGCCGGGCGAGGCACCCGGCTCCGCGGTCGGGCAGTTCCTGGCCCACCGCTTCCGCATCCTGCTCGGCCTGCGCGAAGTGCACCCCGACGACCACTTCTTCCACCTCGGTGGCGACTCCCTGATGGGTGTGCACCTGATCGCGGGCCTCAAGGAGCTCACCGGACGGGCAGTGCCCTCCTCCGTCGTCTTCGCCTCCGCGACCCTCGGCGGCATGACGCGCGAGGTGGAGGCCTGGCTCACCGCCACCGAGTACGAACCGGAGCCCATCGACCACGGGAGCCCAGCGTCATGAGCACATCCACGCTCGGAGTGATCGGAGCCGGCGTCATCGGCTCCAGCGTCGCGCACGCCGCCGCCGCGGCGGGCTACGCCGTCACCCTCGTCGACACCGACCCCGCAGCCCTGGACACGGCCCGCGCGGCCGTCCGGCGGCACGAGAGGCTGGCCGCGCTGCTCGGCGGCCGAGGACCGCGGCACCTGGACATCCGTCCCACCACCGACCTGGCCGACGTGGCCGACGCCGGGTTCGTGGTGGAGAACACCACCGAGTCGGAGCAGGGCAAGCGCGAGCTGTACCCGTTGCTGGACAAGGTGCTGGCGCCCGGCGTCACCATCGCCGCCAACACCTCCGCCGTCCCCATCGCGCGGCTGGCGGAGTGCCTGACCGACCCAGGACGCGTCGTCGGCGTGCACTTCATGAACCCGGTCGACCGCATCGACATGGTGGAGGTCGTGCGGGCTCCGTCCACTTCGGACACCGCACTGGCCGCGGTGGACGAACTGCTGGGCCGCATGGGCAAGAGGTCCGTCGTCGTCAACGACGCCCCCGGCTTCGTGATCAACCGCGTCCTGATGCCGGTGGTCAACCTCGCCGCCGCCGTCGTCGCGGACGGTGTCGCCACACCCAGCCAGGTCGACGAGCTGTTCAGGGGCTGCCTCGGCCACACCTCCGGGCCGCTGCGCACCGCCGACCTGATCGGCATCGACACGGTCGTGCGCACTCTCGAGGTCCTGCACGAGCACTACGGGACCGACGAGTTCGTCACCCACCCGCACCTGCGCCGGATGGTCGACGAGGGCCGGACCGGGGCCAAGAGCGGCCGCGGCTTCTACTCCTACGACGGGAACTGAACGATGACTGCTCAGAGCACGCCCACGACCGACGAGGTCACCGCCGTGGTGCGGGGGTTCATCACCCGGCTCAGCGGCCGTCCCGGCATCGAGGACGACCGGCCGCTCATCTCCGGCGGCGTGCTGGACTCGATCGCCGCTGTCCAGATGGTCGACTTCGTCGAGCGCACCTTCCACGTCGAGGTGACCGACGAGGACCTGGAACTGGTCAACTTCGACTCCGTGCGGGGACTGGCCGCCCTGGTCGCCCGCAGGGTGGCGGCGTGAGCACCACAGCGCCGGAACCGGTCCTCGACGTGCTGCGGGGCGAGCAGTTCGCCGACCGCGCCACGGTGTGGGAGCGCGCGGGTGCCGTCCCCCGGGAGGACGTCGACCACCTGGCCGGCCTCGGACTGCTCGGCATCACCGTCGACACCGCGCACAACGGCAGCGATCTCCCGCTGGTGGACGTCGTCGACGTGCACAGGCTCGTGGCCGCCGCCTCGCCCAGCCTGCACAGCCTGCTCGTGGTCCACGCCATGGTCTGCCACGCCCTGCGCCGCTGGGCCGCCCCGGAGGTCCGCGACGCCGTCCTGCCCGAGCTGGCCACCGGCCGGGTCATCGCCGCCTTCGCCCTCACCGAGACCGAGGGCGGCGCCGATGCCGGGGCACTGGCCACCAGGATCGACCGCGACGGCGACACCCTGCGCGTCACCGGTGTGAAGCGCTGGCTGTCGTTCGGCCAGATCGCCGACGCCTACCTCGTCTTCGGTCTCACGGACGGCCTGGACAGCTGCGCGCTCGTGGACGCGGGCAGCGGTGTGCGGGTCGAGCCCGAACCCCGCACCGCGGGGCTGCGCGCCGCGCGGCTGGCCCGCGTCACCTTCGACGGGGCGACCGCCCCCGCCGTCCGAGCGGTGGGGCGACCGGGAACCGGCATCCCGTTCGTCGCGACGTCCTGCCTCACCCTGGGGCGGCTCTTCGTCGCCGCGGGGGCGGCGGGCATCGCACAGGCCGCGCTGGACCTGGCCGTCGGCCACGCCGCCACCCGCTCCACGGGTGACCGGCTGCTCGGGGACCACCAGCTCGTGCGCGGACTGCTCGCCGATGCCGCTCTCGCCACCGAGTCCGCGACCCATTACGTGCGGGCGGCGGCGCGGGAGGTCGAGGACCGCGCGCCGACGGCGGCGGTGACCGCCGCTCGCGCCAAGCTGCTGGCCTCCCGCGCGGCCGGCGGCGTGACCGCCACCGCCTCGCGCCTGCTGGGCGCCGAGGGACAGACCGAGGACCACGCCCTTGCCCGGCTGGTCGCCGCGGCCCGTGTGCACGAGGTGATCGAGGGCCCCACCGAGGTGCTCCAGGACGTCGTGGCCACCGCGCTGCTGCGCGATCCGGGCGCCGCGTGGAAAGGACGGCAGCGATGACCCCGGCCACCGCCGAGAAGACAGTCAAGTGCGTGGTCTGGGACCTGGACGACACCCTCTGGGACGGCACGCTCCTGGAGGGCGACGAACTCCACGTCCCCGACGCCAACCGCGAGCTCGTGCGCGTCCTCGACGAGCACGGCATCCTCCAGTCCGTCGCCAGCCGCAACGAGCCCGGCCCCGTCGACGACCGGCTCCGCGCCTTCGGGCTCGACGAGTACTTCCTGCACCCGCAGGTCGGCTGGTCGGCCAAGTCCGCGTCGCTGCGGACCCTGATCCAGGTGCTCAACATCGGTGCCGACAGCGTGCTGTTCGTCGACGACTCGGACTTCGAACGCGCCGAGGTGGCCAGGGAACTGCCCGAGGTCAGGTGCATGACCCGGCAGGAGCTGCACGAACTGGTCGCGGCCGGCCGGGTCCTGCCGCGGCACGTGACCGCCGACGCCGCCCGGCGCCGGGAGATGTACCAGGCCGAGGACCGCCGTCGCTCGCACCAGGAGACGTTCCAGGGGCCGAACGAGGAGTTCCTGGCCTCGCTGGACATGACGCTGCGGGTGCGCCACGCGACCACGGCCGACCTCGACCGCGCGGCGGAGCTGACCCAGCGCACCCACCAGCTCAACACCACCGGCATCACCTTCGACCAGGAGGAGCTCGCCGCCCTCGTGCGGGATCCCGGCCACCGGGTGCTCGTCGCCGAGCTCGACGACTGCTTCGGCACCTACGGCACCATCGGGCTGGCCGTGCTGTCCACCGGTCCTGAGTGGACGATCCGGCTGCTGCTCATGTCCTGCCGGGTCATGGGCCGCAACGTCGGCACCGCGCTCATCGCGGCGCTGGCCCGCACGGCCGCCGCGCACGGTGCCCGCACCGTCGCCCACTTCCGGCCCACGGACCGGAACCGGCAGATGCTCGTCACCTACCGCTTCGCGGGGTTCGTCGTCGAATCCCGCTCCGAGGACCACGTCGTCCTCACGCTGCCGGACGACCGGATCCCGGCTGTTCCCGGCTATGTCCGCCTTCTCACCGATAACACCACCGCCGCGGTCAGCGGCACGACTCAGGAGATCACCCGATGACGGCGTTCACGCAGAGCTGGACCGACACCTTTTCCACCGTCTACGCGAAGGAGTCGCTGGCCAAGCTCTCCTGGTTCAACGCGTCCCCCGGCCTCGAACTGATCAAGCGAGTGATCGACGGCACGCTCAAGCCGGGCCAGCGGCTGATCGATCTCGGCAGCGGCCCCGGCGTCGACGCCGTGTTCCTCTCCGTGCAGGGCCTGGACGTCACCGGCGTCGACCTGTCGCCGGACGCCGTCGCGAGGGCGAGCCGCTGGGCCGAACTGGCCGGTGCTGACGCCGAGTTCATCCAGGGCGACGTGCTCGACGTCCCGCTGCCGGACTCGTCGGCCGACGTCGTCACCGATTCCTTCGTGTTCCACAACATGCGCGACGAGGCCAGGGCGCGCTACGCCGACGAGGTGCACCGCCTGCTCAAGCCCGGCGGCCTGTTCCTGCTGAACTCGTTCTCGGACAAGATGGTTCCCGGCACCGGCCCGCGCCGCATCACGAGCGACGACATCCTCACCACGTTCACCGCCGACCGCTTCGAGTGCGTGGCGCTGTACGTCTACCGCAACGTTCCCACCCGCGCCAAGCCGGACCAGCTGCACTGGTTCGGCGAGTTCCGGGCCCGCTGATGCGGGTCGTCGTCACCGGGGGAGGCCGGGGGATCGGGCGAGCCGTCGCTCTCGGCTTCGCCGCCCGCGGCGCGCGGGTCGCGGTGCTGGCCCGCACCGAGTCCCAGGTGAAGTCGGTGGCCGGCGAGATCGAGGAGCTCGGGACCGAGAGCGTGGCCGTGGCCGTCGACGTGGCGGACGAGGCGGCGATGGGCGAGGCGGCCGAGCAAGTGGTCGACCGGTTCGGCGGCTTGGACGTCCTCGTCAACGCCGCCGGCGTCTTCGACCTCGGCCCCACGATCGGTTTCCCGGTCGACTCCGCCCGGACCCTGTTGGACACCAACGTTGTGGGCACCTTCCTGGCCTGCAAGATCTTCGGCCGGCACCTGCTCGAGCAGGGTCACGGCAAGGTCGTCAACTTCTGCTCGCTGTTGTCCTACACCGCTTTTCCGGAACGGGCGCTTTACGCGGCGAGCAAGGGCGGCGTGCTCCAGCTGACCCGCAGCCTCGGGGTGGAGTGGGCGCCGCACAACGTCAACGTCAACGCGGTCGCCCCCGGCATGATCCGCATCGAGACCCCGCACCCGGCCGCGCTCGACGAGGACGCCATCGTCGGGCGCATCCCCTCCCGCCGGCGCGGCCGACCGGCCGACATCGTCGGACCTGTCCTGTTCCTGGCCTCCCCGGAGGCCGACTACATCAACGGCCAGACCCTGGTCGTCGACGGAGGCTGGCTCAGCTATGGATACCTCTGAAAGCTCCCTGTCGCTCGGGGTCTTCTGCGGCTTCTCACCGGGACCGTCGGCCCGCTACGCCGAGGTCGCCACCGCGCTCGGCGCCGGCCTGGCCGCCCGCGGTCACCGGCTGGTCTACGGTGCGGGCGGCGTCGGGCTGATGGGCGCGGTGGCACGCGGCGCCTCCGGAGGAGGTGCGCCGATCCTCGGCGTCATCCCGGAGTTCCTGCGGGCCAAGGAGATGGGCGACGACCTGCCACCCCAGGAGATCGTGCTCACGGGCGACCTCCTGGAACGCAAGCGCGTCATGATCGACCGCTCGGACGCCTTCATCGCGCTGCCCGGCGGCTACGGCACGCTCGACGAGGTGCTGGAGGTGGTGTCCATGGCCGCGCTCGGGCAGGACGTCGGTCCCATCGTGCTCCTCGACGTGGACGACGACTGGCGGTCCCTGCTCGATTACGTGGACGGGTTGGAGCGACGGGGTTTCGTGCGCGACGCGGGCATCCTGCGCGTGGCCGCGACCCCGGAGCAGGCTCTCGACATGGTCGCACCGGCCGGTGCCCTCGCGGGGGCGGGAGCTCCGCTGGGCGGGCAGGCGGCTCCGTGACCTTCGCGGCGCCCCGAGCACCCCTGCCCGGTTACGGGGCTTTCCTGACCGGCTGGGGAGCCACCACGTTCGGCAGCGGCCTGATGCTCCCGATCACGGTGACCTACCTGCGGGAGGTCCTGCGGTTGCCGCTGTCGGGCGTCTCGCTCTACTTCGCCCTGTACGCGTTGTCGGGCCTGGTGGTGAACCCGCTGGCCATCCGGATCGGCCGGGCGCACGGGCCGGGTACCTCGGTGGCGGCGGCCGCGGTCCTCCAGGCCTCGGGCTGGGGCCTGTTCACCATGGCGGACTCGATGCCGCTCGTCGTGGTGGCCGCCGCGCTGTCCGGCGCGGGAACGGGCATGTACTACGCGGTGCAGACCCCGTTGCTCACCCGCGTCTTCGGCGACGGCGCGCTCAGCAGAGTCCTTTCCGGACAGAACCGGACCACGGCGCTGACGATGACCGTGGGCACCCTGCTGGGCGGCCAGGCCGTCCACCGCTTCGGCGCCGACGGCTACACCGCCTGCCTGACCGCCAACGCCCTGAGCTACCTGGTCCACGGCGCGATCCTGGTCAGCCTGGTGCCCAAGTACGGAGGGGCGCCCGCGATCCGGCCGCAAGGCGCCGGCGCGCCACGGCGGGTGCGCGGCAGGGCCCTGCGCGATCCGGTGTTCCTGTGCCTGCTCGTGTTCCAGTTCTCCCTCGTGATCTTCGGCCTCGGCCAGTTCGACTCGGTCGTGCCGGCGATCCTCGGCAACGCCCAGCTGTCGGTGACGGCGATCAGCGTCGTCATGGCCTGCAACACCGGCGGCGTCATCGTTCTGCAGGGACGGGCCCTGCGCGTGGTCGAGCGGATCGGCTACGTCGGAGCGCTGGTCGCCGCGATCGCGTCGTGGACGGCCGCGCTGGCCGTGCTCGGCTGCGCCCTGCTGACGTCCGGCACGCTGCCGAAAGTGGTGCTGGGAGCCGTGTTCGGCGTCCTGTTCGCCGCGGGCGAGTGCCTGATCGCCCCCAGCGTCCAGCCGCTCGTCACCAGAACGGCACCGCCGGACTCGCTGGAGTCCTACGCCGCGGCCACGTCCCTGGCGCACGGCCTCGGCGCGTTCCTGGCCCCGCTGGTCCTCCTGCCGGTCCTCGAGATAGCCGGCACCGGGGCGTACTTCGTGCTCCAACTCGGCGGTTTCGGCCTGGCCCTGTACGCCCTGCTCTCCTTCCGGCGCCGCACGGCGCGCCGCCGGGAACCCACCCCTGCTTCCCTCTGAGGAGTATGCATATGGATCTGCCGCTGCCGGCGCGCCCGGCCTCACCTTCCACCCTGCTGCTGGTCGGCTCCGGCTACCGGATCGGCCACGAACACCTGCTGTCCCATCTGGGCACCGCGGCCGATGTGATCCTGCTGGACGCCGCGGAGCCGACCTGGCAGAAGCCGTGGCTGAAGGACTTCGAGACCTACGACCGGGACGAGAACCCGTTCCCGCTGGAGCAGGCGCGGCGCCTGGCCGAGCGCCACGACGTGCGGGCCGTCATCACCTACAACGAACCGGACGTCCTGCTGGCTGCCCAACTCGCCGAGGCCCTGGGGCTTCCAGGCCTCCCGGTCGAGGCGGCGGAGATCAGCCGGGACAAGAAGCGCCAGCGCGAGCTGCTCGCCGACCTCTCGCCGACCACGTCCGTGCTCGTGCACGAGGTCGAGGAGGGGCTGCGGGTCGCCGCACAGATCGGCTACCCGGTGATCGTCAAGCCACGCGGGCTGTCCGGCAGCGCGGGCGTCTGCCGGATCGACAACGCCGAAGACTTCGCCCAGTACTTCCAGGTTGCAGCCGACATCGACAAGAAGGGCATGGCCAGCGATGGACTGCTCGTCGAGGAATACCTGAGCGGTTTGGAGTTCGACGTCGACGTGTGGAGCAGCGGCGGGCGGGCTGAGGTCCTCTACTGGTGCCCCAAGACGTTCGATTACGACCCGCACCCGATCGAGGTGGGCTACGTGTGCGGCGAGGGCGCGCTCGACATCGAGCCGCTCGCCGAGGGCTTCGCCCTGGCCTGCGCCGCCGTGCTGGCCGCCGGGATCGATCGGACGCTGGCCCACGTCGAGGTCAAGATGACGCCCAAGGGACCTCGCATCATCGAGCTCAACGGCCGCCCTGGTGGAGACATGCTGTCCAAGATGGTCCACCTGGCCTTCGGCCTGAGCATGGGTTCGCTGCTGGTGTCCGCTGCCCTCGGCGAGCCGCTGAAGGCGGAGATCGTGCCCAATCGGGCCGCCGGTTTGAAGTTCATCTACCCCGAGCGCCCTCAATTGTTCGAGGGGCTGGCCGAGGCTCCTGAGCTCCGTGCCCAGCCGTGGGTCCACCAGGTCGGGGAGCTACGGCCCAAGGGCACGGTGATCGCGCCCCCGCCGATCGACTTCTGGGGCCGGGCCGGCTGGGTGATTGTCGTCGGAGAGCACGCCGACGAAGCCCGCGAGCGGCTGGCCGAGGCGGGCCGCCGGCTCACCGTCGAGGGACCGTACGTCTGAGCCCGCGGTGCTCCTCGCCACGGCTGGTGGGCGCCCGCGCCTGGGGACGCACTGGAAGGAAGGAGAGGGACGCATGCACAACATCGCGGTATTCGGGGCCGGCTATATCGGCCTGGTCACCGGGGCCTGCCTGGCGCAGCTGGGACACCGGGTCACCGTGCGGGACATCCAGCCGCGGCGCGTCGACGCCCTGCGCCGCGGCGAGGTGCCGATCTATGAGCCGGGCCTGGGGGAGTTGATCGCCGAGAACCGGGAGCGGCTCTGGTTCACCCTCGATGCCCATGAGGCGCTGCGGGCGGCCGAGGTGGCCTTCATCTGCGTGGACACGCCGCCCACGTCGTCCGGCGACGCCGACCTGTCCCGGATCTGGTCCGTCGTCGAGGACTTGCGAGGAGCACCGCGCCTCACCACCTTGGTCATGAAGTCGACCGTGCCGGTGGGGACCGGCGACCAGGTGCGAAGCGCTCTGGACGCCGCAGGCATGGCACACGTCGGGTACGCGTCCAATCCCGAGTTCACAGCCGAGGGCACGGCTGTCCGGGACTTCCTGAAACCGGACCGCATTGTCGTCGGTGCGGCCGACCCGGCGGTGTCCGATCTGGTCGCCGAACTGCACCGGGGCATCGACGGTCCGGTGCAGACAGTGTCGGTGGCTTCCGCGGAAATGGCCAAGATGGCGTCGAACGCCCTGCTCGCCACCAAGATCACGTTCATCAACGAGATCGCCGCTGTATGCGAGGCGACAGGTGCCGACGTGGAGGAAGTGGCGGTGGTCGTCGGCCTGGACCACCGGCTGGGCCCGCACTTCCTGCGGGCCGGCGTCGGCTACGGCGGATCCTGTTTCCCCAAGGACGCTCGAGCGCTGCGAGCGACCGCCTCCAACTACGGGCTGCCGCTACCGCTGCTCGGCGCCGTCATCGAGATCAACGACCTCCAGGCCCGGCGGGCCGTCGCGCGGCTGAAGTCCCAGCTCGGCGGTCTGCGTGGACGTCGGGTCGCGCTGCTCGGGCTGACGTTCAAGCCGGGCACCGATGACATGCGGCAGGCGCCCAGCGCGGTCATCGCGGCCCGGCTGTTGTCCGAGGGAGCCACGGTCACCGGATGGGATCCGATGGCTCCCCAGCTGACCGACAGCCCCTGGAACCTCGTGGAACGCAAGGACAGCGTCCTGGCGGCGGTCGCCGACTGCGACGCCGCTGTGCTCGTCACGGAGTGGCCGGAGCTCAAGGACGTGGACTGGGGCAAGGCCGCCGAGGTGATGGGCGATCCGCTTCTGTTCGACGGGCGCAACCTGCTCGATCCGGCGGAACAGGTGCGGCACGGGTTTACGTATATGAGCGTCGGCCGCCTCACCGTCCGACCGGATTAGCCAGGCGGTGCGGGGAGCCCATCTGTGCTCCCCGCACGTCCGGTGTCAGGACTCCACCGGCGACCGGTGCGAGCTCAGTCGCGAGGCGACGGCGCTCGAGATGGCCCGCTTGGCCCGGCCGACGTCGTCGGACCGCACGATGTCGTTCACCCTCACCAGGTCGCCGCCGGGCTCCAGACCGAGCCTGTCCGAGAACGTCCGACAGGCGTTGCCGAACACCCTTAGCGCCTGGGCACGATGACGAGCCAGGAGAAACGCCAGCATCAGCTGCTGGTGCAGGATCTCGTTGAGCGGATTCCGCGGCAGTTGCTGAGTGAGGAAGCCGATTGCCTCGTGGTATAGGCCGGCGCTGAGCTGTGCCCATGCGGTGAGTTCCACGCATTCGGTGCGCGACTGCCGCAGCCACGAATCGAACGAGCTGAGGATCGGTCCCGAATACACGCCCTCCACCAGGCTGCCCCGGTGCAGGGCGAGCGCCTTGCGCCACGCCCGCGCCGCCCCCTCGTGATCACCGTTGGCCATGCTGAGATGGCCGTCGGCCCGATACCGGCCGAACAGCTGCACATCCAGCTGCTGACCGCGGACAAGCATGGTGTAGCCGGGGAACTGGCTGTCGACGACCCCATTCCCGATCTGGTCCCTCAGCTTGGAGATGTAGACGTAGATGGCATCCCGGGCCCGCCGTGGCGGCTGGTGCCACACCTCGCCGATCAACTCCTCGACGCTGACCACGCGGCCACTCCGGACCAGCAGGGTGGTCAGGATCACTGACAGGTTTCGCGACCGGATCGCGTGGGGGCGACCGTCGACGACGAGGCGGGGTGGACCGAGGATCTCGAAGCGTAAGTCGTGGGTCATGGTTCACGCTCCTCCGGGATCGACGCAGGACCGGGGGTGCGTTCCGGCATGAAGTCTCCTCGGGTCCTCGCCCTGTCGTTGCGGTGGCGCAGGATCCCGTCGACTCCCCGCAAGGCGGTACCGATCGGCACAGGTGTTCTCACCGAAGATGAGCCAGTCCCCGAGGCACCGACACATGGTGTTTACTATCCCGCCTGGCCGATGGCCGGCGCGTTCCCACTCCTCGAAGGATAGTAAATCCGGGAACTTCAATCCTACAGGAGTTACAAGTAACTTGTCGGCATGCTCCAGGGATTCAGCGCCAACATCGCTATTACTCTGGTGGATTGCGCGCTCATTGTTTTCTTCGCTGAACGTATTCATGCCCTCGTTCCTTCGTGCAGCGCTACTCAGGAGAGGTTGTCCTCTAGCTGAAGGTCCGGGCCCAGGCCGGACGGGGGATGCCAACAACAGGTCGGGGAACACGCGCGGGCCGCCGACCTCGAGGGAGAAGCTGCCGCCGGCGACGACCGCCACGCGACGGCCCGGCAGACTCTCCAGCGCGTCGCGCGGCACGCGGCCCACTCGGTCGCACCGGTCCGCCGAGGGGCGCGGTGCCACCATGCCGTTGAGATGGACGGGGACGACGGGCACCCGGTGCTTGTTGAGGAAGTGCATCGGCACCACCACCGAGTGGTCCACCGAGTGCCTGACGGCCGCCGGGTCGAAGTCCCGGCCGACCAGGCCCCGGTGCGGTACCGCCCCGACGTCCCCGGCCGGCTCGTACGACGTCGGGGCGCCCCCGGCACGTCGTCGTTGGGGCCGATGGCGCTGTCGCCGGTGGCGACGGCGAGGGTGGGCCACGGATCGGGCGTGAAGGTGTTGATGTGGTCGCAGGTCAGGACGGTGAACACCTCGGCACCCGCCCGCGCGAGGACCTCGTCGGCGGCCGCGTAGCGGCGTGCCACCTCGGCCCCCGCCACCGTGTCACCGTTCGCCGGCGACGGGAACACCGGCGTGTGCGGAACCCCGGCGACGGCGACGATCTCCGCCACCGGTGGTCACCCGCGCACGGCGACGGACGCCACCAGGCCGGCGCCGGTGGCCGCTCCGGGGCCCGGCGCGGACGCCGTGTCCACCCGGCGGGCCGAGCGGTACAGTTCGTCCAGGAGCCGCAGCGTGTGCAGGCCCTCCTCCCCGCTCGCGGCCATCACGTGGCCGTCGCGTACGGCGCCGGCGAAGTCGGCGATCTGCCGCCGGTGCGAGATGCCGTAGTAGCCGATGCCGACGGGCGCCGGCTCCACCTCCCGGTCGATGACGGCCCGAGCGGCGGCCCGCAGGGCGTCGCCGCCCTCGGCCAGGTGCAGCGTTCCGGGGTGGTCGAGGTCGAACAGCACCGAGCCCTCGGTGCCGATCAGTTCGATCCGCGTCCGCCAGGTGATGCTGCTCGCCACGGTGACGTGGTACGTCAGCAGCGCGCCTCCCGGCGCGCGGAGCACGGCGGCGAGGGTGTCCTCGGTCTCCATGCCCCCGCGCGGTGCCGTACGGCCGGCGGCCGCGCCGGCGACGGTGAGACCGCCGCACAGCCAGCGGGCCACGTCGAGGGCGTGATAGCCCTGGTTGACCAGGGCGGACCCGCCCTCGCCCGCCCATGTGCCGCGCCAATAGCTCTGGGCGTAGTAGTCCGCGTCGCGCCCGCACTGCAGGCTGACCGTGCCGGAGACGAGGTGCCCCAGCAGCCCCGCGGCGATCCAGTCCCGGACGGCGGTCACGACCGGGTCGTACCGGTGCTGTGACACGACCGACAGCACGCGTCCGGTGCGCTTCGCGAGCGCGTGCAGGGCGGCGCCGTCCTCGGGGTCGAGCGCCAGTGGCTTCTCGACCAGGACGTGCTTCCCGGCCTCGAGAGCGGCGGTGGCCAGCGCGGCGTGCTGAGCGTGGTCGACGGCGATGGAGACGCTGTCCACCGCCGGGTCGTCCAGCACGATCCGCGGGTCGGAGGTCGTTCGGGGGACGCCGTGCTCGCGCGCCAGGCTCTGCGCGCGCGTGAGGTCCCGGTCGCACGCCCAGCGGATCTCGGCGTCCGGCAGGGCGGAAAATCCGTCGACGTGGTTGGGGGCGACGCGTCCGCACCCCACGATGGCATGGACAAGGGGTTTCACCTGGAACTCCTTCATGCTCGGGTTCCCGCCGGTGACGGCGCGAAGAATCGCCGCACGTACGGGTTCGCACCTCAGTAAATGTGAAGCGATTTCACCGTGTCAATGCGCAGAATGCCTTCACCGAGGGTTAATGACCGGTCAGTGACCGACTTTGTTGACAGTAATCTTGACGAGCAGTCAATAAACTGTCTACGGTTGCCTCGCCCGGCGCTGCCACGAGGAGGTATCGCATGCATCCGCCCAGCGCGCACGCGCCGGTCGGCACATACGCCGACCGCACCTCACCCGACCACCGCCCCCCAGGGGACACGGCACACGACCCCGACGAGCTCGCCCGGCGCGCCCGGCGGCGGATCGTCGAGCTGGCCGCACGCAAGGCGATCCACCTCGGCGCCGCCCTGTCGATGACCGATCTGCTGACCGTTCTCTACACCCGCGCCCTGCGCTACCGCACGGACCTGCCCGACTGGCCCGATCGAGACCTGCTCGTCCTCAGCAAGGGCCACGGCGCGTACGGCCTGTACGCGATCCTCACCGAACTGGACGTACTCCACGATGACTTGGTCACCCCGCCGGGCCACCTGTCCGACCATCCCCGGTGTCGAGGCCGCCACCGGTGCCCTCGGACACGGGCTCTCCCTCGGCTGTGGCCTGGCCCTCGGCGCCCGCATCGCGGGCCGGGACCAGCGGTCACTGCTCCCCGTGCCCGCAGGGATGAGTCCGCTGCATGACGCTGTCCGGCAGGAGCCGATTGCGGAACTGTCCCGCTTCCGGGGGGAGTTCCATTCCTGCCTGACCAGGCGTGCGGACGCGCTGTTCGAGTTGGCAGACGCCGTGCTGTGTGCGGACGGCCCGGTCCGTTCCCTGGTGGAACTGTCGCTGGTGGGCGAGCACCGTCGTGGACACGGCGGGCTCTACGACGCCCCGGCCGTGGGCCGGGTGGACATCGCCCGGCTGCGGTGGGTGCCGATATCACCTGCTGGCTGTGGCCTGACGCCCGCACCTCACCGCGGCGGATCTTGTGCCGTACCTACGGACGCGGCAAGGCCCAGCACATCCCCGTCCCCGGCTGGCCTACCCGGTGATCTGCGCGCTGGAATCCGGCCGCGGTTCGGAGCGCTCGGACCGTGTCCTGCGACGGACGGCCCCGCCCCGCACTCCGGGCACCATGGGCCGCCCGCCCCGCCACGCGGGCGAGTTCGTCTTCAGTGACCCGGCCACCGGGAACACCCCTGATGCGGCGACCGTGACGCAGACCCGTCTGTATGGAACGGCCACCGCCCGGGTCGGCGCTGCCGGCTTCGACGTCGAGTCGATCACGCCGTTCTTCGACGGCTTCACCCACGGGAGCCTGCTGGTGGCCAAGCGCAGCTGAAGCGCGGCCGGGAGGAATCCGGACCAGTTGTGGCGATGTCCGACACCGGTACCGCTCGATCACCACAAATGCCCACGTCGCGAGGTCGTATCTCGATGTCGGCCCGGGCAGCCGGTATTTCCCCGACCGGTGTCGTTTCCCGATCCCGTCGTCGGCGGTGACGCTGTTTGACGCGCCGACGGTGCGTCCCGGGCCGGACGTCACTGACCGAAGGTGCGGCACGCCGGGACCGTCGACGCCGAGGTCGTCGGCTATACCGGCTCCTCGGCGCGACCGCGCGCCCTGGGCCGGCACGCGCGGCCAGGATGTGATGGGCCTCTCTCGGGCGGTCAGGGCGTGTGAGGGCCCCGCTGGGCACTGACGTACGTCGCTAAACTGCTGGTGGTCACAGCACACTGAGCGCAGGGAGATTCGGATGTCGGCACACGACCCCCCTGTCCCCGCTCATGCAGACAGGGCGAGTGAGCCGACCACCGCGCCGGTCCGGCAAGCCCTGTCCGACAGTGTCTACGAGGACATCAAGGCCAGGATCATGGACCATGAGATCGCCCCGGGGGCGCGCGTCGGTATCGAGGCCATGGCCAGTGCTCTCGACGTCTCGCCGACTCCCGTACGTGAGGCTCTCGCCCGGCTGGAGTCCGACGGTCTCGTGGTCAAACGGTCCCTGTCTGGATACCGTGCGACCGAGTTGCTGACGCGGCAGGGCGTGGAGGAGCTGTTCGAAATGCGCTTGCTCCTGGAGCCGCACGCCGCGGCGCTCGCCGCCCGCAACGCGGACGAGGGTCAGCTCGACGCCATCGAAGCGACGCTGGAGGCCATGCTGGTCCACCCGACGGGCCCCGGCGGGCCGTACGCCTCCTATCGCGACTTCGCTGCACTGGACCAGCGCTTCCACGATGCCGTCGCGGAAGCCACCCACCGGCCGCTGCTCGCTGACGCGGTGGAGCGGCTCCACTCTCACCTGCACATTTTCCGCCTCAGCAGCAACCAGGACGCAGGCGACCCCACCCTGGCCGAGCACGAGCGCGTGGTGCGGGCGATTCTGCGCCGTCGGCCCGAACGGGCCGCCGAGGCGATGGCCGATCACCTCACGCGCAGCCTGGAGCGCCAGCTGACCCGGTTCGAGGGGGAGTGACCGGATCAGCCGGCGCTCTGGTGCGGGATCAGCCCGCGTGCGTCCCGGTCATCCGGTAGGCGCGCCGGGCGGTGCCCTCCCACACCTCGGCCTGCCCGGCCGGGGCGAGGTCCACGGTGAGAGCCTGGGCGGAGTGCACGACCTCGCCATAGCTCGCGGCGAGGGTGCACACCGGCCAGTCCGAGCTGAACATCTGGCGCCGGGGACCGAAGGCGTCGATCACGGTGTCCGCGCACGGTCTCAGGTCGTCGACGGTCCACGACGTCCTCAGCCGGGGTACGGCGGCGGCCGCCCGCGCCGCCGCGGGCAGTTGGTGCGGCAGGACAACCAGGTCGTAGACGAGCCCCGCCGAGGCGACCGCGCGCAGGCCGCGCAGGACATCCGGCCGAGTCAGCCAGTCGGGGTCGGGCTCCGCCTGGACCTGGTGGCGGATGTCACGCAGGTATCCCCGCCGGGCAGGGACCGCAGCGCCTCCAGGACGCCGGCGACGTGCGGGGCCGTGAGGCCGGCCCACCCCACGACCGCGGCGCCACCGAAGCCGAGGGCGGTGACGAGGACACCGCTGGGTCCGGGGATCCGCAGCGGCAGCCCGGCGGGCCCGGTCCCGTTCGCGTCCATGGCCATCACTGCCCCTTCGGCCGCAGCCGCAGGCCCTGCATTCCGCCGTCCACCGCGAGCGCGGTGCCGGTGACGCCGGCCGCGGCCGGACTCGCCAGGTACGCGATGGCGGCGGCCACCTCCTCCGCGGTGACCAGACGGCCCATGGGCTGGCGGGCGTTGAGCGCCGCCCGTTCGGCCTCCGGGTCGGATGCCCGGTCCAGGAGTCGGCCCACCCAGGGGGTGTCCGCGGTACCCGGGTTGACGCAGTTGACGCGGATGCCATCGTGGACGTGGTCCGCCGCCATGGCCAGGGTCAGGGCCTGTACCGCGCCCTTGCTCGCGCTGTACAGGGCACGCTGCGGAAGCCCGGCCGTGGCAGCGATCGAGCAGGTGTTGACGACGGCCCGGTGCGCGGAGGCGCGCAGCAGGGGCAGCGCGGCCCGGGTGGTGCGGACCATGCCGAGTACGTTCACGTCCAGGACGCGGTACCACTCGGCGTCATCGTTGTCCTCGACGGTGCCCACGGCGCCGATGCCCGCGTTGTTGACCAGGATGTCGATGCCGCCGAGGTCACCGGCCGCGGCGGCGACAGCGGACCGCACCGCGGTGTCGTCCGACACGTCGGCGGCGTACCCGCGCAGCGGCTTGCCGACGGGGGATGGGTCGAGGTCCAGGACGGCGACGTCGGCGCCGCGCTGGACCATCAGCTCCGCGGTGGCGCGGCCGATGCCGCAGGCGCCACCCGTCACCAGTGCCTTGAGCCCGTTCAGTTCGCTCATGCGTGGGTGCCCCTCGTCGTGTTCGGCCGTGCCCCGTCCAGCTCCCGTGAGGTGGGGAACCGGATGTCGATGACGTCGACGCCCGTGATGCGGGCCGTGTTCTGGTTGCTCATCGGTTCATGCGTCAGCACTTTCACGTGTTCTCCCTGCGGTCGCGGTAAGTAAGTACGGGCTCCTACCGCGTGGTGGTTGTGCGGTGAGCCGCCACCATGCCTGGGTGGCCGGGTTCTCGGCCATGGCGGCCAGGTCGGCCGCGAGGTCGTCACCGTGGTACTCGAAGCAGGCGAACAGCCGGTCGCCGAGGAGGCGGATCGAGTAGTTGGCGATGTGGGAGCGCCGCAGCCGGTCGAGGACCGGTTCGGGTACGTCGCGGTGCAGCGCCCGGTACTCCTCCACCTTTTCGGGGAGGACTTGGAAGACCTGGGCAAGCCGCTTCATGTGGCGGAGCCCTTCGCGATCACGGTCGAGGCGGCACGGTCGAGGCGGCACGGTCGTGGATCATCCGGATGATCTTCCCGCTCATGCGGTCGTAGTCGTGGTCGTTGTCCACCTTCCCGCGGACGCGGTGGTCGGCCATGACCACCACCCGGTCGGCGAGGGTGATCATCTCGGTCAGGTCGCTGCTGATGAGCAGGATCGGCAGGCCGTCGCGGGCGAGCTCCCAGATCAGCTCGTGGAAGGCATGCTTGGCCCGCACGTCCACACCGACGGTCGGTTCGTCGACGACCAGCAGCCGGGTATCGGCCGCGAGCCACTTCGCCAGGCTCACCTTCTGCTGGTTGCCGCCGGACAGTTCACCTGCGTTCTGCTGCAACCCGGAGACACGTATTCCGAGACGGTCGACGTGGTCCTGTGCGACCTTCCTTTCCCGGCGTGGGGAGATGTCGCCGAGGAACCGGCCGAGTGTGTTCCACACCGTCACGGTGATGTTCCGGACGATGGGCTGCTCCAGGAAGACGCCTTCCTCTTTGCGGTTTTCTGTCAGATAGCCGATGCCGTAGGTGTGCAGGGCCTCCCGCGGGGAGCTGATCCGCGCGGGTCGGCCGTACACGCGGATCTCGCCGGCCGTGATCCGGTCGAGGCCGAGGACGGCCTTGACCAGTTCGCTGCGGCCGGCGCCGACCAGACCGTACAAGCCGACGATCTCGCCGGGCCGGACGTCGAGCGAGACGTCCTGGTGTCCGGCCGCCGTGCACAGTCCCGACAGGGACAGGGCCGGTTGTACGGAGGTGTCCACCGCGCGCGGCGTCAGGTCCGTCACCGAGTGGGCTCGGCCGACCATGAGGGTGACCACCTCGTCCTGGGCGTACTCGGCGAGGGGGGCCGACTCGAGCACCGGTCGGCCGTCGCGCAGGACGGTGACGGTGTCGCAGATCGCGAAGACCTCCTCCAGCTTGTGGCTGACGAACACCACACAGGTCCCGCGCTCCTTGAGCCGGCGTACGACGTCGAAGAGGCGCTCCGCTTCCCCGGGGGAGAGCGACGCGGTGGGCTCATCAAGAAGCAGCACCTGGCTGTCGGTGTACAGGGCCTTGGCGATTTCCACCAACTGCTGCATGGCCACGGACAGTTCGCGTACCGGTCGGTGCGGGTCGAGGTCCAGGCCGAGTTCGGCCAGGCAGCGCTGGGCGAGGGCGGTCATTGCCTCCCGATCGACCAGTCCCCGGTGCGAGGGCGGGTTCTGGAGCGTGATGTTCTCGGCCACGGAGAAGCCGGGGATCAGGTTGCGCTCCTGGTGGACCACGCCGATGCCGGCCCGGGTGGCCTCCAGCGGGGAGCGCAGGTGGATCTCCTCGCCGTGACGGAGCAGTCTGCCGCCGTCGGGCGGGTGCACCCCGGTGATCATTTTGATCAGCGTGGACTTGCCCGCGCCGTTCTCCCCGAGCAGGGCGTGCACAGTACCGGCGGTCAGGGTCAGGCTCACGCCGTCGAGGGCGCGTACTCCGGGGAAGACCTTGACGATGTTCTCGCATTCCAGCAGAACGTGGCCGCTCATCGGGCGCCTCCCGTGCTCGGCGGGACCGCGGCCGGCGGCGTGTCGCTTTCCGGTGGCGCGGGTGGTGTGCGTCCGGGTGCCCTGCCCTTCTTCTCGAGGTGGGTCTGGTGGATGCGGCCACCGACGACGGTGCCGAGGACCACCAGGCCGATGAGGAAGTTCACCCAGCTCGGGTCGAGGGAGAACTGGGCCCGCGCGGTGTCGATGAGCCGCATCACGAAAGCGGCCAGCACGGTGCCGAGCACCGCGACCGAGCCACCGGTGAGCGCGACGCCGCCGATGATGGGAGCGGCGAAACTGGGGAGCAGCCAGTCTCCGCCGACGCTGCGGTTGACGCCGGGCAGAGAGGCGGTGGCGATCAGCGCGGCGAGGCCGACGAGCAGGCCGGACAAGGTGTGGGCGAGCACGATCTGCCGGTCGGTGGAGATGCCGGACAGGCGGGCCGCGAGCGGGTTGCCGCCGGCGGCCAGCAGCCGTCGGCCGGCGATGGTGCGGTACATGAAGGCGGCGAGCAGCGTGGCCGCGGCGAGAGCGGTGACGAAGACGAGGGGGATGTTCAGCGGCGCTGCGTGGCCGAAGTCGCGGAGCGTCGTCGAGTAGCCGTCGATGGTGCGGGTGCCGGAGAGCCGGTACTGCGCGCCCACCAGGATCGTCATCGTGCCGAGGGTGACGATGAAGCCGTTGATGCGGGTGGCGACGATGAACACGCCGGTGAGCAGCCCGATCAGGGTGGCGGTGAGGACGCCGGTCAGCACGGCGAGGCCGGCGGGCACTCCTTGGTCGGCCATCAGTACACCCATCAGGCAGGCGGTGAACCCGCCCAGCGCGCCGACGGCGAGATTGAGCTGCCCGACGCACAGAGCCACCATCTGGGCCAGGCCGATGAGGACGGGTGTGGCGAGGTACTGGAGGAACGTGCGGAGGGAGGAGCCTTCGAAGAAGGAACCGGAGGAGGCGATGCCGAGGCCCACGTAACCGACGACGACCACGCACAGCAGGGTCGTCGTGGTGGACCCGGTGTAGCGCCGCAGGGCCGGGAGGGCCAGGGCCTGTTTGTCGCGGAGCGTCGTCATGTGGAGCGCACCACCTTGCGATAGGACACGACGGTGCGCACCCGGTCCGCGGACAGGGCCAACAGGAGCACGCAGCCGAGGTAGATATTGAGGCTTTCGAGACCGACGCTGAGCAGGTCGAGCCCCTTGCGGATGACGCCGACGAGGGAGGTGCCGAGCAGGGCTCCGATGACGGAGACGACACCACCGGTGAGGAGGGTCCCGCCGAGGACGGCGCCGAGGAACGAGGGGAGCATGAAGTCGTCGCCGATGGAGGCGCGGAACGTGCCGGTGCCGACGGCGGCCATGAAGCCGGCGAGGGCCGCGAGCAGCCCGGACAGCGCGTGGGCCAGGATGATCCGGCGGCCGGTGGGGATACCCGACAGCTCGGCGGCGGCGGGGTTGGCGCCGGTCAGCAGTAGTTCCCGGCCCAAGCGGGTGCGGGCGTAGAGGAAGCCGAGGCCGACCAGGGCGAGCACGGTGAACTGGGCCAGCTGCGGGATGGCGGGTGAGCCGCAGATCGGGCCGGCGCAGATGTCCGCGAGCGAGTAGGAACGCAGCTCCGCGAGCCCGTCGGGCCGGGTGGTGAACGCGGCGTTCTCGGTGAGGGCCGAGTAGAGCAGGGACACCAGACCCAGCAGGGCGAAATCCATGGCCAGCGTCACGACGAACGAGTTCACGCCGGTGCGGGCGATGATCCAGCCGGTGAGGGCCCCGATGGCTCCCCCGGCGACGAGGCACAGCACGAGGCCGAGCGGCAGCGGCAGTGCGAGCCGGTCGTAGCCGAACCCTGCGAACAAGGCACCGAAGGCGGCCATGCGTCCCACGGCGAGGTTCATGTGTCCGATGGACAGGACGACCATCTGCGCGAGTGCCACCACGGTGAGCGTCGAGATGTCCCTCAGGAGGGGAAAAAGCACCAGCCGCTCGTCGAAGAAGGCGGGGCGCGCCACACCGAACAGGGCGGCGAGCGCGACGACGAGCACGAGCAGGCCGAGCCGCTGATTGACCCAGAACGGGAGCCGGTGGGCCGCGCGGGCCCGCTCGGAAGGACGGTCGGTCTCGCCGTCGGTGGGTGTGACCGCCGTCTTCATGAGACCCTCCGGTCGTCGATGGCGTCCATGTCCCAGTCGATGCCGATGCCGGGCTCGTCCGGCGCCACGGCGAGGCCGTTGTGCAGGGCCATCTCGGTGCGGGTCACGGCGCGCAGCTGCGGGATGTACTCGACGAACACGCCGTTGGGCACCGCGGCGACCAGGCTGACGTGCAGTTCCATCAGGAAGTGCGGACAGACCCCGACGTTGAAGGTCTCCGCGAGGTGAGCGACCTTCAGCCACGGGGTGATGCCGCCGACACGGGCGACGTCCACTTGCACGATGGAGGCGCCGCCGGCCTCCAGGTAACTGCGGAACTGCATGGGCGCGTACAGGGACTCGCCGACGGCGATCGGGATCCGGGTCGAGCGGGCCAGCCGGGCATGGCCGCTGATGTCGTCGGAGGGCAGGGGCTCCTCGAGCCAGTACGGGCCGTACGGTTCGAGGGCTGCGGCGAGTTGCACGGCGGAGGACAGCGACTGGGACTGGTTGGCGTCCGTCATGATGTGCAGCCCGGGGCCGACAGCGTCACGGACGGCGCGCAACCGCTCCGCGTCCTCGGCGACGTGCGGCTTGCCCACCTTGATCTTGACCCCGGAGAACCCGGCGTCTCTGGCCGCGAGCGCGGACTTGACCAGGTCCTCAGTGCCGAGGTGCAGCCAGCCGCCCTCGGTGTCGTAGACCGGGATCTCCTGGCGGTGCCCGCCCGCCAGCCGCCACAGCGGTTCTGAGGCGCGCTTGCAGCGCAGGTCCCACAGGGCGGTGTCCACGGCGGCGAGCGCCAGTGAGGTGATGGCGCCGGTGGTCGTGGCTCGGGTGTGGGCGAACAGGGACTGCCAGAGGCCTTCGACGTTGCGGGCGTCCTTGCCGGTGATCAAGGGCAGCAGGTGCTCCCGGAGCAGCGCCACCACCGAACTGCCGCCGGTACCGATCGTGTAGGCGTAGCCGGTACCCACCAGGCCATCGGCCGTGGTGATGGTGACGAGGACGGTCTCCTGTTTGACGAACGACTGCACGGCGTCGGTGCGGTCGGTCTCCACGGCGATGTCGGCCAGCAGGGCCGTCGCGTTGGTGATGAGCATGCGCGTACTGACTTTCTGTGTCGGAGGCCCGGCGGTCAGCCGCAGGTGAGGAACTCGTCGGCGAACTGCTTCTTCAGTTCCGCCGTCTTGGCTTTGCGTGCGTCGTCGTAGTCGGAGACGTTGTCCTTCGTGACGATGAAGGAGCCGGAGTCGACGATCTTGCCGGGATCCTTCATGGTGCACTGCTTCGTCTGCAGCAGGGCGAGCGCCCAGACGCCGATCTCCGCCTGACCGACCGGGTTCTGCACGACGGTGGCACTGACGGAGCCGTTCTTGATCGACGAGAGGATCTTGGCGTCGTCGTCGACGGCCACGACCTTGGCCTTGGAGCCGGACTCCCGCACGGCCTCGGCGGCGGCGACCGCCGGGTTGTATGCGGTGGAGACGATGCCCGCGATCTGCGCACCCTTGGCGGCGAGCAGGTCGGACACGGCCTTCTGGGCGGTCTGAAGATCCTTGTCGATGTCGGTGATGGTCTGCAGCAGCGTGACCTTGCCGCCGGTCTCCTTCACCGCCTTCTCCACCCCCCGCCTGCGCAGCTGGGTGTTGGCGTCCACGTTGTTGCCGGTCAGATGGACGAGGGCGCCCTTGCCGTGCATGGCTGCGATGGCGGCCTTCGCGGCCTTGTACGCGGCCAGTTCGACGTCCGTGGAGAGGCAGAAGTCCGCCTCGTTCGTGTCGCCGGCCGGACAGGAGGCCAGGGACGCGACGGCGAAGCCCTGGGATTTGAGGTCGGTGAAGGTGGTGTTGATGTCGGTCGGGGAGACGCCGAAGATGCCGAAGGCGTTGTAGCCGCGGGCGGCGAGCGTCGAGACCAGGTTGTTCTGCTTCTGCTGGTCCCACTCGGCGGTCTCGTCGAAGGTGACGTCGCCCAGGCCCAGCGTTTTCTCGGCCTTCTCGCCGGCCTGCTTCCAGGGCTGGAAGTAGGGGTGGGCGCCGCCCGGTACGAGCGCGACCTTGGTCGCGGAGCCGTCGGCCAGCTCGGCCGTCCCGCCGCCGGTCTTCCCGGAAGCGGCGCTCGCGACGCCCGGCTCGTCCGAGTTCTTGATGGTGCAGGCCGATGAGGCGGCGACCAGGACTACGAGGGTGACGGCGGCTGTCATGGCGGTGCTGCGACGGCTCATGATGATGCCCCGAATCAAATAGGATTTTGTTGCCGTGATGCTCGGGGAGCACCCCGACCCGCGTCAAGGCCCCTGCAGGGATCGGGCCGACGAATCTCCACTGCAAACCGGACACAAGATGCGAGAAGGTAGCGGCCCACACCCCGTCGCACTCCGCCATGGCCCGGTTGGCGCCTGCAGAGCGCTGTGCCCTGTGCCGTCAAGTTCTACAGAATCCTATAGAAACCAGCTAGTTGATGGGTTGTCACGGACGGGAGCGGGTGAAGAAGGGGTGAGCTGTGGATGCCGCTGGGCAGGGAGGGGTCCAGGAACGCGCCGGCTTTCGTCACGGGGCGGGAGGTGCTGACGGACAGCGTCTACGAGGCCGCCAAGACGATGGTGATGGATCATGTCATCGCGCCCGGCGCACGGTCGGCATCGAGGCGGTGTCCCGCTCTCTCGGGGTGTCGGCCACACCCGTACGCGAGGCCCTGGCCCGGCTCGAGTCGGACGGACTGGTGGTCAAGCGTGCCCTGTCGGGGTATCGCGCCACCGAGTTGCTGACCCGCCAGGGCGTGGAGGAACTCTTCGAGATGCGGCTGCTCCTGGAGCCGCGGGCCGCCGCGCCGGCCGCCGAGCGCGTCGAGGACGCCGAGTTGGACCGCATCGAGGCGCTGGTCGAGGAAGTGCAGGGGCTGCCCGACAAGGGTGACAGTCACGCCGTCTACGGTCGCTTCGCGGTGCTGGATCAGCGGTTCCACGACGCGCCGGCCCCGGCGTCGGGGAGTACGCTGCTTGCCGCAGCGGTGGAGCGGCTGCACACGCACCTCCACCTCTTCCGGCTGAGCGCCGTCACAGACGGCAGTCCGTCGACGGTGATGGAACATGGCCGCATCCTGCGGGCTGTGCTGCGTCGCCGTCCCGAGCGGGCGGCGGATGCCATGCGCGAGCATCTGGAACTGAGTCTGGCGCGATATCTCGACCGATATGGGACGACGTCGCCTGAGTCTGCGGGCGCCGCCGTCCGGGCGCCGGAAGCTACGCCCGTTGGGGCGGCGGTCGGCCACGGGGCCCACGGTCGCCCCGAACGCGCCGCCGTCGGTGACACCTCGGCCGACCGGCCGGCCCTTCCGCCGCGCCGTCCTGCCTCAGGGCGCGTTCCGTGTCGGGCGGCACCCCCAGGGTCGCTTCGTTCTCCGCCCGCTGCATCGACGCAGTCCGTCGGGCATGGGTAACACGTCACGAGCCCTCTGCCGGGACACGTACCAGGTGCAGCACCGTGCTCGCCCAGTCGCCGGGCGGCAGGTCCAGGTGCAGCCCGTAGTCGGCAAGGATCCTCGCATGGTGGACCGTTCCGGTGTATGTGTCGCGGTAGCGGGCGCCCGGGGTCAAGCCCCGCAGGCGGACCGGTTGGCGCGGGGCACCGTGCCGAGGTCCGCGCTGCCACGCGAGGAGCAGCACCTCGTCGGCGCCGTCTCCGGCGTATTGCACGACGGTCGGGCCCTCCCCCGTCGGCCCGCAGAGGCGGTACATGGCACCCTGCTGGACGAGATGACGTACCCGCTTGTAGGTGGCCACCAGTCCGGCGGCCTCGGTGACCTCGTCCTCCGTCCAGCGGGAGAGGTCGCCGCCGATCCCGAGCAGGCCGGACATCGCCACGTGGAAGCGGAACGACAAGGGTACGGAACGGCCGGTGAGCTGGTTCGGCACGTCCGTCACCCACGCGGACATGGAGCACGCCGGATAGATGTGGGCGAAGCCGTGCTGGATGGCGAGCCGGTCCTCGGCGTCGGTGTTGTCGGACGTCCACGCCTGGTCGGTGCGTGCGAGGATGCCCAGGTCGACCCGGCCGCCACCGCCGCTGCACGTCTCTATGCGCAGCTGCGGATGGTCGGCACGCAGCCGGTCGAGGACCCCGTACAAATTGGTCACGTACCGCGTCCACAGTGCATCGCCGCCACCCGGTTCGCCGGGCCGGCCCGCCTCGCCAATGGCGCGGTTCATGTCCCACTTCAGGAAGTCGATGCCGTGGTCGGCGACCAGCCGGGTGAGCCAGCCGTACGCCCAGTCCGCAATCTCCTGTCGGGAGAAGTCGAGGACCAGCTGACTGCGCATCTCGGTGCGTGGCCGGCCGGGCAGGTGCAACACCCAGTCGGGGTGCTCGCGGTACAGGTCGCTGTCCGGATTGACCATCTCCGGCTCGACCCAGATCCCGAACCGCATGCCGAGCCCGTGCACATGGTCGGCCAACGGGCCGAGCCCGTCGGGGAACCGGTCGGGGGCCGGCGTCCAGTCGCCGAGGCCCGAGCGGTCGCTGCGGCGCGCGCCGAACCAGCCGTCGTCCACGACGAACAGCTCCACGCCGAGCGCGGCAGCCCGCTTGGCCAGCGCCTTCTGACCGTCCTCGTCGACGTTGAAGCCCGTCGCCTCCCAGGAGTTGTAGAGCACCGGAGCCAACTCGCCCGCGCGCGGCAGCACATGGGTCCGGATGTAGTCATGCCACGCCCCGGTGGTGGCACCGAACCCGCCGTCAGTGAACAGCCCGGCACACATCGGCGTCTCGAACCTCTCGCCCGGACTGAGTGGCAGGACCGTGCCCTCGTGTCCGACGCCGACGGTGAAGCCGGCCCGGCCGTCGGGCGTGCGCTGCGTCGTGACGCGCCAGCCGCCGCTCCAGGCCAGGGCCGCGCTCCAGACCCGGCCGTGTTCCTCGTCGGCCTCGCCTGCGTCCACCATGACCCACGGGTTGGCGTGATGACCCGTGATGCCGCGGCGACTGGTCAGCACGGTCTCGCCGTACGGCAGTGGCTCTCGGCGCAGTTGGGTCTCCGCCGACCACTGGCCGGTGACATGGCTGAGCTGGTACCCGGGCAGTGGCGGGAGCGTCCAGGCGGCGGAGTCGGCGCGCAGCAGGTCGACACGGTTGGCGCCCGCGTTGCGCAGCACGGTCCGGCGCTCGATGACGTCGGTGTCCTCGCGTACCCGGTAGTGCAGCGCCACCTCCAGTGGGTACAGACGGTCGCGGAACCTCAGGACCAGCTCCTCCGCGCCGGATGACGGCCGCCGGAGCACCTCGTGCCCCTGAAGCCACCACTCGAAACCGCGGGTGCCGTCGATGTGGCGTACCTGGAGCGACGGCGGCCCGTAGTGGACGCCGTCATCCGCCGGCAGCTCCTCGCCCACCGCACGTCGCCCTTCGAAACTGCTGTGCGCCTCCTGCAGCGGAACGGCCAGCTCCAGGGCCTCCGCCAGGGACAGCCGTGGTCCCCACGCGACATGGCCGGGTGCACCGGTCTCGTCGATACGCAGGGCGTACGACGTGCGCGGGGTGGTGAGCAGCCAGACCCCGGCCTCGGGGGAATGGGAGATCAGCGGCATGAGGCCTCACGTTCCAAGCGGGGACGATGCTGACCGTGAGCAAACGTGACCTTCGATCAGCTGTCAACTGGTATGCACAGCACCCAGTTTGAATGCCTCGAGCGAGCACCACCAGAGTTTTCACGAGTTCCCGCTTCTTTCATTGACACCAGAAAATAAGGGCCCTAAGTTCCCGGCCATGCAGTCGACTTCCCCTCCGACGCCCCCTCCCGAGGCCCTACCGGCACAGACGCCCGCCGCCGCCCAGATCTTCACCACGCTGCTCTCGCACGGTCCCCTGACCCGTTCCGAGGTGGCCGAGCGCACGGGGCTGTCAGCCGCGGCGGTGACCAAGGCGGTACGGCCGCTGATCGGGGCCGGGTATCTCGTGGAGGACGTCGACGACGCCCGCCGGGCACTGGGGCGACCGGCCAATCCGGTGCGGGTCGACGCCGGCCGAGCGCTGTTCGTCGGAATCAAGGCGACCGGCGACGAACTCATCGGCGTCCTCACCGACCTGTGCTGCCGGATCCGCGTGGCCCGGCACCTGCCGCTGACGAATCAGGCCCCGGCAGCAGTGCTCGCCGCGATCTCGGAGCTTGTGCGGGAGCTGCTCACCGAGGCCGAAGGCTTCGGTGTCCCGGTGCTCGGCCTCGGCCTCGCCGTCTCCGGCGACGTGGACCGCCTCGACGGAACCGTCCGCTACTCGCCGTTTCTGGAGTGGCGTGGCGTGGCGCTCGGCGAACTCGCCAACACCATCACTGGCTTGCCGGTCACCGTGGAGAACGACGTGCGTGCCCTGACCGTCGCCGAGCAGTGGTTCGGCGCCGGCGTCGGGTTGTCCGACTTTGCTCTGGTCACCGTCGGCGCGGGCATCGGCTGCGGACTCGTGGTGCATGGGCAGGTGGTGGCCGGGGCGCACGGGGTGGCCGGCGAAATCGGGCACGTCGCCATCGATCCGGCCGGCCCGATGTGCCGGTGCGGCAACCGGGGCTGTGTGGAGGCGATCGCGGCCGACCAGGCCATCCTCGCCCGCATCACCGAGACGACGGGGACCGCGGTCACCGACTCCGCCCATGCCGTGGACCTCGCGCGCCGGGGGTTCCCGGGAGTGCGGGAGGTCTACGCCGCCGCCGGCGAGGCGATCGGCCGCGGCATCGCCACCATGGCCAACCTGTTCGGGCCCGAGCGAGTGATCATCTCCGGCGAGGGCCTGGCCGCCTACGACCTGTTCGCCGACCAGATCCGCGACACCTTCGCCGCGTACGCGTTCGGCTCCGCCGCGCAGTGCGACGTACAGACCCGCCCGTTGCCTTTCGAGGAGTGGGCGCGCGGTGCGGCCGCCACCGCGATCCAGAGCTTCATCAGATCCGACACCCACCAGCAGCGCACCAATGGCGCTGCCGCGCGCACCTAGCACGCACGAGCACGAGGAGCGACGAATGACGCAGCACAGCAGCTTCCCCCTGGCTGCGCGGAGCCCCGGCCGGCGCAGAGTGGTCGGCGGACTGTTCGGCCTGTCCGCGGCCGCTCTGGCCGCTCCCGTCCTCACCGCCTGCGGCGGCGGCCCGGGAGCCGACCCCAAGACGGTCACGTTCGGTTCCAACGGCGCCGACGCCACGCCCAAGAAGGCCTACGAGGCCGTCACGAAGGCGTTCACCCAGGACTCCGGCCTCACGGTGAAGACGAACACGGTCGACCACGACACCTTTCAGAACAGCATCACCAGCTATCTGCAGGGCACTCCGGACGACGTCTTCACGTGGTTCGCGGGCTACCGCATGAAGTACTTCGCGAAGAAGGGGCTCGCGAGCCCCGTCGACGAGGTCTGGGACGTCATCGGCGACGGGTTCAGCGACGCCACCAAGCAGCTCTCGCGCGGTGAGGACGGCAAGTACTACTTCGTTCCGCTCTACAACTACCCCTGGGCGGTGTTCTACCGGAGGAGTCTCTTCCAGGACCGAGGGTACGAAGCCCCCGCCACCTGGGACGACTTCATCGCTCTCGCGAAGCGGATGAAGAAGGACGGACTCTCTCCGGTCACCGCCGGCTACGGCGGCGGGGACAGCTGGTCCGTCCTCGGTGCCTTCGACTACCTCGACCTGCGCGCCAACGGCTACGACTTCCACATGCAGCTCATGCGCGGCGAGGTCTCCTGGACCGACAAGCGCGTCGTACGCATCTTCGACCTGTGGCGCGAGCTGACCCCCTACTACCAGACGGGCGGCGGCGGCCGTTCATGGCAGGACGCCGCCCAGTCGCTCATCGACAAGAAGTCGGGCATGGCGGTCATCGGCCTGTTCATCGGCCAGCAGATCACCGACGAGGCGATACGCGGCGACATCGACTTCTTCCCCTTCCCCGAGATCGACGGCGTCCACGGCCTGGACGCCGTCGAGGCACCCACCGACGGCTTCATGCTGAGCCGGAAGCCGAAGAACGAGGACGGTGCGAAAAAGTTCCTGGAGTTCCTGGGCGGCGCCCGGGCCGAGGAGCTGTACATGGGCGTCGACCCGAGCAACCTCGCCGCCAACGAGCAGGCCGGTACCGGCTCGTACAACGCCCTGCAGACCAAGTCGGCCGAACTGATCAACTCCGCGAAGAACATCAGCCAGTTCGCCGACCGGGACAGCGACCCCGGCTTCATCTCCACCGTCGTCCTGCCCGGCCTGGTCGAGTGGCTGGGCCACCCGGACGACGGCACCGCCACCCTCAAGAAGATCGAGTCCCAGCGCTCACGCTTCTTCACTTCCTGACCGGGACCGGAAAGGCCTGCGCACTGTGTCCTCCGCGACTTCCCCCGGGCGGCTGAGCCGGAGCGACCGTCTCTTCCTGACGCTCGTCATCGGATTGCCCCTGCTCGCCCTGCTCGTCTTCGTCTGGCTGCCCGCCCTCGCCTCGATCGCGCTGTCGTTCACCACGTGGGACGGCATCGACCTGTCCGACATCCACCCGACGGGCATCGAGAACTACGCCCAGATCTTCACCAACTACCCGCCGTTCTGGCCGGCCGTCCAGCACAACGTGATCTGGCTGCTGTTCACGGCATTGCTGCCGACCCCGTTCGGTATCTTCCTGGCGTACCAGCTCGACAAGAAGATTCGATTCACCAGGATCTACCAGACCGCGATCTTCCTGCCGATGGTGCTGTCCCTCGCGGTGGTCGGCTTCATCTGGGAGATCATCTACAACCCCGACACCGGGCTGCTCAACAGCTTCCTCGGCGTCGTCGGGGCCGGTCACCACATCGACTGGCTCGGCGACCCCGACCTGAATCTGTGGGCCGTCCTCGTTGCCTCGGGCTGGCGGCACACCGGCTACATCATGATCCTCTACCTGGCGGGACTGAAAAGCGTCGACCCGGCCCTCCGGGAGGCCGCCGCCCTCGACGGCGCCAACGGACGCCAGACCTTTCTCAAGGTGATCTTCCCGGCACTCAAACCGGTCAACAACATCATCCTCGTCGTCACGGTGATGGAGTCGCTGCGCGCGTTCGACATCGTCTACGTCCTCGGCGGGGGGACCGGCAGCAAACCCGGCATGGAACTGCTCTCCCTGCTGATCACCGACAACATCGTCGGCGAGGCCGGCCACATCGGCTACGGCTCCGCCCTCGCCGTGATCCTGCTGCTCATGTCGCTCGCGGCAATCGGGACCTTCCTCGTGCAGACCTTCCGAAAGGGGGACCAGTGACCTCCACCGTCGAGCGGCCCGCCTCCCGCACCCGGACAGGACGCCGGCAACCGCCGAAGAGCGGACCCAGGCGGCCGCCCCGCGCCCTCGGGCGGCACATGCTGCTCGGCAGTATCGCCCTGCTGTGGCTCGTCCCGCTGCTGTGGGCCGTGTACACCTCGCTCAGGTCGTACGAGGACACCGCGAGCAACGGCTACTTCTCCCTGCCGCGCAGCTTCGGCCTGGACAACTTCACCGATGCCTGGACCCAGTCCGGCATGCCGCACTTCTTCTGGAACTCCATCCTCATCACCGTGCCCGCGGTGCTCTGCACGCTGCTGTTCTCCGCGGCCGTGGCGTTCTTCGTCTCCCGCTTCGACTTCCGCTTCAACCTCGCCCTGCTGATGCTGTTCACCGCGGGCAACCTGCTGCCCGCCCAGGTGCTCATCACCCCGCTGTACCGGCTGTACCTGCTGATCCCGCTGCCGTGGTGGATGAGCGACTCCATGCTGCTGTACGACTCGGCCTGGGGCATCATCGCGATCCACGTCGCGTACCAGTGCGGATTCTGCACCTTCGTTCTCAGCAACTACATGCAGACGATCCCGAAGGAGATCACCGAGGCCGCACAGGTCGACGGCGCCCCGGTGTGGCGGCAGTTCTTCCAAATCATCCTGCCGCTGTGCCGGCCGGCCTTCGCCGCACTGGCCACGCTGGAGTCCATCTGGATCTACAACGACTTCTTCTGGCCTCGCGTCCTCATCGACACCGGCGACAAGCGGCCCATCACCTCCGCACTCGCCAACCTCCAGGGCGCGTACTTCACCAACCCCAATCTGATCGCGGCCGGCGCCCTGATGACCGCGATCCCCACGCTGCTGGTCTATTTCGCGCTCCAGCGTCAGTTCATCAGCGGGCTCACCATCGGCTCGAGCAAGGGCTGAGCCGCCCTCGTATCCCTCGCCGCACCGAACACAAGGAGGTACGGCCCATGCGGTCAACCTCGAACGCAGCCCTGCCCGGACGCCGGCTGAGAACCGTCGTCGTCCTGGCCCTCACCGCCCAACTCGCGACGACCGTTCCCGCCGCGCGGGCCGAGACCGAGGCCCCCACGACCCCGGCCGCCACGACCACCACCCTGGCCGCCAAGCCCTACATGGGCTGGACCAGTTGGACCATGCAGTCGTCGAAGTACCCGGGCCTCAACCCGAAGGGCGACTACAGCTATCTGACCGAGGCGAACGTCGACAAGCAGACCGATGCCATGGCGGCCAAGCTGAAGAAGTTCGGCTACGAGTACATCAACATCGACGCCGGCTGGTGGATGGACTGGTCGTGGAAGTCGCAGTTCGACGAGTACGGCCGACAGAAGGCCGACCCGGAGCGTTTCCCGAGCGGTATGAAGGCCGTCGCCGACCGCATCCACTCCAGGGGCCTGAAGGCCGGCATCTACCTCCCGGTCGGCCTGCAGAAGGAGGCGTACAACGACGGCAGGACGCCGATCTGGAAGGCCGAGGGCTGCACCACCGCCGACATCGTCTACGACGACCTGCGCACCACCAACGGCTGGGACAGCTCGTACAAGATCGACTTCTCTGATCCCTGCGCGCAGAAGTACATCGACTCCCAGGCGCAGATGTTCGCCGACTGGGGCTACGACTTCCTCAAGCTCGACGGCGTCGGACCCGGCTCCTTCAAGAGCGGCGACAACTACGACAACGTCGCCGACGTGGCCGCCTGGCAGAAGGCCATCGACACCGCCGGCCGCCCCCTCCACCTGGAGCTGTCCTGGTCCCTCGCCTACAGCCACGCCGAGGACTGGAAGAAGTACTCCAACGGCTGGCGCATCGACACCGACGTCGAGTGCTACTGCAACACCCTGGTCAGTTGGGAGAACTCGGTCGACGACCGGTGGGACCACGCCCCGGCCTGGACGGACCACGCCGGACCCGGCGGCTGGAACGACCTCGACTCCCTCAACGTCGGCAACGGCGAGATGGACGGCCTCACCAAGGCCGAGCGGCAGAGCTACGCCACCCTGTGGGCGATCGCCAAGTCTCCGCTCTACACCGGCGACGACCTCACCCGCCTCGACTCCTACGGGCTGTCGCTGCTGACCAACCGGGAGGTCATCGCGATCAACCAGAGCAGCGCGCCGCCCGCCGAGCCCGTCACCGCATCCGACCCGCAGCAGGTGTGGGCCGCGAAGAACCCCGACGGCACCTACAGCGTGGCGCTGTTCAACCTGTCCGACGCACCCGCCTCCGTGACGGCGAACTGGTCGACCCTCGGCTTCCAGGGCAAGGCCTCGGTGCGTGACGTGTGGAACAAGGAGAACCTCGGCACCTACACCGACAAGATCACCCAGGCGCTGCCCGCGCACGGCTCGCGGCTGTTCACCGTCACCCCGCGCGGCACCGGCCTCACGTGGACCGGCTACGAGGCCGAGGCGGGCGACCTGAGCGGCAACGCCTCCGTGGCCGACTGCTCCGCCTGCTCCGACGGCCGCAAGGTCGGCAACCTCTACGGCGGCGGCAAGCTCACCGTCAACGACGTCGTCGTGCCCAGGGCAGGCACCTACCAGGTCAAGGTCTCCTACATCAGCGGCGACGCCCGGTCTGCCCTGGTCTCCGCCAACGGCGGCGGCGCCACCTCGCACAAGTTCGCTTCCACGGGTGACTGGACCACGGTGAACAGCGTTTATGTGCCGGTGAAGCTGAAGTCCGGGGCCAACACGATCACCATCGACAGCGGAAGCGACGGCTACGCGCCGGACATCGACCGGATCGACGTACAGAAGTCTCGCTGATCTCCTTCCGCCCCCCCACCCGGGGCCCGGCCCTGCGCAGCCCCCACCCGGGGCCCGGCCCTGCGCCGTCCCCCCACTCCAGACGCATCCGGAGCCGCCATGAACACCAGCCCTGACGACCCGAGCAGAAGAACCCTCCTCTCCCTCGCCACCACGGCGGCCCTCACCGCCGCCGGCACGCTGCCCACCTTCACCGCCTCCGCCGCGCCCGCCCGCCCCGCCGAAGCTCCGCTGCCCGCCGACGCCGCCCGTCAGCAGTTGTGGTGGCAAGCCCCTGGCGACGAGGGCTCCCTGATCGAACAGGGCCTGCCCATCGGCAACGGCCGCATAGGCGCCCTCGCGAGCAACGACTCCGGCCGCGAAGTGCTGCTGATCTCCGACGCCACCATGTGGACCGGCGGCCTCAACGACACCCTGGACAAGGACGGCCAGTTCCCTTATGGACGCTCCGACTTCGGCTCGTTCACGCTGCTCGCCAAGCTCACCGTCGACATCCCCGACCACGACCTCGGCGCCGTCAACACCTACCGCCGCACCCTCGACCTCGCCCAGGGCCTGGTCACCAGCTCCTACGTCCGCTCCGGCATCACCTACCGGCGCGAGATGTACGCCAGCCACCCCGACGACGTCATCGTCCTGCGCTTCACACAGAGTGGCGGCGGCCGCTACACCGGCACCATCACCCTGACCGGCACCCACGGCGAGAACCCCACCGCCGCCGAGTCCTTCGGCGCGACCCTCCCCAACGGCCTGCGCTACGGCGCCGCCGTCAAGGCCCGCGCCACAGGCGGCAAGGTCACCGTCAACGACACCCGGATCGACTTCTCCGACTGCAGGGAACTCACCATCGTCGTCAGCGCCGGCACCAACTACGCGCCCGACGCCGCCGCGGGCTTCCGCAACCCCTCCCTCGACCCCGAGCGGCTGGCCCGTACGAAGGTCCGCGACGCAGCGTCGGAGTCCGCCGACGCCCTCCGGCGCACCCACATCGCCGACTATCGTGCCCTCTACGCAAAACTGGACCTCTCGCTCGGCACGTCCAGCGCCGAGCAGCGCGAGCTGGACACCTGGGAACGTCTCCACGCCCGCACCCGGGACCTCGTCCCCGACCCCGAACTGGAAGCCGCCTACCTGCAGTTCGGCCGATACCTCATGATCTCCGGATCTCGCGACAGCCTGCCCCTGAACCTCCAGGGCCTGTGGCTGGACGGCAACGACCCGGACTGGATGGGCGACTACCACACGGACATCAACATCCAGATGAATTACTGGATGGCCGACCGGACCGGCCTCTCCCAGTGCTTCGACACCTTCACCGACTACTGCCTCGCCCAGCTCCCCTCCTGGACCAAGCTCACCCGGACCCTGTTCAACGACCCGCGCAACCGCTACCGCAACTCCACCGGCAGGGTCGCCGGCTGGACCGTCGCCATCTCCACCAACCCCTACGGCGGAGGCGGCTGGTGGTGGCACCCGGCGGGCAACGCCTGGCTGTGCAACAGCCTGTACGAGCACTACGAGTACACCCAGTCGCGCGCCTACCTCACGAAGATCTACCCGCTTCTCAAGGGCGCCTGCGAGTTCTGGGAGGCACGGCTGCTGCCCCACGCCCTCCCCGGCACCACCAAGGAGGTGCTGATCGCGGACAGCGACTGGTCCCCGGAGCACGGCCCGCTCGACGCCAAGGGCATCACCTACGCCCAGGAACTGGTGTGGGCGCTGTTCGGCAACTTTGCGGCCGCCTCCGCCCTGCTGAAGAAGGACACCGCCTACGCCGACACCATCACCGGCATGCGCAAGCGCCTGTACCTGCCGCAGGTGAGCCCGAAGACGGGCTGGCTGGAGGAGTGGATGTCGCCCGACAACCTCGGCGAAACCACGCACCGGCACCTGTCCGGGCTGGTCGGCCTCTTCCCCGGCGACCGCATCCGCCCCGACGGCTCCACCCCCAAGAAGATCGTCGACGCAGCCACCGCCCAGCTGACCGCGCGCGGCATGAACAGCTTCGGCTGGGCCAACGCCTGGCGCAGCCTGTGCTGGGCCCGGCTCAAGGACGCCGAGAAGGCCTACCAGCTCGTGGTCAACAACCTCCGCCCGTCCAGCGGTGGCAGCAACGGCACCGCCTTCAACCTCTTCGACGTCTACGAGGTGGAGCAGGGCCGCGGCATCTTTCAGATCGACGCCAACTTCGGCACTCCGGCCGCGATGTCCGAGATGCTGCTGTACTCGCGGCCCGGCCATCTGGAACTGCTCCCGGCCCTGCCGGACGCATGGGCCTCCTCCGGCCACATCACCGGCCTTCCCGCGCGCGGCGGATTCGTCGTGGATGTGAAGTGGCAGGACGCGAAGCCCACTTCGGTGAGGCTCCGCAGCGTCGGCGGGCGCACGACCACCGTCGAGTTCGCCGGCCGCACCCGCAATGTGGTGCTCAAGGCCGGTGCGTCCGTCACGCTCAAGGACTTCGACCGGTGATCCGCCGGATCGCGTCCGCGGGCGGGGCGCTCGCGATGATGTGCGCCCTGGTCGTCCCGTCCGGGCAGGCGCTGGCCGAGGATTCCGGGAAGGCGGCTCGCCGGCACGACGTCATCACCTGGGGCGCCAGCGCCGACCGCCTGGGCGAGGGTGTCGCCGGGCGCGGCTACCGGCTCGTCGTGCACACCAGCGCCGGCGGCGACAACCTGCGGATCCGCCTGTCCAACGCCTTCGGCGACCGGCCGGTGACCTTCGACAGCGTCTACGCGGGCGTGCGGAAGTCGGGTGCGGAACTGGTGCGCGGCACCAACAAGCGGCTCACGTTCGACGGCGCCCGCTCGGTCACCGTCCCCGCCGGACGCACCGTCTTCAGCGACCCGCTGCCCGGCCGGCTGGCCGCCGGGTCCGACCTGGTCATCAGCGTGCACAGCCCGGACGCCGCGGGTCCCGCGACCGGCCACGGCATGGCCATGGCGACGTCGTACATCACCCAGGGCGATCACACGGCAGAAGAGAGCGCCACCAACTGGGTCAACCGGACCGGCTCCTGGCACTACCTCGACGCCGTCACCGTACGGACAAGTGCCTCCATCGGCGCGGTGGTCGCGCTGGGCGACTCCATCACGGACGGCTGGCAGTCCTCGACCGATCTGAACCGCCGCTGGCCCGACTACCTGGCCCGCCGGCTGCGCACGTCCACCGCGACGACCGTCGAGGGAGTTGCCAACGAAGGAATCTCCGGCAACAAGCTGCTCGCCGACGGCGCCGGACAGAGCGCACTCAACCGGCTGGACCGCGATGTCCTGTCCCACCCCGGGGTCCGGACCGTGTTCCTCTTCGAGGGCATCAACGACATCAAGGCCCACACCGGGGTGACGGCGCAGGATGTGATCGACGGCTACCGGGAGATCATCCAGCGGTCCCAAGACGCCGGACTGTGCGTGGTCGGCGCCACGGTCGGCCCCTACAAGGGCTGGCCCGAATGGGACCCGGCAGGCGAGGCCGTACGGCAGGAGATCAACGCATTCATCCGGGACAGCGGCGAGTTCGACCGCGTGGCCGACTTCGACCGGGCTCTGCGCAGTCCCTACGACCCCGAGCGCATGCTCCCCTTCCTCGACAACGGCGACCACGTGCACCCCAACGACAAAGGCATGCAGGCCATGGCCGACGCGGTCGACCTCGCAAGCCTCGACTGCTCCGCGACGTAGGGTGCATCGGCGCAAGCAGGGTGCCGGGGGTGGCAGGGAAGATCTCGCGCCAGTGGCGCCGGGGTATCTGTCCGGACACGGCGGCGAATCAGAACCGGTCGGCGGGCTCATAGCGGACCGGTCCGGCCAACTGGCGGGCAGGACCGCGTTCTCGTGCCGCAGCACCAGCAGTTCCGCCTCCTTCGCCGTCCGGCGACGCAGGAGCACCGATGGAACAGTGAGCAGTTTCCGGGTCACCTTGTGCAGCAAGGACACGATCACGGAGGACATGATCCCAGTGGACTGATCGCGCCCCGCTCACCTGCGGCGATGACTTTTCGAGCGGCACAGGCTCCCGGATTGCGGCGGCCGCCGATGGGAGGGAGGGTGGTGTCGAGACGGTTTGGGCGAGACAGAAGGCACACGGCCTGTCACGGATGCGGGCTGTGGCATGTCCTCATCGCGAAGCGAGTTGTGTGAGCAGGGAACCGGCGACCTTGGTCACAGCCGAACGAGTGGGTCGGTGCACCGGTCCGGAATGCGGTGGCCGACGCAAGATCATCCATTCGGGCAGGCTTATGGAGGTGTGGTACATGTCAGCGAAGAACCCAGAGCGCGGGAGCGCCCACGAGGTCTCCTTGCCGCCCGAAGTCAAGTTGCTGCAGGAAGTCACTCCGCCCTTCTTTCCCGAAGGTGGTTCGGGAATGACCATCCTCGTCGAGTGGCCTCCCAGTCACCCCGGGCTCCCTCCGCACCGCCACTCGGGCCCGTCGTTCGGCTATGTGATGGAGGGCGCGCTCCGGTTCGAGCTCGAGGGTGAGCTGGAGCGTGTGGTCGAGGCCGGTGGGACGTTCTGGGAGCCAGGCGGTGACGTGATCCACTACCAGGACGGCAACGCCCTGTCGGACGCACAGACCAAGTTCGTGGTGATCATGGTGTGCGCGCCGGGCCGGCCGATGCTCACGCTGGTCGACGAGGAGGAGCTGAAGGAACGGGCGCACCTGCGCGCCCCGCGTCCCTCCGAAGGCTGACCCGCGAGATCGACACGAGAGACTTTTGCCTGATACGGCACTTGCTAGCACCTCTTCAGTGAACTGATGTCGTTCGCATGACCGTACTGCGAGGAGTTGCCGCGCCAGTTGCCGACGGGCCAATTGGGGCCGCCCCATTCCTTGTCGACATACAGGCACCAGACATCGCCGGTGCGGTTCCAGACGGAGCGGACCTTATCGTTGAAGACGTAGCCCTCGACCGGGTTCGCCAAGTTCTCCGAGCCGTAGTAGAAGCGCGCCCAATGGCCCCCGACCGATCCCACGTTGGCGTTCCCGTACTCCCAGATGCAGAAGTAGTACTCGGGGCACTGCTCCCATGAGCTGATCGATTTCGCGGAAGTCACCCGCGTGTTGTCCAGAGGTGCTGCCTGGGCCGTGGTGGGCACCGTGACCGCAACCGCGGCGGCGAGCCCCAGGGCCGTGTTCATACCTTTCAACCAACGCACAGTATTCACTGCCTTCCGTCGATCCATCCGCACCGGTCGTCCCGGCTTTCCCCCCGTCCCCCTGTGGGCTGAGGTGCGAGCTATGGTGTAGCGCGGATGGGTTGTCCGGCGCCGGACGCGGGAGTGTCCCGGCGAAATTCCAGTGTTATTTGACCGAAAAGTCGTAGCGACTACCGAACTTGAATGCGTGATGTCGGTCAACCGTCCATGATCAGGTCTGTGTCGGCGAGGCAGCCGTCGACGAGGTGGGGGCGGTAGTGGATCTGCTTGAGTCTGAGTTTGACTGCTCGGGTGATCTGGGCCAGGTTGGCGGCAGCGAGGTTGCCGATGTCGCCGTTTGACCAGTGACCTGCCAAGAACCTCGTCCGTGCTGGTCACAGCGACATGTCGGTACTCGTGCAGGATGCCGCTGAGGCGGTCGCATGGGTGGATGTGGAGATGGGCGAGTTGGTCGGGGTCGGTAATCGGTTCGGGTAGTGGGTGGAGCGGTGTGGCGCTTGTGAGAGTGCGGTGAGGCCTGTGCTCGTTGTGGAACGCTTCGTACTCGCGTAGCGCGTGGAGGAGATGGGTCTGGTTCCAGGTGAGGGTGCGGCCTGGGAGTTCGGTTCGGCATGACCGCACCCAACGTTCCATGATCGCGTTCATGCGCGGCATCCGGATGCCGGTCTGGATGACCTGGTGCGGTGGCGCCGAGGATCCGCACGCGGCGTGTGGTGTGCTCGATCGCCGCGAGGACGTACGGAGTCGCTCCGGTGAGGGTTTTGGTCTCGAAGAAGTCGGCGGCGAGGATGGGCTGGGACTGGGAGTGCAGGAAGGTCGCTCAGGTGGTGTGTTGGCGTTCGGGTGCGGGGTCGATGCCGTGGTCCTTGAGGATGTTCCACACGGTGCCGGCGGCGGCCTTGATACCGAGGACGGCGAGTTCGCCGTGGATGCGCCGGTACCCCCAGCTGGAATTCTCTCGTGCCAGCCGTAACACCAGGGCGCGCACGGATCGTACAGCGCGGGGTCGTCCCGGCCGTTTGGGGCGGGAGGCCTTCGCGTGGCGGCGGCGCAGCAGCTCACGGTGCCGGCGCAGCACCCCATGGCGGCCCGCTACGGCGGGGAGCCAGTGCCGCGAACCACAGCCGATCCACCGACTCGTACCGCACCGGACCCGCGAGTTGCCTGCGCAGCACCACGTTCTCATGCCGAAGTACCAGCAGTTCGGCGTCCTTGCCTGCCTGCGTAACGGCACCGCCGGAACGGAGAGCGGCCTCCGCGTCACCTGATACACCAGTGAGACGGTCACCCAGGCATGATCCCAGCGTGCCCACGAGGCCACCAGACAGCCTATGAGCTGCAGCGACGCATTTCTGAACGGCACACATGAGCGCCGTATCCGGCTCTGTGGCGCCGTAGCGGGACAGTCCGCTGGGACCCACAGCGAAGAAAAAGTGTGCCAAGCGAGACAGGGGCATGCCGGGGCGTGGTGTCGCCGCAGCAGACGTCCCAGCGTTGATGACCGATGTCTGGGTGGCTAGAGGTTGTCCCGTATGGAGTTGGGGTTATCCCGTGAGGGCCATGTTGTGAAAGCGTGCAACGCCGAGCATGGCCAGGTGAACGCCGTTGCCCTTGAGTCAGCAGTCCCGCAGAACCTTCCAGTTCTTGAGGCGCGACAGGGCATGCTCGACACGTGCCCGGGCCCGACGGTGGACAGCGTTTTTGGCCTCCTGCTGCGGGCTCAGACGCCGTTGGCCTCGTCTTTTGCGGTGCGGGATGAGCAGTCCGGTGCCCTGGTAGCCGCCATCAGCGAGGGTGGGAACACCATTTCAGGCACGGTCGACACCGGACTCGGTGAAGGCCCGGCAGTCGTTGCGGCTGCCGGGTAGCGGGTCACCGATGGCCACCACCAGGCGGCTGTTGGCATCAATGACCACCTGCGGGTTCGTCGAGTACCGGTAGTTCTTGCTCGAGGCCGCGACAGTGCGGTCCCGGGTGGGCACCAGCGTGCCGTCGACGATGTACACGGTGCCCTCGCGTCCGCGGCGGGCCGGAGAGATCGCCAGCAGCGGCGCGAGATGGTTCAGGATCCGGTCCGCGGCCGACTTCGAGATCCCGAACAGTAGTGCCACCTGCCGCAACGTCAAGTTCGTGCGCCAGTACGTGGCTACCAGCAACACCCGGTCCTCCAGCGGCAATGCCACGGCCGGCCTCGCTGGATGTCACCACCCCGCCGCAGCACCAACGCGACGAGACGGTCGAACTGCACCGGGCTCAACGACGGGCAGAGGGCGGCGCCGCTCAGACCATGCGTCGTAGCGCGGTCTCCACGGCATCGACCAGCGGATCGCCTTCGGTCCGCGGGTGCCTGGCCAGGCCGAGTTCGACGTCCGGCAGGCTGGGCAGGGCGTCCGCGTCGTGGCACGCCATGGCCGGTTCGAGATTCCCGGGCAGCACCGCCGTAACGCCGAGCCCGGCCCGCACCGCGGCGAGCACACCGACGAGACTGTTGCTCTCGAACGCCACCCGCCAGCGGCGGTCGGCACCTTCCAGCCCTTCCAGCACCGACGCACGCCATGTGCACGGGCCCGAGAACAGCACCACGGGTAGCGGATCGGCAGCCAAGTCCACACCCTGGCCGACCGCCCAGACCAGCGGTCGGCGCACCGTCCAGCGCGGCCGGCCGGGAACGTCCGCCGCCTCGTCGAGCACGAGTTGGACGCGTCCCGCGTCGTACGCCTCGCGCCTCGCGTCGCCGGAGAGGCTGAGCACCTCAAGCGTCGCGCCTGGATGCAGCCGGGCGAGGTCGGCGAGGGCTTGCGGAAGCTGGGACGCGGCGAGGTCTTCGAGCAACCCGACGCCGCAGTGGCCGGTCAGTGCGCGGCCGGCTTCGGTGAGTGCCTGCGCGGAGAGCGAGAGGATGCGCTCCGCGTATGGCAGGAGTTCGTCACCCGCGCGGGTCGGCGAGACGCCGGTCGTGGACCGGAGGAGCAGGGGGCTACCGACGGTGTTCTCAAGCTTGCGCAACTGCTGGCTGAGCGCGGGCTGGCTCTGCCCCAGCGCGCTTGCGGCGCGGCTGATGCTGCCCGCCCGCACAGCGGTAACGAACGACCGCAGCAGTACGATCTCCAGATCCCTGGCCATAAAAATCCATTATATCGGCTCCAATCATATGGCCACTTCCTATCGCCAGATGATGGGAGCTAGCGTCACGCGGGTGACTCGATACCGACAGGTGCTCGCCGTGCCCGGGATGGCATCGCTGTTGGGCGTCTCGCTGCTCGCCCGCATTGCGATCACGGCCTCCGGGATGGCGCTGACGATGTACGTCGTTCTGGGCCTGGACATGAGCTACGCGGCAGCGGGAGGAGCCGCGGCGGCCATGACCACCGGTCTGGCGCTGGGCGGTCCGCTGCTGGGCCGCATGATCGACCGGCGGGGCGCGCGTATCGTGCTGCTGATCACCGTCGTGGTTCAGGTCGCGTGGTGGCTGAGCGTCGCGGTACTGCCGTACACGACCCTGCTGGCCGCCGCCTTCGTAGCAGGTCTGCTGATGGTGCCGGCCCCGATGGTGACCAGGCAGGCGATCGCCGCGATGACGAAGGCGGGACAGCGCCGGGCCGCCTTCGCGCTGGAAGCGGTACAGGGCGAGCTGTCCTACATGGTGGGCCCGCCGATCGTGATCCTCTGCGCGACACAACTGCCCTCCGGCGTGGTGGCCTGGGGCGTCGGCGCTGCGATCGTGGCGGGCGGAGCGGGGATCGCCCTGCTCAACCCCCCGCTGCGGGCCGAGGACGAGGCGCCGGCCGACCCAGCCGACCGCCCCCGTCGCCGGGAGTGGCTGGGCCCGAGAATGATCGCGGTGCTGGTGATGGCGTTCGGCGCCACGATCGTGCTCAACGGTACCGACCTGGCCATCGTGGCCACTCTCAAGGAAGCCGGCCAGGTCTCCTGGGCCGCCGTCGTGGTGGCCGTGTACGGCGCGGCCTCCATCGCCGGCGGGCTTCTGTACGGCGCGCTCCCGCGACCGCTGCCCACCTGGCTGCTGCTCGGCCTGCTCGGGCTGGTAACCATTCCCGCCGGACTGGCCCACGACTGGCGCTGGTTGTGTGTGGCAGGCTGCGGCGCGGGGCTGCTTGCCGCACCGGCTCTTTCCGCGTTGTCCGACGCCGTGAGCCGGCTCGCACCCGCGAGCGTGCGCGGTGAGGCGACAGGCTTGCAGTCCTCGGCGCTGGGCGCGGGCTTCGCCCTCGGCGTCCCGATCGTCGGCGGGGCGATCGACACGTCCGGACCGGCAGGCGGCTTCGCGGCGGCCGGCCTGGCCGGCCTCGCCGCCGCGCTGATGGGATGGCTGCTGTCCCGGCGCTCACCCATCCGAACGCGGTCGGTGCGCAGCGATCCCAGCTTCATCGAGGCCTCGGACGCGCGATGATCTGCCTGCCGTCCAGTGGCTGAGCCTTCTCAGGCCATGCTCGGCGCTGCACGCCTCCACAACATGGCCCTCACGGGATAACCCCAACCCCATACGGGACAACCTCTAGTGTGTCAGTTCTCTGGTCTAGGGTCGCCCGCATGGCTGAGCCCTCTTTTCTGACCGCCGTCCGCGAGTCGTACGACACGGTCGCCGCCGATTACGTCGAACGCGTCCCGCCTCCAGCCGCGATGGACCCGCTGTCACGCGCGATGCTGGCGGGGTTCGCCGAACTCGTGCGGACGGCCGGTCTGGGGCCGGTCGCGGACCTGGGATGCGGCCCCGGCCGCGTGACGGCGCACCTGGCCGGGCTGGGGGTGCCCGCCTTCGGCGTCGATCTGTCGCCGAAGATGATCGGGCTGGCCCGGCACGCCTATCCGAACCTGCGGTTCACCGAGGGCTCGATGACCGCGCTGGAGATGAGGGACGACGAGCTCGGCGCCATCCTGGCCTGGTATTCCACCCATCACACGCCCCCGCAGTGGCTGCCGGCGGTGTTCGCCGAGTTCCACCGCACGCTCGCGCCCGGCGGCTACCTGCTCTGGGGAGACTATGTCGGCGATGAACGGCTGCAGCCGACCCAGGGCTATGGCCGTCCGGTGTCCTACGAGTCGTATCTCCTGCCCCTGGACCGCCTGGTCGGCTTGCTGGAGCAGGCCGGACTCGTCGTCACTGCGAGGCTGGAGCAGGAGCCTGGCGGACGGGTGAACAGACCGCACGCCTGCCTGCTGGCCCGCAAGCCCGAAGGGACCTGACGGGGCTTGTTCCTGCGGCGAGGCCGCTCATGTCAGATCGCCGAGGGCCACGCCGCGGTGGTCAGGCCGCGGGGTTGAGAGGGCGGCCGCCCCAGCGGATGCCTTTCTCGCTGCGGATACGGGCGCGTTCCCGGCGCTGGGCGGTCAGGACGTCGGGTGGCGGGCGTTCTGGTTGCGCCAGTGCAGGTAGTGGTGCAGCGCGCGGGTCTGGACGGTGTGGTTGGGGTGGTTGGAGTTGGCGAGAGTGAACTGCCGCAGCGGCCCGAAGTGCGCATCGATGGGGTTGGCCCAGGACGCGTTGGTCGGCGTGAAGCAGAGCTCGACCTTGTTCCCGGCCGCCCACCGGCGGATCTTGCTGCCTTTGTGGGCGGAGAGGTTGTCGAGGATGACGTAGATCGGGGCGCCGTCCGGGCGGACGGCCCGGATGCTCTTGAGCGCGGCGAGACTGTGATCGGCACCCTTGCGACGCCGGTTGACACCCCCGAACGTGTCGTCGCCGACGGTGTGGGTGCCGGAAACGGTGTCACCGTACGCGACCTGCTTGTATTCGCGGATGAGGCCACCGAGCCGATCGTGCCGAGAAGCCGATGCGGTTGTGAGCTGGGTGCGGTTCAGGGGCGGTCAGTCGGTCTGGTGGTCGTTTTCGATGCGGCCAGTGGGCGGCTGGACCTGTGAGCTGGAATCTGCTCGACATGACACGACACACCACCAGCACGGCGAGGGCCTTCGGCAACACGGCCCTCGCCGTCGCGGCTCTGATCCTCGCTCTCGACCAACTCACCGTCGGCGGCCACGACTGGGTGAACACCGCAGCCATCTCACTCGCAGTCCTCGGCACCGGCCTGCGCATCGAGGCAGCGATAGACGACCACCACACCCCCTGTCCCGGCTCCCGACAGCGTGAGAGCGGCCAGCTGGTCTTGCGGCTCAAGTCGACACTCCTTTTCCCCGTAAATTCGAGGTGTCTCGTTGAGGCGCTCCCAGGTTGGGTGCCGGTCAAGGATGCCTGGCGGCATCGGGGCAGTGGTTCGGAATGCCCGGACTATCGGGCTTCGCCGGAGTGTTGTTGACGTGCCCAGCGAGGCCTAGGGGAACAGGATTTTTTGCACGTGATGGTTTCAATCGGATGATCCTGTTCGAAAGGCGCAAGGGTGGGTACTCCTGTGGCCCATGTGTCAGCTGATCGCCGTCTCAGCACGGTCCAACCGGACCAAGGACGACAAAGACCCCGCCAACTGGCAGCCCGACCTCGACAGCTACCACGCCAGCGAGCCGCGCCCGCCTGACCGCGGACAGCGGAGCGCCCCACCACGCCACGGTCGGGGCGCTGCGCCAGGCGGGCGACGCAGCCGGCGCGGCTTCAGGCCGGGGTGACCGTGGCGATCAGATCCGATCGCCACGCCGTCGCTCGCCGGGCCCGGGCCGGCAGGCTCGGCAGCAGCTTTCGCTTGTCGTCCGCGGTCGCGCGGGAGGGGGTCAGGCCTGGCCGGTGTGGCGGGCGGCCGCGCGCTGGGCCCGCCGGGAGGTCCGGATGCCGTCCTGCTGCGGCGGGGACTCCTCGACCAGGCCGAGGACGATGGCCAGGTGCTCGGAGAAGGAGCGGATCGTGGGGTACTCGACGAACGCGGACGCCTCCACCTGCTCGCCCAGCGCGTCGCCGAGGTGAGCGGTGACGTCGATCAGGATGAGCGAGTCCAGGCCCATGTCGAAGAGATTGCGGTCGGTCTCCGGGAGCCCGCCTGCCTCCCCGCCCAGGACCGTGGCGATCTTTTGCCGCACGAACTCGGTGATGATGTCGACACGTTCGGGCCCGACAGCCGCGGCGAGCCGCTCGGTCAGGGTGTCGGGTTCCGGTGTGCGCCGCGCGGTGCGGTGTTCCGGTTCGACCCAGTGACGCGTGCGCTCGAACGGGTAATGCGGCAGCGGGACACGGCAGCGCTGCTCGCCGCCGTAGAACGCGTCCCAGTCGACGTCGGCTCCCGCGGTCCACACCGTCGCCAGGTCGTGTGCGGTGCGGTGCAAGCCGGGCGGAGCGGTGCCGTCGGGCTGGAGGCGCAGCAGCAGGGCGCCCGGGGGAGTGTCGGAGGGCGTCCGCGGAACGCCGGTCCAGGAGTCCGGGTCCGTGTCGAGCAGGCGCAGTGCCTCCGGGACGGTGAGCTCGCCGGACAGGCAGGCGGCGACGAGCCGGGCTACCGGGCCACCGGTCACGGCGGCGGGCCGCACACCCCACGCGGTGAACAGGCGGGCGGCGGCCAGCTGGGCGACCAGGGCCGCTGCCGTGTCGTCGGAGCCCAGCAGCGCTTCGGCGTCCGTGCCGTCCGTGCCGGTCAATGCCTGGATTTCCGCGCGGTAGGCGGGCAGTGCGCGCAGCAGCGCCACGGCGTGGGTGCCGCCGTCCCCGAGCCGGTCGGCCACGCCGTAGACCACGTCGGGGCGGTCGTCAACGACATCCCCGGTGATCAGCTGCTCGCGGTCGGCGAGGGCGAGGGCGAGGGCTGCCTCGCGCAGGTCGGAGCAGACCACGGCGCAGCGGTGACGATGGGCACGGCGGCCGACGCCGAGGGTCTTGGCCACGTCGGCGGGCGAGAGTTCCGGATGCTTTCGCAGGTGCCGGGCCAGGTCGGCCATGGCCCGCTGCAGGGCCTGCGGCGAGCGGGCCGAGAGCACCAGGAGTTCGGCCGGGCGGGGCTTGGACGGCGCCGGGCGGGCCGGCGGCGCCTCCAGGACGACGTGCGCGTTGGTGCCGCCGATCCCGAACGCGCTGACGCCGGCGCGGCGCGGCGCGCCGTCGATGGCGGGCCAGTCGGTGAGTTCGGTGGCGACGTGGAACGGCCCGGCGTCGAAGTCGATCTCCGGGTTGGGCGACTCGAAGTTCAGGCTGGGGACCAGCTCGGCATGGCGCAGCATCAGCGACGTCTTGATCAGGCCCGCCATGCCCGCGGCGACGTCGAGATGGCCGATGTTGGTCTTCACCGAGCCGATCGCGCAGCGGCCGATCGCCTCGGTGTCCTCGGTGAACACCGCGTTGAGCGCGGTCACTTCGATGGGGTCGCCGAGCGGTGTGCCCGTGCCGTGTGCCTCAAGGTATCCGATGGTGTGCGGCGGGCAGTCGGCGATCTGCTGGGCGTCGCGGATGACGGCCGCCTGGCCCTCGACGGTCGGTGCGGTGTATCCGGCCTTCGCCGCACCGTCGTTGTTGACGGCGGTGCCCTTGATGACCGCGTGGATGAAGTCGCCGTCAGTGAGGGCGTCGCGCAGCCGCTTGAGGACCACCACACCGACGCCGTCCCCGACGATGGTGCCCTGCGCCTTGGCATCGAAGGCGCGGCAGTGTCCGTCCGGGGAGAGGATCATGCCTTCCTGGTAGCGGTACCCCTTCCGCTGGGGCACCTTGATGTGCACCGCCCCGGCCAGCGCCGCGTCGCAGTCGCCGCTGATCAGGCTGAGGCAGGCGGTGTGCACGGCGACCAGTGAGGTGGAGCACGCGGTGTTGACGCTGAGACTGGGGCCCTGCAGGTCCAACTTGTAGGACACCCGCGTGGCCAGGAAGTCCTTGTCGTTGGCGAGCATCAGCCGGTAGTCGTCGAGGGTGGAGGCGTTGCGGTAGCGGTCGTGGAGGTTGTGCAGCAGGTACGTGTTCAGGCCGGCGCCCGCGTACACGCCGATGGCGCCGTCGTAGGCGCCGGGATCGTATCCGGCATCCTCCAGCGCTTCCAGGGCGCATTCGAGGAACTGCCGTTGCTGCGGGTCGAGTATCTCCGCCTCGTCCGCGGTGACACGGAAGAGGTCGGCGTCGAACTTGTCGATATCGGGCAGCAGTTGGGCGGCCTTGACATAGCTCGGGTCATCGATGAGCTGCGGATCCACGCCCGCGGCGAGCAGTTCCTCGTCGGACAGGAAGGTCGTCGACTCCACGCCCTCCCGCAGATTGCGCCAGAAGGCATCCACGGAGGGAGCGCCCGGCAGGCGGCATGCCATGCCGATGATGGCGATATCGGATTCCCTGACGTCGTGCTGGTCCATCTCTGCCTCCTTCAGGCGAGCTTGATTCCCATACGGGTGGCCGTCCTGCGCATGTCGAGGAAACTGCGGGCCACGAAGTGGGCCGCGTTCTCGTCTCCATGGAGTTCCCTGAAGATCTCGACGAGCGCCGGCTCGTGTGCCCGCGGGTCGGCATCACCCCGGGCAATGTCGAAGACGATGTCCTGGAGACGCTGCTCGATGTCCGGCAGATTCGCCGCGCGCGGGAACTTGATGCTGTAGGTGGAGCGGTCGTAGTTCTTGTTCTTCTTCACCGCGCGCAGGTAACTGGAAGCGTTCAGCTTGTAGAACATGCAGCCCCAGTTCTTGAACGAGTAGTAGTTCAGCAGCGGATACAGGGTGCAGTGGGTCTCCAGCGGCGAGGACTGGTAGAGCCCCTTCTCCTTCAGTTCCCGCACCATCGCGTCGGGGTCGTAGTCGTAGCGCATCGCGATGAACGGGAAGACGATTTTCGGAAGTTCCTCGTCGGTGGCGAACAGCACGTTCTCCAGTTCCTCCCCGAAGAGCCGACCCGTCAGCTCGCGGCCGAAGGTCTCGTAGAAACCGCGCGCGATCTCCCGGACGTTGGACTCCATGGTGAGGATCTGCTGCGGGTCCGCGCACAGGGCGATGTACGGGATCTTGTTACGGATCGCGCAGAGGATGGCCCGGATGACGAAGAACGTCCGACAGGACACGCACGGCAGTTTCTCGTCGAGATACTCTCCGGGCTTCTGTGGTGCGGGCCGGTTGAAGACGTCGCGCATCATCGTCGTGATGCCGGCCTCGTCCGAATCCAGCACGAAATGCGCGGGGATCTTCTCTTTCGCCAGTTTGATGTTGTCGGCGGCGTGCTCGCTCTCGAAGGGGATGTCGAAGGTATAGGCAAGGACACGCTTGCCGTATTCGTTGACGAACTTGTCCAGCATGTACGTGCTGTCCTTGCCGCCGCTGTACATGAACAGGCAGTCGAACTCGCCGTCGAGGTTGGGGCCGGCGGCGGTGAACTCCTCGAAGATCCGGTTGGTGTAGGTGAAGTTCTCCAGCAGTTCATCAGCCACTTCGAGGTTGCACAGGTTGCAGGTCCCGTTCTCGTCCAGGGTGATGCCGGGATGGCCCTCTCGCAGAGAGCACACGGCGCAGTGGGCCATGGGTCCTTCCCTTCACGGATGGTCGTACGCGGAATGACGCGGGCGTAATGACGTGTGTCGTCAGGTGGCGGTGGGGCCCGTTCCCCTCGTGGTGCGTCTGCGGCGCAGCCGTTCCAGCGACTCGCGCCGGGCCCGGGTCGGCCGGGCAGCGGCGGTCGGCCGTTCGCCGGCCCGCGGGGCGGCGAGGTGGCGGGCCATCTCGCCGACGGTGGGATAGCGGAACACGTCGACGCGGGTGACCGACGGATCCAGCGTGTCCCGCAACTCCTTGACCACGTGCATCAGCAGAAGGGAATTGCCGCCCAGGTCGAAGAAGTTGTCGCGCGGGCCGACCAGGGGCACGCCGAGCACCCGGCGCCAGACGGCGGCGACCGCCCGCTCGGTGTCGGTGGTGAGCGCGTCCGGCCCCGTCTGGGCCCTGTCCGGCCCGGCCTGGGCCGGGCCGGGCAGGGCCTTGCGATCGACCTTGCCGTTGTGGGTGAGCGGCACCTCGTCCAGAACGACCACGGCCGCGGGCACCATGTAGCCCGGCAGCACGCCGCGCAAGGCGTCGCGCAGTGCCGCGGTGTCCGGTTCCGTGCCGGGGTCGGCCACCACGTAGGCGACGAGCCGACGGTCGCCGGGGCTGTCCTCGCGGACCACCGCGACCGCCTCCCGGATGCTCTGCCGGGCGCGCAGGTGATGCTCGATCTCGCCCAGTTCGATGCGGTAACCGTGCAGCTTGACCTGGCTGTCGATGCGATTGAGGTACTCCAGTCGGCCGTCGGCCAGCTGCCGGACGAGGTCGCCGGTCCGGTACATCCGCGCACCGCCGGGCCCGAAGGGATCCTTCACGAACCGCTCGGCGGTGAGCTCGGGCCGCCCGAGGTATCCGTCGGCCACACCGTCCCCGCCGATGTACAGCTCCCCCGGTGTCCCCGGAGCGACGGGTTCGCCGAAGCGGTCCAGCACATAGCAGCGGGTGTTCGCCAGGGGACGACCGATCGTCACCCGGTCACCGCGTTCGACGCGGCAGACCGTCGACCAGATGGTGGTCTCGGTGGGCCCGTACAGGTTCCACAGTTCCCCGGCCCTGGCGAGGAGTTCCTCGGCCAGGTCCGACGGCAGCGCCTCACCGCCGCACAGCGCCTTCAGGCCCGGATGTCCCGTCCAGCCCGCGGTGAGCAACATGCGCCAGGTGGCGGGCGTGGCCTGCATCATGGTGGGCCTGGTCCGCTCCAGCAGGGCTCCCAGGGCGAAGCCGTCCGCCGCTGTCTCGGCGGGCGCGATCTCCACCCGCGCACCCGTGATCAGCGGCAGGTACAGCTCCAGTCCCGCGATGTCGAAGCACACGGTGGTCACGGCCAGCAGCCGGTCGTGCTCGGCGCAGCCGAGTTGCCGGGCCATGGCGCACAGGAAGTTCGTCAGCGCGCGATGCCCGATCCGCACGCCCTTGGGGCTCCCGGTGGAGCCCGAGGTGTAGATGACGTAGGCCGGGTCATCGGCACCGGCCGGGACGCATTGGCCGGCCGGGCGTTCCCGGTCCTCGTCAAGGAGCAGCAGGTCGGCGTGTACGCCGCTCAGGGCGGGCCGCAGCGCGGACTCGGTGACCACCAGCCGCAGCCGCGAGTCGTCGGCCATGGCGGTGATGCGCTCCGGCGGGTACACGGGGTCGAGGGGGACGTAGGCGGCACCCGCCTTCAGCACGGCGAGCAGACCGACCAGCAGTTCCGGGGAGCGGCGCAGGGCCACGCCGACCAGCTCACCGGGGAGGGCGCCACGTGCGGCGAGTTCGGCCGCGAGTCGGTCGGACTGCTCGTCCAGTTCCCGGTAGGTGAGCGTGCGGTTCCCGCAGGCGACGGCGACGGCGTCGGGGCGGCGCCGGGCCTGGGCGGTGAAGAGTTGGTGCACGCAGAGGTGGGACGGGTAGTCGGCCGCGGTGTCGTTCCACTCCTCCAGCACACGTGCGCGCTCGTCGGGTGTCAGCTCCGCCACCTCGGTCACCGGTCGGCCGGGGTCGGCCGCGACGGCGTCGAGGAAGGCCGCGAACCGCGCGGCCGCCGCCGGGTCGGGGTCCGCCCAGCGCACCCACGAGCCGTCCTCGGCGATCCGCACGAGCCGGGTCGTCGCGAGACCGGTCGCCTCGTCGGGGAACGCGGCGCCGCCCGGGGCGGCGCCGGTGTGCAGTTCGATGCGGACCGGCCAGCCTGCCGTCCGCGGATCCCGGGCGGGGACGCCCATCGTCTCGTCGTCGTGCAGGAGGGACCGCACCTCGTCGTGGATCCGGGCGAAGGGCCTGCCGTCGGCGATGAACGGCAGGGGGAACGGAACGTGGGTCGCCACCGCCGGGTGGGGCGGGCAGGCGGCCAGGTGCCGCCAACGCAGGGCGACCCCGGTGTCCGCCTCCTCCGTGCCGCGCGAGACGAAGGCCAGGACCGCGGCGAGCAGCAGCTCCGGATCGGCCGTGCGCCGGGTGTCCAGCCGGACCACGTGGGCAGGCCCTGTGGGGTCGGCCTGCGGGCGGTTCAGCCGGGCCGTCCGCTCGGCCCAGTGCCGCTCCGCGTCGGGGCGGCACGCCGCCCGGCGCCGGGCCAGCGCGCCGGAGAGCGGGCCGGTCCCGGCGCACAGGTCTCCGGTCGGCAGGTCGGGTGCCTCGATCAGCGCCCTGAGCAGCGTCACCGTGTCGTGCAGTACCTGCCGGGCGACCGCGTCCGTCAGCTGCCGGCGGTCGTGGCCGAGCTTGAGGAGCAGCCGCTCGCCCTGATAGGCGCTGAGGGTGAGCGGGTAGTTGCTGCGTTCCTCCAGGTGGAAGTCGCGGTCCCGCCAGGCTCCGCCCCGCTGCCGCAGCTCGGCCTGGACGGTACGGCTTTCGAAGACGACGACGCTGTCGAACAGGGCGGAGCCGTCCGGGACGGCGCTGAGCCGGTGGATGCGGGGCAGCTCGATGTGCTCGCCGCGACGCAGGGCGAGATGCCCTTCGCGCAGGGCGCGCACCAGGTCGGCTCCGGTGGCCGAGGCGTCGAGAACCACGCGCAGCGGCAGGGTGTTGATCAGCAGGCCCACCATGTCGCGGCCTTCGGGCGCGAACGACCTGCGGGACTTGGTGACGCCGAACACCACCTCGCCGCGGCCGCTGTAGCTGCCCAGCAGCAGGGACCACGCGGCCTGGACGACGTTGTTGAGGGTGCCGCCGCACCGCTCGGCGAACGCGGCGGCGGCTTCCACGGTGTCCGCGTCCAGTTCCGCCCGGACGGTGCCGAAGGCGTCCTCGCCGGGGCCGAGCGTGCGCTCGGTGGTCACCACCAGCGGCGTGGGGCCGCGGACCCCGTCCAGGTACTCCCGCCAGAACGCCTCACCCGGCGCGGGGTCCTGCTCGGTGAGCCGACGCACATACGCCTCGAACCCGGGCCGCGGTGTCAGCACGGCTTCGCGGCCCCCGACCGCGGCGTCGTACGACTCGAACAGCTCGGTCAGCAGCAGTGCGTAGGAGCGGCCGTCCATCAGCGCGTGGTGCGACGTCCACAGCAGTCGGTACTCGGCCTGGCCGATGCGCAGCAGGGCGAAGCGCGTCGGCGGTTCCTCGGTGAAGGCGAAGGGACGCCGGGCGTCCTCGCGCAGGAAGCGGCGCAGGCGGCCGTCGGGGTCCGCGTCGCCGCGCCAGTCGTCGCGGATCAGAGGGGCCCGGCCGTGCGGATGGACCACTTGGCGGGGAGCGGCCGGGTCATCCAGTACGAAGGTGGTGCGCAGCACCGGATGCCGGGCCACCAGGTCGTCGAGCGCCCGCTGCAGCACGGTCGCGTCGACGGCATGGCGCAGGGTGACGATCTTCTGTTGGACGTACACGCCGTCGTCCGGGGCGCTGAGGCTGTGTAACAGCATCCCGTGCTGAAGCGCGGTGAGCGGTGACTCGTACGGCTCTGCCGCCTGGTACGCCGTCATGACGGGCGGTTCCCTTCGTCAGTGTCGGGGCCCGCGGCGGACGGGCGCGGCAGGGCGATCATCGTCCGCCTTCTTCGGGCTCGCCGCGCTGGGAGAGCAGTTCGGCCAGCAGCTCATCGACCGCCGCGTCGGACAGCGACGCGACCAGCCGCTCGGCGTCGTCGGCCCGGGCGGGTCGGGCGGGTCGGGGTTCCGCGGGGGCGGGGGAGGCGGGGGCGGGGGCGGGTGTCTCGACGCGGAGGTGGTCGGCCAGCTGCCGGATGGTGATCCGCTCGAAGAGGAGAGTCGCCGGCTGGGGGCCGTACACCACTTCCAGGGCTCTGGTCAGTTCGAGGACGACCAGCGAGTCCACTCCATAGTTCTCGAAGGTGAGGTCGGGGTCGAGCCGGTCGGGGGTCATCTCCAGGACCCGGGCGAAGACCTCCGTCACCCGCCGGAGCTCGTCGTCGTCACGGGAAGCCGAAGTCGGCGCGGACGCGGGGGCGGGGGACGGGGAGACAGGGGCGGGGACCGGGGCCGGTCGCCCGACGACGGACACCACGCCGTCGCTGACGGCGGCGATGACGCTCTGGAAGGCCGCTCCGGCCTCCGTCGTGGGCGCCGCCGCGCTGATGTGCGGGAATCCGCACGCCGCCAGGACGTCCCGCCACTGCCGTTCGCTCGCCAGTGGCGAACGGGGCAGGCGCTGCTCGGGGTCGGCGAACAGCCACCAGCCCGCCGTCAGGCCGAAGATCAGCGCCAGCTGGTGCCGGGGCCTGGTGCCCTCGACGAGGAGGAGCACCCCGCCCCCTCGCAGCAGCGCCTTGACGCGCGCCAAGGTGTCGGACAGCCGCCGGGTGGCGTGCAGGACGTTGGTGCCGAGCACCACGTCGTGGCCACCGGGTGTCGGTCCCGGCCCTGCCGGGTCGGCCTCGATGTCCAGCGTCTCGAAGCGGACGAAGGGGTACCGCGCGCCGAACCGGCTCCTGGCCTTGCGGACGAAGGCCGAGGAGACATCGGTGAACACGTACTCCACCGCGTCCTGGTAGGGGGCGAGTGCGTCGAGGACGGTCGCCGTCGTGCCGCCGGTCCCGGCGCCGACCTCCAGGATCCGAACCGGTGTCGCGGGGTCGGCGGCCCGGCGCGCCTCGACCTGTTCGACCACGAGCCGGGCCACCTCCGCGTTGCAGCGGTCGGTGACCGGGTCGCCCTGGTACACGGCGGCCACCCGCTCGGCGGATCCGTCGGGGAAGAGGATCTCCATGGCGGGGCGGCGGCCGGTGAGGATGCCGGGCAGCTCGGTCAGGCAGTCGCGCAGCAGCGTGCCGACCGGTGCGAGGGCCGGGTGGCGGACCGTCAGCCCGTCCAGAGCGGCGAGCGACACGGCCTCGGGCTCCACCGCCCGGCCCGTCGGGCGGAAACCACCGGTGCCGGTGACCGTCAGCCAGCCCGTCTCCGCGAGGATGTCGAGCTGGGCCCGGAACAGCGCGGCGTGCTCGGGCACCACGCCCAGGCGTCCGGCGAGTTCCGCTCCGGACGCCTCGCCCGCGTCGGACAGGCCCGCCCGGTGCAGCACCGACGCCAGCAGGGACGCCGCCAGTCGCTCCAGCTCGGCGACCGCGTGCTGATGCGTGACCAGTTCGGGGCCGGGCGCTCCCGGGAAGCGGACCTCGGGCAGCGGGTCCGGCGCACCGCCCGGCAGCACGCTCAGGGTGCGGTCGGGGTCGATGCCGAGGTTGGCCAGGATGGGCCGGTCGGCGTCCAGGGCGAACACCTGGGGCAGCCCGGCCGCGAGGGTCCGCTCGACGACGGTCATGCCCTGCTCGGCGCTCAGCGGCCGGAGGCCGGCGGCGCCGAAGCGGCGCAGCACCCGCTCCCGCTCCGGGTCGCCGCCCGCGTGCCAGTAGCCGAGGTTGAGGACCCGCACCGGGAAGGGCAGGGTGCGGGCGGCGTGCAGGGCACAGGCGTCGGCGAAGGTGCAGCCGGCGGCGTAGCCGGCCTGGCCGTGGTTGCCCTCGAAGGCCACGCCGGACGAATAGAAGAGCGCGAAGTCCAGCGGCACCTCGCGCACCGCGTGCAGCAGGCTCCAGGTGGAGTCGGTCTTGGACTCCAGGGCGGTCCGCAGCCCGGCCTCAGGCAGCTCCCTCAGCACCTGGTCGACCAGCACCATCGCGGCGTTGATCACCCCGTGCAGGGCGCCGAACTCCTGTACGGCGCTCTCGACGGCCTCCTTCAGCGCGTCCGGGTCGGTGGCGTCGAGGGCGAGGTAGCGGACCTCGGCGCCCGCCTTCTCCAGCTCCGCGACGGTCTGCCGCCGGGTCTCGTCGAGCGGGGAGCGGCCGACCACGACCAGCTTCGCTCCGTAGCCGCGGGCCAGGTGCCGGCAGGTGTCCCGGCCGACGGCGCCGAGCCCGCCGACGACCAGGTAGACGCCGCCCGGGCGGAACCGGGGTGCGGCGGCGGGCAGTTTGACCCGCTCCAGGGTGCGCACCCGGCGGACGCCCGCGCGCAGCGACACCGGCACCGGCCGGGCCGGGAACGGCTCGGCCACGATCGCGTCGGCCGCCTGGGCGGCCTCCGCCGCGCGTACGTCGACGAGCGCCACGCGCAGCGCGGGGAACTCCTTGGCCGCGACGGCGGCCAGGCCCGCGGTCCCGGCGGCCCACGGGGAGGAGTCGTCGCCCGCCTCCAGCGGGTGGACATCCGTGGTGACGACCTTCAGGCGTGTCTCGCGCTCCAGCAGGCCGTGCCGCGCCAGCCCCCGCACCAGGCGGTACAGGGCGACCGGGCCCCGGTCGGTCAGGGCGCGCAGCTCGGCGCGGCCGGCGGGCTCGCGCCCGGGGGCCGGGCTAAGGAAGTAGACCAGGTCCGGTGCGCCGGATCCGGCCAGGGCGCGGTCGAGTTCGGCGTCCGTGAGGCCGCCGGGGCCGACCGGGAGCCGTCGTACGTCGGCGCCGTGATGGGCGCGGGCGATGCCGGAGGCGGGCTCGGCGTCCAGCCGCTCCCCGACCAGCAGCACGCTGTGGGCTGCCGCGGCGCGCTCCTCGGCGGGCCGGGCGGTCCACACCGGCCGGTGCACGACCACCGCGGACGGCTTGGCCTCGCGGTAGGTCAGGCCCTCGAACCGGACCCGTACCGCGCCGGTGTCGTCGCAGAGCAACACCTCGCAGCGGTCGGTTGCGGTCTCCCGGACATACGACCAGCCGGTCGTGGGGACGGCGCCGAACACCTCGACGCGGTCGGCCGCGAACGGCAGCATCGGCCGGGCGTGTTCGCCCCGGCGGCGGACCAGCAGGGCGGCGACGGTGTGCAGGGCGGCGTCCAGGACGCCCGGGTGCAGGGCGTGCGCCGGGTCTCTGCCTGCGGCCTCGCCGATCCGGCCGAGCACCTCGTCCCGGCCGGTCCACACCTGCCGGACGCGGCGGAAGAACGGCCCGTACGGCAGTCCCTGCCCGGCCAGCGCCCGGTAGAAGGAGCCTTCGCCCGGGCCTTCGTCCAGGCGGGCGCGCAGCGCGGTGACGTCGAGGGGGGCGGGCGCGGGCGGGGCTGCGGCGAGGCGGCCGCAGGAGCGTACGGCGTCGTCGGCGCCGCGGATCTCGTACCGGTCGCCGTCGAAGGCCACCGCCACCGTCTCCTCGGCCCCGCCCAGGGCCAGCGGGACGACCCAGCGGACGTCCACACAGGCCCGCCCGGCCAGTCCCCCGCTCGCCTCGGCGACCAGGTCCAGGTGGCCGACACCGGGCAGGATGGGCCGCCCGTCGACCACGTGGTCGCGCAGCACCGGCTCGTCGGCGGCGAGCCGGCGCTCCCACCGGCGCGGGCCTGGCGCAGGGGCGGCAGCGGGCGTGGTGTCGAGCCAGTGCCGTACCCGCTCGAAGGGGTACGCCGGCAGCGGCACCCGGCGGCGCTCGGCGGGGCGCAGGCGGTGCAGCAGGTCCCAGTCGACGGTGACGCCCGAAACCCACAGCCGGCCGAGGAGGTCGTCGGCGCCGGCCGCGATCTGGGCGGCGAGGAAGTCCTCGCCACCGATGCCGTCGGTCAGCAGGCCGGCCAGCGGCGGGTGCTGCTCCACCCGGCCCCGGTGCAGCCACTGGCCGCCCTCGCCCCGCCCGACGGCGGCGAGCTTGCCGGCCGCGTCCGCGAGGTCGGCGGCGACGAACGCCAGCCGTACGGCGAGGGGTTCGCGGCCCACGCGCAGGGTGTGGGCGACGTCGGCCAGCCTCGGGGCACCCGGTACGGCGAGGGCGCGGCCCAGGTCGGCCGCGCGGGCGCGCAGCCGGTCCTCGTCGCGGGCGGACAGGACGATCAGCTCGGGCTGCTCGGGCTGTTCGGGCCCGTCCGGGGCCGGCTCGGGGGTCAGGTACTCCTCCACGACGACGTGCGCGTTGGTGCCGCCCGCCCCGAACGAGCTGACGGCTGCGCGGCGCGGCAGCGGACGGCCGTCACCGTCGTACGCGCGCGGCCACGGCGCCTTCTGTCGCTGCACGGTGAACGGCGAGCTCTCGAAGTCGATGACCGGGTTCAGTTCCTCGGCGTGCAGCGTGGGCAGCAGTGTGCCGTGGCGCAGCTGCAGGACGGCCTTGGTGAGCCCGGCGATCCCGGCGGCGCCCTCCAGGTGGCCGACCGCGGACTTCACCGAGCCGAGCGCGCAGAATCCCGTGTCGCCGGTGTGCCGGGCGAAGGCCTGGGCCAGCGCGGTGTGCTCGATCGGGTCGCCCAGGGCGGTGCCGGTGCCGTGCGCCTCGACACAGCCGATGGTGCGGGCGTCGATGCCCGCGGCGGCCAGTGCCTGTTCCACCAGCGCCTGCTGAGCCTGCGGGTTGGGCACGGTGTAGCCGCTGGTCCGGCCTCCGTGGTTGACGGCGCTGGCACGGATGACGGCGTGCACGGTGTCGCCGTCGCGGACCGCGTCCGACAGCCGCTTGAGCACCACCGCGCCGACGCCCTCGCCGGGCACGTACCCGGTGCCGCCCGCGCCGAAGGACCGGCAGCGGCCGTCGGCGGACAGCATGGACTTGCGGCTGAGGTGCACGTACTTGTCGGGGTGCACGGCGACGTTGACGCCGCCCGCGACGGCGTACGAGCACTCGCCGCGGCGGATGCTCTCGCAGGCCTGGTGCACGGCGACGAGGGACGCGGAGCAGGCGGTGTCGATCACCACGCTCGGGCCGCGGAAGTCGCCGAAGTAGGAGACCTGGTTGGCGATTGCGGAACGGTTGGCCAGCACGACCTGGTGGTTGCCGCGGGCTGACTCGGCGGCGGCGAGGATCGCGTAGTCGTCCCACATGACGCCGACGAACACGCCGACGTCATGTCCCTGGCCGCCGTGGCGGGGCGCCGGGATCCGGGACGGCGGGTAACCGGCGTTCTCCAGCGCCGACCAGGCCGTCTCCAGGAAGAGCCGCTCCTGCGGGTCCATCGTGCGGGCCTGCTTGGGCGCGATCTGGAAGAACAGCGAGTCGAAGGAGTCCACGTCCGACAGGAAGCCGCCCCAGCGGCTGTAGCTGCGGCCCGGTGCGGCGGGGTCCGCGTCGAACAGGGCGTCGGCGTCCCAGCGGTCCGCGGGGACCTCGGTGACGCAGTCGCGGCCCTCGGCGAGGTTGCGCCAGAACTCCTCCAGGGTGTCCGCCTGGGGGTAGCGGCCGCTGATGCCGATGATGGCGATCGGCTCGTCGGCGTCCCGGCGGGCGGGCGGGGTGTGCGGGCCCGGTGCGGGCGCGGACGCGGGCGCGGCGTCCTGCCGCGACGGCTGTGTCTCCTGCCGCGACGGCTCGGTCCCTTCGGGGAACAGGCGGGTGACGGCGTCGGGCTGCTCGGCGAGGATGTGGCCGGCCAGCTCGTCGACCGTCCGGAACTCGAAGAACACGGTGCCGCGCAGACCCGGGAAGTCCTTGCCCAGCAGCGAGTTGGACTCCATGACCAGCACCGAGTCCAGGCCGTAGTCGTCCAGCGGGACGCGGCTGTCGAGGCGCCCGGCGGGCAGTTTGAGCACGCCCGCGAGGACCTCGCGCAGATGCTCCACCAACTGGTCCCGGAGCCGGCCGGCGCGGGCGGCGGCGCCGGGCGACGCCGCGCCGGGCGACGCCGCGACGGGCCGGGACGGGGCGGGCGTACCCGTCAGGGCGGCGTCGACGGCCGCCGGGTCGCCCCAGGCGGGCACGAGCCACGGGGCGCCGGGGGCGAAGGAGCGGGCGAGGAGGTCGAGGCCCGCTTCCGCGGTCAGCGCCCGCATCCCGCTGCGGTGGGTGTACGCGGCCAGCTCCTCCTCGTGGACCAGCCCGTCGACCCCGCCGACCGCCCAGAGCGGCCAGGCCAGGGACAGACTGCGGCCGTGCCCCTCGCCCCGGCGCACCCGGCGGTCGCGGTCCACCGTGTAGAGGTCGGCGAAGCGGTTGGCGGTGGCGTAGCCGGCCGCTCCGAAGTCACCGATGAGGGAGGAGACGGAGGAGAAGACCACGAAGAGGTCGAGCGGGTCCTCGCGGGTCAGCCGGTCCAGGTGGACCAGGCCGTGGGTCTTGGCGCCGAGCAGCCGGGCGAAGCGCTCCCGGTCGCCGTCGGCGCGGCCCTCGTCGGCGACGCCCGCCAGGTGGAACACGCCGTGCAGGGCGTCGAACCGGTCCCGGGCGGCGGCCAGCGCCGCGCCGAGTTCGTCGGCCCGGGCCACGTCGGCGCGCAGCGCGAGTACCTCGGCACCGAGGCCGGTCAGCGTGCGGTGCCAGGCGCGGGTCCGCTCGTCGGGCTCGGAGCGGCCGATCAGCACCAGCTTGGCCGCATGGGTGCGGGCCAGATGCTCGGCGAGGACACGGCCGAGGGCACCGGCGCCGCCGGTCACGACGTACACGCCCCCGTCCCGCAGGGGCACGTCGGCCGGGGCGGCCGGGCCGGTGAGCGGGCGCAGGGCCCGTACCTGCCGCTCGCCGGAGGCCGTACGGCGGACCTCCAGGCCTGCGGCGCGGGGCGCGGCGCGCAGTTCCACCGCCACGGCCTGGGCGACCTCGGCGGCCGGGGCCGCGATGTCAACGCCGAGGGTGAGCAGTTCCAGGCGCGGCGCGACCGGCCCCGTGGAGCGGGCGAACCCGGCCAGGGCGGCCCACTCGGGCCGGTCCTCGCCGGCTTTCTGCGGGTGCAGCACCAGGCACCGCACCCGGCCGGGCAGCACGCCGGTGCGGGCCGAGTCGAGCACGTCCAGGACGGGGGCGCAGGCGCGGTCGAGCAGGTCGGCGGGCGAGCCGTCGTCCGCGTCGCCGAGGACGTCGCCGATGACGACGGCGAGGTCGAGCCCGTCCTCGTCGGCGAGGGGGGCGAGTCGGCCGGTGTCCTCGCCGACGGCGACGACGCGCCGCCACACGCCGGTCGCGGCCAGCGCGGACTCCAGTTCCGGGGGGCGGCCGAGCAGGACGAGGGTCCCGGCGGTGTCCGCCGGTTCCGGGTCGGCGGCGGGGCGCCAGTACGGCTCGTAGAGGCGGGGTTCGCCGGAGGCGGGCTCAGGCTCGGCCTGCGCGGTGGGCGCGGCGGGCAGACGGCCCGCGAAGTCCCGTACGGAGGCGAGCACGCGGCCCTGGTCGTCGTACACGGTCAGGTCGAAGCGGCGCACGCCCGCCGACTCTCCGGCCAGCCGGGCGTGCGCGTGGCAGACCTCGGGCAGCGGGGCGAAGGAGTCCAGGGCGCCGAGGCTGAAGGGGACGGCGAGTTCACCGGGGCGCGGCGCGGTGGTCCGGCCGGTCCAGTGGCAGGCCCGCAGGGCGCCGTCGAGGAGCGCCGGGGGCAGCTGGGTGCCCGGGGCGGTGCCGGCCTGGGCCAGCCGGACCAGCGCCTCGCCGGGGCCGACCCGGATCTCGTCGATGACGTGGAAGGAGGGGCCGTACGCGAACCCGGCGGCCGCGTACTCGGTGTACGCGGTGGGTCCGTCGCGTACGACGGACAGCCGGGTGCGCAGCGCGGCGAGGTCCTCGGCGGCCTCAGGGGCGGCGGGGGCCGGGACGGCACTGCCGCGGGCGTGGGTGGTGCGGCCGGCACCGGTCCCGCTGTACACCTCGAAGGCCAGCCCGGTGCCGTCCGGGCGGAAGGAGACGTACAGCTCCAGTTCGCCGTCGTCGAGTTCGACGGCCCGGCCCCACACCACCTCGCGCAGGGCGTGCCGGGTGCCGGGCTCGGCGAGCGCGGCGGCGGCGCGGACGAACTCCAGCGTCGCCGCGCCCGCGAGCAGCGGCCGGCCCTCGATCACGTGGTCGCGCAGCAGCGGGTCGTGCGCGCGCAGTGTCTTGCGGAAGCGGACCTCGGTGACGGTGGACTCGTTGGCGTCGACCAGCGGATGCGGAGCGGCCGTGCCCAGGTCGGGGTCGAGCGGGATCCAGTAGCGCTCCGCGGCGAACGGGTACCGCGGGGCGCGCACCCGGCGCGGGGCAGGCCCCGGCCGGCCGGTGTGCCAGGCCGCCCAGTCCACGTCGGCGCCGCCCAGCCAGCGGCGGGCCGGCTCGGCCAGCGGGCCCGCGTCGGCGAGGTCGGGGGCCGGGCCGCCGTCGGCGAACCGGCGCAGGGCCGCGACGAGTTCGGCGCCGTCGGTGACCGCCACCGCGAGCCGGGCGTCGAGGGGTTCGCGGCCCACCTGGGTGGTGAAGCACAGGTCGGCGAGCGGCACGCGCTCGGTCCGGAGGAAGCGGGCGGCCGACTCGGCGTAGGCGCGCAGCCGTTCCTCGTCGCGGGCGGAGAGCAGGAACAGCACGGGTTCGCCGGTGCGCTGCTCGCCCGCCGGTACGTCGGTGACCGGGTCGGGGTTCGGGGACTCCTCCAGGACGAGATGCGCGTTGGCGCCGCCCGCGCCGAAGGAGCTGAGGCCGGCCCGGCGCGGCCGGTCCCCGTCGGGCCAGGCGGACAGCTCGCGCTGGACGCGGAACGGGGAACGCTCGAAGTCGATGTTGGGGTTCAGCTCGGCCGAGTGCAGTGAGGGCACCAGGGTGCGGTGCCGGAACTGCAGCAGCACCTTGGTGAGTCCGGCGATGCCGGCCGCGGACTCCAGGTGCCCGATGTTGGACTTGACCGAGCCGATCGGCCAGGTGCCGGGCGCGGCCTCGGCGGACCGGTAGGCGTGGGTGAGGCCGGTCAGCTCGATCGGGTCGCCCAGGGCGGTGCCGGTGCCGTGCGCCTCGACGTAGCCGATGTCCTGCGGGGTGACGCCGGCCCGTTCCAGCGCGGTGGTGATCGCACGCTGCTGGGCGCGCGGGTTGGGCACGCTGTATCCGTTGGTCCGGGCGCCGTGGTTGACGGCGCTGCCCAGGATCAGGCCGTGGATGCGGTCCCCGTCGGCCAGTGCCTTGCGGTAGGGCTTGAGCAGGACGGCGCCGACGCCCTCCCCGGGCACATAGCCGTCGCCGCCCACGCCGAAGGCCCGGCAGCGGCCGTCGGAGGACAGAAAGCGGCCCTGGCTGAGGAAGGCGAACTTGTACGGGTGGACGGAGACGTTGACGCCCCCGGCGATGGCCAGTTCGCTCTCGCCCCGGCGCAGGCTCTCGCAGGCCAGGTGGATCGCGGTGAGCGAGGAGGAGCACATGGTGTCCAGCGCCATGCTCGGACCGGACAGGTCCAGTGCGTGGCTGACCCGGTTGGCGATGGTGGCGAAGGACGAGCCGGTGAGCGGCCGCCCGCCGCGCAGGGCGTCCAGGGCGCCGTGGAACTGGTACTCGCCGTACATCACGCCGACGTACACGCCGACGGGCCGGTCGGCCAGGTCGGAGCGGCGGTAGCCGGCGTCCTCCAGGACGTGCCAGGCGTTCTGCAGGAACAGGCGCTCCTGGGGGTCCATCAGTTCGGCCTGGCGCGGGGAGATGCCGAAGAAGAGCGGGTCGAAGCGGTCGACGTCGCGCAGGAATCCGCCCCACCGGGTGTGGGCGAGGCCGGGGGCCGCCGGGTCCGGGTCGTACCAGCGGCGGCTGTCCCAGCGCTCCGCGGGGATCTCGGTGATGGCGTCGCGGCCCTCGGCCAGAGTGGTCCAGAGCTCGTCGAGGTCGTCAGCGGCCGGGTAGCGGCCGGCCAGGCCGATGACGGCGATGGCGTCGGTGTTGTCGGCGGCGTCGGTGGCGTCCTCGGCTGGTTCGATGATGCCCGCTCGTGCGGTACGGCGCGGGGCGCGCGGCGGGCGCGGGGCGGTGTCTTCGGCCGTGGACGTGACCGGTGCGGCCGCCGGTGTGCCGCCGGTCAGCTCGGCCGCGTGGTGCTCGGCGAAGTAGCCGACGAGTTCGCCCAGGGTGGCGTATTCGAAGAACAGGGTCTTGGACAGGGCGTCGAAGTGCCGGTCCAGCTCGCGGTTGAGCTTGGCGATCATCAGCGAGTCGATGCCGAGCCGGTCGAACGGGGCGTCCTTGGCCAGTTCGGCCGGATCCAGGCCGGTCTCGGCGGCGATCAGCTCGCGCAGCAGCCGCAGGGCCGCCTCGTGCGGGCCGCCGCCCTCGGCAGGCGCGGTGGCCGTGGCGGTCCGGGCCGCCCGGGCGGCGGGCGCGGTGAGCGCGGTGGTGATGGTGCGGAGGTCTCCGTAGCCGGCGACGAGCGCGCCGGGGGTGCCGAGGGCCTGCTCGAACAGGGCGAGGCCGGCCTGTGTGGGCAGTACGCCGAAGCCGGTGCGGGCGGCGATGTCCGCGGCGGCCTCGGTGCTCTGGCGCATCCCCCCGTCGGCCCACATCGGCCAGGCGATCGCGGTGATCCGGCCGTGCCGTTCGGCGTAGGCCTCCAGGTAGGCGTTGGCGTACGCGTAGTCGGTCTGGCCGGGGTTGCCGATGTGGGCGGCGATGGAGGAAAAAGCGACGAAGAAGTCCAGCGGGTCGTCGGCGGTGGCCGCGTCCAGGGCGCGCAGTCCGGCGGCCTTGGGGGCGAGGACGGCGGCGAAGTCCTCGGCGGACTTGGTCAGGGCGAAGCCGTCGCGCAGCACACCGGCGGCGTGGACAACGCCGGTGAGCGGCCCGAACTCCTCGCGTATGGCGGCGAGTCCGGCGGTCAGGGCGTCCGGGTCGGACACGTCGACGCTGCGGTAGACCAGGCGCGCGTCCAGGTCGGCGGGGCGTTCGCGGCGGCCGAGCAGGACCACGTGGGCGTCGGCCCGGGAGAGCAGCAGGCCGCCGACGGCGCGGCCCAGGCCGCCGGCGCCGCCCGTCACGACGTACACGCCGCCGTCGCGGACTGCTGCCGGGCCGGCGGCCGGGGCCGGCTCGGCCTGCGGGATCCGGCGGCCCTGTGCGGTGTGGGCGACCTCCGGGTCACGGCCGTGGCCGGCCAGTTCGCCGGCGAGCGCGTCGGCCTCGGCCACGTCCTCGGCGAGGCCGACGGCCTGCACTTCGAGGAGGGGGTTCTCCGCGCGGACGGTCCGGGCGAAGGCGGCGAGTGCGGCGCGTTCGGGGCGTGGGCCGTCGGTGTCATGGCGGTGCAGCAGCAGGACGCGCACGGGCGCGGTGGGGCGGGCGGCGAGGAGCGTGCGGACGACGTGCAGCGCCTGTTCGGGGGTCGGTTCGTCGACGAGGACGACGTCGGGCGCGGTGGCGGGGTCGAGGTCGCGGGTGACCGTGCCGATGCCCAGCGCGGTGAGGTGAGCGGCGAGCTGTGCGCCGCGCGCCGGGTCGGCGGTGACGACGGCGGCCGTGTCGCCGAGGGGTGCGCCGGTGGGCTCGGCGGGCGCGGCGGTCCAGCGGCGGACCAGCAGGGCCGACTCGCGGGGCTCGCCGAGGACACGCACGGCGAGGTCGTGCAGGCGGGCCAGGACCTGGCCGTGGGTGTCCACGACGGTGAGGTCGGCGTGCGCGGTCCGCTCTCCCAGCCGGCCGGTCGTGACGTGGACGTGGCAGGATCCGGTGACGGGGGCGTGCACGGTGAGTTCGCCCAGGGCCAGCGGCAGGAAGCCGTCGGCCCTCTCGCCGTAGGCGCGGGCCAGCAGCACGACCAGGGCGTGCAGGGCGCCGTCCAGGAGGGCGGGGTTGAGCGCCACGCCGTCGAGCGAGGCGCCGTCGGGCAGTTCGAGGGTGCCGAGGGCCTCTCCGTCGCCGAGCCGGACCTCGGTGAGGGCGCGCATACGGGGGCCGTAGTCCAGGCCGTGAGCGCGCAGGATGTCGTAGCAGTCGGTGTGGGTGACCAACTCGGCGCAGCGGGCGGCGACGGCGGCCGGGTCGGCCGGTGCCGGGCGCGGGGCGGCTCCGAGGTGGATCTCGCCGGCCGTGACCACCCGCTCGTCGGCGGTGAGTTCGAACCCGACCACCTCGCGCTCGCGCCAGAGCTGGACCAGCGCGGTGCGCGGCCCGGTGGCGTAGGAGAGCAGCTGCTGGAAGGAGACTCCCCGCAGCCGGACCGGTCCGCCGAGGGAGAGTTCGCCGGCCGCGCGGGCCAGTTCCAGCTGTCCGGCGGCGGGCAGGACGGGCTCGGCGTCGACGCGGTGGTCGGCGAGGTAGAACTCGGTGCCGGTGCGGGAGCTGCGGTAGGCGAGGGCGTCCAGAGTGGAGACGTTCTCGTCCAGCATGGGGTGCGGGCCGGGGCCGGTGACCCGGTCGGCGGGTGTGCCGGCGTCCGGGCCGGTCAGCCAGCAGCGGCGGCCCTCGAAGGGGTACGTCGGCAGCGGGACGCGGCCGCGCTCCTCGCCCTCGAACCAGGCCGCCCAGTCGACGGCGGCGCCGGCCTGCCAGGCGCGGGCCACACCGTCCCAGGGGCCGTCGGTCACGCCGAGGGCGACACCGCGGACCTCGTCGTGGGCGCCGCGCACGGGGATCCGTGCGCGGGCGGCGGGCGGTACCGGGCCGTCGCCGGTCAGCGCGTCCTGGAGCCGCAGCGCCCCGGTCACGCAGGCGGCGGCCCGGGCCGCGAGCCCGTCGCCGTGCACCGCGACCGGGGTGAGTCCCCAGCCGAGCCACAGCTTGCCGAGCGCGTACTGCACGGCGAACGCCCGCCCCCGCTCGCCGAGTCGGTCGGCGCCCGCGGCGAGTGCGGCCTCGTGGTGCCCGGCGAAGGCGGGCTCGGCGGCGGCCCACCGGTCGGCCAGGCCCTCCGCGTCCGGGACGTCCTCGGCGAAGACGAAGGAGACCTCGCCGGTCCCGGGCCGCTCGGGGACCGGGGCCTGTCGCAGCGCCCGGGCGAGGGCGGCGCGGTCGGAGCCGGTGACGGCGAGCCGGTACTCGTGGGCGCGGCGGCCCACCGCCAGCGTGTAGGCGACGTCGGCGAGCGCGGCCGGGTCGTCGCCGTCGAGGTGGGCGGCCAGCTTCTGGGCGGCCGTGACCAGCGCGGTCGCGGTACGGGCGGACACCACCAGCAGCTGCTGCGCGCGGTGTGCGTCGCCGGTGACGGGGGCGGGCGGGGCCTCCTGGAGGATCGCGTGCGCGTTGGTGCCGCCGATGCCGAAGGAGCTGACGCCCGCGCGCAGGGGGCCCTCCCCGGTCCAGGGGGCGGTGTCGGTGCTCACCTTGAAGGGGCCGGCCGCGAAGTCGATGGCCGGGTTGGGGGTGGTGTGGTTGACGGTCGGCACCAGCGTCCGGTGCTTCATCATCAGCACCGTCTTGATCACGCCCGCGACACCGGCCGCCGCGTCCAGGTGGCCGATGTTGGACTTCACCGAGCCGATGGCGCAGAACCCGGTGTCGGCGGTGGACTCCCTGAACGCCCGGGTGAGCGCCGAGACCTCGACCGGGTCGCCGAGGCGGGTGGCGGTGCCGTGTGCCTCGACGTATCCGATGGAGCGGGGGTCGACGCCGGAGACGGTGTGCGCCTCACGGACGACGGCGGTCTGGCCGGCGGCGCCGGGCGCGGCGAAGCTCACCTTGCCGGAGCCGTCGTTGTTGGTGGCCGTGCCCTTGATGACGGCGTGGATGGTGTCCCGGTCCGCGATGGCGTCCCGCAGGAGCTTGAGGACCAGGACACCGACGCCGTTGCCGACGACGGTGCCGCTGGCGTCCGCGTCGAAGGTGCGCACGTGCCCGTCCCGGGACAGGATCGCGCCCTCCTCGTACAGGTACCCCTTGGCCTGCGGCAGTTTCACGGTGACACCGCCGGCCAGCGCCATGTCGCACTCGCCGTTGATCAGGCCCTGGCAGGCCAGGTGGAGAGCGACGAGGGAGGTGGAGCAGGCGGTCTGGACGGCGTAGCTGGGGCCTTTGAGGTCGAGTTTGTACGACAGCCGGGTGGCCAGGAAGTCCTTGTCGTTGCCGACCATCACCGCGAAGTGCTGGGAGGTGGTGGTCTGGTCGACGTGGGGCAGGACCTGCTGCTGGAGGTAGGTGTTGATGGCCGCGCCGGCGTAGACGCTGATCAGCCCGTCGTAGCGGGCGGGGTCGTAGCCGGCGTGCTCCAGGGCGGCGTGGCCGGCGGTCAGCAGGATGCGGTGCTGCGGGTCGGTGATCGCGGCCTCGGCCGGGGTGAACTCGAAGTACCCGGTGTCGAACAGGTCGACGTCCGGGATGATCCCGTGGGCGGGGACGTACTCCGGGTCGTCCAGCAGCCGGGCGGGCACCCCCGCCGCCGCCAGTTCCTCGCGGCTGAAGTGTGTGATGCCCTCGCGGCCCTCGCTCAGCAGGCGCCAGAAGGAGTCCAGGTCATCGGCGCCGGGGAAACGCCCGGCCATGCCGATGATCGCGACATCCGTCTCGGCTGCCTGGACCTCTTGGCTGCTCACTGGCCCTGTCTCCCCTCTTCGTACGCCCGTTCCGGTCCGGACGGGCAGGTGGTGGCTCTGGTTCGGTACGGGCCCTCGGCAGCCTCCAGCCGGACCAGGTACTCGGGGTCCTGCTGACACCCTTCAGCCGCGGCGATCGGGTCAGCCGTCCGCCGTGCCCCACTCGATCAGCTCGCGCCCGGGGCCGAACAGGCGCGGGGCGAGCACCTTGAGGTGAGGCGGTGCGGACTGGCGGGAGGGTTTGAGGAGGAGGGTCTGGACGCCGTCCTCCGCCGGGTCCGGCCGGCCGGGTGCGTCCTCGAAGCCTGCGAAGCGGTAGGCGACCTCCATCATCCGGTTGCGTTCGGTGCGGCGGAACGCCGCGGTGAGGGTGGTGCCGGCGCGGGCGGCCTCGTCGGTGAGCCAGCGCAGCAGGGCCGCTCCCACACCGAAGGACACCACGCGGCAGGAGGTGGCGAGGAGCTTGATGTGGTGGGCGTCGGGGCGCCGTTCGAGGAGGATGACGCCGATGGCGCCGTGCGGGCCGAAGCGGTCGGTGAGGGAGGCGACCAGCACCTCGTGCCGCTCGTCCACGATGAGGGAGCGCAGGTCCTGGTCGGAGTAGTGGACGCCGGTGGCGTTCATCTGGCTGGTGCGCAGGGTGAGTTCCTCGACGCGGGAGATCTCCTCGTCGCCCGCGTGCTCGATGCGCAGTTCCAGGGACAGGGAGCGCAGGAACTCCTCGTCGGTGCCGCTGTGCTCGGAGCGCTCGGATTCCCGGCGGAAGCCCGCCTGGTACATCTCCCTGCGGCGGCGCGCGTCGTGGGTGACCACGGTCGGGCTGAACTCCGGGCGGGTAGGGAGGGACAGCGCGTCCTCGGCCGGGTAGCAGCGCACGTCGGGGAGGTGGAACTCGACCTCCGCCCGCTCGGTCGGCTGGTCGTCGATGAAGGCGACGGCCGACAGCGCGAAGTTGAGCTCGTCGGCGATGGCCCGGACGGAGACGGACTTCGCGCCCCAGCCGATGCGCGGCAGGACGAAGTACTCGGCGAGCCCGAGCTTCTCCAGCCGCTCCCAGGCGTGGGCGTGGTCGTTGCGGCTGGCGACCGACTGGAGGATGCCGCGTGAGTCGAGTTCGACCACGACGTCCCTGACCGCGGGGGGGATCTCGACCTCGTCGCCCTCCAGCAGGGTGCCGCGCCACAGGGTGTTGTCCAGGTCCCAGATCAGGCACTTGACGGTGGGGTGCTGCTCGGTCACGTGGTCCATCCCTCCCGGTTCACACTTCCCACAGGGTTACGGTCCAGGCGGCGACCGGGCTGTTGCTGATCACCAGGACGTGGTCGCCGTGATTCAGCTCCCCGGTGGCCAGCAGGCGGTCGAGGTTGAGGACGACATCCATCGGGCCGAGGTGGCCCAGTTCGGCCAGGTGCGCCGCGCAGACCGGGTGGACCGGCACGCCCAGCGTGGCGTGCCAGAAGTCGAACGCGCTGGCGGTGACGTTCTGCATCAGCATGGTGGCCACATCGCCCTTGCCGACGCCGGCGTCGGCGAGGACCTGGTCGACCAGCGGGCCGAGGCGGGTACGGCTCTGCATGGCGAGCTCGAAGGAGTAGCGGTCGTTGTCGGCGCACTCCTCGCGCCACTGGGACCAGGGCTGGTCCTTGTACTCGACCTTGAACAGGTCGTGGAAGGAGCTGTCGGCCTCCATCCGGTGGGCCTTGAGCACCGGGCGGCCGCCCCGGACCAGGGTCATGGCGAAGGCCCCGTCCCCGATCACCGTGACCGGGCGGCGGACCCGGGCGGCGGCGGTGGGCCGGCTGCCGTAGGTGATCAGCACGCTCTGCCGGGCGGGGTCGCCGAGGATCAGATCGCGGCCCAGTCCCCAGGCGGCCGAGGAGCCGGCGCAGCCCAGGCCGTCGATGGTGAACGGGAAGGTGCCGGTCAGCCCGGCGAGGTGGGAGATCTTCCCGGCGTCCGAGCCGATCAGGACGTCCGGCGCCCGCGAGCCGATGTGCAGGACGAGGTCGGGGGTGGTCGGATGCGCGGCGATGAGCTCCCGGCAGGCGCGGGCGGCGAGTTCGGTGGGTTCGGTGTCGGGGAACACCCCGACCGTCCGGATACCCGCCTGCTCGGCGAACTTCAGCTCCTCGTCGCTGAGCAGGTCCAGCTCCGGCAGGTCCTCGACGGCCACCCGCTCTTCCGGCAGCAGGCAGTACACCGCCCCCAGGCCGACGGTTCCCGCGGTTTCGGTTCCGATGGTCATGTCACCCTCTCCAGAGCGCGCTCCGCGAGGATGAGCTGACAGATCTCCTCGCTGCCCTCGATGATCTGCATCAGCTTGGCGTCCCGGTACGCCCGGGCCACTGTCCCGCCGTCCACCGACCCCGCCGAGGCCAGGATCTGCACCGCGGCGGAGGCGGCGTGCGCCGCGTGGCCCGCGGCGGCGTGCTTGGCGAGCACCGATGCGCTGCTCAGCTCGGCGGAACGGCTGTCCCAGCAGCCGGAGGCGTGCTCGCACAGCCGGGTTGCGGTCTGCTCCGCCACGTACATCTCGGCCAGGTGGCGGGCGACGAGTTGGTGTTCGGCCAGGGGCTTGCCGAACTGCTCGCGATCGCGGGCGTGGGTGGCGGCGGCTGAAAGACAGGCGCGGATGATGCCGACGCAGCCCCAGGCCACCGACAGCCGGCCATAGGTGAGCGCGATGGTGGTGAGCAGGCCGAGCGACACGCTCGCTCCCGAGAGAACCCGCGTCGCGGGCAGGCGCACATCTTCCAGGAGTACGTCGGCGTGGCCGGCCGCACGACAGCCGAGCGGCTGCGGGACCGGCCGTACGGTGACTCCGGGCGCCCGGGTGGGCACCAGCACCGCGGCCGCGCCGTCCTGGTAGCGGCCGAACACCACCAGCACATCGGCGTAGGCGGACGCGGTCGACCATACCTTGTGTCCGTTGAGGACCACCGAGTCGCCGTCGTCCACGACCGTGGTGGCGATCGCCGAGAGGTCACTGCCGGCCTGCGGTTCGCTGAACGCCACCGCGGCGAGCTCGCCGCGGGTGAGGGCGGCGAGCTCCTTCGAGCGCTGCTCCCGGGTGCCGAACCGCTGGATGGTCCAGGCCGCCATGCCCTGTGAGGTCATCACGGACCGCAGCGAGCTGCACAACGTACCGGCGTGGGCGGTGAGTTCGCCGTTGTCCAGGCCGGACAGGCCCCGTCCGCCGAACTGGGTGGGGACCTCCGCGCACAGCACGCCCTCGCCGCCGAGCCGGCGGAGGGTCTCCAGCGGGATGGCACCCGCCAGATCCCAGCCGCCGGCCCGGTCCCCGACCTCCTCGCTCAGCAGCGCGGCCAGTTCCTCACGCGGCGTCATCTGTCTGGGCCAGACGCAGAACGAGCGCGGTCATGGCGTTCACCGTACGAAAGTTGTCGATCTTCAGGTCCGGTCCGGCGATGGCGGTACCGAAGGTCTGCTCGACGTGGACCACCAGTTCCATCGCGAACATGGACGAGATGCTCCCGGAGGCGAACAGATCGGTGTCCGACTCCCAGTTGGTCTTGGTGCGCTCCCGCAGGAACTGCTTCAACTCGGCCGCGACTCCTTCCGCCGTGAGCTGACGGTCGGCGGTGGGGTTGGTCATCTCTGCTTCCTCTCAGGCTTCTTGTGGACGAGCGTGAGGCCGTCGGCGACGGGCAGCATGGAGATCTCCACGCGCTCGTCGTCGCGCAACCGGGTGTTGAGTTCGCGAATGGCCACGGTGTCCGGATCCTGTGCGTTCGGATCGACGACCCTGCCGAAGAACAGCGTGTTGTCCAGCACCAGCAGCCCGCCTGGGCGCACCAGCTCCAGGGACTGCTCGTAGTACCGGAGGTAGTTGGTCTTGTCCGCGTCGACGAAGGCCAGGTCGAAACTGTCCTCGCCCGACTGGGACTTCAGCTGGTCGAGGGTGTCGGCCGCGTCCCCGAGTCGCTGGTCGATCCGGTCGGCGACGCCGGCCCGCTCCCAGTAGCGGGCCGCGATGGCGGTCCAGCGCTCGCTGATGTCGCAGGTGACCACGGTGCCGCCGGGCGGCAGGGCGCGCGCCATGCACAGACTGCTGTAGCCGGTGAAGGTGCCGACCTCCAGTACCCGGTACGCACCGGTCAGCCGCACCAGCAGAGCGAGAAGCTGCGCCTCCTCCGGCAGGACGAGCATCGCCTGGAGCATCGGCATTCCGGCCGTCTCCTCGCGCAGGTCGCGCAGGATGTCGTCGTCGCGCAGCGACATGTGCCGGACATAGTCCTGGAGCTCGTCGGTGAGGCCGAGCTGACCCGCCATCAGAGGCCGACCGCGTAGGTGTAGAAGCCGCGCCCGCTCTTGCGGCCCAGCTCGCCGTCGGCCACCTTCCGCTGCAGCAGCTCGCAGGGGCGGCAACCGTCGTCGCCGGTGCGCTCGTACAGCACCTTCAGCGAGTCCACCAGGTTGTCGATGCCGATCAGGTCGGCGGTGCGCAGCGGCCCGGTGCGGTGTCCGAGGCAGTCCTGCATCAGCGTGTCGACGTCCTCGGCGGTGGCCCGTCCCTCCTGGACCACCCGCGCCGCGTCGTTGATCATGCGGTGCAGGACCCGGCTGGTGACGAATCCGGGGCCGTCGCCGACCCGGACGCCGCGCCGGTCGAGCGCGGCGAGCAGCCGCTCGACCGAGGCCAGGGCCCGCTCGCCGGTGCGGGAGCCGCGGATCACCTCGACCGTGCGGATCAGGTACGAGGGGTTCATGAAGTGCACCCCGAGCAGGTTCTCGGGGTGCGGCAGTTGCTGCGCGAGCTCGTCCACCGGGATGGACGAGGTGTTGGTGACCAACGCGGTGTCCGCGCCGACCGCCGCGCCGACTTCGGTGAGCGCCTTGACCTTCAGGCCGGGCTCCTCGGTGATCGCCTCGATCACCACATCCGCGCCTCGGCAGTTGGCTGCCGAGGCGCAGATCGACAGCTCTCCCTGGGGTATGTCGGGCCGGGCGCCGAGGAGCTGGGCCGTCCGCAGCTCGCGCTCGACCCTGGCACGGGCCCCCGCACGCTTCTCGGGGTCGGTCTCGACCAGGACGACGGGGACACCGTGGATCAGGGCCAGGGTCGTGATGCTGGTGCCCATGACACCGGCCCCCAGTACGGCCAGCCGAGGGGTCGGCTCTTCCTTGCTCACCACATACCTCCGCCAGTGCGGTTCAACAGTGGATCGAACGGACAGCAACCCGGGCGGGTCTCGTCGGCGGCGCGGGGGTGGGCCGGAAAGTCGATTACCCGGCAGCAGACGGATCGTAAGTGCGCCATTTCAGAAATCGCCACCCTGGCCCCACGTGTGATGACTCACAAATGCGGCGCCATTTTCTCATATCAGCCCGTTGGTATCGGACCTTATCACGCGTGTTCCAGAGGGCACCAGACGCCATTTGGATGGCCGTCCGGGGTTGGTTTCTGCGTTTCTGGCAGCTTGTTTCCACACTTCACATTGAGGGCGAATCGGATATGAGTGGGGGTTAGTATCGGATATGGATAGGGGCTGGCAGGAGGTGTCCCCGGCGCCGAGCATCCATCGGTGCGGGTGATCAAATAACGCTTGCCGCGTCTTCATGTCTGGTGTTACGTTGCGAAGGCGATCGGAGTTGACGGGGAGCGACTACTCAGGGTAGTTCGCAGGCAGTGACGCTAACGGGGGCTCGGCTGAAGTCTTCTCGCTTTTGTATTCCGTTCCTTTCCGGAGAATTCATCCTCAAGCTGTGCCGTCGTGCGCTGTGCCGCCGCGTGAAACAGCGCTTTGCATGTGCCGCAATAGACGTTCGAGCCATGAGTCACCTTGACCACGAGACAAAGGCCTATGGACGACAAGCGTGCTCTTCTTTTGAAACTGCTGGCATCCGTGCAGGAACATGCCACGCCCGGAATCGCGACGGAGCGAGAAGACATCGCGGTCATCGGCCTGGCGGGGCGTTTCCCTTCGGCGAGGACCCCGGACGAGCTGTGGAGCAACGTCGTCGAAGGCCGCAACTGCGTCCGTGAGGTGCCCGCCGACCGATGGCGGATCGACGAGCACTACCACCCCGACGGCCAGGGCGGGCGCAGCTACAGCAAGTGGGGCGGCTGGCTGGAGGACGTCGACAAGTTCGACCCGCTGCTCTTCCAGATCTCGCCGTCGGACGCCGAGGAGATGGACCCCCAGGAGCGGCTGTTCCTGGAGACGGTGTGGGCGACCATCGAGGACGCGGGATATCGGCCCCGCGGGCTCGGCGCGGGCAATCCGGTGGGCGTCTTCGCCGGCGTCATGAACAACGACTACGAATGGCTGGCCGGGGAGAGCAGCGCCTTCGGGGTGCACACCAACGCGCGCTCCGCGCACTGGTCGATCGCCAACCGGGTGTCGTATGTGCTCGATCTGCGCGGGCCGAGCCTCACGGTGGACAGCGCCTGCTCGGCCTCGCTCACCGCCGTGCATCTGGCGTGCGAAAGCCTGCGGCGCGGAGAGTGCCGGGTGGCGGTGGCCGGCGGGGTGAACCTGATCCTGCACCCGATGCATCTGCGGATGCTGGCCGACCGCCAGATGATTTCGCACGGTGACCAATGCCGTAGCTTCGGCGCGGACGCCGACGGATTCGTGGACGGCGAGGGTGTGGGTGCCGTTCTGCTCAAGCCGCTGAGCGCGGCGGAGGCCGACGGTGACCGAATCTACGCGGTTTTGAAGGGCTCGGCGATCAACGCCGGCGGAAGAACCAGCGGTTACACCGTGCCCAACCCGACGGCCCAGGCCGAGGTGATCCGCGCGGCGATGCGGCGGGGGCAGGTCGACCCCCGGACCGTCACCTATGTGGAGGCGCACGGTACGGGAACTCCGCTCGGCGATCCGATCGAGATCGCCGGGCTGCGCGAGGCCTTCCGCGACGAAAGCGGTGCCGTATCCGGTGCGGGCGGTGGAGGCTGCGCCATTGGTTCGCTCAAGTCGAATATCGGCCATTTGGAATCCGCCGCGGGCATCGCCGCCCTGGCCAAGGTGCTGATGCAGCTGAAGCACGGCGTCCTTCCGCCCTCACTGCACTCGGCCGAGCTGAATCCGGACATCGACCTGTCAAAGACGCCGTTCCGGGTGCAGCAGGAGGCCGAACCCTGGACCCGTCCCGTACTGCGCGACCGCGACGGCCGGGAGGTGGAGTTCCCGCGCCGCGCCGGAATCAGCTCCTTCGGCGGCGGCGGGGCGAACGCGCATCTCGTCGTGGAGGAGTACCGGGACAGCAGACCCCGCACCCGGGACGGCGGGGACGCCGAACTGATCGTGCTCTCCGCGCTCACGGAGGAGCGGCTGCGGGCCTACGCGGGCGAGCTGGCCGGCTTCCTCGGCCGGCGGTCGGCCACGGGCGTGTCCCTCATGGAGTGCGCCCGGACGGCCGCCGAGGTGCTTCGGGTGCGCCCGGAGGACCTGGACCCCGACCTGGACCTCGTGGACCACGGGTTCGGCGCGGCCGAACTGGTCGCGCTGAGCGAGCGACTGGGGCTCGACCACACCGTCTCCGGGGAGATGTCGCTGCGCGACCTGGCGGGCGAGGCGGGCGACGGACCGGCCCCCGCACTGGCCGACGTCGCCCACACGCTGCGGGTCGGCCGGGAAGAGCTGGACGTCCGGCTGGCGTTCCCCGCGACCGGTCTGGACCGGGTACGCGAACTGCTGCGGGCAGTCGCGGCGGGCGAGGCGGCCGACGTCGAGCTGAACGACGCGAGCCGCACCCGCCGATCGCGGGACGGGGACGCCGGGAACCGGCTGGCGCGCGCCCTGGCCGAGGGCGACCTGCGCACCGCGGCCCGGCTGTGGACCGAGGGCGCCCCCGCCGACTGGCCCGACACCGGCGCCCGCCGGATCGGCCTGCCCACCTATCCCTTCGCCCGCAAGCGCTACTGGATCCCGTCCCCGGCCGGCCACGCCGGACCGGCCCCCGCACCCGCCCCGGTCCTGGCGCGCGCCACCAGCCGGACCACCACCGAAGCATTACGCCACCCGGAGCCCGCGCCCACCGACCGGCCGCCCGTACCGCCGAACGGCCCCGAACTGGGCTACTACGAGCCGATCTGGTGCCCCGAGGACCAGGCGGCCCCCGCACCCCCCGCCTCCGAACCGCACCGGGTGGCGGTGCTGACCCCCGGCGAGCCCGACGCCCTGGCGCGGGCGCTGCTGCGCCACCACCCCGGGGCCCGGCTGTTCCGCCTGGACCGGGACGACCCCGAGGCCCTGCTCGCCGAGCCGGTCGGTCACCTCTACCACCTCGGCGGCACGCGACTCCCGGACACCTCCGACGACGGGCTGCGGGACGGCGTGCTCGCGCTGTTCCGGACGCGCGTCACCCAGGGCCGGCTCACCGTCGTCACCGCGGGCGCGCACGAGGACAACCCGTACGCGGCCGGGATCCTGGGCTTCGCTCAGGTGATGGCCGCCGAGTGCCCCGGCCTCGACATCACCTGCGTGGACGTCTCGGACACCGACCCCGAACAGGCGCTCGCCGCGGTGCTCGCCGAGCCCCCGCACCCGGCCGGCCGGGCCGTGCTGGTACGCGCCGGCCGCCGGCACGTACGGCGGCTGCTCGCAGCCCCCCTGCCCGCGCCCGAGCGCTCCCCCTACCGCACCGGCGGGACCTATCTGGTGGTCGGCGGGACCGGGGGCATCGGCCAGGCCCTGTCCGAGGACCTCGCGTCGCGGCACGGGGCCAACCTGGTGTGGCTCAGCCGCGGAGAGCTGGGCCCCGAACAGCAAGAGACCGCACGGCGGGTGCGGGAGGCCGGCGGCCGGCTGCTGCACCTGCGGGCGGACGTCGCGGACCCGGCCGCGCTGCGCGAGGCCGTGGCGGAGACCAAGCAGCGGTTCGGCGCGCTGCACGGCGTGTTCCACGCCGCGATGACGTTCAACACCAGCACCATCGCCGAACTCACCGAGCCCGAGCTGCGGGCCGCGATCGCCGCCAAGGTCGACGGCTCGCTCGCGCTGGCCGCCGCCGTGGCCGGGGAACCCCTGGACTTCCTGGCGTTCTTCAGCTCCGTGGGCTCATACGTCAGCGCCGCGGGCAACGCCGCCTACGTGGCCGCCAGCACCTTCCAGGACGCCTACGGGCGGCTGCTCGCCACCGAGCGCCCCTATCCCGTACGGGTGATCAACTGGGGCTACTGGGGCCGGACCGGATCCGGTGCCCAGCCCGGCCTGCAGCAGATATTCCAGAAGACCGGCGTCGCCGAGTTCTCCGTACGTGAAGGGCTCGACGCCCTGGAGCGGGTGCTGGCCGGTTCCCTCGTACAGGTCATGCCCATCCGCGCGGACCGGCGGGCCCTGGAGGCGATGGGGCTGCGCAGGTCGGCGCTGGCCGAGCGGATCGGCCGGCCGGCCACGGCCGGCGCGGGCGCCGACGCGGTGGTGGCCGGCTATGAGCGGCTGACCGCGCTGTGCGAGTCCGTGCTGCTCGGCGTCTACCAGCGGATGGGCGCCCTGCTCCGGCCGGGCGAGCGGCACACCGTGTCCGGCCTCGCCGACCGGCTCGGCATCGTGCCCAAGTACCACCGGCTGCACTCGGCCCTGCTGAACATCCTCGCCGACGCCGGACACCTCACCGTCCGGGGCGACGAGGTCGAGGTGGCGTCCACCCCGGACGAGAGCGACCCGCACCGCTGGGACGGCGAGTTCGACCGGATCGCCGCCGACCACCCGGACATCGCGGCCACCGTGACGCTGACCCGGCTGTTCCTGCGCAGCTACCCGGAGGTGCTGCGCGGCGAGGTCGTCGCCACCGAGATCATGTTCCCAGGCGGCTCGATGGAGCTGGTCCAGGACTTCTACCGGGGCAATCCGCTCACCGACTCCTTCAATGAGCTGGTCGCCCGGGCGGTGGCCGAGCACGCGCGCGCGGCCCTGCCCGCGCTCGGCGCCGGGCAGCGGCTGCGCCTGGTCGAGTTCGGGGCCGGCACCGGGGCGACCACCGATCGGGTGCTGCCGGTGCTGTCCGCACACGCCGACCGGGTCGAGTACGTCTTCACCGACATCTCGCCGGAGTTCCTGGACAGCGCGGAGCGCCGGTTCGGCGCGCGCTATCCGTTCACCCGCTTCCGCACCCTGAACCTGGAACTGAGCCTGGCCGGGCAGGGGTTCGAGCCGGGCAGTGCGGATGTCGTGGTGGCCACCAACGTGGTGCATGCCACCTCCGACCTCCGCGCGACCCTGCGCAAGGCGCGTGAGCTGCTGCGCCCGGGCGGCTGGCTGGTGCTCAACGAGCTGACCGCGATCCGCGCCGGCATCACCGTCACCGGCGGGGTGCTGGACGGCTGGTGGGCCTTCGCCGACGGCGAGCTGCGCATCAAGGACGCGCCCCTGGCCCACGCCGGCACCTGGCAGCGGCTGCTGGTCGAGGAGGGCTTCACGGACACGCTGGTGCTGGACCGCGGCCCCCGGCTGGGCCAGCACGTGATCATCGGGGAGAACGCCGCCCGCCCCGCGCCCGCCACCGCCCCGGCCGTGTCCGCTGCGGCTGCCGCGGCCGTACGACCGGAGTCCGCCAACGCCACCGTCGCGGACCCCGACACCGCCGCCGCCCCGCTGCTGCCCCGGCTCGCCGCGATCTTCGAGGCGGCACTGAAGCTGGATCAGCCGCTCGACCCGGACCGGCCGCTGTCCGAGTACGGCTTCGACTCCCTGAGCGGCACGCGGATCGCCGGAGTGATCGAGGAGGATCTGGGGGTCCGGGTACGGCTGGGCGACCTCCTCCAGCATCCCACCCTGCGCGGCCTGACCGACCATCTCGCGGAGAAAGGGGTGAACGGAGCCGGCCCGGCCGCGGCGCCCCCCGCGCCCGAGGAATCGGCCCACCGGCAGGAACCGGTGTCCTTCCCGCTCTCGGTGGGTCAGCGGGCGCTGAGCGTCATCGAACGGACCGCACCGGGCAACTACGCCTACAACCTGCCCCTCGCCTTCTGGCTGGACCCGGACGTCGACGTGGCCGCCCTGCGCGCGGCGCTGCGGTCCATGGTCGACCGCCACCCCCAGCTGCGGGCCCGCGTGGTCGGCGAACGGCAGGTGGTCGACCCGGGCCGGGAGCTCGCGTTCACCGAGCGGCGGCTGGACACCAGCTCCACCGGGGACATGGACGCGGTGCGCGAGGCGGCCCGGGCCTGCCTGCGCGAGCCCTTCGACCTCGCCGCCGGGCCGCTGCTGCGGGCCACGCTGTTCGGCCTGGCCGACGGCCGCCACGTCCTGCTGCTCACCTTCCACCACATCGTCTTCGACGGCGTGTCCATCCCGGTCTTCCTGCGCGAGCTGTCCGCGTTCTACCGGCAGTCCCCGCCGACCGGCGCGCCCAAGGTGACCTTCGCCGACTTCGTACGCGAACAGCAGGACCTGCTGGCCTCGGAGCGCGGCGAGCGGCTGCGCGCGTACTGGCTGCGGCAGCTGGCCGGAGAGCTGCCCGCGCTGCGCCTCCCGCTGGACCGCCCGCGCCCCGTCGTGCCCAGCTACCGGGGGGCCTCCCTCGAAGGCCGCCTGGAGGCGGGCCCGATCGAGGCGGCCGGGCGGCTGGCCGACGACGAGGGCACCTCGCTGTTCTGTGTGCTGCTCGCCGCCTACGTCACGCTGCTGCACGGCTACGCCCCCGGGGACCGGGTCCTGGTCGGCACGCCCGTCGCCGGGCGCCCGTCGCCCCAATACGCCGATGTGCTCGGCTACTTCATGAACATGGTCGTGCTCAAGCACGACCTCGACCCCGAGCAGGACTTCAGGACCCTGCTGCGCGGCGTGCGGGACACCGTCCTCGAGGCCCTGGAGCACAGCGACTACCCGCTGCTGACGCTGGTGCAGGAGCTCCGCGCCCCGGGCCGCCTGTTCGACACCGCGTTCTACTTCCAGAACTGGGTCAAGGACGGCGGCGACACCGCCCCGGTGGCCGGCGTGTTCCCCGGGGTGCACCAGGAGGGCGAGTTCGACATCACCCTGGAGGTGGTCGAGGAGCCCGAGGGCGCCCGGTACTGCCTCAAGTACAACCCGGACCTGTTCGACGAGGACACCGTGCGCCGGCTCGGTGAGCGGTTCGCCCAGCTGCTCGACGCGGCGCTGGCCGAGCCGGGTGCCCCCCTCCACCGGCTGACCCGGCGGGCCGGCGGCGAGCAGGCCACGGCCCACCAGGCGCCCCCAGGCCCTGTCCGGGCCGTGCACGACGGCCGCACCCTGCCCCAACTGCTCGCCGAGCAGGCCCGCCGCACCCCCGACGCCATCGCGGTGTCCGACCCGGACACCGAGCTGACCTACCGGCAGCTCATGGAGCGCGTCGAGCGGCTGGCCGACCGGCTCAGGTGGCGCGGAGTCGCCCCCGGCCGCACCGTCGGCGTGCTGGTTCACCGCTCCCACGACATGCTGGTGGCCCTGCTCGGCGTGCTCGCGGCCGGCGGTGCGTACGTACCGCTCGACCCGGACTACCCCGCCGAGCGGCTGCGTTACATGGCCGAGGACGCCGGGCTGTGCCTGCTGGTCACCCAGTCCTCGGCGCGGGCCGACCTCGGCACCGAAGTCCTGCTGCTCGACGCGCCGGGGGACGCCCCCTCCCCGGCCGTGGACGGCCGGCCGGCAAAGTCCGCCGCGACCCCCGACGACCCCGCGTACGTCATCTACACCTCGGGCTCCACCGGCCGCCCCAAGGGCGTCCAGGTCCCGCACCGGGCCCTGACCAACCTCCTGCTGTCGATGGCCGAGGAGCCGGGGTTCACGGCCGACGACCATCTGCTCGCGCTCACCACGGTCTGCTTCGACATCGCCGGACTGGAGCTGTTCCTGCCGCTGATCACCGGCGGCCGGGTGGAGATCGTGCCCACCCACATCGCCCGGGACGGCGTCCTGCTGCGCCGCCTGCTGGAGGCCGGCCGGGCCACCGTCGTCCAGGCCACCCCCGCCACCTGGAAGATGCTGCTCGCCGCCGGATGGCGGGGGAACAGCGGGCTGAAGGTCCTGTGCGGTGGCGAGGCGCTCGACCAGGACACCGCACAGGAGCTGCTCGCCCGCGCCGGCCAGGTGTGGAACATGTTCGGGCCGACCGAGACCACCATCTGGTCCACCGTCTGCCGGCTGGCACCGGGCGACCGGGTCACCATCGGCCACCCGATCGACAACACCCAGCTGCACGTCCTCGACACCCATGGCAGGCCGGTGCCGGCCGGTGTCCCCGGCGAGCTGTACATCGGGGGCACGGGCCTGGCCACCGGCTATCTGGGCCGCCCGGAGCTGACCGCGCAGCGGTTCGTCACCATGGCAGGCGACCGCCGCTACCGCACCGGTGACCTGGTGCGGACCCTCTCCGACGGCCGCGTCGAGTATCTGGGCAGGCTCGACGCCCAGGTGAAGGTGCGCGGCTTCCGGGTGGAGCCGGGCGAGGTCGAGTCGGTGCTGCGCGGCCGGCCGGGGGTGCGCGAGGCCGTCGTGGTGGCGCGCCGGGTCGGCGGCGAGAACGTCCTCTACGCGTTCCTGGTGCTGGAGGACGGCGCCACCGTGCCGTCGCGGGACGCGCTCGCCGGGCGCCTCCCCGCGCACCTTGTCCCGGACGCCCTCGTGGCGCTGCCGGCGCTGCCGCAGACCCTCAACGGGAAGGTGGACCGGGGCAGGCTGACCGACGCGCCCCTGGACGAGCTGCGCGGGGCGTCCGCCCCCGAGCGGCGTCCGGCGGTCGGCACCGGCGAGCTGGCCCAGATGGTCGCCGACATCCTCGCCATCGATGTGTCGCAGGTGCGCCCCGACGCCCCGCTCGGCGAGCTGGGGATGAACTCCGTCAGCTTCACCGCGCTCAGCACGCGGATCGGCGAGCGGTACGGGATCGAGGTGCTGCCGACGCTGTTCTACCGCTTCCCGACGCTCGCCGCGGTGGCCGCCCACCTGGCCGGCGGCGGGGCCGCGGACCCTGCCGCGTACGACACGGGCGCGGACGTCCGCGCGGACGCGGGCCGGGCCGGGGCCGCCGAGTCGACCGTACGGCCGGCGCCCGAGTGGTCGGCTCCCGGGCGTCCCGGCGGGGCCGGGGACATCGCGATCGTCGGCATGGCCGGCCGGCTGCCCGGCTCGGCCGACCTGGCGGAGTTCTGGGACCACCTGGAGCAGGGCCGGGACCTGGTCGGCGAGATCCCCGCCGACCGGTGGGACTGGCGCGCGCACGCGGGCGAGTCCCGCTCGCGCTGGGGCGGATTCCTCACCGACGTGGACCGCTTCGACGCGGCCTTCTTCTCCATCTCGCCCCGTGAGGCCGAGCTGATGGACCCCCAGCAGCGGCTGCTGCTGGAGGTGGTGTGGTCGGCGATCGAGGACGCGGGCTACCGGGCCTCGGACCTCGCGGGCAAGCGGGTCGGGGTGTTCATCGGCACCACCAACTCCGACTATCCCGAGGTCCAGCGGGCCGCCGGGCGAGCGGTCGACGCGCACACCCTGACCGGCGCCGCGCAGTCGATCATCCCGAACCGGATCTCCTATCTCCTCGACCTGCGCGGCCCCAGCGTGGCGGTGGACACCGCCTGCTCGAGCTCGCTGACCGCCGTGCACCAGGCGGTCGCCGCGCTGCGCGACGGCAGCTGCGACCTGGCGATCGCGGGTGGGGTCAGCCTGATCCTGGACCCCGGTCTTTACGCGGCGCTCAGCCAGGGCGAGATGCTCAGCGAGGACGGGCGCTGCAAGGCGTTCGACGCCGCAGCCAACGGCTATGTGCGCGGTGAGGGCGTGGGCGTCGTGGTGCTGCGCGACCACGCGGCGGCCCGCCGGGACGGCGACCCGGTGGCCGCCGTGATCAAGGCGACCGCCGTCGGCCACGGGGGCCGCACCACCTCGCTCACCTCCCCGAACCCGAACGCGCAGACCGAGCTGCTGGTCGAGGCGTACCGGGCGGCGGGTATCGACCCCCGGACGGTCGGCTACATCGAGGCGCACGGCACCGGGACGGCCCTGGGCGACCCGATCGAGTTCGGTGCCCTGAAGCAGGCGTTCGCCGAGTTGTACGGGGACGCGGAGCCGGGCGCCGAGGCCGGCGGGCCGCGCTGCGGGATCGGCTCGGTGAAGACCAACATCGGGCACCTGGAGGCCGCCGCGGGCATCGCCGGGCTGCTGAAGGTGGTCCTCGCGCTGCGCCACCGCACCCTCCCGGCCAGCCTGCACTTCCACGAGCCCAACCCCTATCTGGAGCTGTCCGGCAGCCCGTTCGAGATCGTGGACTCCACCCGCTCCTGGCCGGCCCCCGTGGCCGTGGACGGCACCGCACTGCCCCGCCGGGCGGGGGTGAGCTCCTTCGGCTTCGGTGGCGCCAACGCGCACGTGGTGATCGAGGAGGCGGAGCCCGCCCTCACCGGGACGGACCATGGGCGTCGTGCGTCCGGTCCTGACGGGCAGCTGTTCGTGCTGTCCGCCAGGACCGGACGCGCGCTGCGGGAGCAGGCGCGGCGGCTGGCCGCGTTCGTCCGCGCCGAGCGGCCCGCCCCGGCCGACGTCGCCCACACCCTGCGCATGGGCCGCGAGCCGATGGAACACCGGCTCGCCTTCGTCGCCCGCGGCCGCGCCGAACTGCTGGACCACCTGGACGCCCACGCCGGGGGCCGGACCGAGCCCGGGGCGCTGACCGGCCGGGTGCCCGCCGGACCGCGGCGCGACGCGACCTCGCGCGGCGCCGCCTGGCGGGAGTACGTGCGGGCGCTGTGCGCCGAGCGCGACCTGGAGGCGCTGGCCCAGCTGTGGGCCGAGGGCGCGAACCTCGACTGGTCTGGCTGGTCCGACTGGTCCGGGCTGCCGCCCGCCCGCCGGATCGGGCTGCCGGCCTACCCGTTCGAACGGACCCGGCACTGGGTCGAATCCACGGCCGGGAGCGGTCGGGCCGCGCTGCTGGACGAGAACGTGTCGACCTTCGGCGAGTCCGCCTTCGCCAAGCGGCTGACCGGGGCCGAGTTCTTCCTCGCCGATCACGTGGTCGGCGAGGAGCGCGTCCTGCCCGGCGTGGTGTATCTGGAGATGGCCCGGCTGGCGGGCGAGCGGGCACACGGCGCCGCCCGGGTCCGGCGCATCGACGACGTCGTCTGGGCCGCACCCGTCGCCCTCGCCCCCGGGCAGTGCCACGACCTGCGCGTCGCGGTGGCCCCTTCCGGCGCGTTCGACATCGCCGGGGAACACCCGCACGCCCGCGGAACGCTCGTGTTCGAGCAGGCGGGTGAGGCGGACGCGGCGGCGGAGCGGATCGACCTGGCCGCCGTACGGAGCCGGTGCTCGCGCACCAGGAGCCGGCAGGAGGCCTATGACTACTTCGAGAGCCTGGGCTTCCGGTACGGGCCGAGCTTCCGCGTGATCGAGGAGCTGGCGCTCGCCGACGCCGAGGCCCTGGCCCGGCTGCGCCGCCCGGACGTCGGCGACCACCGTTTCCACCCGTCGCTGCTGGACGGCGCGTTGCAGACCGCGGGCTGGCTGGTGTCCGGCTCGGTGCCGCACCTGCCGTACTCGATCGGGTCCGTGGCGCTGCGCGCCGAGCTGCCGGAGGTCTGTTACGCGCATGTCACGGTGGTGCAGCGGCGCGCCGACGGGCAGGTCTTCGACATCGCCCTGACCGCCGAGGACGGCACCGTGGTCGCCCGGATCGAGCGGTTCACCCTGCGCGCCGTGTCCCGGCCCGAGTCGGGTGTGCATGCCTTCGAGCCGGTGTGGCGAGAAACCCACGACCAGGCTGACAAGGACAACAAGGACAACAGCGACGACGAGGCCGACCCCGGCGCCGGGGCGGCCGCCGAGGTGGAGCTGCTGGCCGTCATGGACACCGGCGACGGGCGGGCGGCGGAGCTGCGCGGTGAACTCCTGCGGCTGGCACCCGGGCTGAGCGTCCGCGTCGGCGACCCGGGCGCGGCCTCGCACCTCGTCCACCTCGCCCCCCGGGGCGGGCTCGACGAAGCCCTCCACGGCGGCTTCCACACCGCGCTGGAGGTGTGCCGGGCCCGGATCGCCGGACGCGGCGGGCCGCTGCGCTATCTGTACGTCCACGGCGACGAGCCCGGGGCGGCGGGGGCGGCACACGCCGCGCTGGACGGCTTCGCGCGCTCGATCGGGCAGGAGCACCCCGGGATCCGGATGACCGTGCTCGCCCACACCGGTGCCGCGTCCGCGTCCGCCGCCGACTTGGCCCGCCTGGTGCTCGCCGAACTCCGCGGCGGCGAGCCGGAGCTGCGGGTCGACGGGGCAGGGCGTACGGTCCGCGGCTGGCGGCCGCTGACGCTGCCCGCGGCCGGGGCGTCACCGCTGGCCCGGGACGGGGCGCACATCGTCACCGGGGGCTCGGGCAAGCTGGCCCGTCTGGTCGCCCACCGGATCGCCCGGCACCCCGGCGCGGGCGTCGTGCTGGTCGGCCGCTCGGAGCCGGCCGAGGACACGCCGGAGGGCTGGCTGTACCTCCAGGCCGACGTCGGTGTGCGGGACGACGTCGAGCGGGTGGTGCGCGAGGCCCGGCGCAGGTTCGGACGCATCGCGGGCATCGTGCACGCGGCCGGGGCGCTGCGGGACTCGCTGGCGCTGCACAAGAGCGGGGCGGACGCCGACGCGGTGCTCGCGCCCAAGGTGCGCGGCCTGGTCCTGCTCGACGAGGCGACCAGGCGGGACCAGCTCGACTACTTCGTCGCCTTCGGCTCGACCGCCGCGGTGTTCGGCAACGTCGGGCAGACCGACTACGCCTTCGCCAACAGCTTCCTCGCCCACTACCTGGAGCGGCGGCAGCCCGGCCGGGGCCTTGCGGTCGACTGGTCGCTGTGGCGCGACGGCGGGATGACCATCGACGCCGAGGCGCGGCAGGCGATGCGGCGCGCGTACGGCATGGAACCGCTGCCGACCGAGGCCGCCCTCGACGCGCTGGAAGGCGCGCTGGCGAGCGGGGCCTCCCACGTCCTGCTGACCGCGGGCGACCGCGGCCGCATCGAGGAGGCGCTTCTGCGGCGCCCCGCCGCGCCCGCCGACGCCCCGGACCCGGCGCCGCGGCCGGCGCGCGAGACCGCACCGGCGGATGGGGACCCGGCCGGCGATCTGCGCGGCCCCGCCGAGGAGTTCCTGCGCGGGCTGCTGGCCGCCGAGCTGAAGATGGCGGCCGACGACATCGCCGCGGACGAGTCCTTCGAGCACTACGGCATCGACTCGCTGCTGGTGCTCAGCCTCACCCGCGAGCTGGAGCGGCACTTCGGCCCGCTGTCCAAGACGCTGTTCTTCGAGTACCTGACCGTCGCCGAGCTCGCCGAGTTCCTGGTCGAGCAGCACGGTGAGACGCTGCGGGAACTCATCGGCCCGAGGCGCCAGGACGAACCCCAGCCGTCGGCCGTCGCCAACGCAGCCGTGCCCGCGAGCGCCGTGCCCGCGAGCGCGGTGACCGCGGCCACCGCGACCACCCGGGTCGTGCCCGCCCCGGCGCCCGCGCCCGCGCCCACCCCCGCCGAGGACGAGATCGTGATCGTCGGGGTGGCCGGACGCTATCCGCAGGCCGACGACCTCGGGCAGTTCTGGCGCAATCTGCGGGAGGGCCGGGACTGCGTCGAGGAGGTCCCCGAGGACCGCTGGGACCACGACCGGTTCTATGACCCGGACCGCGACGCCCCGGGCAAGACCTACGCCAAGTGGGGCGGCTGGCTCTCCGACGTCACCTCCTTCGACCCGATGTTCTTCCGCATGTCCCAGGTGGAGGCAGAGCACATCGACCCGCAGGAGCGGCTCTTCCTGCAGACCGTGTGGCATCTGCTGGAGGACGCCGGCACCTCCCGGGCCGCGCTGTCCCGGGTCCGCACCGGGGTCTTCGTCGGCCTGATGTACGGCCACTACCAGCTGTACGGGGTCGACGAGGCGCTGCGCGGGGTCGGCGCGGCCACCTCGTCCTCGTACGCCTCGGTGGCCAACCGGGTGTCGTACTTCTTCGACTTCGACGGGCCGAGCATCGCCCTGGACACCATGTGCTCGTCCTCGCTCACCGCCCTCCACCTCGCCTGCCAGGCGATCCGGGACGGGGACTGCGAGGCGGCGGTGGCCGGCGGCGTCAACGTCTCCAGCCACCCTGTGAAGTACCTCCAGCTCGCCAAGGGCGGCTTCCTGTCCAGCGACGGCAGGTGCCGCAGCTTCGGCGCGGGCGGCGACGGCTATGTGCCCGCCGAGGGGGTCGGCGCGGTGCTGCTCAAGCGCCGCTCGGCGGCCGAGGCGGACGGCGACCGCATCCTGGCCGTGATCAGGTCCACCGCGGTCAACCACGGCGGGGCCGGCAAGGGCTTCAGCGTGCCCAACCCCAAGGCCCAGGGGGTGCTGATCGGCCAGGCCCTGGACCGGGCCGGTCTCGCCCCCGCGGACCTGGATTACCTGGAGGCGCACGGTACCGGCACCTCGCTCGGCGACCCGGTCGAGATCACCGGGCTGCTGCGCGGCTTCCAGGGTCACGACCTGGACGGCGTGCGCATCCCGCTCGGCTCGGTGAAGTCGAACATCGGCCACGCCGAGTCGGCGGCGGGCATCGCGGCGCTCACCAAGGTGCTGCTCCAACTGCGCCACCGGGAGCTGGTGCCCTCGCTGCACGCCGAACGGCTCAACCCCAACCTCGACCTGGACGCCACCCCGTTCCGGGTGCAGCGCGAGCTGACCGAGTGGACCCCGCGGGTCGACCCGGCCGGCCGGCCGCTGCCCCGCACCGCCGGGATCAGCGCGTTCGGGGCGGGCGGCAGCAACGCCCACGTGATCCTGGAGGAGTACGTGTCGTCCAGCCCGAGCCCCGAGGAAGCCCCGCCGCCCTATGTGTGCGCGCTCTCCGCCCGTGACGAGGCGCGGCTGGCCGAGCACACCGCGCGGACGGCCGAGTACCTGCGCGGCGAGGGGCGCCACGCGCACCCCGCGGCGCTCGCCCGGACCCTGCAGACCCGCGAGCCGCTGGCGCGCCGGCTGGCCGTGGTCTTCGAGGACGTCGAGGACCTGGCGGGCGAACTCGAACGCCATCTGTCCGGCGGCTCGCCCCGGGTCCTGACCGGCACCGCCGCCCGCTCTGCCGCACCGCCCGCGGACCGTACCCCCCACGCAATGGCCGCGGCCTGGGTGCGCGGCGCGAAGGTCGAGTGGGCCGGCGGCGGCCCGCGGATTCCGCTGCCCGGCTACCCGTTCTCCCGTGAGCGCTGCTGGCTGCCCGCCGCCGACGCGGTGCGCAAGCCCGCGCCCGCCCGGGACCGCGACCTGCGGGGCGAGGTGCTGCTCTCGGCCGACACGCCGGTCATCGCCGGACACCGGGTGCAGGGCCGGTCCCTGCTGCCCGCGCTGGGCTACTTCGACCTCGTCGCGGGCGTCTTCCGCGACCACGGCCACCCCCTCGGAGAGCTGACGTTCCGTGATCTGACCGCGCTGCGACCGCTGGATGTGACGGACGGGCCGGTGACCGTGGAGATCCGGGGCACCGTCTCGGGGCCCGGCCGCTGGCAGGTCACCGTCGCCGACGGCGAGCCGTACGCCAGGGCCGAGGTCGAGCTGACCGGCGCGCCCGCCTTCGCGGACCGGCTGGCCCTGAGCCGGCCGCAGGGCGCCCCGCGGACGCTGGCCGAGATCTATCAGCGGGACGGAGACAACGGCCAGCAGTACAGCGGCGCGGCACGGGCCGAGGGCCTGCTGTGGACCGACCCGGAACAGCTGGTCGCCGAACTCACCGCGGCGCCCGGCGACCACCTGGTGCACCCGGCCCTGCTGCTCGGCGGCGCGGTCGCGGCAGGCTCCCTGCTGGACACCGGCGGTCAGGCGTTCCTGCCGCTGCACGTGGCCTCGTTCCGTACCACGGGCCCGCTGACCGGGAGTTCGACGGCCCGGGTGCGGCGCTCCTCGGTGGGACGGCGCGGTGAACTCGTCCGGCTCTCCGTGGACTTCTTCGACGAGACCGGCCGGCAGGTGGCCGAGCTTTCCGGGCTGTCCAGCAAGGCCGTACGGACCGCCCCGGCCGCCGAGCCTGCCGCCGAGCCCGCCACCGGGCCTGCCGCCGCGCCGGGACCCCGGCCCGGCGCGGCCGACGGAGTCCAGGACCGGCTTCGCCGGCTGGTGGCCCGTCACCTGGGCCGCGAGCCCGAGGCGATCCCGGTCGACGCCGGGTACTACGAACTCGGGATCGACTCCGTGCAGGTGCTGGAACTGGCCGAAGAGCTGCACCGCGAGGTGGGCCGGGAGCTGGACCCGACGCTCCTGTTCGAGTACACCACCATCCGTGAGTTGGCCGCCCACCTCGCCGAGCGGTATCCGGACGTGTTCGTACCGCTCGACGCACCGGCACCGGCCGAGAGCCCCGCACCGGCCCGGCCCGGTCTGCCGAGCGGGCTGAGCCGGGTCGAGGCGGCCACGCGCATCCCGCCCGCCCCCGCCCCGACCGGCCTCACGGCGGACGGACTCGACCGCCTCATCGCCGCCCGGGTGCTGGCGCGGCTGCGCGAGTCCGGCGCGTTCGCCGAAGGCCGCGGCGAGTCGCTGACCGGGCTGGCCGACCGGCTGTCCGTCGTGGACAAGTACCGGCGCTGGCTGGAGGAGGCCGCCCGGCTGCTCGACGCTGCGGGCCTGGCCCGGCTGCGCGACGGCGTCCTGGAGCCGAGCGCCGGGCCGGCGGCCGGCGGCCCCACGTGGGAGGAGGCGCGCGAGCGCTTCGCCGCCGACCCCTACTGGGACGCGCAGCTCTCCCTGGTGGGCGAGTGCGTGGACCGGCTGCCCGACATCCTGTCCGGCCGACTGCCCGCCACCGACGTGCTGTTCCCCGGCGGCTCCATGGCCAAGCTGACCGCGGTGTACCAGGGCAACCCGGTCGCGGACCGGCTCAACGAGGTGGTGGCCGAGGTGGCCGCGGCGGCGGTGCGCGACCGCCTGGCCGAAGACCCCTCCGCGACGGTCCGGTTGGCCGAGGTGGGCGCGGGCACCGGGGGCACGACCGCCGTGGTGCTGCCCCGGCTCGACGCACACGCGGAGCGGCTGGAGTACTGGTACACCGACCTCTCCCCGGCCTTCCTGGACCAGGCCGAGCGCCGCTTCGGGGCCGGACGTCCGTATCTGCGCTACGGCCGGTGGAACGTGGAGCAGCCGGACGCTGGCGAGCGGCTGACCGGCGGCGGCTGCGATGTGATCGTGGCCACCAACGTGCTGCACGCCACCCGGGACATCCGGCTGGTCCTGCGCAACCTGGCCGCCGCGCTGCGCCCGGGCGGGGTCCTGGTGATCAACGAGATCACCCGCAAGTCCGCGGCCCTGACGCTGACGTTCGGGCTGCTCGACGGCTGGTGGCTGTACGACGACGAGGAGGTCCGCACCCCCGGGGCGCCCATCCTCACCGGCGCCCGCTGGGAGGAGGTGCTGGGCGACAGCGGCTTCGGGGCGGTGTGGCGGCCCGTTGCGGCGCCGGACGCGTTCGGCGAGGTGTTCGCCGCGCAGCGGCCGGTCGAGGTCCCGGCGCCTGCCGGTACCCGGCTGCTGGCCCGAAAGTGGGAGCCGGCACGGGCCACTGACGGACGGCGCCCCACGGCGGTGGCGGTGCTCGGCGCCGGGCCCGCGGCCCGGCGGCTCGCCGAGGCCCTGCCCGACGCGACGTCGGTCGCCTCGGCGGCGGACCTGGACGACCGCTTCGACGCACTGGTCGACCTGGGCGGACTGGCACTCGACGCATGGCTGCCGGCCGTGCAACGGATGGCCGGGCGCGAGGCCCTGCTGCTGGGCGTGGGGGCGGGGGACGCCCGGGCCGGGCTCTACCGGATGCTGCGACACGAGTACGGCCGCGTCAGGTCCCGCTATCTGGAGGCGGATCCCGCCGACCCCGAGCTGCCCGGCCTGGTCGCCCGGGAGCTGGCCGACGGGGGCGAGGACGCCGAGGTCAGCTACCTGGACGGGGTGCGGCACCGGGCCCGCCTCGCCGAGCTGCCGGTCGGCACCGGCGCTCCGGTCCGCTTCCCGGCCGACGAGGCGCTGCTGATCACCGGCGGCACCCGGGGCATCGGCCTGGCGCTCGCCCGCCACGCCGTGGCTCAGTGGGGGGCCCGCACCCTGGTGCTCACCGGCCGCGAGCAGCTGCCCCCGCGCGAGGAGTGGCACCGCCACGGTCCGGACACGGTGCTGGGCCGCAAGCTGCACGGGCTGCGAGAGCTGGAGCGGGACGGGGTTCGGCTCCGGGTGCTGTCGCTGCCCCTGGGCGAGGACCCGGCCGCCGTGCGCGAGGCGGTGGCCGGCGTCCGGCGCGAGCTGGGGCCGATCGGCGGTGTGCTGCACGCCGCCGGACTGGTGGACCGGGACCACCTCGCGTTCGTCACCAAGCCGGTCGATGCGGTGCGCGCGGTGCTGGCGCCGAAGACCTCCGGTGCGGACGCGCTGGTGGACGCGGTGGCGGCTGATCCGGTGCGGTTCTTCGTGCTGTTCTCGTCGGTCGCCTCGGCGGTCCCGGCCGCCGCGGTCGGCCAGAGCGACTACGCGATGGCGAACGCCCACCTGGACACCGTGGCCAGGCGAAAGCCGCACGGACTGCCCCTGGTGAGCGTGGCCTGGCCCAGCTGGCGTGACACCGGCATGGGCACCGAGCGGCCCGGCCCCGGCTATCTGGCCACCGGGCTCGGCGAACTCTCCGAGACCGAGGGGCTGCGGCTGCTCGACCACATCCTGTCCACCGGGGCCGGCCCGGTGGTGCTGCCCGCGATCGTCCCCGCGCAGTGGACGCCGGAGGCCCTGCGGGTCCGCAGGGCCCAGGCCCCGGCCCGGCCCGCCGCCCCCGCCCCCCTCACCGGGCCGTCCGCCCGCGGCGAGGTGGCCGGGACCGCCGTGCGGGAGGCCGAGTCCTGGCTGCTCGCCCTGCTGGCCGGGCAGTTGGGCTTCGAGCGCGACCGGCTCGCGGCCGATGTGCCCATCGCCGACTACGGAACCGACTCGATCATGATGGTGCAGCTCCTGCGGCAGGTCGGCGGCCGACTGGGCGTCGAGCTCGATCCGTCCGTGCTGACGGAACAGCCCACGGTGGAGTCCTTCGTCGGCTGGCTGGCCGAAAGCCACGGCCAGGCCCTGGCAGCGGCCTTCGGTACGGAAGCGGCCTTCGGTACGGAAGGGGAGGCGGCGTCCGTGCGAGCCGCCGTACCGGCCCTCGATCGTCCCGCCCGCGCCGCCGCCACCGTGACCGTTCCCACCGGGACTCCGGCAGCGGCCCCGGCAGCGGCTCGGCCGACGGCCGGGCGCACGGCCGGCGACGAGTCCGCCGTCGCGATCGTCGGGATGTCCGGCCGCTTCCCCGGCGCCGGGGACCTGGACGCCTACTGGCGGCTGCTCAGCGAGGGCCGCTCCGCGATCGCCCCGGTGCCCGCCCGGCGCTGGGGACGGGCGACCGGGTATCGCGCGGGCCTGATCGACATCGACGGGTTCGACCCCGGCTACTTCCACCTCTCCGACAGCGACGCCGCCGCCATGGACCCACAGGCGCTGCTGCTGCTGGAGGAGACGCTGTTCGCGTTCGCCGACGCCGGATACGCCCCCGAGGAGCTCAAGGGTCGCGACATCGGCGTGTACGTGGGCGGCCGCACCCGGCACGACCCGGGCGAGCACGCCCTGGCCCGCAGCCGCAACCCGGTGGTCGCGATCGGCCAGAACTACCTGGCCGCCAACCTGTCCCACTACTTCGACCTGCGTGGCCCGAGCACCGTCGTGGACACCGCGTGCTCCTCGGCGCTGGTCGCGATGCACCATGCTGTCCAGGCCATCCGGGCCGGTGACGCCGAGGCGGCCGTGGTGGCCGGGATCGGTCTGCTGCCGGACGAGAGCGGACACCGGCTGTTCGACCAGCGCGGGCTGCTGAACCAGGAGCCGGAGTTCCACGTCTTCGACCGGCGGGCCCGCGGTTTCACGCCCGCCGAGGGCGTCGGCGTGCTGCTGCTGAAGCCACTGGCCGCCGCCGAGGCGGACGGCGACCAGGTGCACGCCGTGATCAAGGCGGTGGCGGTCAACAACGACGGCCGCACCGCCGGACCGGCCACCCCGAACCCGGCAGCGCAGCAGCGGGTCATGGCCACCGCGCTGGCCCGCGCCGGGGTCGACGCCGACGACGTGACGTACATCGAGACCAACGCGGCCGGGTCGGCCGTCCCCGACCTGATCGAGCTGAAGGCGATCCAGGCCGTCTACCGAAACGGCTCCGACACACCGTGCAGCCTGGGGTCGGTCAAACCGAACATCGGCCACCCGCAGTGCGCGGAGGGCATCGCCGGGGTCATCAAGACCGTGCTGATGCTGCGCAACCGCCAGATCGTGCCGTTCCTGAGCGGTCAGCGGCCGCTGGATCACTTCGACATGGGCGCCACACCGCTCAGGTTCGAGCGCGAGCTGACCCCCTGGCCGGACGCGTCGGACGCGTCGGACGCCCCGGACGCGCCCCCGGTCGCCGCCGTCTCCAGCTTCGCGGACGGCGGCACCAACGCCCACGCCGTCCTGGCCGCCGGCAGCGTCAGCGGCGCCACCCGGCGGCCGCTGGAGCGGCCGAGGCTGAACCGGCGCCGGCTGCCGGCGCCGGGCGCCGAGCGGTTCGCGATCGTCGGCATGGCCGGGCACTACCCCGGCGCGCCGGACCTGGCGGCCTTCTGGGACAACCTCAAGGCGGGCCGGGACAGCGTCGGGGAGGTGCCCGCCGAACGCTGGCGGACCCCCGACGGGGGGCGGATGTCCCGCTGGGGCGGGTTCCTCGACGACGTCGACCGGTTCGACGCCGACTTCTTCCGGATCTCCCGTCCCGAAGCGGAGATCACCGACCCGCAGGAGCGGTGGTTCCTGCGGACCTGCTGGGAGGCCATCGAGGACGCCGGGTACACCCCGGCCACGCTCGCCGAGGCCACCGGGCCCGACCGGCGCCGCGCGGTCGGCGTGTTCGCCGGGGTGATGCACAAGGACTACACCCTGGTGGCCGCGGAGGCGCCGCACCCGGTCCCGCTGAGCCTCAACCAGGGGCAGATCGCCAACCGGGTTTCCTTCGTCTGCGACTTCCACGGCCCGAGCATGGCCGTGGACACGCTCTGCTCCTCCTCGCTGACCGCCCTGCACCTCGCGGTGGAGAGCCTGCGCCGCCGGGAGTGCGAGGTCGCGCTCGCGGGCGGGGTCAACCTCTCGCTGCACCCCGGGAAGTACCACACGTACGGCACGGTCGGCATGCACTCCTCGGACGGCCGCTGCCGCTCCTTCGGGGAGGGCGGGGACGGCTATGTCTCGGCGGAGGGCGTCGGCGCGGTGGTGCTCAAACCGCTGGCCGCCGCCGAGGCCGACGGCGACCACATCTACGCCGTCATCGCCGCCACCGCGGTGGGCCACGGCGGGGCCGTCAGCGGATTCAGCGTGCCGAGCCCGGTGGGCCAAGCCGCCGTGGTCTCCGCCGCCCTGGCCGCGGCGGGCGTCGACGCCCGCTCGATCGGCTACGTCGAGGCACACGGCACGGGCACCTCGCTGGGCGACCCCATCGAGGTGCGAGGACTGACCGCCGCCTTCGCCAAGGACACCTCGGACACCGGGTTCTGCGCGCTGGGCTCGGTGAAGTCCACCATCGGACACGCGGAGTCCGCGGCCGGGATCGCGGGCCTGACCAAGGCGGTCCTGCAACTGCACCACCGCACGCTGGTGCCCTCACTGCACGCGGACACCGTGAACCCGCTGCTGAGGCTGGACGACACCCCCTTCCGGCTGCAGCGCGAGACCACCGCGTGGCCCGCGCCGCCCGAGGGGCCGCGGCGCGCGGGCCTGAGCTCCTTCGGCGCCACCGGAGCAGGCGCGCACATCGTGCTGGAGGAGTACCTGCCCGCCGAGCCCGCCGGGGCTGGAGAAGCCGCCGAAGGCCCGGTGGTGGTGCCGCTGTCGGCCCGCGCCGAGGACCCGCTGCGGGAGCTGGCCGCGCGCCTGCGGGACGCCCTGACCGCGGGCACCCCCGGGCGGTCGCTTCGCGATATCGCCTACACCCTTCAGGTCGGCCGGGTCGAGTGGCCCGTACGGGCCGCCTTCGTGGTGCGCGACCTCGCTGAACTTGCCGGGCAGCTGGACGAGTTCGCCGCCTCGGGCGCCCGTCCCGGGCTGCCGGGCACGGAGCTCGGCGGGACGGCCCGGCGCTGGGCCGAGGGCGGGGCGGTGGACTGGGCGGCGCTGTACGGGGCGGGTCGGCCGCGCCGTACGAGCCTGCCGACGTATCCGTTCGCGGGCGAGCGGCACTGGATACCGGCCGAGGGCGAGGACACCGAAGGCCGTCGGCCGACCGCCCCGGGCGTCACGCCCGCGGCCGCGCCGGGTGCTGCGGCCCTGGCTGCTGCGGATGGCGCGCCGGCCGCCGCGCCGGGCGCTACGGCCCCGGCCGCCCGCGCCGACGGCCCGGGTGTCACGGCTCAGGCCGCCGCGGGCGCGACGCCTGTCCCTGTGCCCGTCACCGACCCTGCCCCCGTGGTCCCGCCGCAGGGACTGCTGACCGCGCCGCGTTGGGTCGAGTCGGCGGCCCCCGTCCCGGCCGCCGGGCGTGCACCGCGCGCGGTGTTGATCGTCGCGGAGGAGACGGGCACCCCGCTGGCGCTGGCCCTGGCCGAGCACTACCGGAGCGGCGACGGCGCCCCCGAGGTGGCCGAGTGCGCGCTCGGCGGGCCGCTGCCCCTGGGCGGCCCCGACGCCCCGGCACCCGACCGGGTGCACATCGTGGTCGGCGCGGGCCCGGTCGGCCGGGACGCCGCCGCCGAGCATGAACTGGCCCTGCTCCGGCTGGTCAAGGCGCTGAGCCGACTCAAGGCCGACCGGTCGACGCCGATGGACCTGAGCGTCGTCACCCAGGAGACCCAGTCGGTCGCCGGGGAGCCCAGCGGGGCGCGCGGCGCGGGCCTGGCCGGTCTCGTCTACTTCCTGGCCCGCGACTCCCAGCGGTTCGCGGTGCGCAACCTGGATGTGGCGGGCGCCGACCTGACCACTCCCGCCGGCCGGGCAAAGGTGGCCGCGGCGGTCGCCGCCGAACCCCCGGCCCCCGGTGGCGATCTGGTCGCGCTGCGCGGCGGGCGCCGGTACCGGCAGGAGGTCCGCCCGGTCGACCCGGCCGAGGCGGCGGACGCCGGGCTGCCAGGGATACGCCCGGGCGGCAAGTACGTGGTGGTCGGCGGCAGCGGCTTCGTCGGCCGGATCGTCAGCCGCCATCTGATCGAACGCCACGGCGCCCAGGTGGTCTGCGTCGGACGCAGGCCACAGAGCGACCCGGCGGTGCGCGAGGCCCTGGCGGACGAGCGGATCGGCTACGTACAGGCCGATGTCACCGACCCGCGGCAGGCGCGGCAGGCGATCGCCGCGGCGAAGGCCGCGCTCGGCGGGCTCCACGGCGTGCTGTTCGCCGGCGCCACCCGGATCACCGAGGGCCCGGGCGACCTGACCGCGCTCGGCGAGGCGGAGTTCCGCGAGCACTTCGACGTCAAGGCCGGGGGCAGCCGCCATGTGTACGAGGCCGTGGCCGAGGAGCCGCTGGACTTCCTGTGCTACTTCTCCTCCGCCCAGGCCTTCGCCTTCGGTGGGGCCGGCACCCACGCCGCGTACGCGGCCGGGATCACCTTCGCCGACGCGTTCGCCCGAGCCGTCGGCCGGACCTCCGCGTTCCCGGTCGGCATCGTCAACTGGGGCGCCTGGCGGGCCTCGTTCGGCGAGGCGGCGCGGGACTACCCGACGCTGGGCTTCCTGGACGACGACGAGGGCGCGGCCTGCTTCGACACCGCCGTGCGCCTGCTGCGCGGGGGCCGGCACCGCCAGGTCGTCGCCATGCGGGCCCCGGCGGTCCGCCCGGCCCCGGCAGCCCTGCACGCCGACGCCGTCGGCGCCGCCCAACCGGACGGCGGTGGCGGTGGCGGTGGCGAGCGGCGCCGGGAGATCCGGCGGCTGCTGATCGAACGGCTCGCCAGGACGCTGCGGGTGCCGGCCGGAGACCTGTCGCCTTCGGTGGCCTTCTCCGATCTGGGTGTCGACTCGATCACCGGCTCGACTTTCGTCACACAGATCGCCGAGGAGCTGGACGTGGAGCTGAACGCGGCGGCCCTGTACGAGTACTCGACCGTGGAGCGGCTGGGCGACCACCTGATCGAGCTGATCGGTACGGACGAGCCGCCGGCCGACGGTACCGGCGATACGGCGCCGCCGGAGGAACTGATCGCGATGTTGGAGGCACGTTTCGCGGCCGGTGAGCTCTCCGCCGCGGAGGTGCTGGACCTGCTCGACACCGAGTTGGCCACGAGGGAGCGACGATGAGCACCGCAGAGTTCCGGGACATCCTCGACCGGTACGCCAGGGGAGCGGTTGGCGCGGAGCAGGCGCGCGACCTGCTGGCCGCTCGGCGCCCGGCGCAGGCCCCGGGCCGGCCCACGGCCCCGGCGCCGTCGGGGCAGGACGCGACCACCGGGCCGGCCGACCGCCCTGAGACACTGGACATCGCGGTGGTCGGCATGTCCGGGCAGTTCCCGGGGGCGGTGGACGTCCGCGAGTTCTGGCGCAACCTCGCCGAGGGCCGCGTCGGGTACGGCGAGCTGCCCGACCACTACCTCGCCCCGGAGGAGCGGAACGCGTACAGCTGGGGCGGGGCGCTCGACGAGCGCGACAGCTTCGACCCCGAGTTCTTCGGCATCCGCCCGTACGAGGCGGATCTGATGAGCCATCACCAGCGGCTGCTGCTTCAGGAGAGCTGGCACGCGCTGGAGGACGCCGCGCTCGACCCGAGGGCCCTGGCCGGTTCGCGCACCGGGCTGTTCGTCGGCGCCGAGCCCACCAGCTATCCGCACGAGTCGTTCACCGGCGCCTCCGACGCCCTGGTGGCGTCCCGGCTGTCGTACTTCCTCGACCTGCGCGGGGCCGCGCTGGTGGTCAACACGGCCTGCTCGTCCTCGCTGGCGGCCTTGCACCTGGCCTGCCAGAGCCTGCGGTCGGGCGAGTCGTCCCTGGCGCTGGTCGGCGGCGCGAACGCCGGTCTCGACGGGCGCGGTCTCGACCTGCTGCTGCAGAGCGGCGCGATGTCGCCCACCGGCCAGTGCCGCACCTTCGACGCGGACGCGGACGGCACCGTCTACTCCGAGGCCGTGGCCGTCGTGGTGCTCAAGCGACTGGCCGACGCGGTGGCCGACGGCGACCACGTCCTCGGCGTCGTCCGTGCGACCGGAATGAACCAGGACGGCGCCAGCAACGGCATCACCGCGCCGAACGGGGCGGCACAGGAAGAGCTGATCCTCGACGTCTACCGGCGCTTCGGCATTCCGGCCGAGCGCGTCGGATACGTCGAGGCCCACGGCACCGCGACGCCGCTCGGCGACCCGGTGGAGGCCAACGCGCTGGTGCGGGCGTTCCGGCGGCTGACCGGTGAGCGGGCGTTCTGCGCGGTCGGCAGCGCGAAGTCCCACATCGGGCACACGGGCGCCGCCTCCGGGCTGGTCGGGCTGATCAAGGTCCTGCTGTCCATGCGGTACGGCCGGCTGGTCGGCATGCCGACCCTGCGCCGGCTCAACCCGCTGATCGACCTGGCCGATTCGGCCTTCGTCCTGGACGACGCGGCGCGGCCCTGGCAGAGCGCCTCCGGCGCCCCGCTGATGGCCGCGGTGAACGCCTTCGGGCACAGCGGGACCAATGTGCACGCGGTGGTCGAGGAGTATCCGCCGACCGCCGCCGAGGCGGCCCGAACGGACGACGGCAGCCCGCGGATCGTGCCGCTGTCGGCGCGCGACCCCGAGCGGCTGCGCGCATACGCCCGGGTGCTGGCGGAGTTCCTGGACCCGACGGGTGAGGAGGCGCCCGAGCCCGCCGCCGCGCCGGTGGCGCCCACCCAGGTGTGTGCCGTGGTGGCGGACGTCCTGGGCGTCGCGGCGGACGAGATCGACCCGGACGAGCGGCTGGACTCCTACGGCGTGCGACCGGGACAGTTCGCCCGGATCGGCGAGGCGCTGGACGCCCGGTTCGGGGTGCGGCTGGACGCCGACGTCCCGCACGAGGGCCGTACGGCCGGGGAACTGGCCCGGCTGATCTCCGAGGCGGGCGGGGCGCTCCAAGGGAGCGGCACCGAGGACCGCGCCGCTGGGCCCGGTGGCCGACCGCTGCTGGCCGATGTGGCCCGCACCCTGCAGCTGGGCCGGACGGAGCTGGCGGCGCGCGCCGCGTTCGTCGTGCGCGACCTGACGGAACTGGTCGCCGGGCTCCGGGCCGTGGCGGCCGGGGAGGAGCTTCCCGACAACTGCCGGCTGGGGCAGGCGGACCACGGCAGCGAGGTGGTCCGGCTCTTCGACGACGACGATGATCTGCGGGAGGCCGTGAGCAGATGGCTGGACCGCGGCAAGCTCGCCCAGGCAGCCGAACTGTGGGTGCGCGGCGGGCCGATCGACTGGCGCAGGACGCGGCAGGACGGCGCGGGGCGCCGGGTGCCGCTGCCCGGCTACCCGTTCGCCAGGAACCGGCACGGCAAGCTGTTCACCCAGCCGGTGGTGCGGCCCGTCGCGCAACCGGCCGCCGAGCCCGCCCCGGCGCCGCGGACCGAGCCCGTCGCCGAGGCGCTGGCCGGAGCCGTCGCCGAGGCCGGAGCCGTCGCCGAGGCTGAGGCCGGGGCCGAGCCGTACGCCCCCGAGCGGCTGGCGGCTGCCGTCGAGGAGCGGCTCGCGCTGCTGGCCGCGGAGATGATCGGCGCGTCGGCGGCCGACCTCGACATCAAGGACCACCTGGACCGCTACGGAATCGACTCCATCACGCGGACCAGGATGAACCACGCACTGAGCGAGGCGTTCCCGGCTGCCTCCCGGACGCTGTTCTTCGATTTCGCGAAGGTCGAGGGCGTCGCCGAGCACCTGGCCGAGCAGTTCCCGGACGAGTGCCGGGCGTACCTCGGGGGGAGCTCCGCGGCCGAGCCCGCCCCGGTCGCCGTACCCGCCGCTCCCGCCCCCGTACCCGCCCCGGCCCCCGTACCCGCCCCGGCCGCCGAACTCACCCCGCGGGAGGGCCAGGACCGCGAGGAGGGCGAGGGCGACGAGAACGACGCGGCGGCGGACGCCGTCGCGATCATCGGGATGAGCGGCCGCTTCCCGGGCGCCCCCGACCTTGACCGGTACTGGTCGCTGCTCATGGACGGCCGGTCGGTCGTCACCGAGATCCCGCCGCGCCGCTGGGACTGGCGGGAGCACTACGACCCCCGCCCCGAGGGCGCGGACGTGGTGCGCAAGAGCCACTCCAAGTGGGGCGCCTTCCTCGACGGGTTCGACGAGTTCGATCCGGCGCTGTTCAAGTTCACCGAGCATGAGGCGCGCAACACCGACCCGCAGGTGCGGCTGTTCCTCCAGGAGTGCTGGAAGGCGCTGGAGGACGCGGGCTGCGCCCCGTCGAAGCTGCCCGCCCCGGTGCGCCGGCGCATCGGGGTCTTCGCGGGCGGCGCGAAGCACGGCTTCACCCGGCTCGGTGCGGAGGGGCGGCTGGAGATGCCGCGCACCTCCTTCGGCGACATGGTGAACCGGGTCTCCTTCCAGTTCGACCTCGGCGGACCGAGCAAGGCCGTGGACACCGCCTGCTCCTCCGCCCTGGTGGCGCTGCACGAGGCGGTGCAGAGCCTGCGCGCCGGCCAGTGCGAACTGGCCCTCGCCGGAGCGGTGAACCTCTATCTGCACCCCTCGACGTATGCCGAGCTGGGCACCGTGGGGCTGCTGTCCGACCGTTCGGAGTGCGGGTCGTTCGGCGCGGAGGCCAACGGGATCGTCCCGGGCGAGGGCGTCGCGGCGGTGCTGCTCAAGCCGCTGCGGCAGGCGCTGCGCGACGGCGACCCGATACGGGCCGTCATTCGCGGCACGGCCGTCAACCACAACGGGCGGACCATCGGGTTCACCAGCCCCAGCGCGCAGCGGCAGGCCGATGTGATCCGTGAGGCGCTGCGCGACGGCGGCGTGGACCCGCGGACGGTCGGCTATGTGGAGGCCCACGCCAACGGCTCGGAGATCGGTGACGCGGTCGAGATGACGGCCCTCACCCAGGCCTTCGACGAGCGGCCGGGCGCGAGCGGGCGATTCGGCGTGGGGTCGGTCAAGCCCAACATCGGCCACGGCGAGGCATCCGCGGGCATGGCGCAGCTGTTCAAGGTCGTCCTGGCCCTGCAGCACCGCACCCTGCCGCCGACCCGGCTGCCGGAGGAGTTCAACCCCGCCATCGACTTCGACAGGCTCCCGTTCGAGCTCTCCGGCAGCGCCGTGCCCTGGGAGCCGGTGGTCGTGGACGGCACCCCGGCGCCGCGCCGGGCGGGCATCACCTCGATCGGCGGGGGCGGGACGAACGCCCATGTCGTCCTCGAGGAGGCGCCCGAGCCCGCGCCCTCGCGGGCGGCCGTGCGCGGGCCGGTGGTGTTCACTCTGTCGGCGCACACCGAGGAGCGGCTCGGCGATTATGTCGACCAGTGGATCGAGTTCCTCCGCGGCGGCCCCCGGGCCGACCTCGCGGGCATCGCCCACACCTTGCAGGTGGGCCGGGCGGATCTGACGCACCGGCTGGCGGCGGTCGCCAAGGGCGCCGAGGAGCTGCTGGGGCAGCTCACCCGCTGGCGCCGGGGCCGCCCGGGCGGCGCGGTGGTCACGGCCACCGCCGGGAGGGTGAAGGCCGAGGAGCTGGACGCGGCACTGCGTGAGCGCGACCTCAGCCGGGTGGCGAGCCTGTGGGCGCACGGGGCGACGGTCGACTGGAGCGAGCTGTACGGCGACGACGTACCCGGCCGGGTGCCTGGGCTGCCGACCTACCCGTTCGAGCACCAGGTCTGCTGGGTGGACGAGTCCGCCCCGGCTCCGCTCCCGGCCGCCACGGCCGTCTCCACCCCGGCCGGACCCGCCCCGGCGACGGGGGCCCCGGCCACCACGACCCCCCTCCCGGCCGACCCGGCCGCGCCGGCGCCGGACGGCCATCCGCTGCTGACGTCGGCCGTGCCGCTCGCCGACGGCGGGGCGGTGTTCAGCGGCGATGTGTCGCTGGCCGCGCACCCCTGGATCGCCGACCACGCGGTGTCCGGCACGGTGCTCTTCCCCGGCACGGCCTTCGTCGACATGGCGTTGCACGCGGGGCGGGACATGGGCTGCGGGCGGCTGGACGAGCTGACCCTGCAGGCCCCGCTGGTCCTGACCGAGCGGAACTCGGTACGGCTGCAGGTGGCCGTCGGGGCGCCCGACGCCACGGGCAGCCGCCCGGTGGAGGTGTACTCGCGGGCCGAGGAGGAACCGTCGAACGAGGCGGCGGAGCGGCCGTGGACGCGGCACGCCACCGGTCTGCTGGGGGCCGGAGAGCCGGAGACGGGGCCCGATCTGACCGCGTGGCCGCCGACCGGCGCGGAGCCGGTGCCGGTGGACGGCTACTACCGGGCGATGGCCGACGCCGGATACGCCTACGGTCCGGCGTTCAGCGGGCTGCGCGCGGTCTGGAGGCGCGGCGACGAGGTGTTCGCCGAGGCCGCGATCGACGACGCTCCGGACGCCGCCCGCTACGGTCTGCACCCCGCCCTGCTGGACTCGGCCCTGCACGCGATGGGCTTCGGTGGCTTCGTACGCGACGGCGGCGGACTACTGCCCTTCTCCTGGTCCGGGATGCGGCTGTTCGGCCGGGGGGCCGCCGCGGTGCGGGTGCGGCTCACGGCGGCCGGCACCGACGCGGTCTCGGCCGAGGTCGCCGACGGTGCGGGACGGCCGGTGGCCGCGCTGGACTCGTTGGTGCTGCGCCCCGTCTCCGGCGAAGGGCGCTCGGCCCCGGGCGGACACCCGGCGTCCGGCGAAGGTTCTGGCACCGGCACCGGCCTTGCCGGCACGGCCGCACCGCCCGACTCGCTGTTCCGTCTGGACTGGACCGCGCTCGCGCTTGCAGAGGTGGCCGGGCGGGACGACGCCTGGTCCCTGCCGGGCCCGGACGACCTTCGGCTGGGGGCAGCCCTGCGCCGCGGCGGCGCCACGGTGTCCGAGCACGCGGCCGAAGTGGCGCTGGTGTCGCTGGCCGCCGAGGAGCGGCCCGCGGATCCGGCGGCCGGGATCCGGGCCGCCACCGCGCGCGCCCTCGGCCTGGTGCAGGGCTGGCTCGCGGACGAGGAGCAGGCCGCGGCGCGGCTGGTGGTGGTGACCCGCGGAGCGGTGGCCGTCCGCGTCGGCGAGGACATCACGGACCTGGTGCACGCCCCGGTCTGGGGTCTGCTGCGTACGGCACAGGCGGAGAACCCGGACCGGCTGCTGCTGGTCGACCTGGACGGTGACGAGGCGTCGGTGGCCGCGCTGCCGGGGGCGGTGGCGGCCGCGGCGGCGGCCGGCGAGTCACAGCTCGCGCTGCGCGGGGGAGCGGCGTTGGTGCCCCGGCTGGCCCCGGTCGGCTCCGACGGCACGCTGGTGCCGCCCCCGGGCGGCGGCGCGTGGCGGCTGGACACCACGGGCGCGGGCACCCTGGAGAACCTGGCGCTGCTGCCCTGGCCCGCCGCCGACGCGCCGCTGACCCCGGGGCAGGTGCGGATCGAGGTGCGCGCGGCCGGGCTGAACTTCCGCGATGTGCTGGGCGCGCTCGGCATGTACCCGGGGGAGCTGACGCTCGGCGCGGAGGGCGCCGGCCTGGTCCTCGAGGTCGGCCCCGGGGTGACCGGGCTGGCGGTCGGGGACCGGGTGATGGGGGTGTTCCCGAGCGGCCTGGGCCCGGTCTGCGTGGCCGACGCCCACACGGTGGCCAGGATGCCCGCCGGGTGGTCCTTCGAGGAGGCCGCGACGGTCCCGGTCGCCTTCGTCACCGCGTACTACGGCCTGTTCGACATGGGCGCGCTGAGCGCCGGTGAGTCGGTGCTGGTCCACGCCGCCGCGGGCGGGGTGGGCATGGCCGCCGTACAACTGGCCCGGCACGTGGGCGCGGAGGTGTTCGCCACCGCGAGCGCGGCCAAGTGGGACACCGTACGGGCGCTGGGCGTGCCCGACGACCACCTCGCCTCCTCCCGTGACCTGGGCTTCGAGGCCGAGTTCCTGGCCGTCACCGAGGGCCGCGGGGTGGATGTCGTACTGGACTCGCTCGCGCGCGAGTTCGTCGACGCCTCGCTGCGGCTGCTGCCGCGCGGCGGCCGGTTCGTGGAGATGGGCAAGACCGACATCCGGGATGCCCAGCAGGTCGCGACCCGGCACTTCGGGGTCCGCTACCGGGCGTTCGACGTGGTCGACGCCGGGCCGCAGCGGATCGGGGAGATCCTCGCCGAGATCGTGGACCTGTTCGAGCGGGGCGTGCTGGAGCTGCTGCCCAGGATCACCTGGGACCTGCGGCGCGCGCCGGAGGCCTTCCGGTTCATGAGCCAGGCGCGGCACGTCGGCAAGATCGTACTGACCGTGCCCCGGCGCCCCGACCCGTCGCACACGGTGCTGATCACCGGTGGCACCGGCACCCTTGGCGGAATGCTCGCCAGGCACCTGGTGGCCGAACACGGCGCCCGGCACCTGGTCCTCCTCAGCCGGCGCGGACCCGACGCCCCCGGCGCGGCCGAGCTGACCGCGGAACTCACCGCGGACGGCGCCCGGGTCACGGTGGTGGCCTGCGACGCGGCCGACCGCGACCGGCTGGCCGACGTGCTCGGCGCCATCCCGGCCGACCATCCGCTCGGCACCGTCATCCACACCGCGGGCGCGCTCGACGACGGGGTGTTCGACGCGCTGACCCCCGACCGGCTGGCACACGTGCTGCGGCCGAAGGCCGAGGGCGCGCTGAATCTGCACGAGCTCACCCGCGGCATGGATCTGACCCAGTTCGTGTTCTTCTCCGGGGCCGCCGGGGTGCTCGGCAACCCCGGCCAGGCCAACTACGCCGCGGCGAGCTCCTTCCTGGACGCGCTCGCCCACCACCGCAGGGCGCAGGGGCTGCCGGGCGTCTCCATGGCCTTCGGCTACTGGGAGCAGGCGACCGGCCTCACCAAGCACCTCACCGAGGGCGACACGGGCCGGATGACCCGGGGCGGTCTGCTGGGGCTCTCCTCGGAGCAGGGGCTCGCGCTGTTCGACGTGGCCCGGGGCGCCGACGAGGCGCTGCAGGTGCCCATGCGCGTCGACCTGGCCGCACTGCGGACCCAGGCCGAGTCCGGCACCGGCCACCCCGTGCACCGGGCGCTGGTGCGGACCGCGCCGCGGTCGGCGGCCGCCGCGCCGGACACCGGCGGCGGCCTGGACGGGGTCGCGGGTCTGCCCGAGGACGAACAACGTGCGCGGGTCATGGAGTTGGTGCGCCGACAGGTGGCCGCCGTGCTGGTGGTCGATCCCGACGACGTCGGGCCCGGCACCGGGTTCGTCGAGCTCGGCCTGGACTCGCTCACCGCGGTGGAGCTCCGCAACCGGCTGGGCCGGGCCACCGGGCTGCGGCTGCCGGTCACCCTGGTCTTCGACCACCCGTCGCCCGGCGCGCTCGCCGGGTACCTGCGGCAGCGGCTCACCACGGCCGCCCGCAAGGGCGGCAGGCCCCCGACCCCGACGCCCGCACCTGCTGCGGCACCCGCACCGACACCGGCCCCGGCGGTGGCGACACCTCCGGCCCCCGGCCAGGAGGAGATCCGCCGACTGCTGCTGGACGGCCAGGACCTGGACCGGCTCGGCGCGGTGCTGGAGTTCGGCTGCCGTGGCGCGGGCGACGCCGTCGGCCTCGCGGAGGCCCACCCGGCCCTGGTGGTCCACGGCGTGACCGGCGACAAGGAGTCGGCCGACGGCGCGGACCGGGAGATCCGGGAGCGCGGCCTGCGGGAGAGGGCCGCGGTGTTCCACGCGGACCCCGCCGAACCCTTCCCCGGCCACTACGACCTGGCGTTCGGCATCGACGCCTGCTTCCGGGCCGAGGACAAGCAGACGCTGTTCGCGAACCTGGACGCCGCCGTCGTGGACGGCGGCCAGGTCCTGCTGGCGGACTTCCTGTGCACCCTGAGCGGCGACCTGATCGACCCCGGGCTCGGAATCAGCGTCCCCACCGCGCGCACCTGGGCCGAGGTGTTCGCCCGGAACCGGCTCGTGGTCGACGAACTCATCCCGCACGACACCGTGGCGCCCGACCCCGACCTGGCCGAGCCGCTGCGCCGGGGCTGGATACGGCACCACCTCTTCCGGCTGCGCAAGGTGACCGCCTCGACCGAGGAGGAACGGCTCCAGCTCAACCGGGCACACCTGGCCGAGACCACCGGGCGTCCGCGCGCCGCGGCGAGCTGAAGGAGATTCAGAGACGATGTCGCCCCACGTCAAGCAGACGCTGTCGGAGCTCGCGGCCCGGGTGCTGGACGCCTCCCCCGAGCGGGTGGCCGAGGCCTCCTTCGAGGAGCTGGGCCTCGGCCTGGTCGCGGCCGTGGAGCTGACCGAGGAGGTCAACGCCCGGTTCGGCACGGCGCTTCCGACCAGCGCGGTGACCGAGGCGGGCGATCTCGGTCGGCTCGCCGAGCGCGTCGAGGCCACCCTCGCCCAGCAGGCCGCCCCGCCGGAGGCGGTGGCGGTGATCGGGATGCACTGCCGTACCGCCGGCGCCGCCGACCCCGAGGAGCTGTGGGAGGTGATCAGCAAGGGCCGGGACTGCACCGGTCCGGTGGCCGACCCGGTGGCGCTCTCGCTGTTCCGCGAGCACTTCCCGGACGCGGCGGTGCCCGCTTACGGCGCCATGGCCGAGGCCGAGTGCTTCGACCCGGCGTTCTTCCGGATCTCACCGCGCGAGGCCGCCGCGATGGACGCCGCCCAGCGGGTCCTGCTGGAGTCCTGCTACCACGCGCTGGAGGACGCCGCCCAGGACGCCTCGGCGCTGCGCGGCCGCGCGGTCGCGACCGTCGTCGGCTCCACCGGGCTCGCCCCGCAGAACGAGTACTCCGCGCATGCGCTGATGGGTTCCGACACCAGCATCATGGCCGCTCGTCTGGCCTACCACCTCGACCTCGCCGGGCCCGCGCTGACTGTGGACACGGCCTGCTCGTCCTCGCTCGTCGCCGTGGACATCGCGCGCCGGCTGCTGCTGTCCGGCGAGGCGGAACTCGCGCTGGCCGCCGGGGTCTACGTGGTCAACCACCCCGGGACCTTCGTCACCATGGAGGCCCTGGGCACCGTCTCACCGCGCCGCACCTGCCGCCCCTTCGACGCGGAGGCCGACGGCATGCTGGTGGGCGACGGCGTCGGAGTGCTGGTGCTCAAGCGCCTGTCCGACGCGGTCCGGGACAACGACCGGATCCTGGGCGTCATCCGGGGCAGCGCGACCAACCAGGACGGCCGGACCTCGGGGATCACCTCCCCCAGCTCCACCGCGCAGAGCGCCCTGCTGCGCGAGGTCTACCGGCGCAGCGGCGTCGACATGGGCCGGCTGCGCTACGTGGAGGCGCACGGCACCGGGACCAGCCTCGGCGACCCCATCGAGGTGCACGGCCTGACCGAGGCGTTCGAGGAGTTCACCGAGCGCAAGCAGTTCTGCGCGATCGGCTCGGTCAAGGCCAACATCGGCCACACGATGGGGGCCGCGGGCGTGCTGGGCGCCATCAAGGTGCTGCTGTGCCTGCGGTACGGAAAGCTCCCCCCGGCAGCCAACTTCCGCGACGAGAACAAGCACGTCGACTTCGCCGACAGCCCGGTCTACGTCAACCGCGAGCCGGCCGACTGGGCTGCGGACGACACTGGCCCCCGGCTGGCCGGCGTGAGCTCTTTCGGGTACAGCGGCACCAACGCCCACGTCATCATCGAGGAGTACCCCGCCGCCGAGCGCCGCGGTCGGCCCTTGCCCCGGCGGCGGCAGCTCGTACCGCTCTCCGCGAAGACCGACGCCCAGCTGCGGCAGAAGGCCGGGGCGCTCGCCGCACGGCTGCGGAACGACAAGCTGGGTGACGACGCGCTGCAGGATGTGGCGTACACGCTCCAGGTGGGCCGCGAGGCGTTCCCCGAGCGGCTCGCGGTGTCCGCCGACTCGATGAGCGAACTGATCAAGCGGCTGGAGGCGTTCGCGGGCGGCGCCGACGCCGTCCCGGCCACCTACCGGGGGCGGGCCCCCGAAGACCGTACGGGCGGGCAGGCCCCGACCGCGTCCGGGCGCGATGTGGACGAGCTCGCCGCGGCCTGGGCCACCGGCGCGGCGGTGGACTGGCCACGGCTGCACACCGGCGGCGCGCCCCGGCGGATCCAGCTGCCCGTCCACCCCTTCGAGCGCGAGGTGTTCCGCCACGCCTGGGCCGACGGTGCCCCGGCCGACGCGCCCGGCCATGACACCGCGCCACCGCGCCCGGCCGCCGGAGCCGTGCCCTCCGTCCTGGTGGAACTCGACGCGGCGGCCGAGGAACACCTGCGGGCCGATCCGTCGGCCGCGGACATCGAAGCCGCGCTCCGCAACGATGTGATGGTCCGCGAACTGGCCAAGGTCTGCCGGGAGATGCTGTTCGCCTCGCTGCGCCGGATGGAGGTCTTCCAAGCCCCCGGCGAGCGCCACAGCGCGCCCGAGCTGATCCGGCGGCTGGGCGTCGTGGACGAGCACACCTCGCTGTTCCGCGCGCTGCTCGGCATCCTCACCGACGACGGGCTGCTGCGCGCCGAGGGCGAGGAACTGGTCACCACCGACCGGGTCGCCGACCCCGCGCCGCTGCGCTGGGAGCCGGACCGGTTGGAGGCCCTCAAGCGCGAGGTGACCGGCCACTACCCGGAGATGGAGGGCTACTTCCGGCTGCTGACCTCCTGCCTGGGGGAGTTCCCGGCCATCCTCACCGGCCGCCGCAAGGCCCATGAAGTCCTCTTCCCCGACGGCTCCTTCGACGCGGTGGAGGCCGTCTACCACAGCGATCAGGACACCAACGCCCTGGTGGCCCAGCTGGTCGCCGCGTACGCGCGGGCCCGGTTGGCCCGCGACCCGGGCGCGGAGGTGTCCGTGTTGGAGATCGGCGCGGGCACCGGCGGCACGACCGCGAAGGTGCTGCCCGCGCTGGACGGCCTCCAGGACCGGCTGCGCTACGCGTACACCGACATCTCGCGCAGCTTCACCCTGTACGGGCGCAACCGGTACGCCAAGGACCACCCGTTCCTGAGCTTCCAGCAGCTGGACATCGAGTCCCCGCCGACCGAGCAGGGCTTCGAGGCGGGCGCCTACGACGTCGTGCTGGCCTGCAACGTGCTGCACGCTACCCGGCGGATCGACGACTCGCTGGCCCACGCCCGGCAGCTGCTGCGGCCCGGCGGTGTGCTGATCCTGCTGGAGACCACCCGGGTGCAGGAGTTCTTCACCCTCACCTTCGGCCTGATGGCCGGCTGGTGGGCGTTCCAGGACCACGAGCGCAGGCTGCCCGGCTCGCCGCTGCTGAGCGTCGCCCTGTGGCGCCAGGCCCTGGAGCAGGGTGGCTTCCGCGCGGTGCGCAGCCTGTCGCTGGCGCCGGTGCGCGAGGACCAGGCGTACCAGGCCGTCGTCCTGGCGGAGAACGAGGGGGCCGTGACGGACACCACCGCCGCCCTCCCGCCGCTCCCGGCGCAGGCTCCGGTGGCCGCCCCGGTGACCGTCCCGGCGGAGCCGCCGGTGGCCACCGACCCCGTACCGGCCACCGACCCCGTACCGGCCGCTGAGGCCGCGGAGGCCGCCGCGGGCTCGCTCCAGGCCATGGTGGTCGACGCCTGGCGGGAGGTGCTGGGCGTCGCCTCGGCACGCCCCGAGGACGACTTCCAGGAGCTCGGCGGCGACTCGATCCTCGCCACCCAGGTCATCTCCCGGCTCAAGAGCGGCTTCCCGATCGAGCTGGACCTGGGCGAGCTGTTCCAGGCCCGCACCCTGGCCGACATGGTCGCCATGCTCGAAGCGGAGCTGGTCGAGCGCATCGAAGAACTGCCCGAAGACACCGTTGCCACCTTGCTCGCGTGAGTCGCGGAAAGCCGCGGACAGTCGCAAAAAGCTGAGGAAAGCCGCATATTCCGAAGGAGTTCTCCCGCCATGTCCCCCGAAGACCTCGCCACCACGCGCAAGGCGCAACTGTCCCCGGCGAAGCGGGCGCTGCTGGAGAAGCTGAGCGGCGCCAAGCGGTCGGCGGGCACCACGCGCACCACCGGCATCCCGCGCCGCCCCGCCGGCGACCGTCCGCCGCTCTCCTTCGCCCAGCGCCGGCTGTGGTTCCTGGACCAGATGGTGCCCGACAGCGCCGCGTACAACGTCCCGATGAGCTTCCGGCTGCGCGGGCCGCTGCGCCACGAGGTGCTGCAGCGCGCGGTCGACGAGATCGTCCGCCGGCACGAGTCGCTGCGCACCGTGCTGCCCAGCGAGGACGGCGAACCCTGGCAGCGGATCCTGCCGCGGGCGAGCGTGCCGGTCGAGCTGGTGGACCTCGGCGCGGACCCGGGCGCGCTGGACGGCCGGATCGACGAGGCGGCGCGGCGCCCGTTCGACCTGGCCGCGGGGCCGCTGCTGCGGGTCACCCTGTACCGGCTGGAACCCGAGCTGCACGTGGTGCTGCTCAACGCCCACCACATCGTCGTCGACGGCTGGTCGCTCGGCCTGTTCTGGCAGGAGCTGCTGACCCTGTACCACGCCTTCGCGGCCGGGCGCCCGTCCCCGCTGCCCGAGCTGCCCATCCAGTACGCGGACTTCGCCGTCTGGCAGCGGGACCACCTCAGCGGTGACCGGCTGGAGCAGCAGCTGAAGTACTGGCGCGAGCAGCTGGGCGAGGGCACCGAGCCGCTGGAGCTGCCCTTCGACCGGCCCCGCCCCCCGGTGCAGACCTTCGAGGGGCGGGATCTCAGGACCGTCTTCCCGGCCTCGCTGCGCACCGAGCTGACCGGGCTGTGCAAGCGGGAGGGCGTCAACCTCTTCACCGTGCTGCTCGGCGCGCTCAACGTCCTGCTGCACCGGTACACCGGACAGGAGGACATCGCGGTCGGCTCGCCGGTCACCAACCGGACCCGGCTGGACATCGAGCAGCTCATCGGGCTGTTCGTCAACACCCTCGTCTACAAGACCCGGCTGGGCGGGGAGCCGGACTTCCGCGAGGTGCTGCGCCGGGTGCAGGGCGTCGTGAACGGGGCGCACCAGCACCAGGAGGTCCCCTTCGAGGCGGTCGTGGAGGCGCTGCAGCCGGAGCGCTACCTCAGCCAGAACCCGCTGTTCCAGGTCTCCTTCAGCTTCCTGCCGGCCCGTGATCTCAGCTCCGGGGAGGAGCTGACGGTCGAGGCGATCGAGGGCATCCGCAACGACACCTCGAAGTTCGACCTGTGGATCAGCGTGGTGGACCGCGACCGGGACTTCCTGGTCGAGGTGGAGTACAACTCCGCGGTCTTCGACGAGGCCACCGTCCAGCGACTGCTCGACGGCTACCGGATGGTGCTGGAGGCGGTCGCCGCCGACCCGGGGCTGGGCGTCGGGGAGCTGCCGGTCATGCCGGCCGCCGACCGCGAGCGGCTGGAGCTGGCCGGGCACGGCGCCACGGCACCGGCCGCTACGGCACCAGCCGCCGCGGCACCGGCGGCTGCGGAGCCGTGGCCGTCCGCCGCGCTGCTGCACGAGCTGTTCCAGGAGCGTACGGCGGAGGCGCCCGGCGCGGTGGCGGTCAGCCACGACGGCGAGCATGTCACCTACCGCGAGCTCGACGGGCGGGCCAACGCGCTCGCGCACCGGCTGCGCGGGCTGGGCGCCCGTCCCGGCGCGGTGATCGGGCTGTGCGCCGAGCGGTCCGTGGACCTGCTGGTCGGGATCCTGGGCATCCTGAAGTCCGGCGCCGCCTATCTGCCCATCGCCGCCGACTATCCGCCCGAGCGGGTCTCCTATCTGCTGGCCGACAGCTCCGCGCCGATCCTGGTGACCCAACCGCATCTGGTCGACGGCCTGCCCGAGCACAAGGCCCGGCTGGTGGTGCTCGACGGGGAGACCGACGAGCACGCCCCCGAACGGGCGGCCGGTGCCGGCCCGCAGGATCCCGCGTACGTCATCTACACCTCCGGCTCCACCGGAACGCCGAAGGGCGTGCTGGTCAGCCACGCCAACGTGGTACGGCTCTTCTCCGCCACCAAGGAGTGGTTCGGTTTCGGACGGTCGGACACCTGGACGCTCTTCCACGCCTTCACCTTCGACTTCTCGGTGTGGGAGATCTGGGGCGCGCTCGCGCACGGCGGGCGTCTGGTCGTCGTCCCGCACTGGGTGAGCCGTTCCCCGGAGAGCTTCTACGAGCTGCTGCGGGACGAGCGGGTCACGGTGCTCAACCAGACGCCGCTGGCGTTCCGCCACCTGTCGGAGGTGGAGCGGGGTGCCCTGTGCCTGCGGGTGGTCGTGTTCGGCGGTGAGGAACTCGATGTGCGCAGCCTGCGCGACTGGTTCGACCGGCACGGGGACCGCTCGCCCCGGCTGGTGAACATGTACGGGATCACCGAGACGACCGTGCACGTCACCTACCGCCCGGTGACCCGCGCGGACGTGGACGCCGCCGCGGCGCACAGCCCGATCGGACGGCCCATCCCCGACCTGCGGGTGCGGGTGCTGGACCGCTACGGCCAACCCGCCCCGGTCGGGGTGCGGGGCGAGCTGTATGTGGGCGGGGCCGGGGTGACCCTGGGATACCTCAACCGCCCGGAGCTGAACCGGCAGTGCTTCCTGCACGACCCCGACGGCTCCCGCTGGTACCGGAGCGGGGACCTGGTCCGCTGGACGGCCGACGGAGAGCTGGAGTACCTGGGGCGCGCCGACGACCAGGTGAAGATCCGCGGCCACCGCATCGAACTGGGCGAGATCGAGGCGGCCCTGGCCGAGCACCCGAAGGTCGGGGAAGCGGTGGTGCTCGCCCGGCGGGAGCCCGGGGACACCGGGAACAAGCGGCTGGTCGCCTATGTGGTGCCGGGCGCCCGCAAGGACGGGGCGCGGGACGGCGCGGACACCTCCGAGGCCATCTCCGAGGCTGCTTCCGAGGCCGCCTCCGAGGGGGCGTCGGTCCGGGGAACGGAGTGGGAGGCCGTCTTCGACCGCGTCTACGGAGAAGAAGAGAGGGAAGGGGCCTCCGGCCCCGACGACTTCAAGATCAGCGGTTGGGACAGCAGCTACCACGGCGGACAGCTGTCCGACGCCGAGATGCACGAGTGGGTCGACACCACGGTCGAGCGCATCCTGGCCCTGCGCCCCCGGCGCGTGCTGGAGATCGGCTGCGGCACCGGCCTGCTGCTCTCCAGGGTCGCCCCGCACTGCGAGGTCTACCACGGCACCGACATCTCCGAGGCCGCGCTGGACCATGTGCGCAGCCGGCTGGTGGAGCGCCGGGAGGAGCTGTCCCATGTGCGGCTGCACAACGGTGGCGCGGACGACCTCTCCGCCTTCCAGGACCGGCAGTTCGACCTGGTGGTCATCAACTCCGTGGTCCAGTACTTCCCGGACGCCGGCTATCTGCGGGACGTCCTGGGCGAGGCGCTGCGCCGCGTGGACGACGGCGGCACCGTGTTCGTGGGCGATGTGCGCAACCTGGCCCTCCTGGAGGCGTTCCACACGGACGTGGAGCTCCACCAGCCCGGTCCCGCGCCGAGCGATGAGCGGCTGCGCGCACAGGTCCGCCGGCGCATCGCCCAGGACCAGGAGCTGGTGCTGCACCCGGACTTCTTTCGGGCCGTGCAGCAGGAGGAGCCCCGTCTCGCACGGGTGCGGACCCAGTTGCGGCGCGGTGTGCACGAGAACGAGATGAGCCGATACCGCTACGACGCGTTCCTGCACGTCGGCGGGGAGGTGGCGGCCCCGGCCACCCCCGGGGCCCGGATCTCCTGGTCCGCGGGGACGGACACGCTCGACGCGGTCGAGCAGCGGCTGCGCGCCGAGCCCGACCGGGCGCTGGCCGTAGTCGGCGTGCCCAACGCCCGGCTGGCCACGGCCGGCGACCAGGGCGTCCAGCCGGAACAGTGGTGGCGGCTGGCCGAACGCCTGGGACGCACCGCGACCGTCGACTGGATGCCGGACCGAGCCGACGGAAGCTACGCGGTCCTGCTGAGCCCCGAGGGCGATGAGCGCGACTGGGCCGCCTTCGAGACGGCGGAACCGTCGGGCCGGTGGCAGGAGTACGCCACCGACCCGGTGTTCAACCGGTGGGCGCGGGCGGTGGTGCCCGAGCTGCGCGGATACCTCAAGGACCGGTTGCCGGACTACATGCTCCCGGCCGCCTATGTCGCGCTGAAGCAGTATCCCGTCAACGCCAACGGCAAGCTGGACCAGAGCGCTCTGCCGGAGCCGCTGGTCGAGGTGGCCGACGAGTCGGGGGACACCACCGAGCCCCGGACGCCGGCCGAGCGCATCATCGCCGAGGTCTGGACCGAAGTGCTCGGCGTGGGACCGATCAGCGCGGGCAACAACTTCTTCCGGCTGGGCGGCGACTCCATCCACAGCATTCACGTGGTGGCCAAGGCCCGCGAACGGGGCCTTGAGCTGACCCCGCAGATGATCTTCCAGTACGACACGCTCGCGGAACTCGCGGCGGCGGCCCAGGCGGCCCCCGGGGCGGGCACGCGGGCCGACGCCGAGGACGAGCCCGGCGACCGGGACGCCGCCGCGCGGCTGGCGCAGCTCCGGGCGGACCCGGATGTCGAGGACGTGTACCCGGTGGCCCCGTTCCAGGAGTGGGCCCTGCGCAAGCTGCGTTCCCCGGAGCCGGGAATGTTCCAGGTCCACCGGATCACCGCGGTGCCCCGGGGGATGGCCGACAAGGAGGACTTCCGCCGCTTCCTGGAGGCCCAGGCCCGGACCTACCCGGCGATGCGGACCTCCTTCCGGTGGACCGCACCGGACCAGGCGGTCCAGGTGGTCCACCGTGAGCCGCGGGTCGAGCTGGACTTCGTCGACTGGCGGGCGCTGACGCCCACCGAGCAGGACGCGGCGCTCGAACGCCACCTCAAAGACGACCGGGAACGCGGGATCGAGCCGGAAGAGCCGGGCGCCATACGCTACTTCGTGGCCGATGTCGACGACGACACCTGCGTCATCGTGGTCAGCCTGAGCTATCTGTGCCTGGACGGCTGGAGCTTCGACATCGTCGCCAACCAGCTCGACCAGGGCTTGCCCGCGCTCGCCCAGGGAAGGCCGATAGAACTCGACGCGGCCCTTCCCTTCAAGGAGTTCGTGGCCGCGGTGCGCGGCGGCGACCAGCGCGCCGCCGAGCGCTACTGGCAGCGGGCTCTGGGCGGTCTGCCGGGGCCGACGCTGCTCTCCGAGCAGGTGCCCGGCAACGCCGTCGGAAGCGAGAGTGGATTCGGCCGGCAGTGGACAGCGCTGCCGAAGGAGCTCGCGGCCCGGCTGCGCGAGGTGGCCCGCGAGCACCGGCTGACCCTCAACGTGCTCTTCCAGGCCGGATGGGCGGCAACGGTCGCGGCCTTCGTCGCCCAGGGGCGGGAGCGGGCCGACCTGACCCACGGCGTGCTGTTCACCGGGCGTTCCGGCGGACCTCAGGGGGTGTCCGGCATGGTCGCCCCCACCCTGAACATCCTGCCGCTGCGCACCCGGCTGGACGCCGCCGAGCAGGTCCCGGCGTACCTCGCCCGGGTCAGGGACGAACTGGTCGCGATGAGCGCCCACGAGAACACTCCGATGCACCGGGCGCTGGCCTGGGGCGGACAGCCGGAGGACGCCCTGCCCACCGAGAGCTACCTGGTCTTCCAGAACGTCGGTCTCGACAACTCCGAACGCTTCAGCGCGGCGTACTACATCTCGCGGATGGGCTTCCCGCTGCGGCTGGACGTCTTCCCGACGGAGACGGTCAAGCTGCATATGTCGTACTACCGGGACCGTTTCACGGACGCCACAATCACCCGGCTGATCGGCTCCTTCGTCTCGGTGCTCGAAGTCCTCGCGGCCGACCGGCCGCAGGGCGTGCGGGACATGCTGGCGGCGGCCCTGCGGGAGGGGCCCGCCCCGGACGGCCTCCTCGGCTTCCGCGAGGGCGAGTTCGTGGTCAAGGACATCGTCGCGCTGCTGGGCGAGGACCGGTGACGGCGCCCACTGGTTCCGGGTCCGCCGTCTCCCTGCCCACCGTCTCCCTGCCCACCGCCTCCCTGCCCACCGTCTTCATGTTCTCCGGCCAGGGCTCCCAGTACCACCGGATGGGCCAGGACCTGTACCGGGCCGAGCCGGTGTTCCGGGAGACGCTCGACCGCCTCGACGCCGTTGCCGAGGCGGAACTCGGGGCGTCCGTTCTGGGCCGGATGTACGACCCGGGCCGCGGTCCCGCCGAGCCGTTCGACGACCTGGAGTTCACCCATCCGGCGATCGTCATGGTGCAACTCGCCCTCGCGGACACCCTCGCCGGGTACGGGATCGACCCCGACCTGCTGCTCGGCGCGAGCCTCGGCGAGTTCACCGCGTGCGTGCTGGCGGGCGTGGTGGACCGGGACACCTGTCTGAGGCTGCTGATCCGGCAGGCCAGGGCGGCGCGCGGAGCGCTGCCCGGCGGGATGCTCGCGGTCCTGGGCGACGAGCGGCTGCACCGGGACATCCCGCTGCTGCGCGACCACACCGAGGTCGCCGCCCGGAACTACCCCGGGCACCTCGTCCTGTCCGGCGCCGACGACGCCCTGACCGCCGCCGAGGAACTGCTGCGGGCGCGCGATGTGGCCTGCCACCGGGTGCCCGTCCCGTACGCCTTCCACTCGGCCCTCATGGACGCCGGCGAGCCGGTGTTCCGGACCACCGTCGCGGAGGCGGAGCTGCGGCCGCCGCGGATCCCGATCGTGTCCTGCGCCGCCATGGGCGCGGTCGACCGGGTGACGGCCGACCACCTGTGGCGGGCAACCAGGGCGCCGATCGAGTTCGCGGCCACGCTGACCGCGCTGGAGCGGAGCGGCCCGTACCAGTACCTCGACCTCGGCCCGTCCGGCACCCTGCACAACTTCGTCCGGGCCGGCCTGCCCGCCCATTCGCGGTCAAGCTCCCACGCGCTGCTCAGCCCGCTGAGCGAGGACACCCGCGCGCTGGCCGAGTTGCGCTCCGCCGTGGCCCCGCGCCCCCGCACCCGCCCCGCCCCTCAGCACCCCCAGGAGGGCATCATGAAGGTATATGGATTCCCCGGTCAGGGCAGCCAGGCCAAGGGGATGGGAAAGGACCTCTTCGACGAGTTCCCGGAACAGACCGCGGTGGCGGACGCCGTGCTCGGGTACTCGATCAGGGAGCTGTGCACCCAGGACCCCCGACGGGAGCTGAAGCTCACCCAGTTCACCCAGCCCGCGCTGTACGTGGTCAGCGCCCTGACCTGGCTGCGGAAGCTGCGAGATGACCCCACCCCGCCGGACTGCCTGGTGGGGCACAGCCTCGGCGAGTACGTCGCGCTGTTCGCCGCCGGGGCCTTCGACTTCGAGACCGGCCTGCGGCTGGTCAAGCGCCGCGGCGAACTGATGAGCCGCGCCGAGGGCGGGCGGATGGCCGCCGTGCTGGGCTGTGACCTGGACCGGGTGGAACAGGCGCTGCGCGACCACCAGCTGACCGGCCTGGACATCGCCAACCACAACGCGCCGGCCCAGTTCGTCCTCGCCGGACCCACCGATGAGCTCGAGCGGGCCAAGCCGGTGTTCGAGGGCCTGGGCGCGCACTATGTGATGCTGAACGTCAGCGCCCCCTTCCACTCGCGCTATCTGCGCGAGACCGCCGACGAGTTCGCCCGCTACCTCGACGGCTTCACGCTGCGCGACCCCGGCATTCCCGTGATCGCCAACGTGGACGCCCGGCCGTACCGGCCCGGCGAGGTGAAGCGGACGCTGGCCCGGCAGATCGCCTCGACGGTGCGCTGGACGGACACGGTCAGGTATCTCATGGGCAAGGGCGAGTTCGAGTTCGAGGAACTGGGACCGGGCGCGGTGCTCCGCAAGCTGGTCACCAAGATCAAGGCCGAGGCGGAGCCGCTGGTCACCGAGGAACAGGTCACCGAGCAACCTGTCGCCGAGCCACGGGCCACCGAGCAACCTGTCGCCGAGCAACCTGTCGCCGAGCGACCGGTCACCGCGCCACCGGTCGCTGAGGCTCCGGTCGCGGCGCCGCCGGTCGCCGCCGAGGTGGCTGCCGAGGTGGCCGCCGCCCCTGGCGCGGTCGGGGCGGAAACTCTGGGCGCCGGGACCTTCCGGGAGCGCTACGGTCTCCGTTACGCCTGCCTCGCCGGTGCCATGTACGGCGGGGTGTCCGGAGCAGAGCTGCTGGTGCGGCTGGCGAAGTCCGGCGGGATGGGCTTCTTCGGGAGCGGCGGGCTGGCCTTGGACGAGGTCGAGGCGGGGCTCGACGCGGTGCGGGCCGCCCTGGGCGCCGACGGGGCGTACGGAGCGAACCTGCTGCACCAGTACGCCGACCCGGAACGGGAGTCGGCGCTGGTCGACCTGTTCCTGCGGGCCGGTGTGCGCACCATCGAGGCATCCGGCTTCCTGCGGATCACCCCCGCGCTGGTCAAGTACCGGCTGAGCGGGGGCAGGGTGCTGGCCAAGGTGTCCAGCACCGATATGGCGGCCGCGTTCCTGGAACCCGCGCCGCGGCGCATCGTCCGGCAACTGCTCGACGAGGGGCGGATAGCCGCCGCGGACGCCGAGCGCTTCGCGCACCTGCCGATGGCCGACGACCTGTGCGTGGAAGTCGGCGCCGGCTGGTACGACGCCACCGGCACGCTGGCCACGCTGCTGCCCGCCGTGGTCCGGCTGCGGGACGCCCGGTCCGCACGGGCCGGATCCGGGCCGAGGATCCATGTGGGCGCGGCCGGCGGAATCGGCAGCCCGGAGGCCGCGGCCGCCGCGTTCATCCTGGGCGCGGACTTCCTGGTCACCGGCTCGATCAACCAGTGCACCCCGGAAGCGGCCACCAGCGAGGCCGTCAAGGACCTGCTGCAGGAGATGGAGGTCCATGACGTCGCCCTCGCACCCGCCCCGGACATGTTCGAACTGGGGGTGCGGGCGCAGGTGGTCAAGCGCGGTGTGCTGCTCCCGGCGAAGGCGGGGAAGCTGCACGAGCTGTGGCGGCGCCACGACTCCTTCGAGGACATCGACGCGCCGACGCGCCGTCGGATCGAGGAGAAGTTCCTGCACGGATCGTTCCACGAGGCCGCCGCCGCGGAGTCGGACGCGGGGCCGGGTGGCGACGGCAAGCGGCGGATGGCCACGGCCTTCCGGTCCTACCTCCACCGCGGCTTCCGGCTGGCGCTGCGCGGAGACCTGGGGCGGAAGGTCGACTACCTGGTCTACTGCGGTCCCGCGATGGGCGCGTTTAACTCCTGGGTGGCCGGTACCGGTCTCGAGCCGTGGCGGTCCCGCCACGTCGACACCATCGCGGAGCACCTGATGTCCGAGACGGCTGCTCTGCTGCGGGACCGAGCGGCCCACTACAGCTCCAGGTGACGGTAAGGGGAGAGGGTTCGACCGTGAGTTCGCACGACGGCGTCGGTGTGTCCGGGAAGACGTAGCGATCGTGGGCATGGCCGGACGGTTCCCGGGTGCCAACACGGCTTCTTCGTAGCACGGTGTGGTACTCGCTGAGCAGTCCACAGAGTATCTGCCGACGCCTGACCGTGGCAGCGGGCTGGGGGATGACGTTCGGGGCGTCGTCCGGAGCTCGTAGGCTGAGGCTGCGGTGGGCTCGTACGGTGTTGTGGTGCTCGGCGTACCTGGTGAGGACCATACGCAGGTGTCGTTCGCCGGTGATGAGGATTCGGTCGGTGCGTTCGGTGCGAGCGCGTTGGACCGGGGGCCTTGCGGCGAGTCGGGATGACGGCCCTTCGCGACCGTCCGGCTATGCACGAAGGTCACCAAGGGCGCGGGCAGCCGGACCGCGGTCCCGGCGATGGTATTCAAGCTCTTCGAGTCCGCCCAGCAGCGGTGGCGGACGTGAACGCACCCTCACCTCGTAGCCCTGGTCCGCGCCGGAGCCGGCTTCAACACGGCCACCTCGTCGAACGCCCGATGGCGCACGCAGTCTGAGGACCGCAGCCGTACCACGAGACCGCGTGCTTCGGGCCGCGCAGCGAAGCGACCTGTCGGTCGGGCATCGCTGCGCTTTCGCGCCTGTCGCTACCTCGCGATTGGCGTCGTCTACTGGCTGGTGCTCGTGCACGTCGCCGCCCGCTAGGACCGCGTCGCCCTCCTGCACTCGTCCCCAGAGGACTCGCCCCGCCCGACCGGCACGCTGCGGTCGTACGGGTCGACCTCCGCGCCGGCCTCGTCCGCCGGGCGGTCCGTGCCGAAGGGCGGGGTGAAGTAGCCCGTGGGGGCGCCGCAGCCACCGTTGGTCATGTCGTACTTGTACGAGACGATCGAGAACGTGCCCGGCTCGGTGATCACCTTGGCAGGGTCGTCCCAGCTCAGGACCAGCTCGCGCCGGACGATCGTGCGCACGATCTCGTCGTCGCCGCCCGTGTCCGCGCGGGTGACCGGGTAGACGAAGGTGACGTCGGCGGTCACCTGGAGCGCGCCGCGCTCGCCCTCCCGGTAGGTGAGCCGGCCCCGGGTCTTCACGACGTCGCCGACCAGGTGGGTGCGGGAGGGCTGGAAGCGGCTGAAGAGGAGGAGGGGGTCGTTCTTCTCGCTCGGGGTTCGGAAAGCGGTTTTCAGAAGGTCTTGGACGTCCTTCTGGTGCGGGTTGATCAGTGCAATCGCCTTCTCGGGGCGCTCGCCCCGCAGCACCCCGCGGTCCAGGCCGGACACGACGAGGAAGTCTCGGCTACGGGCGAGGGCCCGCTTGACCTCGGCCGCGCTCATCCAGCCGACCGCCTCGGCCTTCGGCACGGTGATTCCCGCCGCTCCGCTCGCCCAGCTCGCCGCCGGCGAGCCGCGGAACGGCTCCTCCACGGTGGGGCGTTGGGCCGCATCCGCCGGGGGTGCCTGGGTCGGGCGGGCGGTCTCGGCCGCCGACGCCGAGGAGTCAGCGCCGGCGAACAGGTCCACTATCGGCCCCGGCGCGAGCGCCACCACCAGCAGCACCAGCGAGGCCAGCAGCCCGGCCACGTACCAGCCCGTGCGCCGCTTGGGCCGCGCGGGCGTGTAGCTGCGCCAGCCCTCCGAGCCACGGCCGGGCTCCGCGCGCAGCCGCTTTGCCACGTCGCGGGCCCGCGCCGACGGCTCCTTGGGCGCGTCGGCGACACCCGCCACCGACTCGCGCAGAAACCGCTCCCACTCCTCGTCGGACCTGGACGAGCCGTCCGGCTCCGTACCCGCGCCCATCCCCAACCCCCTGGCAATCAGTAGACCGCGGCCCACTCCCACTGGGACGCGTCCGCATAATGACACAGAGCGCTGACAGCGAGGCCGGCTGGGCGGACGGTGTGGGCGCGCCCCCCTTTCTCAACTGGTCGGCGGAACAGCGGCGGGTTGGCGCAGCACACCGCGGCCAGCGAGGGCACCCCACTGGTGGTGGTCGGGTAGCACCCCTGGTCGTCCTTCGGGCCGCGGCTGTGCTGGTTCCGGATGAACTCGACGACCAGGTGCCGATCACCGCCGGCGGCGAACAAGTCGTCGTCGCTTTCCTCCAGTCGCTTCAGCAGCTTTCCCAGGTCGTGGCCGTGCACCTGCGATCAGGGTCTCCCGTAAGAGGCCGGGTCCGGGGCCCGGCGGGGTGTCAGTGGCTGAAGACGCGCTCGGCCTCGTCGCGGTGGGTGGTGTGCAGTTCCCAGTAGACGGGGGAGATCTCCTCGGGCTTGGCTGTCGGGAAGCCGGGGATGACCGACATGCCGATCGACACGTCGATGCCGACGTGGGCGGCTTGGATGCCGGTGTCGGCCAGTTCCTTGTGCAGGTTGATCGCCCAGTTGCGCAGCGCCGCAGCGGCGGCGTTGACGTTGCCGACCTGCGGCACGGGGTCGATGGAGCCGGCGCCGGTGGTGTACAGCAGGGTGCCGGCGCTCGCTTCGCGCATGGCGGGCAGCACCGCCTGAGTGGCGGCGATCGCTCCGTAGAGCTGGAACTCCATCTCGTGCTGCACATGCGACGGTTCGGTCGCACTCGGAGTGGTCAGGACGGTCGAGTCGAACCCGCCGACCGGGGAGTACTCCAGGACGTCGATGCCGCCGAACCGTGCGGCGGCGTCCTTGAGTGCCTGGGTGAGCGCGTCGCGGTCGAGCACGTCTGCGGGGAACGCGTCGGCGGAGATGCCCTCGGCGGTGAGCTCGCCGACGAGGGCGTCGAGCTTGTCGGGATTGCGCGAGATCAGGGCGACGTCGAAGCCGCGGGATCCGAAGGTGCGCGCGATGGCCAGGCCCAGCTGGGGGCCGGCTCCGACGATGGCGATGCTGGTCATGGTGATCCTTTCGTGAACGGTCACGGGGGACCGTGCGCGGGGTCAGGGCAGTGGGCGGCTGCCTGCGGCGCCGTCACCGCAGGGCCGTCCCGTCATCCGGATAGGGCTATCCGATTCTGAAACGGAAAGCTCTATCCGATTACCTCTGCTCAGCGTAACACCGAAAATGGATAGGGAATTCCGGTTGATAGGGTGGCGGGCATGACCCCTGACGCCCACCGGCCCGATGCCCAGCCCCTGCGCAGCGATGCCGAGCGCAACCGTGGCCGGATCATCGCCACTGCGCGGGCGGTGTTCGAGCGTGACGGCCTGGGTGCGTCGATGGCCTCCGTGGCCCGGGAGGCAGGGGTGGGGATCGCCACCCTCTTCCGTCACTTCCGCGCCAAGGAAGATCTGATCGCCGCTGTCTTCGCCGACCGTATGGATGCCTACGTCGCCGCTGTCGAGGATGCTCTCAAGGTCCCCGATCCCTGGGACGGCTTCACCGGGTTCATCGAGGCCATCTGCGCCATGCAGGCCGCCGACCGCGGATTCGCCGACGTGCTGACCGCGACCTTCCCCGACTCCGAGGCCCTGCAAGAGCGCCACGCAGCGGCCTACCACGGCTTTTTGGAACTGATCGGCCGCGCCAAGGACAGCGGGCGCCTGCGGGAGGACTTCGCGAGCCAGGACCTCGTCATCCTGCTCGTCGCCAACGCCGGGGTAGTCAACTTCGCCGGCGACGCCCTCCCTGACGCCTGGCGCCGTCTCGTGGCCCTGATGATCCAGTCATTCGAGGCCCCTGCGCGGGGCCCCCTGCCGGATCCGCCGCAAGATGATGCCCTCTACGAGGCCATGCGGCGTGCCGGGCTGGCGAATGTCACCGCGCGCGAGCGGAAGAGCAACGACTGACCGCGGCCCGCGTGCCGCGGAGCCGCATTCGTGAGCAGGGCATTGAATTTCATCGCCTTCTCCTGCTCGACGGGGTCGTTTTCGGCGATGACGCCGGGGTTGCCGAACCCGATCCACTGCGAGAACCGGTTGAACGACTCCACCTTGTTCGTCCAGGCAGGCGATCCGGCCCGGGGAGTGCCATCCGGCGGCGCGGACGGTGAGGACGGCGGCCGACGCCTGTTCGGGACTGGCCGGGCGGCGGCAGGTTGACGCGGCCTGGTCAACGGCACGGAGTACCCGGAGCATCGTGGTGCCAGCCGGTGCGAGCGGCTTCGCGGAAGCGTTCGGCGGCGGGCAGCAGACCCTGGACGTGGCCGGTGCGGTAGTCGATAAGGACCAGGACGTGCCCGAAGTCGGCGGCACGGACCTGCGGCGGCAGGGCGGCGAAGGTGGGCAGGTGGCATCGGCAGCCCGGTCGCAGCCTGGGCCAGGTGGCGACGGAATCGGCCGGGGTGGATCAGGCCGAGCGCGGCGAGGTAGCCATCGGCCAGAGTCAGGACACATAGGCGCCGGCAGGCATCCGCGTGCTTCGCGACCAGTCGGGTGTGACCTGGTTCCTCAGTTCCCCTTGGCGTCCTTTCCTTGGTCACTGTCGTGTTAGCCGGACGTTAGCGGGGCGGCAGTGTCGCGGTAGTGGCCCCGGCCAGAGTTGTGGTCGTACCGAGCAGACCACGACACCGACCTCCCAGGGGGACCCGAAATGCGCTCCAACACCACTGCCCGCACCGCCCGCCGTCGCTCCTTCCGCGTCGCCGCCGCGGTCCTGACCGCAGCCGCCGCCCTGACTCTGACGGCCTGCAACAACGACACGAAGGCAGAGGGCCAGGACAAGGCCTCGGCCGGGTCCAGCGGCTCGTCGGGTTCCTCGGACGGTGCGCAGGGTTCCGACGCCAAGGCTCCCGAGGGCGGCGGCAGCGCGCACGCGGGCGCCGAGCGCTGCCGCACCGAAAACCTGGAAGCCGCCTTCGCCACGGGTGAGGACGCGCTCCCGGCCCGGAACGAGGACGGGGGCGCGACGACCGCCACCATCGTCCTGATGAACAAGGGCACCAGCTCATGCAGGATCGGCGGCTTCCCCGGTGTGGACCTGACCTCGATCAACGGCGGCGAGCGCTGGTCCCTGGCCCGCTCCTCGCAGAAGTGGACCTCCGTGAACGTGGAGGCAGGTCAGAGCACCGAGTTCACCCTCAACCTCGCCTTCACCAAGGAGGAAGAGGGCTTCTACCAGCCGGCCTGGGTCGAGATCACCCCGCCCAACGAGACCAAGTCCCTCAAGATCGAGTGGCCCTGGGAGAACGACAGCCTCGTCGACCAGCGCAGCGCCACCCGCCCGGCCACCTTCGTCAACCCCATCGGCTGACCACGCCCTCCCCTGAGCGGCTGTTCCGACGCCGGGTGTCCGAAGACGTACCCGCCCGGAACGGCCTTGCCCTCCTGAAGGATGTCGGTCGAGAGCCGAAAGCCAGGGCGGGGACGCGCGACATGATTTTCCTCCCGGCCTCGACCGGGTGCCATCGGAGTTTGAGTCGTGGGTGATCAAGAGAGTGTGGCGGCCGGTGGGGTCCACTGCCGGGTACGCGGCCCTCGGCGTCGACCAGGACGCCGTCCCCAAGACCCTCGAGGGGGCGCGCCGGTTCCTCGACCTGTACATTGCTTCCCTGCTGGTCTGGGGGCTCGTCGCCATCGAGGTCCGGCTGACCGTGTTCGGTGCGGTCCTCATCGCGTATGGCCAATTGTGGCGGATCGACCGCCTGGGCATCTTCTACGACGTGGAGGCACCTGGACGTTGAAGCCGGTTCTGTAAAGGTTGCCGTGCACGCGACAATGTCAACCTGCCGACGGTTGGCGATACGCTGCGACCCTCATCGTCGGCCGTGGGCCGAACACCATCACCCCCGACCATGGGGGCCGTATGCCTTGGTGTGCGGCGCGATCGACGTGGTCCTCGGGCCCCTATCCGGCTGCCGACCCGCGCGCACGCCTTGCTGCAACACCTCGAACAGCACCTTCACCGTCCCTGAACCGTCAGGGCTCGAGGTCGACCACGCCCTTGCCGCTGGAGATGTCCAGCGGCACCGAGACCTGGTCGTGGGCGATCAACCAGGCGCCGTCGATCTTTCGCATGCCGTAAGTGACCCGGACCCACATACCGTTCGGTGTCACCCCGTTCGGCAGCGTGCCGCGCAGGCGAGCGAAGGCATGCCCGAAGGCCACCCCGTCGCCCACGGTGAAAGTCAGGTCGCGAATCTCGTAGGTCACGGTCTCGAAGAACAGGAACACCTGCGCCCAGTTCTTGAGTTTCGCCGCTATCCCGGCATGCTGGAGCGGCGGCTCGACATCGAAGGACACGACGTCGGTCGTGTACAGCTGCCGCAGGGCCTCGAGGTCCTTGGCCCGCAATGCTTCGACCAGCTTGTCGATCTGCCCGCGAATCTCGACTTCATCGCGGTCGGCTTGTGCTCGAAAGTCGTTGGCTGTAGTCATGGTCCGTTTCCTCATGAATGGGCGAGGGTGGGTTCGGCGGTGGCACGTAGGGGTGCCATCGCGGTGCTCCAGGCGATGAGCTGATCCAGCGTTTTGCCCAGGGCAGCGACATGGTGATCGCGTGGTGTGAAGGTGGTGTGGTTCTCGAAATCGGTGAGCACCGAGATCGCGACCTGATAGCCCACGTCGGCCATGCCGAGCGTGCTGCAGACCGTCCGCAGCTGCACCACGGCGCGGGCGCCGCCGTTGGCACCGTAGGAGACGAAGCCGACCGCCTTGTTGGTCCATTCGGCGAACAGATGGTCGAGGGCGTTCTTCAGCACTCCGGGCATCCCGCCGTTGTATTCCGGGGTCACCACCACGAAGCTGTCGAACGGAGCGATCCGCTCGGCCCAGGCGCGGGTGTGGGCGTGGACCGACGGGCCGAACATCGGCGGCATCGGCTCGTCCAGGTGCGGTAGCGGGTGGTCGCGCAGATCGATCAGTTCGAATTCTGCGTCGTCGCGCTGTGACGCCGTGTCCAGGACCCACCGGGCGATCTGCGCGCCGTTGCGGTTGGGGCGGGTGCTGCCGAGGATGATGCCGATTCTGGTCATTTCCGAACTCCTGTCTTGCTTTGCGAGTGTGCTGACTTCCGACGACGCAGCCGGCCGGAATGTCAGGGCGTCACGATCAGGCGAGGTCGTCCAGGCTCGAGGGGAGCCAGGCTTGCAGGTTCGCCGGGTCGATCGGGATCGAGACATGTTCGTGTGTGATCAGCCAGCGGCCTTCCAGCCGCCGCAGGCATGATGTCTCCCGGACCCAGATCGCGCTCTGGAGTCCGTTGGCGCGGGTTCCCGAATCCAGGTGCAGCATGTTGGCGAATGCGATATCACCATTGGTCACGATGGTGCGTTCGTGTGTTTCCAGGCTGATGGGACCGTCGTATCCGTCGAACCATCGGATGAAATTGCGGCGTATCTCGTCGGTTCCCCTGAACCGCAGCGGGGGGACGGCGTCGTAGTAGACGATTCCGGGTGAGTAGTGCCGCATCAGGCGATCGATGTCCTTGGACTGCTGCGCGGCGCGGCGAGTTGCGAAGAATTCTTCGACTTCGGAATTGCCGGTGATCACCGTTGATTCCTTTGTTTATTGAGTTGCCGGATGGGTGATTTCGGCTCGCATCCGCTCTTTCGGCGTCGCGATGTCCCACACCCGAACGGTGCCCTGCGCATCGTGGTAGGCGCCGGTGCCGCCGGTGATGGCCATGTCGAGCGGACTCTCACCGGTGACCCAGAGCGATTGCATGGTCAGCGATCCCTGCTTAAGCCTCGCCGTGAGCAGGCACTGTGTGGTGATCTTGGCGCCGTCGACCTGGATGACCTGGCACGAACCCCCGCCTTGCCCAACCCTGCGGCCGTCCTTCAGCAGCCAGCCGGAATAGACGTAGAGATCACCCACGCTGGTGCCGGCTGGCGGCAGGTCGGGGGCCGCGTACTGGTCGTTCTCGACCGCGAGTTCCAGGATCTCGGGGTGCTCCGGCGGGCTCGCGGAGCTGGCCTCCGCCCCGTAGGCCCTGAGCCCACCGCCGACCAGCAGCGACCCCGCGGCAGCCACGACGATGGCTTTCCTCAGCGCTTTCATCGGATACATGAATTTCTTCCTCGTCTTCGGAATCGACCGACACCGAAGAAGTTATAACTCCGAGGGTATTTTGACTAAGACCAATATCGCTATGGCGTTATAGCTGTGGGGGTATGTGGTCCGCTGGGCATCCAGTCCCAGTCGATGATCGTGCTGCGCAACCCGCGGGCGGCGGCCGAGAGGTGGTTGCCGGTGCCCCAGTACAGGGTGAGCGTTCGGCGGCAGTCCGGGTTGTCGACGGCGATCCAGGCGGCAGAGGCGCTGGGGATCGAGCGTTTGGCGAGGTCGGGGACGAGACCGATGCCGAGCCCCGCCTTGATGAGTTCCACGATGGCGCTCAGCTCGTCGCCCGTATTGGCGCGGCCGTGACATCCCCAATGGCACAGGTGGAGGACCGATCGACCCGGTGCGGCATCACTTGCCAGCCCTGAGCCGCCATGCCTGGCGCGCGCAGCGGAAAGAGAGGCCAATGACGGCGAGCGCCAGGAAGCCGTGAGCCGTGACGGCGGGAGGAACTCTGGCCGGAGTCGGATCCTCCCTGCTCATCGCGGCCCTCGCCTTCCACGGCGCGAGGCTCAAAGAGGCGAAGATCGGCGTCCTGGGCGCCGTGCTCTGCGCCTTCCTGACCAGTCGGCTCGTCACCGCAGTCATCGGGACACTGCCGTGCCCCGCACAGCGACGCGCGCTGCTCGGCGATGCGGAGGCGATCGTCGATTCGGCCGTGCCCATAGCCCCCCACCATGACCACGTGCGCGGGCTACGACACGCTCCCGTCACTGTTGTGGAGTACGGCGACTGTGTGTGGACAGGCGGAACCGGTCGTCCGCGAGTTGCTCGGCCACTGGGGCGCCCTGCGCCTCGAACATCTGCGCCGCGGCGCCTACGTCATCGGCAGCCCGTCGGCCGCGGTGCGAGCCGCCCGGGAGCGAGCCGCCGCAACAGCCTGATGACCGGCTCGGTAGCCGTCGGGAATGCAGGAGCGGGGGGTGGCGTTGACAGGAACGTCGCTGACATGGGCGGGTCAAGGGCCCGCCGGATGTGAGCGGGAGGAGGAGCTCATGGCACGCACCACCGTGCGCCCCGTCGTCACGTTGAAGTCGACGGCCGGGACCGGCGTCACCTACGTGACGCGCAAGAACCGTCTCAACGATCCCGACCGACTCGTCCTGCGCAAGTTCGACCCGGTGGCCGGGGAACACGTCCTCTTCCGCGAGGAGCGATGAACCCAGCCGTTGCCCTTTCGCGGACGGTCACGAGGAAGGAAACATCATGAAGCCTGGAATCCATCCCGTCTCCCGGCCGGTGGTCTTCCGCGACCGCGCGGCGGGCGCGACGTTCCTGACCCGTTCGACCGTGCACACGTCGCGGACCATCGAGTGGGAGGACGGCAACACCTACCCGCTGATCGACGTCGAGACCTCGTCGGCCAGCCACCCGTTCTACACCGGCACCTCGCGGATTCTGGACACCACCGGCCGGGTGGAGCGTTTCGAGCGGCGCTACGGCCGCCCGGCGTCGGCCGGCCGCTGACCGCGGACCGGCGCGTAAGCAGGAGGAGAACATCATGAAAGTACGCAAGTCCCTGCGCTCGCTGAAGTCGAAGCCCGGTGCGCAGGTGGTGCGCCGCCGGGGTGTGACCTACGTGATCAACAAGAAGGACCCCCGATTCAAGGCCCGCCAGGGCTGAGCACTCCCCTCCGCCTGGTCGGCCCGGCCCCTCGATCAGCGGGTGACCGGGCCGATCGACGTAGGCGGCAGGCGACGAAGATGGCCGCCGCCACCTGCTCCGCCCTTGTCCGAGTCCCATTCCGGGGCAAGGAGCACACCGGCTGGTGTGCGGGAGGCCATGCCGCTGGTCAAGTGTGACATCGGCAACCTCGCCGCCGCTGACCTCAGCCAGATCACCCGCGCAGTGAAGCGCAAGCTCAAGACGCTGCAGTACTGACCGAAGGTCATCGACGACTGCCTCGCTGGCACCGACCTGGTGCTGGACGCGTGACCACGCTGGCCGACCAAACGGCGATAGGTCGGGCTTCGTCGGAACCCAAAGTCTCTGGTCGGATACGGTGCCGGAATGACCGAGAGCCTGCCTTCTGACGTAGCCGACGTGCTTGCGACAGTCCTGCACTCGGACAATCCGATTCATGCCGCGCTTCGAAGGCAGGTTCCGCACCTCAGGGTGCGAGCTCGCTGCACATGCGGGTGCGGTACCGCCTACTTCGAACTCGACACCAGCAAGGTGGAGCCCGCCCCCACCGGCCCCAGCACCGTCGTGGCGGCCGAAGCGCAGCTCATCACCGAGGCCGGCGAGAGCCCCGGCGAGGTCCTGGCCTTCACACAGGGCGGCTACCTGTCGTGGCTGGAAGTCTGTTCATGGAGCGACGACATCGAGGTGACGCTGGCCTCCGCGCGTCATTGGCTGCAGCCACGCTCCTGATCCGTACTGGCCGGCGTCCAACTATCTCCAACTGCACGACACCACAATCCGACCGACATCGCGAGTTTAAGAGTGCCCGGCAGTAGGCGTTGGCTTCGGCGGCGCTGCCAAGATGCAGCTCGCATCCGACTCGCTGTTCACATGGCTCGCCCTGACGCCGGAGAAGTTCTGGGTGAACTTGAACCCGGACCAGCCCGACAAGATCATGGACAACAAGTTCGCGTCCACCGACGCGGGCAGGATCCTCCTCGACGCCGACCTGGACATGAAGCACGACTTCGCCGCGGCCATCAACCCGGAGAAGTTCGCCGGCGCCAAGCGGTTCTGGGACACCCAGCCCCGCGAGGACGGCATCCCGTGCTTCCCGGACGTCCGTCTGTGGATCGAACCCGAGGTCGCCAAGGTCCGTGAGGAGAACGGCGGCGTCTATATCCTCGACACCCCGCTGAAGGTGTCGACGGAGTGGATGGACATGGACTGGTCCGCGCCCGGCGCCCACCAGTGCACCTGGACCGACGCCGAGAAGCGGTTCAGCGAGACCAACCTGCGCCAGAACGTGATGCCCGAGGTCGCGAAGCGCGTCAACAACGACCCCAAGTACGCCGACCTGCGCCGCGTCTACACCTCCCGCGTCGCCGCCGAATACATCCGACAGCAGGACGCGAAGAAGCCCACCGACTTCCACGACATCATCAACAGCAATGATGTGAAGGCGTGGCCGCTTCGCGCGCCGAATGACAAGTGGACCAAGCAGGGCACCTACGACCGCTATATGAAGTCTGCCCGTGAGGGCGTCGAGTGGTTCAAGCTCGAATACGACGGCACGACCTTCAACCAGGGCGTCGGCGGCGTCGACTTCTCGAAGCAGCCGAAGCGGAACATCACACGCACCCAGTTCCGGGTCCAGAACCGGGACCTGGACAACACCACCACGAACTCCCGAAAGTCCGAGGACGCGTCGTACCGGGACACCGACACCCTTTACCTCGGGGCCGGACCCGGAGGCGGTGGCAGCGACGAGGACCCGGGCGGTGACCCCACGCCCACCCCGACACCCACCCCGTCGGACACCGGCAAGCCGAACGACCCGCCGTCGACTCCGGCTCCGGACCCGTCGACTCCCGGCGGCGGTGACGACAAGCCGACGCCACCCGCGACGAAGCACCCGGACGGCCACCTCGCCGGCACCGGATCCGACACCCCCGTGGGTCTCATCGCGGGTATCGCCGCCGCCCTCGCAGCGGTCGGGGGCACCCTGACGTGGTGGATGCGCCGCCGCAAGGCCGCTCATGAGTAACGACTTCCAGAGCAACAGCAGGGGTTGAGGCGGGCTGTGAAATGAGGACGGTCACGCGGGGTTCTCAAGGTGTGAAACACGAGGTACTCCGAGTGGCCCTGTCCCTGTGAGTGCCGGACACGGTGTCACCTCGCTACTGTCGTGCCGGTCTGATCACTTTCACAGTCCGTGGGTGTAACGGGCCAGTGCGGGGAGTTCTGCGCACAGACCCTGCGGTGCGCGCTCGGCGCGACAACACCCCTTCGACAACACCCCTTCGACAACACCCCTTCGACAACACCCCTTCACGGATGGAGAGTTCCGTACCCCGAGGGTTCTCCGGGGCTTCCCCGATGTCCTGTCCGCCGTCCGGCTGGTGAGCTGGGCTCATGGGATCACATCGGTTACGTCGTCGCCCTCTGGCGCTGCTCTGCGCATGGGCCGCCCTGGCTCTCGCGGCCCCGGCACTCGCAGACTCCTCCGACCCGCCCCGTCGCGCGCACGACCGTACGCAGGCGGCTCTCGACCGGATCGTCGCGCAGGGCACGCCCGGAGTCATCGCCCAGGTGCGGGACGGACACGGGGTGTGGAACGGCCGGGCGGGCCTCCGCGACCTCGCGGGACAGCAGCCGCGCGCCGTCGGCGAGAGGTTCCGCATCGCCAGCGTCACCAAGACCTTCACGGCCGTGGTGCTGCTCAAGCTGGAGGCCGAGGGGCGCATATCGCTTGACGACAGCGTGGAGCGGCGGCTGCCGGGCGTGGTGCGCGGCGAGGGATACCGCCCCCGGCACATCACCGTCCGCCACCTGCTCAACCACACCAGCGGTATCTACGACTACAACATGGACGAGGGTTTCCGAGCCCTGTACGCGGGCGACGCCTTCGACCAGAACCGCCACCGGCGCTGGGCACCGCGCCAGTTGGTGGACATCGCCCTCGCCCATCCGGCGAACTTCCAGCCGGAGCAGGGCAGCCGCCCTGGCGAGCCCGGCGAGTGGGACTACTCGGACACCAACTACATCCTCGCCGGAATGATCATTGAAGAGGTCACAGGCGGCACGTACAAGGCGGCTGTCGAGCAGTACCTCATCAAGCCGCTGGGCCTGCGCGGCACCAGCGTCCCGGGCGCCTCCCCCGTCCTGCCCGACCCGCATGCCAGGCACTACTCCACGCTCTTCGAGGACGGACCGGACGCGAAGGTGCGCGATGTCACGGAGTTCAGCCCCACGGTGGCCTTCTCGGCCGGCCAGATCATCTCCACGGCCGACGATGTGAACTCGTTCATGACACGGCTCCTCAGAGGCGAGTTGCTGCCCGCCGCACAGCAGCGCCGACTGCTCACGGCCGTGTCCGTAGCGGGGGACAAGGGACATGGCGGTGAGGACGACCTGTACGGCCTCGGCATACGCCGCTTCAAGCTCGACGGCGACGGCGACGGCGACGGCGATCGCGACGGCGACTGCTGGGCCTGGGGACACGGCGGCATGATCCCCGGCTCGGGAACCCGCACGGTCGTCTCCGGTGACGGGCGGCACGCCATGACGATGAACCGCAACGGTGACTGGGGCGAGCAGAAGCTGGAGGACGCCGCCGTCATCGCGGAGTTCTGCCGGTGAGCCGGCCCTCGGCGCGACCCCAGGAATCCGTTGGACGGTAGCATTTCGCCTGCGGGCCGCATGGTGGACGCGGGGCCAGGGGGAAGCGTGGAGAGCACCGGACATCACAGCGACTCACTCGTCGTGCTGACCGCGCTGGACGTGGAGTACGAGGCCGTTCGGGCACATCTGGTCGATCTGCTGCCGCGAATGCACGCGTCCGGCACCCTGTTCGAGGTCGGCCGACTTGTCGGTACGTCATGGCGTGTAGCGCTTGCCGAACTCGGCGACGGCAACCAGGGGGCGGCCGTGCTGACCGAGCGGGCGATCGCCATGTTCCGCCCGCGGGCTGTGGCGTTCGTCGGGGTGGCCGGGGCGCTCAAGGGCGATATCGAGCTCGGCGACGTGGTCGTGGCCACGCATGTGTACGCGTACCACGGCGGAAAGGACGAGGACGGCGAGTTTCACTCCCGCCCGAGGGTCTGGCCGGTGCGCCAGGAACTCGACCAGCTGGCCCGCTTCGCCCGCAGGTCCGGTTCATGGACCGGATCGCTGCGGGAGCGCCCGCCCGGCACCTCCCTCCCGGCCGTCCACCTCAAGCCCGTGGCCGCCGGGGAGGTCGTCCTCAACTCGGCGGACTCGCCCCTGCGCCGGCAACTGCGCCGGAACTACCAGGACGCCGCCGCCATCGAGATGGAGGGCGCCGGCGTGGCGCAGGCCGCCCATCTCAACGCGGCCTTACCCGCCCTGATCGTCCGCGGTATCAGCGACCGGGCCGACGGGAAGAAGTACGACGCCGATGCCCAGGGCTGGCAGTCCCGCGCGGCCCGCAATGCCGCCGCCTTCGCTTTCTCCGTTCTCCGCGCACTGCCGCCCGGTGGCGATCCGGCCCCACCCGGGCCGGGAAGTTCCACGGGCCCGGCGCCGGCGTACGAGTTGGGCCCGGAAGGGTCGGCGGCACCGGAGCCGGCACGGGCACCGGATCCGGATGAGGGGAGGCCGTCGGACAGCGAGTCGGCCGCACACCGGCAGCTCCTCCGATGGGCACGGAGGTTCTCGGACGATCTGGACGTCGTGGCCTCTCCCCGGCCGGACGGCGGCACCGGCTCCCCGCCGCAGCTCAGCGGCGGGCTGTATGTGCGGCGCACCGTCCAGGACCGGGTGATGGAGGCCCTCTGCGACGGTGATCCGCAGGCAATCCTGGTGACCGGGGACGCCGGGAACGGCAAGAGTAGTCTGTTGTGGGGCATCGCCCAGGACCTGACCGCGCTGGAGGACACCGAGGTCTTCCTGGTGAACGCCGCCTGGCTGTTGCGCCCCCTGAGCGGCACCTCCGGAAGCCCCATGCTGACCTCCCGGACAGTGGTGTCCGGGGCGGATCATGCCCGGGCCCGGGGGCGCGCACCGGTCGTGCTCCTCGACACCGCCGATCTGCTGCTGCACGACGACTTCCACGAGATGGCGCTGCTCGACCTGTGCGAGGACCTCGCCGCCGCTGGTGTCCGCCTGGTGCTGACATCCCGGCCGGAGGAGGCGAACCGGCTGCGCACCGGCTTCGTCCGGATGTCGCTGGGCCCCTACGACGACGGCGAGATCCCCCACGCCATCCGTGGACACGCCGCGCTCTACTGCCCCGATGCCGTGCCCCGGGACGACGGGGCACGGGTGCGGAGGCTGATGGAGCCCGTCGCCCGCGGACTGCCGGTGCGCGAGGTGTGCAGAAGCCCCCTCCAACTGCGGCTGCTGTTCGAACTCGCGCGGGACGACGGGGCGTTCCCCAGCGCCGAGATCGACGCCACCGGCCTCTACCGTCGCTACTGGGACCACCGGGTCGTCACCGATCGGCGCGCTTACGGCAACCAGAGCGCCACGGCGCCGGAGGATCTCTCATCGATCACCGGTGCGATCGCCGTCGTACTCATGTCGGCCGGCCGGACCGAGCTGTCCCACGGGGACCTGGTCGAGCGGCTCACCTCGGCGGACGCCGGCCCCCGCCCCTCGCTGCCGTACGAACCAGCCCGCGTCGGGGCGGCCATGGATCTGCTGATCGACCGGGGCGTGCTGGCCAGAGGAGCTTCGGACGGTATCCACTTCTTCCACCAGACCATGTTCGAGTACGCGGCCGCGCGTGGCCTGCTGCGCCTCACCGGGGTGCGAGCGCTGCGGTCGCTGTCCGAGTGGGTCGGGTCCCATCCCCATGACTTCTTCGTCGGGGCGATCCTCGAACAGTTCCTCATGCTCGCGGCGGGGCCGGAGCGGTATCGCGGCCCGGTACGGGACACGCTGAGCCGCATGGCAGCGCACCCGGACGCCGTGATCCTCCATACCGTCGCGGTAGCCGTCGCCGCCCGGAACCCGGCCGTGGGCGTGCCCGTTGAGCCTCTGCTCGCGACGGCGCCGCACGGCGTCGCCCGGCGGTACGCGGTCCTGGCCCCGACCGTACGCGACACGGACGTCGACGCACTCCTCCCGCAGCTGCGCGGGCTGTGGGAAAGGAAGGAACCCAGTCTGCAGGAGGCCGTGCTCGAAGCCCTGGAACGGCTGGCCGCGCAGAACTCGCTCGCCGTGCACGCCGCCCTGGCCGACTGGGGCTGCGTCCGGGAACTGACGGGGCGCCGTACGGGCAGCGCGGGCATCGACATTCTGCCTCGGCTTCTCGTGCTGACCTCACACCTCGATGTGGCATCCGCCCAAAGGGGTCTCATGGGGGTGCTCGACTTCGCCCTGTCCCGGGGGTTGGCGCAGCTGGCATCCGGTGTCATGACCCTGTGGGCGCGGCACTGGAGAACATTGGGCTCGCCGGAGTGGGCCGCCGCGGTCCAGAAGCGGATCCAGCGTGTGCGCATCGCGCCGAAGTCGGGGGACGTCGAAATCTTCCGAACAGCCCTGGCCAGGGTGGTGGCCGCCTCCTGGACCCATGACCACGGGCTCCCGGGCGACGGCGCCGACGGCCGTCCCGACACCGGAACCCACCCCTGGACACACTGCCTCGACCGTACGTTGGCGCTGCTCGAAGCGGACGACCAGGACACCGTGGGCAATGCCGGACTCATCGCCGTCACCGCGATCCTGACTACGCTGCCGCACGGACACTGGGCCATCGAGACCACCCTCGACCGCTGTCTGGAGATGACCGGCCACGGAGCGCCGCACGCACTGCAGCACCGCATGGTCTTCCCCTCGCTGCTCAGCAGCGACTGCGCCGCGGCAGCGGTTCTCATGCACAGGCTCGCGGCCATGCTGAAGGCACTGCCCTGCCCCGAAAACCAGCCGGTCACGCCCTCGAAACGGCGAGCACTGGTCGCCCGCCGGATCCTCGCCCACCGGGACGTTCCCCCGCACCGCGTCCGGCAGGTCCTGGAACACTCCGGCTGGGACGCCGACTCCGACGTGTGGCTGTCCCGGGACGGCTTGGCGACGCTCCTGCTGCCGGCCGCGCTCGGCGGTCACCCCACCGCGGTCCACAGGATCGAGAAGGCGACGACCGCCCCCGCAGCCGCCCGGAGCCTCATCCGCCGTTCCCTGCACCGAGCGGTCACGGACGCCGGTCTCCACACCGAGCGCCACATCGGCCTGCTGGTGACCCTCTCACTCTTGGACGCCGATACCGTGCTCCTGGAGGCCATCACCACCGGCCGGGCCAAGAAGGGCACCGGCCCGCTGACACCCCTCGCCCATGAGCGGGCGCTGGGCGCACTACGGGCATCGGCCCCGGCCCTCACCGGACTGATCGCGGACGAAACGGCCGAGGGCAACAGCGGCAAGCGGCAGCGCCAGGCACTGACGCTCTGGGAGTGCTCCGTGTCCGCCGGTGTTCTCCCCGCGCCCGGCCTGACCGATCTCCTTCCGCGGTACGGCATCTTCTCCGATCAGAAGACCCGGGCGGCCTTTGTCGGGCTGGTGGGAACCATCGCCGCGCGCGAACCCGGCCAGTACCCCACGGCAGACCGCTTCCTTTCGGAGCTGGTGTTCGACGCCGCGGGGGACATCCCCCACCTCGACGACACATCGGCCGGCACCCGAAACGCCGCGCGGAAGGCGCTCCTCCACGCCGCCTGCGAGTCCGGCCCTCTCACCCACACGGCCGTCACCAAGGCCCTCGACCTGGCTTTCGCCCCACCGACCGACGCCGGACTGATCAGCGGGCTCGGCCAGCTGGTGCGCCGGCTCAGCACCGCACACGGCGCGGCACCCGCCACCGAGCTGCTGATCCGCGTCATCGGCAGGGCCGTGGCCGCACAACAGGGCCCGGCCGCGGAGAACCACCTGGCCAAGGCGCTCCGCGGCGCGATGGACAGCATCTTCGACCACGGTTCCCCGGCTGTGTACCGGAGACTGTGGGAGCACCTCAAGGAGCCTGGTGCGGAGGGCGACGTCGGCCACGTGGCTTTTCCGGAACGGTACGCCTTGGGGCTGGTGAGCTGCGCGGTCCGCCGTGCCTATCCAACAACCCGCCACGACCTGGAAGAACTCGTCGCACACCCACGGGTGCCGCAGCGCACCAAGATGTGGATCAGCGACCAGCTCAGCGCCCGGTCCCGGGAGCACACGGATCACGACCTCAGCTGGGTACTGGGAGGTGAGGGGCCTGACCGGCACCTCCCACACCCCGTCAACCCGAGCTGAGGACCGGAGTCGACCGCTACGACTACGGAGCATCCAGCCGGTTTCGCAGCTCCGACCAGGTCTGTTCCGGCGCGGGACGCTTGCGTAGCAGCTCGGATGCGGCCGCCGCCCGCTCGCGCAGGGTGGGTGTGCGCCACCAGAACAGCTACACCCCCTGAACATCACTGCCCCGTCACACCAGGCCTTGGTCGGCCTCGGACTCGAATGGGCACACTGAACAGGCGGTGCAGCCCGGCGGATCGACGCGGATCGGCGAGGATCGACGCGGATCGGCGGGGGCCGGGGGCCCAAGGCGCCGTCTGCCCCTCTCACCTGACCATCTGCCAGGGACAGACTCCGCCGGCCACGTATCGCGCCGACGGTACTGCCGGTCCCCGCCCGCTCCCGGCGGAGGCGCCTCCGGAGGAGAACATCCTCCGGCGCCAGTTCGTGTTGAAGTCCTGGCGATACCGTTACCAAATGTTGCCCAGTTCTTCACCTGGCGCCGTCAACGTCCACGCACGTGAAACACTCCCCATCTCTTCCTCCAGCGCTGAGCGCGGCGACGCGTCGACGTTTCCTCACAGTCACGGGTGCCGCCGCCGGGCTTGCCCTTTCCGGCATGCTGCCCGGGATCAGCCCCGCCACCGCCGCGACCACCTCCGCCACCAAGCAGGACCCGTTCACGCTCGGGGTCGCCTCCGGCGACCCGCTGCCGGACGGTGTCGTGCTGTGGACCCGTCTCGCCCCTGACCCGCTGGCGCCCTTCGGCGGCATGGACCAGCGGACCTACTCGGTCCAGTGGGAGATCGCCGCGGACGAGCGCTTCAGCCGGGTGGTCCAGCGCGGGACGGCGAAGGCCGCACCCGAGTACGGCCACTCCGTGCATGTGGACGTCCGCGGCCTCGAACCGGCCCGCGACTACTACTACCGCTTCCGCACCGGCGGGTTCGTCAGCCCGGCCGGCCGGACGAAGACGGCTCCGGCGCCGGACCAGCTGCTGCCGAGCATGACCCTCGCCGTCGCCTCCTGCCAGGCCATCTGGGAGGGCTGGTTCACCGCCCACCGCGACCTGGCCGCCCGCCACCACGACGTGGTGCTGTTCCTCGGCGACTACATCTACGAGTTCGGCAACGACCGCGGCGTCCGCCCCGGCGACGACGACCCGCTGCGGACCCGTCAGACCGTCACCCTGGACGAGTACCGCCAGCGTTACGCGTACTACAAGACCGACCCGGACCTGCGGGCGGCGCACCACACCGCCCCGTGGATCGTGGTCTTCGACGACCACGAGGTCGTCGACAACTGGGCCGACCGGTACGCCGGGAGCACGCCTACCGACGAGTTCCTGGTCCGGCGGGCCAACGCGTTCCGCGCCTACTGGGAGAACCTGCCGCTGCGTGCACCGCAGTTCCCTGCCGGTCCCGAGATGCAGCTCTACCGCCGCCTGCGGTACGGGCGGCTGGCTGAGTTCTCCATGCTCGACACCCGCCAGTACCGCAACGACCAGGTGAACGGCGACGGCGTCAAGGCGCCCAACGCGGCCACGGCCGACCCCAGCCGTTCCATCCTCGGCTTCCCCCAGGAGAGATGGCTGCTCGACGGCCTCACCGCGTCGCAGTCCACCTGGAACGTCCTCGGCCACCAGACCGCCATCACTCTCCTCGACACGGTCTCCGGCCCCGGCGTGGCCGTCCCGATGGATGCCTGGGACGGGTACAGCGCATCGCGCGACCGCCTCCTCGGCGGCATCGACGAGCGCGGCGTCCAGAACGTGGTGAGCCTCGCCGGCGACCTGCACCGCACGGTGGTCAGTGACCTCGCGCTCGACTTCACCGATCCGGACTCGAAGGTCGTAGCCACCGAGTTCGTCGGCACCTCCATCTCCTCGGCGCGGGACGGCGAGGACCTGGACGCCGGCGGGCGGGTGCTGCTCGAGGAGAACCCGCACATGAAGTTCGGCAACTTCCAGCGGGGCTACATCAGTTGCGAGATCACGCCGGACCGCTGGATGTCCGAGTTCCGGGTGTGCGACCGGGTCACGGTGCCCGAAGGCACCGTGAGCACCCGCACCAAGCTCGCCGTCGAGAGCGGCGTCGCCGCCATTCAGCAGGCCTGAGAAGAGGAACGACCATGAAGAAGACCCTGACCGCCGCCGCGGCCGCGGGCGTGCTGACCGCCGGCGTGACCCTCGCCGCTCCCGCCCAGAACGCCGTCGCCGCTGCGGGAGGCAAGGCCCGCTCGAACGTCGTGATGTGGGCCTCGCCCGCCGCGGTGTCCGCCAGCGAACTGCCGTGCCTGCCCACCTCGATCGCGGTGACCTTGACCAACACCGGCACCGAACCGGTCTTCGCGGACGCCACACTGAAGGCCGAGGCACCGCTCGTCCTCTCCGACACGCTCTTCCAGACATACCTGCCGCCCAACAACCCGGCCCAACCGGTGACCAAGTCGTTCGGAGTGCTCGTCCCGCGCGGGACGAAACCGGGGACGTACGACGTCACCGTGACCAGCGGCAAGCAGAAGGAGGTCGTCCCGGTCACGGTCCAGCCGGTCCCCGAGCGCGGGCCCGGGGCCAACCTCGCCTACGGCGAGCAGGCCATAGCCTCCTCCACGCACGGCAACTTCACCCTCTGTGGCGCCGTCGACGGTGACAAGGACCAGAGCCACTGGGACACCCTGACCGGCTGGAACGACGCCACCCGGGACGTCTTCCCCGACTGGTACGGCGTGGAGTGGCCGACGGTCCAGACGGTCGACCGGGCCGAGCTGTGGACCAAGACGCCCGCCGCCACGAGCGGCATCCGGGACTTCGACATCCAGGTCCGTGACGGCGACACCTGGCGCACCGTCGCGCAGGTCGTGGGCAACACCGAGGAGCACGTCGTCACCACGTTCCCCGCCGAGCAGACCGACGCGGTACGCGTGTTGATCCACTTCGGTGGCAGCAACTACTCGCGCCTCGTCGAACTCGAGGTCTACGGCCCGCAGTAGAACCCGGGCACGACGCCGGGGCGTCCCGCCTGTTGACCCAATGGGCTGGGGCGTCCCGGCGAGGATGGCACGGTCTGTGTCGGTGAAGGTCGGCTTGCCGAACCGGCCTTGCAGGACCAGCAGTTGGTGCCGGAGTACGAGGATCTCGATGTCCTTTTCTGTGTCGCTCATCGGCAGGAGGCGTAGCAGCGCCAGCGCGTTGGTCGCGACGAGGTAGGCCAGGCGCAGCAGCACGGCAGATCGTGATGCCGCCGGGGTCCTGAGCAGGTGAAGGCACCTGGGGTGAACGTTGAGGGGAACCGGAGATCCGTGATCAGCTGCCGACCTGCGTGGATGATTTATCGGCACCCGCATTGCTTGTAGAGGTGGGCGAACTGAGCCTCGTGGGCAGACACCGCCCCTCCCCAGGGCCTATACCAGCAGCCGAATCGACGGTGCTTCCGCATCAACTGCCATCTCCGTCTTGCACTCTCCGCAATACACGGGGCTGGGGCGCCGCACATTGGTCTGGATCGAGCCCTTGCTTGACGTCTCCTGATGTGGGCAGTAGCAGCCGTAATGCAGGCGGACCCATGAGCTGAGCGGCGTCGCTTGCCCTCCGCGTTTGGCGTCCTGGAACGGTGCCCACCAGAAGTCGACCGTGGACTTCAACGTGAGCCGGTCATCCTGGCTCGTCACGTCGAACGCCGCGATCCGTGCTGCCGTGAAGTGGTGCTCATCCCGGCCGCTCACGCAGACAGCCCGCTCGGCTCCCCACTTCAGTACCGTCGTCCGGCCCACTCGCTCGCAGACGAAGCAGTCCAAGCTCAACTCGATCGTTCGCTCCCAGAACAAGCGATCACGGTGAGTCTGCTCCACTCCCGACAGAGCCGCACTGATCTCAAGGCTGCGCAGCATTGGGTGATGATCGCATATCTGACGAGTAACGGGGCGTTCATCGAAAGCCTGAAGATCCTGCGCAGGGCGGCGTCTGCGGTTCGTGTCCGGGCGGGAAGGCCAGCCCCTTTTGTGAGGCGAGTCCACCCGCGCGGCGTCCGCCGAGCTGGCCGCCGATGCTGGCGGCCATTTCGGCTGCGGCTGCGGCGGCGTTGTTCAGTGGTGGCAGTCACGATGGCGGTCATGACCACCACTGAAGCTGTGATCGCCGATAACACTGGGTACGCGCAAGCGGTCGAGACGGCGGTGAAGGCCGCGGCCGCCTACTACGGGGGCGGGGACAGTGCACTGGACGACGACGCGTACGACCGGCTGATACGGGTGATCACTGCCTGGGAGACGGACCACCCCAAGCGCTGGAACGGAGAATCGGTCGGCCGGTTCAGGCATGGAGCGTGGAGCCGAAGCTGGATGGCCTTGCGATAGCCGCGCGCTATCGCGACGGCCGGCTGGTGCAGCTGATCACTCGCGGCAACGGGACAGCCGGGGAAGAAGTCTCGCACGCGATCGGCACTCTCAAGGGTCTGCCCGGTCAGCTGGCCGAGCCGGTCACGGTGGAGGTGCGGCGTGGCATCGCGACCCGCTACGACAAGATCGCCGAGTCCTACCAAGCGGGCGGCCTGGGCGAGGTTCGATTCGGTACGGCCGTGCCCGATAGGGGCGCCGGGATCAGCGGCGCACTTCGCCGCGCCCGCTTGGCGCCGTAACCCGAATAGCAGTGGCCGCGCGGGCTCGGGGCCACATACGCTCGCCTCCATGGTTGACGCAGCTTTCGGGCATCCGCGCCTCGCCGCCATCTACGACCCACTCGATCCGGACCGCAGCGATCTCGACGCGTATCTCGCGATGGCGGAGGAGTTCGGCGCGCGGTCCGTGCTGGACATCGGGTGTGGTACGGGCGTGTTCGCGCTGCTGCTCGCCGAGCGCGGGATTACGGTCACCGGGATCGATCCCGCGCGGGCGTCCGTCGACGTCGCGCGTGGCAAGCCGGGCGCGGAGCGAGTGCGCTGGCTCGACGGCGACGCGGGGGACCTGCCGCCCATGCAGTTCGACCTGGTGACGATGACCGGGAACGTCGCCCAGGCGATCGCCGATCCGCAGGCGTGGCGTACGACGCTGCGCGGCGCGTACGAGGCGCTGCGGCCCGGCGGGCGGGTTGTCTTCGAGACGCGCGATCCGGCGCAGCGCGTGTGGGAGGAGTGGGCGGAGTGGACGCGCGAGACCACGTACCGCATGACGGACATCCCGGGCGTCGGCCACGTCGAGACCTGGGCCGAGCTGACGGACGTGAGCCTGCCGCTGGTGAGCTTCCGGGGTACGCACGTGTTCGCTGCGGACGGGGACGTACTGACCTCGGAATCGACACTTCTCTTCCGCGAACGTACGGAGATCGAGCGGGACTTGCACGAGCACGGCTTCATCGTCGAGGACGTACGCGACGCACCCGACCGGCCGGGCAGGGAGTTCGTGTTCGTGGCGCGGCGCGGTACCGTGGAGCCCGTCCCTCCCGGAATGCCCTAAGGAGCGTGCGCACCACACAGCGCCGGGCAGACGGAATTTTGAAGACACTCCCTGGTCCCCGCAGCTGCGCTGGCTTGATCGCGTCGCTCGCCCGCTGTCGGCGTCTCCTCACAGACAACCCACAGACATCTCGCCCCGTCCTAGACGAGTCATTCCGATGTGATCAGTGGTCGTAGGCGATCAGGGATCGCATGACCGGCTGTCCGGTCTTGTGGTTGTGCCAGATCGCCGCGGCCAGCGCGAGGACGCGTTGAGCGACGCGGACGGCGACGCCTTCGAAGGTCCGGCCGCCGTGCTGTTCCAGGTTGAGCTGGCCCTTGAGGGTGTCGTTCACCGACTCGATCAGCTGCCGCACCGACTTCAGCAGCGACTCGCCCTTGCGGCGTTTCTCCCGCTTGAACGACGGCCGCAGCAACGCCGCCCCGCGCAAGGCCAGATCAGCCTCGAACTCCTTGGAGGCGAAGCCCTTGTCCGCGATCATCAGCAGGCCGGGCCGGCCGGTGACCGCATCCGGCTCGCGGTCCAGCATCGCCATCAGCACCTCGCGCTCGTCCAGCTTCGGGTTCGCCAGGGCCCACAGGATCGGCATGCCCGTCGGGGTGCACACCAGATACAGCCGCAGGCCCCAGAAGAACCGCGAATGGCTGGCGCAGTACCCGTATCCGGCCCAGCCGGCCAGGTCCGACCGCTTCACCGTGGGCCGCGAGCGGCCGCACTCCACCGGGGTCGAGTCGATGATCCAGTGGTTGTCGAACCAGAAGTCGGTGTCCGTCGCAAGGAGCCGTATCGCGCGCTTGACCAGCGGCAACGCAGCCCTCAGCCGTTTGTTCCAGCCCGGCTGCTTCGGTACGTACGGGAACATCGCACCCAGCCGGGAGTGGACGAACCGCAGCCACCTGGACTCCGAAGCGAAGCCCAGCATCGCCTGGGCCACGGCGAGACAGACGAGCTCGGAGTCCGTCAACCGCGGAGGCCGCCCTAGTGCTGCGCCGCAGAAGTTCCGCTGATGGCCATTGGCTCGTTGACCGGGCATGGCGCTTGATCCTGATGACCGGGGTGTGTTGGAGGACCGGGTACGCGCGCATACCGCCCCGCAGCGCGTGACCGGTCGCGCGCACATAGTTCTGCTGGCTGCTGGAGGTTGCCCGGCCTGGCGGATAGCGGAGATTGTCCGGGTGGATGTCTCCACGGTGGTGCGGTGGCGCGACCGGTATGCCCGGGAGGGGATGGCCGGGCTCGATGACCGGCCCCGTTCGGGCCGACCGCCCGTGTACGGGCCGGAGGTTCGGCTGCGGATCGTGGCGACGGCCACGAGCACGCCGCCCCACCCTTATGACGGCTGGTCGCACCGGCTGATCGCCGAGCACTTGGCGGACACGGGCATTTCCGCCTCCCAGGCGGGGCGGATTCTCGCCGCGCTCCAGGTCAAGCCGCACCGGGTCCGCGGCTGGCTGACCCGGCCCGCCGACCCGCAGTTCTTCACCAAGGCGGCCGAGGTGTGCGCCCTTTACCGCTCCTATCCGCCGCGTTCAGTGGTGCTCTCGGTGGACGAGAAGACCGCGATGGCCGCCCGCTCCCGCAAACACCCCGACCGGCCGCCCGCCCCCGGACGGGTGCGCCGGCGGGAGTTTGAGTACATCCGCCACGGCACCGTCTCGGTCACCGCCGCGCTGGATGTGCACACCGGACAGGTCGTCGTGGAGGAACTGCCGCGCAACGACTCCGCGCACTTCATCCAGTTCCTGGCCCGGCTGGAGAGATGCATTCCCGCTGGGCTGACGGTCCATCTGGTCCTGGACAACGGCTCCTCGCACACTTCCAAGGCCACCCGGGCCTGGCTCGCGAAGCATCCACGGATCGTGACGCACTACACCCCCAAACACGCCTCCTGGCTCAACCAGGTGGAGATCTTCTTCTCCCTCCTTGCCCGCGCCGTCCTGCGCCACGGGGACTTCTCCTCCCGCGACGACCTGCTGGAGAAAGTCACCGACTTCACTGTTGTCCACAACGAGACCGCTCGCCCGTTCCGTTGGAACTACGAGGGCCGGCCCCGCCAGACTGAGGCTGAGAGCGCCGTCGCTGCGAAGGAACCGTGCCATGCCTGCTGAGTCCGTCCTGCAGATCAAGGTCACTCTGGCCGACATCCGCCCCCCGATCTGGCGGCTGCAAGTCCCGGCCGACCTCACACTCGATCGCCTGCACCTGGTGATCCAGAGAGCGATGGGCCGGGAGAACTACCACATGCACCTCTTCGAGACTCTGGCCGGCGACTGCGGGCGCCGCGACAGCGAGCCCGGCCACCGCGACGAACGCAAGGTCCCGCTCTGCGCGGTCGCGCCCGCCGTCGGGGACAAGATCAGCTACACCTACGACTTCGGTGACGACTGGGTGCACCGCATCGAGGTGGAGAAGGTCCTGCCCCGGGATCCGGGAACGGCCTACCCCCGCTGCCTGACCGGCCGCCGGGCCTGCCCACCGGAAGACTGCGGCGGCCCGTGGGGCTACGCGAACTTCACCGAGGCCATCGCCGACCCCGGACACGAGGAGCACAACGAACTCCTGGAATGGGTCGGCGGCGCCTTCGACCCCAGCCACTTCGACATCGAGGAGATCAATAAGCGCCTTGCCGTCCGATAGCGATCGGCGGACAGGAACTTCCACGACGCAGCACTACAGGTGAATTCCTGCGGCCTGAAGGTACTCGCCTCGGTCGTCCTTCAACATCCTGTCCAGGTCTTCTTGGAGCGCCTGTTGGATGTGAAGTGGTAGCTCGTGCATGGGGTGAAGTCCTGCAGCGAGTTGCAGCCACTGTTCGAGCACGTGGCCGACGTGAGGCTCATCGCCACCCACGTCGTTGACGTAGGGCCATGTTGCCGCTATCTGCGTTGCTCCTATCCGTGCCAGTTCCGCCATCCTCGGGTCGGCCAACGGGTAGGTCAGGCTCACCTTCCAGCGACCACCCGCTGTGGGGACAGCCTCATGGATTGTGATGCCGTCTCGCTCGGCTAACTGCTGGAGCCTTTTGGACTGACGTGACATGTACCAACCTTGCAGTCCTCCGTAGCCCGTGTCTATAGCGAAGGTCCCGCTCTGCGCGGTCGCGCCCGCCGTCGGGGACAAGATCAGCTACACCTACGACTTCGGTGACGGCTGGGTACACCGCATCGAGGTGAAGAAGGCCCTGCAACATCAACAAACGCCTTGCCGCCTGATGGCCATCGGCGGAACTTCCGCGGCGCAGCACTAGCCATCGGGTATCTCCGATCTCGTCGTCGATCTTCACGTACAGTGCTGTGAGCAGGGTGTCCAGGTCGCTTGCCACAGAACGATCTTGGACACCCTATTTGCGTTCCCGGGCACCCTGTCGACATTGAGATCATGTCTGTTTGGTGGTGAGGTCGGACTCGTGGCGGCTGCAACCACCACGCCGTCAGCCCCTACCATCGACTTGAGGATGGCAGGCGCCAGTTGGTCGAGGAGCACGAGTAAGCCCTGCTGGCCATGTCCCAGCACCGCGCTGAGCGGCCGTGGTGTCACACACCAATACGACCACTACCCTCACATTGGAGCGACGCCGATCAGCGCCGAAGCCTGCAAGGCTTCATCGGTGATGGCCTGGGCGATACGCCGGGCCTCGTCGGGGTCGACGGCCGCCACTGCCGCCGCGATGCTCACCAGCACCAGTTCCATGATTGCCGCTTGCATTGCCGCTTGGAAGGTCTCGTTGTGGGTGATGGGATGGGCAATGCGCTCGGCCTCGCGGGCGATGCGCAGGGTCTCGTCGGGGTCGACAGCCGCCACCGCCCCCGCTACGGAGGCCAGCGCCAGCGCCTTGCCTGCATTATCGCTAATGGTCTGGGCGATGCGGAGGCCCTCGCCAGCATCGACAGCCGCCATCGCTTCCGCTACGGAGGCCAGTACCAGCGACTTCTGGTCGGCGCCAAACCTCGCCAGTAGCAGGCCCCCCAAGGCGTTGTTGGTGAAGGTGTGGGCGATGCGCTCGGCCTCGCGGGCGATGCGCAGGGCCTCGCCGGCATCGACAGCCGCCACCGCTGTGGCGATGGTCGCCAGCAGCAGTGCCTTGGATCCGCTGTCGGTGGTGAACTGGGCGATGCGCAGGGCCTCGCCAGCGTCGACAGCCGCCACCGCCATCGCGACGTCAGTCAGCGCCTTCTCCTTCTTCTCCGTGTTGGTGATGGTCCGGGCGGTGCGCTCGGCGTCGCGGGCGATGCGCAGGGCCTCGTCGGCATCGACGGTCCCTATCGCTGCCGCAATGCCGGCCAGCACCAGCGCCTTGTCCTTCCGGTTCCTTTGGCTGTTGCTTCCGAAGACGTTGGTGATGGTGTGGGCGGTGCGCTCGGCGTCGCGGGCGATGCGCAGGGCCTCGTCGGCATCGACGGTCCCTATCGCTGCCGCAACGCTGGCCAGCGTCTGAGCCTTGTCCTTCGTGTTGGTGATGGTGTGGGCGGTGCGCTCGGCGTCGCGGGCGATGCGCAGGGCCTCGTCGGCATCGACGGTCCCTATCGCTGCCGCAACGCTGGCCAGCGTCTGAGCCTTGTCCTTCGTGTTGGTGATGGTGTGGGCGATGCGCTCGGCGTCGGCGGCGATGCGCCGGGCCTCGTCGCGGTCAACGGCCACTGCCACGCCTGCAATTTCAGCCAGGACCTGCGCCTTCGTCGTCTTGTCGGCGATGGTCCGGGCAATGCCCAGGGCCTGTTGAATGTTGCCGGCCCATGCGCGGAGTGCGCGAGCGGCGTTGTCCGTCTCGGGCGGCTTCGGCGGCGGGGGGTGGGGGCTGGGGCCGTGCCCGGTACGGCTTTCGAGCCGGCGGAGTGCCTGAGCGAGTGCAGAGGCGCTCGCGTACCGCTGGCCGGGTTCCTTGCGCAGCAGGGTCAGCACAAGCTCGTCCCACTCGGGCGGGATACCGGCGGCTACCGAGCTGGGCGCCGGTGGCTCCTGGCTCAGGTGGGCGGTGAGGTAGCCCACCGCGTCGGGGGCCTCGAACGGCAGCCTGCCGGTGATCAGTTCGAAGAGCAGACAGCCGAGGGCATACAGATCACTGCGCGCCTCCGGGAAACCACGGGCCTGCTCGGGAGCCATGTACGGGGGTGTGCCCACGATGAAGCCGGTCTGGGTGAGGTGGTTCGCCGTCGCGCTGGGGTCGGCCGCCCGCGCGATGCCGAAGTCGAGGACCTTCACGGTGCTGGCAGTCGTGATGAGGACATTCGAGGGCTTGATATCCCTGTGGAGGACTCTTGTCTCGTGCGCGGCAGCCAGGGCGTCACAGATCTCCGCGCCCCATCGGGCCGTGTCGGGCAGGGCGGCAGGGCCACGGCGCAGGACTGCGTCGAGCGCCTCGCCCCGAAGAAGCTCCATCACCAAGAACGGCGCCCTGCCGTCCTCGGTGTCCGTCTCTCCGAGGTCGTGGACGGTCACCACGTTGGGGTGCTGCAGCGCGGCGGTGATCCGAGCCTCGCGCAGGAACCGGGCGCGCGCCTCGTCGCCCCTGCTTCCACCACCGACGAGCAAGGCGATCACTTTGACTGCGACGAGGCGTCCCAACGTCTCGTCACGCGCCTCCCAGACCTGCCCCATCCCCCCTTCGCCCATCTGCCGTAGCAGGCGGTACCTGCCCCCGAAAAGCTGATCCCTCACCGCCGCGCCCCCCGTAACCGTGTCACGCCAGACACCCACGCCCCCAACGTTCCAAACGCCAAAAGCTCTCGACAAGAGGGCTTACCGCAATCCGGATCAACCTGTGACGCTCGGAAGCCGCCTTCTGGGCAGTAAGGGCTCGTCGGACGGCGGCGTCACATGGGGCATCGTACGGAGCGAGAGCGCACGCATGCCGGAGTTCTTGGGATTCCGCGACCATCCAGATGTCAGACGATGCGCAGACAGCCGCGCGCGACCAGAACGAGGGCATGAGCAACGACGCACACCAGCCCCCGGGAACAGCAACTTCAGGATGGCGGATCTTCATTGGGAATGACTCGTCTAGGTGACGCGAGAGGCGCCCGGGACCGATGGGACGTCTGCGCACGGGGTTTTGAGGAGAGGATCATTGATCCGTGCCCGGCGAATATGTGTGACCGCCGTGGCGGTGCTGGTGGCCCTAGCGGGCTCGCCCGGACCGGCGCAGGCTGAACGGTCGCACGAATCGGGGCTGTTGAGTGCGACGGGCGGCAGCCCACTTCCGCCGGGGTGGCGGATCGACGGGGAGGGCGGGGCGCGTGAGCTGGTCTGGCGTGCGCCGAAGGCCGTGCCCATGGGGGATGCGCGGGTCGAGTTCCGTACCGGGGACCGGCTGCTCGGGGTGCCGAAGCCGGCGAGGGACGGGCGGACCTTCCGGCTCGCCCTCGGCGAGACGCGGCCCAAGCAGCTGACGGGCCTTCAAGTAACTGCCGCGGGGCGTCGGCTGGACGCGGCGGCCGACGACTCGCACAGGTCCGGCTCGCGCGGGGCACGGATGCCCGCGCAGGCGTCGGCGAACGGCGTTGATCCGGGCAAGCCCGGCTCGTACCGCACGGTCACCGGGGAGTACGACCTCGACCCGGTGCGCCTGCCCGGGTTCGACACCTCGGTGGAGATGACCGCCGAGGTGGTGGCGCCGAGGGGTGCTACCGGCAGCCGGCCGCTCGCGCTGTTCCTGCACGGCCGCCATGACACCTGCTACAAGCCGGGCTCCGAGGACGACGTGACCGGCGACTGGCCCTGTGCGGACGGCTACCAGCCGATCCCGAGCTACCTGGGCTATCTGCGCGACCAGCAACTGCTTGCCTCCCAGGGCTATGTGACGGTGTCGATCTCGGCGAACGGCATCAACGCCCAGGACTGGGAGGCCGAGGACGGCGGCGCGCAGGCGCGTTCCTCGCTGGTACGGCAGCACCTCGCCCGCTGGGCCGACTGGGCCGCCCATCGCTCCTCCGCCCCGGCCGTCGTACGCGAGGCGGCGAAGGCGGACCTCTCCCATGTCCTGCTCGTCGGCCACTCGCGCGGTGGCGAGGGCGTCAACCGGGCCACCATGGACAGCCTCTACCCGCCGCCGGCCGCCGAGGACGGCTACCGGGGCCCGGTGCGCTGGAAGGTGCGCGGGACTGTGCTCATCGGACCGACGATCTTCGGCCAGAATCCGGTCGCCGACGTGCCGTCCGTGACGCTGCTGCCGGGCTGCGACGGCGACGTGTCGGACCTGCAGGGCGAGGACTTCGTCGACGGGACGCGCGGGATCAGCCGGGGCACGGCACTGCACAGCGCGGTCTACATGGTCGGCGCCAACCACAACTACTTCAACAGCGAGTGGACCCCGGGCGAGGCCGTCGCACCGGCCAGGGACGACTTCGGGACCGACCCGGAGCAGCCGGACCCGGTGTGCACGCCGGGTGCCGCGACCCGGCTGACCGCCGCCCAGCAGCACAAGGCGGGCGCCACGTACATCGCCGCCGCGGCCCGGCTCTTCCTCGCCGGGGACGATCGGGTGCGTCCGCTGCTCGACGGTTCGGGCAAGCGGGCCCCGTCCGCGGACCCGGCCCGGGTGCTGACCCACGCGGTCGGCGGCCGCCGCAGCGGTGGTTTCCTGCCGGACGGCGGGGCGAGGGTGACCGGCGCCCGGCTGTGTTCGGCGATCGACCCGGACCCGGCCGTGGCCTGTCTGGATCCGGAGGCCCTCGGATCGTCACCGCACTTCGCGTCGTGGGAGACGGAACAGGAGACCGGCCGCAGCGCGGTGGACCTGAAGTGGTCCCAGCCGGGCACGGCCGCGCGTATCACTCCGGCCAAGCCGCTCTCCCTCCGCGGCTCCCAGAAGCTCGCGCTCCGGGTCTTCGTACCGCCGAACACGACCGGCACGAAGTTCGACGTGTCCGTCACCGACTCCTCCAACCGTCGGGTGAGGCTGGGCTCGGTCCAGGTGGATGGGCTCCCGGGCTCTGCGAACACCGCCTCATACTGGGCTCAGGAGCTGCGCGTCCCGCTGTCGGCCGCGACCCGGGCCGGGCTCGATCTCAGGCATGTCAAGTCCCTTGAGCTGACGCCCCGTTCGCAGTCCGGACGGGCCTGGCTGATGGACGCCTGGGGCTGGGCGCCCGGCACTTTGGCGGTGAAGGCGGCCGCACTGCCGCGTGTCGACGTGGGCCGCACGATCGTCAAGGAGGGCGACTCGGGCACCCGTACCTACCGGATCCCGGTCGAGATCTCCGGGCACGGCAGCGGGCAGGTCCGCGTGTACGTCCTCGACCCGGACAGCGGCCGGGCCGAGAACCGCCTCGTGACCGTACGGTCCGGCAGCGACGCGATCGACGTGCCGGTCGAGGTGAAGGGCGACACGGTCTACGGCGACGACGCAGAGCACGACATCGCGGTCAAGGCCGTCCACAACGCCGTCGTCGGCAAGCACCGGGGCGGGCTCACCGTCGAGAACGACGACCCCGAGCCGGTGATCACCCTGTCGCCGGTCGCGGACCGGGTGACCGAGGGAGAGACGCTGACCTGGCGGCTGTCCGTGGACGCGCCCACGGCGGTGGACATCTGGCAGCCGGCGCGGGTGCTTCCGGCCACCGAGGGCGCCGAGCTGTCCACCAAGGACGTGGACCCGCAGTGGCTCAAGGACTGGTCCGGTGACGTGCCCGACCCCGAGCGGCCGCTGTCCGACGCGCACCTGTGGGTGTGGCTGAACATCCCGCCCGGGAGCACCAGCGTGGACTTCGTCGTGCCGACCGTGCGGGACCAGGTGGCCGAGCCGACCGAGTCGATGCGCCTCGCACTGACCGACAACAACGCCGAGCCGCTGCCCGACAGGCCGGTACTGACGGGGACGGCGCTCGACAAGCCGTAAGCACGATGTACGAGGGATCGTGAGCACCCTCTTGTGCGGGGTCCGGTCTGTCCGGGCCCCGCACTTCACAAGGTCACGCGGATCCCGACCGTCCCGTCCAGCCCCCGGCGCAGCATGCTGCCGAAGAGCGTGAGCCGGCCGAGGTTGCCGTACTTACGGGCCAGACGGCGGTCGGATCCGGTCGTACACCGCTGGCGGAAGAGGCAGTCGCGTGATCCAGCGCCTGGCGCGAGAGAACCCGGCCTGGGGGTACGTCAGGATCCAGGGTGAGCTGCGACGGCCTGGCCATCGGGTCGCCGCCGCCACGATCCGGCGCGTTCCGCGCCACTCCGGCCTACCACCCGCACCGCAGCGCGCCTCCCCGCAGACCTGGTTCCTTCCTCTGTTCACAGGCCCACACGCTGCTGGCTTGCGATTTCATGCACGTGGAGACCGTTTCCCTCAGACGTCTGCGTCATCGATCAAGACCCGGCGCGTTCACGTCCTGGGTGTCACTGCCCACCCGACCGGCGTATGGGTCGCCCAACTCGCCCGCAACCTGCTCATGGGCCTCGAGGAGAGGGCTGGGGGCTTCCTGTTCGTCATCCGGGATCGGGACGGCAAGTTCACTGCCGCGTTCGACGCCGTCCTCGCCGGCAACGGCACAGCCGTCATCCCGACGCCGCCGCAGAGCCCCGGTCCAACGCGTTCGCCGAACGATGGATACGCACAGCCCGCACCGAATGCACCGACCGTCTCCTCATCACCGGCGAACGACACCTGTGTACGGTCCTGACCAGGTACGCCGAGCACTACAACGCCGGACGAGCCCACCGAAGCCTCGACCTACGTGCTCCGGACGACGACCCGGACATCATCCCCCTGCCCGCCGCCACGGTCAGGCGCCGACAGGTACTTGGTGGACTGCTCAACGAGTACCACACCACGCCACCCCGACCGCCTCACCATCCACAGGAAACGCCCAGCTCAGCAGCCTGATCGGGAATATTGACACCTTCAGGGCACCCGTGGCCCGGCATCGGGATCGGTCGGTGCCCGGCCGGGTCATGCTCGGGTGAGCACGATCTTCTTACCGCCGGCCCGTCCGGTAACCACCCGGGCGAACGCAGCCGGTCCCTCGCTCAGCGGCAGGGGTTCCGGTGCGAGTTTCAAGGTTCCCTCGACGGCCTGCTCCGCCAGCTGGACAAGCTGCGCGGCGTTGGGCTCGACGTAGAGGTCCCAACTCGTGATGCCTCGTTCCTCCGGAGGCGCGTCCGAGGTCAGGGAGCACAGTCGGCCGCCGTCCCGCAGCAAAGGCAGGGCGGCGTCCGCCGTGCTGGTGGCGATGGTGAGGGCGGCGTCGAACCCGCCGCGTACCTTGGCCGGCCAGTTCGGGTCGTGGTAGTCGACGACCTCCATCGCTCCCAGACCCAACAGGCGCTCTGCGGCGGCAGCAGACGCGGTCGCGGTCACCTCGATGCCCTTGGCCGCGGCGAGCTGGATGGCCAGGGCTCCGGTGGCCCCGCCTCCGTTGGTGATCAGGAGCCGCTGTCCTCGGCTGAGGTCCAGCTTCTCCAGGGCCTGCAACGCGGTGAGTCCGTTGACCGGCAGCGCCGCCGCGTGCACGGCGTCCAGCCCGGGTGGGCAGGCTGCCGCGTGATCCGCGTTGATCAGAACGCGTTCGGCCCAGAAGCCGCTTCCCCCGGGCAGCGGGGCCTCGTGTGCGAGCACCCGGTCGCCTACGGCAAACCCGGTGAGACCCGCGCCGACGGCCAGCACCTTGCCCGCGCCCTCCACTCCCAGCGCCGCCGGAGGGCGCAGCCCCACGTCCCAACCAGCGCTGTTCAGCAGTTCGTCCCACGGGCCGACCCCGGCCGCCTCAACCGCCACCAGGATCTGACCGGGCCCGGGAGGTGACGGTTCGGGCAACTCCAGCAGGGCGACTTCCTTCTCGGCCCCGGACACTCCGCACGCCTTCACAACAGATCTTTGTCCTCTCACTCAGTCCGGCCGATCGGGAGGTACGGGCCGGAAACCCAAAGCAAGCAACAGTGTCGACCACGGGATCCCCTACAGAGGTCGCTCGTGGTCTCAGCCGCATTGGTGTCGAGCCTGTGCAGCTAGTGACCCGGACATGTGGTCGATTTGAAGAGTGACTAACTGGGCCAATCGTGGAATGGATCTGCACCTGGACCTTGGGGCGGGGCGGGGCGTACGTCATCGTGTTCGAGTAGCGAAAGCGCCGCCCACGCTGCGGCAGCGGCTCCAGGCGGTCCCACAGCTCATCCGACACGATCCACGGCGACGTCCCCACGCTGCCCGCACTGCTGGCGTTGGTCGAGCCCGACGAGCGGGGCGATCCGATGTCGCCGCTGCGGTGGACGACGAAGTCGACCCGGAAGCTGGCAGCGGAGCTGGCCCGGCAGGGCCACCGGGTCTCCGCCGACACGGTCGCTGGCCTGCTGCGGGAGGAAGGCTTCAGTCTGCAGGCCAACGCCAAGACCGTCGAAGGCGCTCAGCACCCGGACCGCGACGCCCAGTTCCGCTACCTCAACGAGCAGGCGCGAGATCACAGCGACGCTGGTGACCGGGTGATCAGCGTGGACACCAAGAAGAAGGAGCTGATCGGCGACTACAAGAACGCCGGGCACGAGTGGCGACCCGCCCAGCAGCCCGTGAAGGTCAACACGCACGACTTCCCCGGCCAGGCCCGGAAGGCGATTCCGTATGGGATCTACGACATGGCCGCGAACACCGGCTGGGTCACCATCGGCACCGATCACGACACGGCGGCGTTCGCCGTCGCCTCGATCCGCCGCTGGTGGCAGACCCGCGGCCAGCACGACTACCCCCGCGCCCGCCGGCTGCTGATCACTGCCGACGGCGGGGGCTCCAACGGCTACCGCACCCGCGGCTGGAAGACCCACCTCGCCGACCTCGCCGGCGAAACGGGCCTGGAGATCACCGTGTGCCATCCGCCTCCCGGCACCGGCTGTTCTCCCACATCACCATCAACTGCCGTGGCAGGCCTCTGACCAGCCATGAAGTCATGCTCCAAACCATCGCCGCGACCACCAGCCGCACCGGCCTGACCGTGCACGCCGAACTCGACAGCGGTCACTGCCCCACCCACCGGCATCCAAATCAGCGACGAGGCCATCGCTGTTTTGCCGATCACCCGGCATCGCTTCCACGGAGACGGGAACCAAACCCTCCACACCGCAGACCGGCGACCGCGTCCGGACCGCCCGCAGCGCAACCGGTCCCCAGCCGGCGGCTCTCACTCGCTCATGCCCGATGAACTGCAGCACCCTGAGCTGACCGGCATGACACGCCAGCATTTCAGCGACCTGGTCAACACCTTGATCCCTGAGCTGGAGGAGCACCGCGAGCAAGCCCGCCACGCAGCTCGCGGCGGACCACGCCGCGTCGCACGCGGCACAGGCCGCAAACCTACCCTCACTCCCGCCGAACAGATCCTGGTCACCATCCTCTACCTGCGGAAACACGCTCTTCAGGAGCTTCTCGGCCAGCTCTTCAACACCACCGCGATGACCATCAGCCGTGCAGTGAAAGATGTCCGCCCGCTCATCGGCGCCACAGACGGGGACGGGCAACCGGGCGCCTCGCGGTTCGGCGGCCTGCCCTGGCTGGGCGCGGATGAACCATGGCCTCGCTGCGCCGACTGCGCGGCCCCGCTGACGTTCTTCGTGCAACTCGACCTCGCGGGCGCGCCCAAGCAGGCGCGGGATCTGGGCACGGGGTTGTTGCAGTTGTTCCACTGCACCGCGTGCAACCCGTACCGCGCCTTCTCGGGTGGCCACCTGGTTCGGGTCGTCGACGCGGCCGGCCAAGCGTCGTCGCCGACACCGCCCGACGGTGTCCCACTGTTCCCGGAGCGGCCGATTGCCGGGTGGGCGCGTGCGGTCAGGGACTATCCGTACCGCGAGGCAGACGAGTCGGAACTACTCCCGGAGGAACGCGCCGCCGTGTTCGGGCTCAACCGCCAGGGCGACAAGCTGGGAGGGTGGCCGAACTGGGTCCAGGACCCCGGGTACCCGAACTGCCCCCGCGGGGACCACCGCATGACGCAGCCGGTCCTGCAGATCGACTCCGGACGCGGGGTACCTCATGTGTGGGGCGACTACGGCGCGGGCTACATCGTGCAGTGCCCCACGCACCGCGATCAGGTCGCCTTCCTGTGGCAGTCGGCGTGACCGCAGCGGTTGATGTCCGCCGCCCAGAGGGCGTCTTCGGCGAGCTCCCGTACGTCTGCGATCAGCTCCAGCAGGGCCGACTCGTCGTTGAAGACTCGGCGTGAGGCGAGTCGTCGCGGAGCCCGGGGCGGCCAAGTTCTCTGAGCCGTCCAACGGCGACAAGCTCACAGCCATACCCCGAACCCCTGGGTCCACCGATGTTACGAATGACCAGCTCAGACCCACGCTTGGAGGGTAGGACGCGCTCAGCGCAGCCGGCGTGCGCGCAGCACCAGGTCGTCGGTATGGTGCGCGCCGGCGCCGCCGTCGGGTGCCACGCGTGGCCGCTGCTCGTCCACCTCCACCTCCCAGTCGTCGCTGAGCAGAGCGGCGACCATCGAGGGCCAGACGTAGTCAGCCGGGTCGAAGCCGCTGTCGTGCGCCTGCTGGTTGTCCATCCCCGCGTGGTGTACGAGCAGCAGCACGCCGCCGGGCGCGACGGCCGCGAGCAGCGCTCGCTCGGCTGCGGCGTGGGGGGTGCGCAGCAGGGCTGGGTACTGCGCGGAGACCAGGTCAAAGGAGGCTGGCGGGAGCGCCGCCTCCGTCAGGGCGGCGTGTACCCAGCGAACGGTGACGCCCGCGTCCCGTGCGTGCCCGGCCGCCCGCTCCAGCGCCACGCCCGAGACCTCGAGCGCGGTCACGTCCCAGCCGCCGCGCGCGAGCCAGACGGCGTCCGCGCCCTCGCCACAGCCGACGTCGAGCACCCGCCCGGGTGTGAGCCCGGCGACCTCGGCCACGAGCGCACCGTTGGGCTGGCCGCTCCACAGTTGTTGTCGGTCGGCGTACCGGTTGTCCCACTCCGCCCGCACCGCGGGGTCTCCGACGTAGCCGTCGGCAGGCGAGGGGGTGCCGGACGCGCGCGATCCTGCTGTGATGTTGTCGGTCACGGACCCACCATCGCCCCTCATGTCCCGGGCACGCCACTGCTGTTGCCGGTCCGGCAAAACGGCGTCCAAGGGGCGAAGAACAGGTCGTCACGCTGGCCGGTTGGCCGCCACGCCCACTCGGTGTGCGGCGTCTCCAGCAGCTCGGGCAGCAGGGCGACGTCGACCCGCGGCCTGATGCCCCGGATCCGCCGCTGCAGCGCGACCGGGGACGTGACCGCTGACGTCGGGGGTTCGGCCGTCTTCCGTCTCGCTTCTTGCCCGGCTCAGGGAAGACAAAAAGGCGGCCCGTCCTGGGGAGGCCTGATTTCTGAGTACATAGCTGAGTATCGGGTCGGATGCGGGGCGGACGGCCTCTGGTGATTCTTGTCCGCATGAGTGAGACATCAGTCAGCCAGCAAAGTACGGCCGCGTTCTACGGTCAGGCGGTCGCCTCCTTCGCTGTCGCCATGGCGGCCACCGCTGTCGGCATTTTCCGGCTGAACGCCGACGCCTGGGTACGCGGCTTCCTGGCCATCGCCGTCCTCTATCTGGTGACCTCCGCTTTTACCCTGGCCAAGGTGATCCGGGACCGGCAGGAGGCCGGGCAGATCGTCAGCCGGGTCGATCAGGCGCGGATGGAGAAGTTGCTCACCGAGCACGATCCGTTCGAAAAGCTGTGAACCGTTCCGCATCCCTCTGAAAGCCGACGACGACGATGCCGAGGACGCCCACAAGCCTGCTCCGGGGGCGCGCGCCGCGTAATGGATCTGCACGTCGCCGTCGCCTGGATCCTGCAGATCGCCGAGATCGCCGGCGCAGGCGATCCGGCTCCGGACGACTACGGAATCCCGGTTGCCGCGGTGGCCTGCCACAAGGCCGACCTCCTCGAGCAGCCGGTCTACGACGGCCCCTACGCGCGAGCCGCAGCCCTGGTACACGTCCTGGGACGCTGCGCTGGCTGGTAACGCTCCAACCTCGCGGTCGCGGCGGCAACCGGCGTGATGTACCTGGAAGCCTCCGGCATTCCCGTCAAACCCACCCACGACGATGCTGTAGCCCTGCGCGACCTGCTACGCGACCCGACCTGCACAGCCGCTCAAATCGCAGCATTGCTGGGGACATGGCGGCTGACCCGCGTGATCGTCACAATCGTGCTGGCGGTGCTCGCCGCGGTCGTGGTCGCCTCCCACACCTCGGACGTCGCGCGTGCGGCCCGCCTGGACGTAGGCGCGGACGCGTCCTTCGGTGGTGTGCTGCAGGCGGGCGGCCTGCTGTTCTTCGCCTTCGCCGGCTACGCGCGCATCGCCACGCTGGGCGAGGAGGTGCGCGATCCAGCGCGGACCATCCCCCGCGCCATCCCGCTCGCGCTGGGCATCACACTCGTCGTCTACGCCCTCGTCGCCGTCTCCGCTCTGACAGTGCTCGGCCCGACCCGCCTGGCCGAGTCCTCCGCGCCGCTGTCCGAGCAGGCGCGGGCCGCGGGCGCCGACTGGCCGGCCCCCGTGGTCCAGGTGGGCGCGGCGATGGCGGCGCTGGGCTCGCTGCTCGCGCTCATCCTCGGCGTCTCGCGCACCACACTGGCCATGGCCCGCGACCGGCACCTGCCGCATCCCCTGTCCGCCGTGCACCCCCGGTTCAAGGTGCCGCACCGGGCCGAACTGGCGGTCGGCGCGGTGGTGGCCGTGCTCGCAGCAGTAGCGGACGTGCGCGGGGCGATCGGGTTCTCCTCCTTCGGCGTGCTGGCCTACTACGCCATCGCCAACGCCTCCGCCTGGACCCTCACCCCGCAGGAATGCCGCCTGGCCGGATCATCCCCGTTGTCGGCCTGGCCGGATGCCTCATCCTCGCCTTCGCCCTGCCCCTTGCCTCGGTGATCTCGGGCGCTGCGGTCCTGGCGGTCGGCGCCGCCGCCTACGCCATTCGCCGCATGTTCGCCGGTCGGCCGGCCGCCTGACCCCTCGTCCGGCTTCCCACGGAAGCTGCCCGAGGGCCGGGCCGGGCCGGGTACCGGTACCTTGCGCGGACCCTCAGCCGGGTGAGCGGCCACCCGTCGGTGGCATTTCCTACGGGGCCTCGTCGCCGAGGACTTCGCGGGCCAGCTCCCGCAGCGCCTGCCGGTCTTCGGCCAGCGCCTTCTCCCCTGCCTCCGTCGCCTTGTAGACGCGCCTCGTGCGCCCGTCGACCACGCGCTGCTCGGAGGTGAGCAGCCCATCGGCCTCCAGCCGGTGCACCGTCGGATACAGCGTGCCCGGGCTGATCTCGTAGCCGTGCCGGGCCAGTTCCGCAGTCGTCCATACGCCGTGGATCTCCTCTTCGGCCGCGTGGTGCAGGATGTGCAGCCGCACCGCGCCCCGCTGGAACTCCCGCACCCGAAATCCACCTCCACGCTGCCGACCGGCAGTGGCGAAACCGATATCGGCCACCGATCCTGCGCCTGTCGTTTCGGGCCGTCTGTCCCCGCCGCCCGGCCACGGGGGCCGAACAGCAGGCCCCAGCGGGCAGGGAGGCACAAGCGGGCGCCACCGCCTCCAGAACGGGCACCGCTCACCGGCCGTGGTGATGTACACCCCGTCGCCGTGGCCGGAATCGACCACCTTGGTGTCACCGGTGACCACGGTGACGTCGGCCGCTCGAGCAGCCGCGCCGATCGCCTGGGCGACCCGGCCGACGGTGGCCAGTTCCGTCCTGACGGTGTCGGCCACTGATTCGTGTTCGCCGTCCCTGCGGTGGGACGCCGCACGTGGCACGTTGGACACGGCGACATCGTGGGGGAAAGGCGACGGTCATGCGAGCTCACATCGGTGATCAACTCGTCGTCGAAAGCCCGACAACCGGGGCTGCCAGGCGCGACGGCGAGATTGTCGGACTCCGGCACGCGGATGGAACACCTCCTTATGACGTGCGGCCGGATCGGCTGACCGGAGTCTGGCGAGTCTCATCAGGCTGGCCGCTGCGCTGGGGACCAGCGTCGCGGCGCTGCGCGGCGTCGGAATCGAGCTGCCGCCCGGCCGGGGCCGGGCGCTCCCGCACCCTCAGTTGCGGGATCTCAGCCCGGATGAGTGCCGCGCTCGCCTTCCGGACCGCGTCCGACTCGGTGCCGGCGGCGGCTGTGGGGGCGGAGGTCGCCTTCGAGGTCGATCATGTGGACGAGGCCATGAGCCAGGGCTGGAGCGTGCTCGTCGTCGGCTCCGCGCGGGCTGTCACAGAGCCCGACGCCGTGCGGCGGCTGGCCGGTCGCGCTCTCACCACACCATGGCCGGGGGCGAACGCGAGATGTGGGTGTCGATCCGGCCGCTCGCCTCACGGGCCGCCGCATCAGCCCGGCCGACCGGTGAGTGGCCGGGCTGCCCAGCTTTTGAGAGCCGGTCCGTGTGTCGCGATGGCACCTGAGCGGTGCGAGGGTATTTACGGGGGGTGCTCAGCTGCCGGGACGGAAGGCGGTAGGGACGATGGAAACCTCGATGGTCGTGGGCGTCGACGGGTCGGATTCCAGCTTGGAGGCAGTGGACTGGGCGGTGGACGAGGCGGCACGCCGCGGGCTGCCGCTGCGGCTTGTCTACGCCTCCCTGTGGGAGCGCTATGAGGGAGGGCGTCCGTCCTTCAGCACTGATCGTCCCGCCGAAGAGCTCATGGCGGAGCACATCATCGCCTCATGCGCGGAACGGGCCGCGCTTCGCAATCCAGAGGCGAAGGTGTCGGGCGAGGTCGTGCCCGACGATGCCGTTTCCGCGCTGCTGCGCGAGGGCCATGAGGCAGGTGTCCTGATCACCGGTTCTCGCGGCCGTAGCGAGCTGGCCGGGCTGCTGCTGGGGTCGGTCAGCCTCACGGTGGCCGCCCGCGCCGAGTGTCCGGTCATCGTGGTCCGTGGTTCGGAGCAGAATCGGCGGGGAGCCTTCGGGCGGGTGGTGGTCGGGGTCGGTGACTCGGCCAAGGGCTCGGACGCAGTGGGGTTCGCCTTGAGCGAGGCCGAGGCCCGCGGCTGCGCCCTGGAGGCCGTACGGGCCTGGCGCTGTCCGGCCCATGAGCACGTGGATCACCCTCTGCTCGCGGACGATGCGGCTCGAGTGCATGAGGAACGGGCTCTGGCCGAACTCGCCGACGCACTACGCGAGGCGCTGAGGGAGCATCCTCGGGTCGATGTACATCGCAGGCCGGTCGAAGGCCCCGCCCACAAGGCCCTCGTGGAGACATCGGCCGGTGCCGACTTGATTGTCGTCGGCGCTCTGAGACGACACGGCCACTTCGGTCTGCAGCTCGGCAGGGTTGCCCACACCCTGCTGCATCACTCCGAGTGCCCGGTCGCCGTCGTTCCTCAGCGAGGCTGACGGAACAGGGCCGCGGGAGGCACCTGCCGTCACCCTGAGGCTGGGGGATGTCGTGCCCGCCCCCAGGGCGGGCACTGGGGACACGACGGGAGGGCGTCGGAGCCCTGCCGATCTGCGGGCCGGATGACCGGCTCCACGGGATCATTACCGACCGTGACATCGTGGTGAACTGCCTCGCCAAGGGCAAGGACCCCAGGACCATGCCCGCGGGCCAGCTGGCGCAGGGCAAGCCGATCACGATTGACGCCGAGGCAGACGTCGACCACGTCCTTCGGTCACGGCACGGTCAGGCGCACCGCCGTGACCTTGTACTCGGGGCAGGAGGTGACGGTGTCCGCGTGGTCGGAGGTCAGGCGGTTCACTCCGCTCGCGGGGAAGTGGAAGGAACAGAAGACCTGTCCGGGGGGTGTCTGTTCGCTGATCCGGGCGATGAGGTGGGCCCGGCCGTGGCGGCTCTCCACCGTGAGCGGCAGGCCGTCGCGCACTGCGTACCGGAGGGCGTCGTCGGGGTTGAGGTCGAGGAAGTCGGTCGGATCGAGGGTGAGGTTGTCGCCGCGGCGGGTCATGCTCCCGGAGTTGTAGTGGGCCCAGCGCCGCCCGGTGACCAGGATCAGCGGATAGTCGTCGTCGGGCTGCTCGCCCGGCGGCAGATAGGGGGGTGCGGCGAGGTGGGCGCGTCCGTCGGGTGTGGCGAACCGTTCCTCGTACAGCTTGGCTTCACCGGCGCGGTCCGGGTCCGGGCATGGCCAGGGGATGGCACCGTCGCGGTCCAGCCGGCCGTGTGAGAGGCCCGCGAAGACGGGTGCGACCCGGCCGCACTCGGCCAGGGCTTCGGCCGGAGTCGGGCAGCCGAGGGCGGTGCCCATGGCCGTCGCCACGGCGTGCACGATCTCGAAGTCGGTACGTGCCTCGCCCGGCGGGGGCACGGCGGGCCTGACCCGCTGGAACCGCCGGTCGAAGTTGACGAAAGTGCCCTCCTTCTCCAGCCAGGACGCCGCCGGCAGCACGATGTCGGCGTGGCGGGCGGTTTCGGACAGGAACAGTTCGTTGCAGACGACGAGCGGGCACGTGTCCAGGGCTTCGGCCACCCGGTTCGTGTCGGGGTCGGTGGCGCAGACGTCCTCGCCGATGACCCACAGGGCCCGGAGATCCCCCGCCCGTGCGGCGGCGAACATGTCCGGGATCCGCAGTCCGGGCCGCCCTGGAACCGGTGCCCCCCACACCGCCTCGGCCCGGGACCGTGCGGCAGGGTCGGTCACCTTTCCGTAGCCGGGCAGGCAGTCGGGCAGCGCGCCCATGTCCGAGGCGCCCTGGACGTTGTTCTGGCCGCGCAGCGGGTTGACCCCGTGCCCGCGGTCGGTGCCCACGGCGCCGCGCAGGATCGCCAGGTTGGCCAGGGTCCGCACCCCGTCCGTGCCGTGCAGGTGTTCGGTGACGCCCAGTCCGTAGACGATGGCGGGCTGTCGGGCACGGCCGTACAGCCGGGCGGCGGCCATCAGGTCCGCGACGGGTACGCCGGTGATCTCCGCGACCCGGTCGGGCGGGTAGTCGTCCAGCAGCTCGGCGAGTTCCGGCAGGCCGGTGGCCCGCTCGCGCAGGAACCCCTCGTCGGCGAGGCCTTCGGCGAGCAGGACGTGGGCGAGCCCGTGAAAGAGGGCGACGTTGGTGCCGGGGCGGGGGCGCAGATGTACGTCGGCGTGGAGGGCGAGGCCGACGGCGCGGGGATCGGCGACGACCAGCCTGGCCCCGCGCAGCACGCGCCGGAGCAGTCGCGCTCCGACCACCGGATGGGCTTCGACCGGGTTGGCCCCGACCACCAGCAGGCAGTCGGACCGCTCGACGTCGTCGAAGGTGTCGGTGCCGCCGGAGAGCCCGAAGGAGGCGGTCAGGCCGGCGGCGGACGGGGAGTGGCACAGCCGGGAGCAGTTGTCGACGTTGTTTGTGCCGACCACGGCCCGCATGAACTTCTGGACGAGGTAGTTCTCCTCGTTGGTGGCGCGGGCCGAGGAGATCGCCGCCACGGCGTTCGGGCCCCCGGCGCCGATGGCCGCACGCAGTCCGCGGGCGACCTCGCCGAGCGCTTCGTCCCAGCCGACGGACTCCAGGCGGCCATCGCGGCCGTCGCGCCGCAGCAGGGGCCGGGTGAGCCGTTCGGGGGAGGTGAGATAGCCGTGGGCGAAGCGGCCCTTCACACATGCGTGCCCGTGGTTGACGGGGCCGTCCCGGGCGGGCAGGACCGCCTCGACCTCGCCGTTGCGGGTGACGACGTCCAGCGCGCAGCCGACACCGCAGTAGCCGCATGTCGTACGGGTGGCGTGCGTACGGGGGGCGGTCGGCCGATGGGCGGAGGTGAGCCCGCGCCCGGGCCCCGGCTCGGTGATCGCGCCGGTGGGGCAGGTGTCGACGCAGCCGCCGCAGGCCACGCAGTCCGACTCGGCCCAGGGTCCGCCGGTGCCGGGGGCGACCACGGTGTCGGCGCCCCGGCCGACCAGGGTGAGGGCGAAGGTGCCCTGTACCTCGGCGCACATGCGGACGCACCGGCCGCAGGCGATGCACAGATCCCGGTCCAGGTGGACGTACGGGTGGGAGTCGTCCTCGCCCCGGCCTCCGGCACCCCGCGCCGCCTCGGGACCGATACCCGTCGACCGGCAGACCTGCGCGAGTTCGCTGGGGTTGCCGGTCGCGAGGGCACGGGAGGGCAGGGCGGAGACGATGAGCTCCACCGCGTCCCGACGCAGCCGCTGAAGGTCGTCGGTGGCGGCTTCGACGCGGACACCGGACGCGGCCGGGGTCACACAGGCCGCCGCGATGTGTCCGTCGGCCCGCACCAGACAGGTACGGCAGGAGCCCGCGGGGCTGAACCGGTCGTCGGAGCAGAGCGTGGGCAGCTCGATCCCGGCCGTCCGCACCGCCGCGAGCAGTGAGGCCCCCTCGGGGACGGCGACGCCCCTGCCATCGACCTCGACCTCGATCTCGATTCCGGTCATGGGGCCCATCCCGCCAGTCGGTCCCCGTAGGCGCGGGCGAGGCTGTGCACGGCGGGCGGGATCCGCCGGCCGAAGGCACACAGGCTCGCCTCGGCCAGAACAGGCGCGAGCCGTTCCCACTCCTCCCCGGGCGGAGTGTCGGCGGACGCCAGCTCCAGGCCGCGGCGCGAACCCACGCGGCAGGGTGAACAGGCGCCGCAGCTCTCGGCCGCGGCGAACTGCCAGATGTGCCGCAGCACCTCTTCCGGCGTCACCCGCTGGTCGAAGGCGACCAGTCCGGCATGGCCGAGAGCGGCGCCCCGGGCCGTGAGATCGGCGGTGGTCAGCGGCACGTCCAGCGCGTCGGGGGCGAGGAAACCACCCAGCGGCCCGCCGACCTGGAGAGCCGTCAGCTCGCACCCCTCCCGCAGGCCGCCGCCCAGCTCGGTGACGATCCGCAACAGCGGGGTGCCCAGCTCGACCTCGTACGCCCCCGGCCGGGCGAACCGCTCCGACAGGCAGACCAGCTTCGTTCCGGTCTCACTTCGAACCCCCCGCCGGGCGTATGCCTCGCCGCCCCGGGAGACGATCCACGGGACGGCCGCCAGGGTCTCCACGTTGTTCACCACCGTCGGCGCGTCCCACAGCCCGCGCCGGGTCGGGTAGGGCGGGCGCGGCCGGGCGCACCCCCGATCCCCCTCCAAGCTCGCGATCAGTGCGGTCTCCTCACCCGCGACGTACGAACCCGCCCCCTCCACCACCTCGACGTCCATGGCCGTGGCCGTTCCGTGAACGGAAGAACCGAAGTGCCCGTCGGCGTAAGCCCGCTCGACCGCCTCCCGCACGCGTGCCAGCGCACGCGGATACTCCGAGCGCACCAGCACCACACCCCGGCGCGCCCCGCACGCGAAGCAGGCCAGTGCCAGGCCCTCCAGCACCCGCTCCGGATCCGCCTCCATCAGCAGCCGATCGGCGAAGGAGCCGGGATCGCCCTCGTCGCCGTTGACCACCACCACGGTGTCCGGTGTCCGGCCCGCCGCTTCCCACTTCGAGGCCACCCGGAACCCCGCCCCGCCACGCCCCCGCAGCCCGGACGCGGCCACCTCTCGCCGGACCTCGTCAGGGGAGCCCGCTGTTACCGTCCGCGGCCACACCTGCCATGCGGGCTCACCGGCCACCACACCCCCCAGCAGCACGGGGGCGCCCGTGTCGTCGGTCACCGGGATCTCCGGTGCCCGAGGCGGCTCGCGCCCCGCGAGCTGACCGGCCAGCGTCGGGCCCGCACGGGGCCGGTCACCGTCGAGCGCGGCGGGGCCCGCGTAGCAGTACCCCAGACAGCGGACCGCCTGCACCGACGTCTCGCCGTCCGGTGAGGCCGTGCCCGTGGGAACGCCCAGCTCGCGCTCCACATCGGTGAGATGCCGTCCGGCTTGGGCGGTGAAGCACGCGGTGCCCGCGCAGACCCGGACGTGGCGGCGGCCGTGCGGGGCGGCGAGGTCCGCGTAGTAATCGGCCGGTCCGAGCGCGGCGGCAGCGGGCAGACCGAAACCGGCGGCGATGTTCGGAGCCCAGACCTCGGGGCTGTCCGCCGTTCCTGCCCTGGCCTCGGCCAGCGACGTGATCAGCCGGTCTCCCGGCCGCCCGCGCCGGTCGGCCAGGGCCCGGAACGCGTCGAAACGGTCCGCAGGATCCATGACCTCATCGTGGTGGCAGCCGCACAAGGGTGCAATCCGTGCATAAGGGGGCGGTTGTGATCTGGGTCGTCCCAGCCCCGGCGCGGCACCCGGCAGTGGCACAGCTGCCGGATGGTGACCGGCGGCAGACGGGGGCAGGCTGGATGGTGAGAGCGCGAAAGGGGGCGAGCCTGGTTCCCGGGAGGCGGCAATGACGAATCCGCTGGGACGTCGGCCGGTCGTGCCGGGGATCGGTCCCGACCCCACCAGGCGGATGGTGCTTGCCTGGGCCGTGGACGAGGCGGCGCGGCGCCGGTTGCCGCTGCGGCTGGTGCACGCCCAGGGCGTTCCGACCGGGGCATACCGGTCGAGGGAGGTCCGGTGAGGCAGACGCGGAATGAGGAGGTTCCCGTGTCCGAGACTCCGCACCAGGTGAGTGACGTGATGACGCGCACGGTGGTCGCTGTCGGGCGCGATGCGCCGTTCAAGGAAATGGTCAGGACCATGGGGCAGTGGAGGGTGAGCGCCATGCCGGTCCTGGAGGGCGAGGGGCGAGTGGTCGGTGTGGTGTCCGAGGCGGATCTGCTGCCCAAGGAGGAGTTCCGGGACAGTGATCCGGACCGCTTCGAGCAGTTGCGGCGCCTCCCCGACCTGGCGAAGGCGGGGGCGGTGACGGCGGAGGAGCTGATGAGCGCCCCGGCGGTCACCGTCCACGCGGAAGCCACGCTGGCCGAGGCGGCCCGGATCATGGCCGTTCGGCGGGTGAAACGGCTTCCCGTGGTCGACAGCGAGGGGATGCTCCAGGGCATCGTCAGCCGGGGCGATCTCCTCAAAGTCTTCCTCCGGCCGGACGAGGACATCGAGGAAGAGGTTCGCCGGACGGTGATTTCCTATCTCTTCCCCGGGGCGAGCCATGCCGTACACGTGCGGGTGGACGAGGGCGTCGTCACTCTTGGCGGGCAGATCCCGAACACCGCGATGATTCCCGTGGCCGCGCGTCTCATCCGGGCGGTGGAGGGGGTGGTGGACGTCGAATGCCACTTCACCGGCGCCGGACGATCTCAGGGGGCGCGCGGCGCCTGACAACACCCCCTGGTGCACACGTGGTCAGGGCTGGATGTCGAGTGTGTGGCGGGTCGGGCGTCGTGGTGTTCTGGGGCCTGGTGGGCCGTAGCCGAGGCGCAGCACCATGTGTACGTGTCCTGCGCCGGCTACGGGGTCGCGTAGTGGCCAGCGCAGGTCGGGCCATTCGAGGGCCTGGGTGATGAAGGAGCTGGAGAGTCCTTCGAGGGTGGCGGTCAGCAGGACGCGTTCCATGGCCTGGCCGGTGCGCAGCCAGTCTTTTGGTGTGTCGTCGGGGGTGGCCAGGAGTGCCAGCTGGGGGGAGGTTTCGAAGTCGGCGCTTTCGCGGCCGGGTACGGGTTTGCCGCCGGCGAAGTCGCGTACGGGGGCTTTGCCGCCGCGTCGGCGGGGGCCGAAGGCGTACGGCGGTACGCCTTCGGCGGCGGACCGCGGGGTCTGGTCGGAGAGCTGGGTCCAGTGGGTGAGGTCCTCGGTGCTGCCCGGGTCGGTGAGGTTGCGTGCTTCGGCTTCCAGGGTCAGGTCCAGGACTGTCTGCAGGTGCCATCCGGAGGCGAAGGACAGTGAGACGCCTTCCGCCTCGGCCGCTTCCTGGAGGGTGGTGCGTACGGGCTGGGGTATTTCGGTCTCGGTGAACGGGGACCGGCTGGTGTGCCGGGTGTGGATGGCCGGGTACAGGGCGCCCAGGTTTTCTTCGTCGCCGGGCGGGCCGGTCAGTGACAGGGCGGCGAGCAGGGTGGGGTCGTGGGGGTCGGGCAGGAGCCGGGTCGTCGGTGGCCGGCCGGTGTGTGCGGCTGCGATGCGCAGGTTCATCAGGGCGGCGCCGCAGCCCAGGTGGAGGGCGCGGAGGTCGGCGTCGGAGTGCGGCAGGGTCCTCGCCAGATCCGCGGTGATGTGGAACAGGTGGTTGCCGCGGAAGTACCGGAACCGCCAGGGCTGTGCGTTGTGCATCGACGGGGCGGCCGAGGCGTCCCGCACCAGCGCCGTCACCTCCGCGTCGGAGAGCGGCCGTGCGTTCGTACGCGGTTCTGTCTGAATATGGGCGTCCGGTCCGGGGAACACGAGGGAGACCTGTCCGGTATCCGACCAGCGCACGTCGTACGGAGGTGTCCCGTCGTGGTGGTGGACGCCGACGATCTCGCCGTCGCGCCTGGTCGCACCCGTGGTGGGGCTTTCGACAATCAGGTGGTCGCCGATATGAGCACGCATCGGCATCCCCGCCTCTCCGCCGGTCTTCCTCCGTCCAGCGTTTCACGTTCGGCGGGCGATGGCATGGGCGGAAGGTCCTCGCGTGGGTACCCGATGGCTCGAGTGTCCGAAGGGAGTCGTGGACATGCAGCACAGGACGGTCGGGGAGCTCATGACCCACAACGTGGTCCGGGCGCCGCGTGAGATGCCGTTCAAGGAGATCGTGGAGCTCCTCGCGGAAAACGATGTCACCGCCGTGCCGGTCGTGGACGGCTCAGGCCACCCGGTCGGTGTGGTGTCCGAGGGAGATCTGCTGCGCAAGTCCTCCGGTCAGGCCGATCCGTCCGGCCGGGTGCCGATCCCGCACCTGGAGGCGTGGGAGCGCGCGAAGGCAGAAGGAACGAGAGCGGAGGAGCTGATGTCGGCTCCCGCGGTGTGCGCGCGCCCGGAGTGGAGCGTGGTCGAGGCGGCCCGTCTGATGGCGGTCCAGGGCGTCAAGCGGCTTCCCGTGGTCGACGAGACCGACAGGCTGCTGGGCATCATCAGCCGCGGCGACCTGCTACGGATCTTCCTGCGCCATGACGACGCGATCCGCGAGGAGATCGAGCGGGATGTGCTGGGCCGGACGATGCGCCTGGCCCCCTCGGCGGTGACGGTCGACGTGCGGGAGGGTGAGGTCACCCTGCACGGCTCGGTGGAGGCCAGGAGCCTGGTCCCGGTCATCGAGCGGCTGTGCCGGAGCGTGGACGGGGTGGTCTCGGTCACCGCACACATCGCCCACGGAACCGACGACACCCACGGGCCTGCCACCGCCACATGAGACGCGGGCGGCTGACAACGAGGCGGCTGACAATGAGCGGCTATGCGCGAGACGGAGCAACGCCATGGAGGAACAGGTCGTCACCGTGGGCCTCGACGGCTCACCGGAGAGTCTCGCCGCCGCGCGCTGGGCCGCCGGGGAGGCGGAGCGGCGGGAGCTCGCGCTGCGGCTGCTGCACGCGTGGATCCTGCTGTCCCCGCCCACGCCGGACAGTCCCTCGGCGGATGACCAGAACTACTGGGCCAAGCGGATCGTGCACGACGCGCGCATGGAGCTCAGCCGGCGCCACCCGGATCTGCCCATCGAGGAGGAACTGGTCGCGCAGGAGGCCGAGACAGCTCTGCTGGAAGCGGCGGCGCGGTCGCGGATGCTGGTGCTCGGATCGCGGGGCATGGAGCCCTTGGCGAGCTTCTTCTTCGGTGACATCAGCCTCTATGTGGTCGGCCGGGCCGAGCGGCCGGTGGTCCTGGTGCGCGCGGGTGAGCCGGAGGAGGGACGACCGCCCGGGGTCCGCGAGCGGGACGTGGTGGTCGGGCTGAGTCTGCACGGCCCTCAGGACAACCTGCTGGAATTCGCCTACGTCACCGCCTTCACCCGTGGTGTCCCGTTGCGCGCCGTCCACGGCAGGAGCCTGCCCGTCCAGGCACACGTCCCGTGGGGTGTGGACCCCGGCATCGCCAGGGACGTCGCCCAGGAGGCGCAGCGGGAGCTGGACGAGGTGCTGAGGCCGTGGCGGAAGAGGTTTCCCCGTGTGGAGGTGGTCGACGAGGTCCGGCTCGAGAGCCCGGCGCAAGCCGTCGTACGGGCGGCCGGGGGCAGCGGGCTGCTGATGATCGGCCGCCGCAGGCACCGGGCCGCCCTGGCGCCCCGGCTCGGCCCGGTGGTGCAGTCGGCCGTGCACCACGCCCGGTGTCCGGTCGCCGTGATCCCCCACGAATAACCCACGAATTACCCGCGAACGAGGTGGGCGCATGCCGGAAGCAAACCCCATGGCCTGGGAGACGATCCACAAGGATGTGGCCCCGCGCGTCCGGCCGAACCTCACCGACTACGACCGTACCCGGGCGGAGTTCACCTGGTCGCGGGCGCGTGCCGCGCTGGAAGGTCAGCCCGGCGGTGGGCTGAACATCGCCCATGAGGCGGTGGACCGGCATGCGGGCTCTGGCCGCGGCGGCAAGGTCGCGCTGCGCTGTGTGGCCCCGGACGGCACGGCCGACTCGGTCACCTACGCCGAACTGGCCGGCCGTACCTCCCGATTCGCCCATGTCCTGCGCTCGCTGGGCGTCGGCCGCGGTGACCGGGTGTTCACACTGCTGGGCCGCTGTCCTGAGCTGTACACGGCGGTGCTGGGCGCGCTGAAGAACACCAGCGTGTTGTGCCCGCTGTTCTCCGCCTTCGGCCCGGACCCGGTGGAACAGCGGCTGAGGCTCGGCGACGGCCGGGTCCTGGTGACCACGGCCGCGCTCTACCGGCGCAAGGTGGCCGAACGCCGGGCGTCCCTGGCCGGTCTTGAACATGTGCTGATCGTCGGTCCCGGCGCCGAGGACCTGCCCGGCACGCTGTCCTTCGACGGGCTGATGGCCACCGCGCCGGAGCGTTTCACCATCCCGCCGACGTCTCGGCAGGACATGGCGCTGCTGCACTTCACCAGCGGCACCACCGGCGCCCCCAAGGGCGCTGTCCACGTCCACGAGGCGGTCGTCGCCCACCACGCCACGGCCGCCTACGCGCTCGATCTGCACCCCGAGGACGTGTACTGGTGCACCGCCGACCCGGGGTGGGTGACCGGCATGTCGTACGGCGTCATCGCCCCGCTGGTGCACGGTGTGACCGTCGTCGTCGACGAGGGCGAATACGACGCCCGTCGCTGGTACCGGATCCTCGCGGAGCAGCGGGTGAGCGTGTGGTACACCGCACCCACGGCGCTGCGCATGCTGATGCGCGCCACGCCCCGGCAGGGTCCCCACGACCTGCCGGCCTCCTACGACCTGTCCCGGCTGCGGTTCATCGCCTCGGTCGGTGAGCCGCTGAACCCCGAGGCGGTGGTGTGGGGCCAGGAGGTGCTGGGACTCCCCGTCCACGACAACTGGTGGCAGACCGAAACCGGCTGCATCATGATCGCCAACTTCGCGGCCTGTGAGATCCGCCCCGGCTCGATGGGACGGCCGCTGCCGGGCATCGAGGCGGCGGTGCTCAGATGCGGGGAGGACGGCCGGGCGCGGGTCACCGACGGTCGGGTGACCGTGGAGGACCGCCCGGGGGCCGAGGGGGAGTTGGCGCTGCGGCCCGGCTGGCCGTCGATGTTCCGTGGCTATCTGCACGACAAGGAGCGGTACGAGGCCACATTCGCCGACGGGTGGTACCTCACCGGCGACCTGGTCAGCCGGGACGCCGACGGCTGGTTCTGGTTCGTGGGCCGCGCCGACGACGTCATCAAGTCGGCGGGCCATCTGATCGGGCCCTTCGAGGTGGAGAGCGCCCTCATGGAACACCCCGCGGTCGCCGAGGCCGGGGTGATCGGACGGCCGGATCCCGTCGCCGGGAACATCGTCAAGGCGTTCGTATCGCTGCGCCCCGATGTCCGGGCCACCCCGGCGCTGGAGCGTGACCTGCTCGGCTTCGCCCGCCGACGGCTCGGTCCCGCCGTCGCGCCGCGCGAGATCGCCTTCGACCAGAACCTGCCCAGGACCCGCAGTGGCAAGGTCATGCGCCGGCTGCTGCGGGCCCGCGAACTCGGCCTGCCCACCGGCGATCTGTCCACCTTGGAGGGATCCGCATGAGCCCGACCCGCGAGCCCCGTACCCGCAAGCCCACCAAGGCGGCGAAGCCCGCGAGCAGCACGCGCAAGAGGACCGACACTCCCTCCTCGCGCGGGCCGGACGCCCGGCACCGCCGCGATCTGCTGCGCGCCATGCTGCGCATCCGCCGCTTCGAGGAGCGCTGCGTCGAGCTGTACAGCGCCGCGAAGATCCGAGGATTCGTCCACCTCTACATCGGGGAGGAAGCCGTCGCTGTCGGCGTCAACGAGATGCTGACCCCGGACGACGCGGTGGTCTCCACCTACCGTGAACACGGCCACGCACTGGCGCGCGGTATTCCGGCGGAAGCCGTCATGGCCGAGATGTACGGCAGGACAACCGGATGCAGCGGAGGCCGCGGCGGATCCATGCACCTCTTTGACGCGAGCCGCCGCTTCTACGGCGGAAACGCGATCGTGGCCGGCGGGCTTCCGCTGGCCGCCGGGCTCGCGCTGGCCGACCGCATGCGCGATGCACACCGCGTCACCTGCTGCTTCTTCGGTGACGGGGCCTTCGCGGAAGGCGAGTTCCACGAGACCGCGAATCTCGCCGCGCTGTGGAACCTGCCCCTGCTGCTGGCCTGCGAGAACAACCAGTACGCCATGGGCACGGCCCTGGAACGCCACGAGGCACAGACCGACCTGGCCATGCGCGCCGCCTCGTACGGCATGGTGGCCTGGGCCGTGGACGGCATGGACGCCGAGGCCGTCGAGTCGGCCGCACGCCGGGCCACCGAGTCCATCCGCGCGGGTGCCGGACCACACTTCCTCGAACTGCGCACCTACCGCTTCCGGGCGCACTCCATGTACGACCCCGACCGTTACCGCGACAAGGCCGAGATCGAGCGGTGGAAGAGCCGGGACCCGATCGAACGGCTCACCGCCCGCATGCGTGAGCTGGGCGAGCTGGGCGACAAGGATCTGGCCGAGCTCGAACACCAGGTGGCCGACGAGGTGGAACAGGCGGTCGAAGCGGCCGAGCGGGCGCCGGAGGAGCCGGTCGAGAGCCTGTTGCGCCACGTCACGAGCGCTTCGGCGGAGGTGAGCTGATCCCATGGGCACCAGCCGGGACGACGAACGGAAGACCACCTACCGGGAAGCGCTGCGCGAGGCCATCCGCGAGGCCCTGCGCTCCGACGACCGCGTCTTCCTGATGGGCGAGGACGTCGGCCGTTACGGCGGCTGCTTCGGCGTCAGCCTCGGCCTGCTGGAGGAGTTCGGACCGGAGCGGATCCGTGACACCCCGCTGTCGGAGTCCGGCTTCGTCGGCGCGGGCATCGGCGCGGCCCTGTCCGGGATGCGGCCGATCGTCGAGATCATGACCGTGAACTTCAGCCTGCTCGCCCTCGACCAGATCCTCAACAACGCCGCCACCTTGCTGCACATGTCGGGTGGCCAGCTGCCCGTTCCCGTGGTGATCCGGATGACGACGGGCGCGGGCCGGCAGCTCGCCGCACAGCACTCGCACAGCCTCGAGGGCTGGTACGCCCACATCCCCGGCATCCGCGTGGTCGCCCCGGCGACCATCGAGGACGCCCGCTTCATGTTGGCCCCGGCGCTGGCCGACCCCGACCCGGTGCTGATCTTCGAGCACGGCAGCCTGTACAACGCCTCGGGCGAGCTCGACCCGACCGCCACGCCCGTCGATCTGGACCACGCGGCGGTCCGCAGGCCGGGCACCGACATCTCGCTGATCACCTACGGCGGTTCGCTGCCCAAAGCGCTCACGGCGGCCGACGAGCTGGCCGCCGAGGACATCAGCGCCGAGGTGGTCGACCTGCGCACACTACGGCCACTCGACGACGACACCATCACGGCCTCAGTGGCGCGGACCCATCGCGCGGTCGTCGTCGACGAGGGCTGGCGCACCGGGAGCCTGGCCGCCGAGGTGTCCGCGCGCATCGCCGAACGGTCCTTCTACGAACTGGACGCGCCCGTGGAGCGAGTGTGCAGCGCCGAAGTCCCCATGCCATACGCTCGGCGGCTGGAAGAAGCCGCGTTGCCGCAGACCGCGGATGTCGTCGCGGCGGCGCACCGGGCGGTGGACTGACCGTGGCCGAGTTCACCATGCCGTCGCTGGGTGCCGACATGGACGAGGGGAAGCTCCAGGAGTGGCTGGTGCACCCCGGCCAGCCGGTCCACCGAGGCGATCCCGTCGCCGTCGTCGAAACCGCCAAGTCCACGATCGAAGTCGAGTGCTTCGAAGCCGGGACGATGGGGCGGCTGCTCGTCGAGCCGGGAACCACGGTGCCGGTGGGCACCCCGCTCGCACTGATCGAGCCGGTGGCCGGCGCACCGGAGAAGGCCGGGAAGAAGGGTCCGCCACGGCGCAAGCCGCCGAGCCCACCGCCGGCCGGTCCCCAGCCGGTCCCCGCCGGGGTCCCGGAGTCCCTTGTCGCCCACCCACCGGACGAGCACCCCCGCCCCGAGACCGTTCCGCTGGTCCGGCGTCTGGCGCGGGAGTACGGCGTCGACTTGACCTCTCTCCACGGCTCCGGTCCCGAGGGCCGTATCACTCGCGCCGACGTCGAGCGCGCCGCCGACACCCGGCCACGGCGAGCGACGGTCACTCCGCTCGCCCGACGGCTGGCCGCGGAACTGGGCGTGGACCTCACCGCCGTGGCGGGAACCGGTAAGAACGGCGTTGTCCGCGCCGACGACGTGCGCAAGGCCGCCCCCGGCCCTGCCGCCACCCCGGTGAGCCCTCGTACGGCGCCGGCACACACGGCCGAACGCGCGGCCGATGAGCGGACGGCGGCCATGCGCCGGACCATCGGTGGCCTCATGTCCCGCTCCAAACGGGACATCCCGCACTACTACCTGTCCACGACCGTCGACATGGCATCCGCGATGGACTGGCTCCGTGAGCACAACCGGCGCAGCCCGGTGAGCGAGCGGTTGCTCCCCGCGGCCCTGCTGCTGAAGGCCTCGGCCCTGGCGGCCCGCGAGGTCCCCGAGCTCAACGGTTTCTGGACCGAGGACCACTTCACCCCGGGCGACGGAGTGCACCTGGGCGTCGCCGTGTCCCTGCGCGGCGGCGGACTCGTCGCCCCCGCCCTGCACGACGCCGACACGCTCGGCCTCACCGAGCTGATGGCCGCTCTGAAGGACCTGGTCACCCGCGCCCGCGCGGGCCGACTGCGCGGATCGGAGATCTCCGACCCCACCATCACGGTCACCAACCTCGGCGATCAGGGAGTGGAGAGCGTGCTCGGTGTGATCTACCCGCCCCAAGTGGCCCTGGCCGGGTTCGGACGGATCGTCGACCGCCCGTGTGCCGTCGACGGTCTGCTCGGCGTACGGCCCACGGTCACCGCGACCCTGTCCGCCGACCACCGGGCGACCGACGGCGCCATCGGGGCCCGCTATCTGACGGCGGTCGACCGCCTCTTGCAGCGCCCGGAGGACCTGTGAACCGCACCGAAGCAGCGGACGTCGTCAAGGAATCCCTCGCCCGGATCGTGCCCGATGCCGACCTCACCGCCCTGGGCCCGGAGGAGCCGTTCCGCGAGGCGCTTGAACTCGACTCGCTCGACTTCCTGAGATTCATCGAAACGCTCAGTGAGCGCACAGGTGTCCGCATCGACGACGCGGACACACCACGGCTCACCACGCTGTCCGGCTGCGTCGGCTTTCTCTCCTCCGGTGGCGCGTAATCCGGTGTCGTCATCCGGTGTCGGTGTCGTCATCCGGTGGCCCATGAGGGAGCGCGGCTCAGCGCCTGCGGTCGGTTTCCGGGCCGTCGGCCGCCACGCCGGCAGCCCACCGACGTCGTACGGCGTCCTCGTGCTCGGCCTGTTCCAGGGCGAGCACGACCCGGGCGAGCGACTCCTCCAGCCGGGGGATCCAATGGCGGCGCAGGGCGCGGACCCGCCGACGGGTGTGCGCCACCTCCGCCCCGACAAGCCGGGCGGCCGTTCGCGCCGCGGCATACTCCGCGCCCGCCCGCAGCGCCTCCCGGTAGGCGGCTTCCGCGTGGATCAAGGCGGTGTTGCGGGGAGTGGCCGCGTCGGGGGAGCGGTCCGGGACGTGGCAGGAGGCGAGCGACGGGTGGCGCACCCCCATCGTGGACTCCTCGCCCCAGGCGACCTCCGCGTCCCCGACACCCTCGGCCGCCGTCTCCAGGGCGCGTTCGCCGCCCAGGACGAGCCCCCGCAGAAGCCAGGTCTCCGCCTCCCGCACCGAGTCGTGCCACTCGTGCGCACGGGTCTCCTCGGACCGCAGCAGGTCCTTGTGGAGCGTTCGCAGGATGCGCAGCTTCCGCTCCAGCAGATCCGCTCCGCGCAGGGCGACGTCCAGGCTGTGCCGCAGGCGCAGACGGGCGGCGCGTGAGGGCGGAACCTCTGGTGCGGCGGTCATTCCCCCGCCCCTTCGCGTTCGCCGTCGGCCGGTTCGTCCCGCCCGCCGTGCGCGGCGAGCAGCGCCGTGGGGAGCAGGGCCAGCTCGCTTCGGGGAAGGGTGAGCAGCACCTGCCAGGCGGCGTCCAGCGTCCGGTCCAACGGGCGCGTCTCGTCGCGGCGCTGGTCCATGAAACGGTGCGAGAACGCCTCGTCGAAGTCGAGGTAGCGGCGGTCGGTCGGGCTCAGCGCATCCTGCCCCACGAGGTCCGAGAGCTCCCGGACCTGCCGTGCCCGGGAGAGCGCGGCCAGCGTCTGGGCCGCGACATCGAGGTGGTCGGGCCGGGTGCGTCCGGGGCCGGCGCCCTTGCGCATGAGGCGGGACAGCGAGGACAGGGCGTCCACCGGGGGATACACACCCAGGGCGTGCGTCTGCCGGGAGAGCACGATCTGGCCCTCGGTGATGTAGCCGGTCAGATCGGGCACCGGATGTGTGATGTCGCCCGCGGGCATGGTGAGAACGGGCAGGACCGTGACCGAGCCGCTCCGGCCCCGGATCCGTCCGCAGCGTTCGTAGAGGGAGGCCAGGTCGCTGTAGAGATAGCCCGGGTAGGCGCGGCGGGCCGGGACCTCGCCGCGGGCCGCGGAGACCTCGCGCAGTGCCTCGGCGTAGGCGGTCATGTCGGTCATCACCACCAGCACATGGTGTCCGTGGGTGAAGGCGAGGTGTTCGGCCACGGTCAGGGCGATACGAGGGGTCAGGATCCGCTCGATGACGGGGTCGTCGGCGGTGTTGAGCAGCAGGACGAGTTCTCCCGCGGCCGCGCGTTCCTCCAGGGCGTCCCGTACGAAGGAGGCGTCCGGGTGGGTCAGGCCCATCCCGGCGAACACCACGCTGAACGCGGCGCCGCCGACGGTGGACTGTGCGGCGATCTGGAGGGCCAGTTCCAGATGAGGCAGCCCGGCCACGGAGAACACCGGCAGTTTCTGCCCGCGTACCAGTGTGGTGAGCGCGTCGATGACACCGACGCCCGTGAGGACCGGATCCGACGGTGGCTCCCGCCGCACCGGGTTGATCGGGGTGCCGCCCACAGCTGCACTGGCCCGGCCGAACACGGGTGGGCCGCCGTCCACGGGCTCGCCGCGGCCGTTGCACGTACGGCCCAGCCAGCCCGTCCCGACCGGGATGCGCAGCGGTTCGCCGGCGAAGGACACCCGCATCCTGGCCGGGTCCATCCCGGAGGTGTCCTCCAGCACCTGGACCACGGCGAGTTCGCGGTCCACCTCCAGCACCAGGCCGTAGCGTCGCTCGCCCGAGTCCAAGGTGATGCGCACGAACTCGTCCCAGCCCACACCCGAGACCCCTGCCACGACGGCGAGCGGGCCGCGCAGCTCGCGCACCGCGGTGTACTCGACCTCGCTCCAGGAAGTCACCTTAGACCGTCCGGCAGTAGGGCCCGCGGCGTCGCGTGCCGATGGGCGGCTCCCCCGTAGCTCCGCACGGGAGGTGCCCCCCGCCGCACCCCGCTCGTCGCACGCAGGGGGCACCTCCCAGCGGCAGCTGGGGGAGCCGCTGCGCTCTCCTCACGGGGCACACCCATGCTTGCCCCTCGACCCTCCCCCTCGGCCCTGGCGGGCCTGGGCGGTACCCCCTCCTTCATCCGCGCTCCCTACTGCCGGACGGTCTTAGCTCCCCGAGCCGGGCCAGCATGTCCTGACGCCGCCCCCTCACCCCTTCCACATCATGCGGCCCCGCCTCCTCGGCGGCCCGGAGCACCGGGCCGAAGTCCACCGCTTCCACGGTGGCCGCCGGGACCCCCGAGTCGACGAGCTGACGGCAGCGGTCGACGGTCGCGAGCACCGCGTCGGCCAGCGCCGCGGCCTTGTCCGGCCCGCAGTACGCGTCGCTCACGGACAGCGCGCTCTGCCGCAGCACCCCTTCGCGCACCAGACGTCCGGCCAGGACGCCGACGCGCTCCCGGTCGGGCAGGGCCGTGATGCCGATCAGGTCGACGAGGTCGGCCAGCCGATCGGCCTCCGCGAGCACCGCGGCGAGCCGGGCGCGCCGGTCGGCCCAGGCGGGGTCGCCCGCCGCCGCCCGCTGGGCCGCGAGTGTCCCGGCGTCCCGTGAGAACGACCCCGCCCACGACAGCGCCGGGTAGTGGCGGGCATAGGCCAGGTCCCGGTCCAGCGACCACAGACAGCGCACGAACCGCTCGGTGTGCGCCGTGACCGGCTCGGTCAGATCGCCGCCGGGCGGGGAGACCGCCCCGATCACCGTGACCGAGCCCTGCTCGCCACCCAGCGTCACCACGGCTCCCGCACGCTCGTAGAACGCCGCGATGGCCGACGCGAGCCCCGCCGGGTAGCCCTCTTCGGCGGGCAGCGCGCCGGTGCGGGAGGCGAACTCGCGCAGCGCCTCGGCCCACCGCGAGGTGGAATCGGCGATCACGACGACATCGAGCCCCATGTCCCGGAAGTACTCGGCGACCGTGGCGCCCGTGTAGATGCTGGCCTCACGGGCCATCATCGGCATGTTCGAGGTGTTGGCGACGGTCACCGTCCGGTCGGCCAGCCGCCCGCCGGTACGCGGGTCCTCCAGCGCGGAGAGCTCGGCGATCACATCCGCCATCTCGTTGCCGCGCTCCCCGCAGCCGACGTAGACGATCACATCCGCGTCGCACCACTTGGCGATCTGCTGCAGCAGCATGGTCTTGCCCGTGCCGAATCCGCCGGGGACGGCCACGGTGCTGCCGCGGGCGACGGGGAACAGCAGGTCGATCACGCGCTGTCCGGTGTTCAGCGCCTCGCGCTCGCCACCGCGTTCGCGTACCGGACGCGGACGGCGGACCGGCCATGTGGCGCCGATCCGCACCTCGGCCCCGCCCACGACGGCCACCACCGCGTCCTGCTGGTACGTCCCCTCACCGGCGACGCGCTCCACCACGCCACCGGAGCCCGGTGGCACGAGAACCCGCAGCCGGATCGGTCCGCCGTCCCGGATCTCCCCGACCACGCCGCCCGCCTCGACATGCTCCCCTTCGCTCACCCGTGGTACGAAGGGCCAGGCGCGCTCTGCGGGCGCTTGGGCGACGCTCCCCGGATGCAGCCAGTCCCCGCTGCCGGACAGCGGCCGCAGCAGACCGTCGTACACGCCGCCGAGCAGGCCGGGGCCGAGCGACGCGGACAGCGGCGCGCCCTGGGGCCGGGCCGTGTCACCGGGGGCCAGGCCGCCGGTGTACTCGTAGGACTGCGCGGTCACCACATCGCCACTGATGGCCACCACCTCGCCAGGCAGGCGGGCCTCGCCGAGGGAGACGAGGTCGTACATGGCCGTCCCGCCGACGTACTCCAGCTCGACCAGCGGTCCGGCGACCCGCAGAATCCGGCATGAGTGCTTCGTCTCCCCGGTTGCGTTCATGCCGACCACAGCGTCTCCACTTCCGCTCCGAGCCGGTCCACCGCGCGGGCGGTGAGGGCGTCCAGGGTGTAGTCGGCACGCCGGCCCGCCAACTGGGCCACCAGGCCACCGTCAGGGGCCTCGGTGACCTCGGCGTCCGGGCCCAGGAGCTGTTGGGCGCGTTGTCGCAGCCGGTCCAGGAGGTCTGGGCGGTCTGGGCGGGCCCTCGTGTCCCACGTTTCCCGGACGCGCACGACGGCCCGGGACCGCAGCTCCTCGTAGGCCCGTCCGCGTGCGGTCAGTTCACGGGCGCGCGCCGTCCTGCGGGCGCGGGCCCGTATGTCGCGGGCGGCTGCCGCACCGTCCCGCTCGCCGGCTCGCTGGGCCTCCTCCAGGAGGGAACGTGCCGTGGCCCGCGCCTCGGCGATCAGCGCTTCGGCCTCCTGGTCCGCACGGTCCAGCAGCTCTCGGGCCTCGGCGCGGGCCGTGTGCAGCAACTCTGCGCGCACCGGCGCGAGGGCGGCCACCGCTTCGTCAGGGAGCGGCTGTCGGGGGAGTGGGCGTCGGGGGAGTGGCGGTGTCATGACGGCATCACCACAGTGAGCGGGCGGACGCCTTCCAGGGGCGCGGGGCCGAGAGCGTCGGCCGCGGCGGGCGTCAGGATCACCAGCGTGACGTCCGGCGGCAGTCTCCGCCACGCCTCGCGGACCGCGTGCGGCTCCTCGGCGGCCATGGCGGTCACTCCGGCCAGAGCCAGCCCGGCCACCCGCGTACGTTCCCCCACGGCCGCCACCCGCCCCATGATCACGCCTTTCCGATCAGGATGATCGCGACCACCAAGCCGTAGATCGCGATGCCCTCGGCGAGGCCGACGATCACCATGGCGCGGCCGAAGAGCTCGGGGCGCTCGCTGAGCGCCGCCATCGCTGCCGCCCCGGTGTAGGCGACGGCGATCGCCGCCCCGATGGACGCCCCGGCGACCGAGATCGCCGCGCCGATCAGCGCGGCGGACCCCGAGCCCGCCGTCTGGGCCGCCGCGGCCGCCGGGGCGGCGGCCTGCGCGGACCGGCCGTCGAGCGCCACCACGAGGAGCGCCAGGGCAGCCGCGAACAGCAGGGCGTTGGCGGCGAGCACCCAACGCAGGGCCGGGCGCCCACGGCGTACGGGCAACCGTCGGACGGCCGCCGCGACCACGGCGACGAGGGGAAGGGCGATGAGCCAGGCGATCACGTGGCCTCCTTGTCCGGCGCGTTCCCTTCGGGCGGAGCAGCCGCGGGTCCCACGCCGTGCAGTACGGGGAGCCGCCAGGGACGGAAGGGACGCCCTTGGGGATCGAAGACGCGGGAGAACAGCTCGTAGAACTCAAGACGCAGCGCCTGCACCCCGGCGACCAGCGCCTCCAGCGCGAACGCGAGCGCGTTGCCGACGACGAAGAGCGCCACCGCCGCGACAAGCGCCACCCCGCCCGTGCGCGCGAGCGCCGTGGTGCCCTGCCACACGATCGCACCCAGCGCGGCGTGCGTGAGCCCGAACGCCGCGAGCCGCGCGAAGGAGATGACGTTCGACCCGATGCGCAGCACTCCGTCGAAGAGCTGGACACCGACCTGGACGACCCCTCCCGGACCGCCACCGGTCGCGGCGAACAGCCCCGGGCCCGCCAGGACGAGGCCCGCGCACGCGACCGTGGCGCCCGCGAACAGGACACCGACGTCGCCCAGCCACAGTGCGCCGCCCATCGCGGCGAGGCCGAGGTAGAGCATCGCCCCGGCGACTCCGGACAGGGCGTACAGGGCGCCGGACGGCCCGCCTTCCCGCCAGCGGTTCGCGATCCCCGCGCCGTACGCCACGGCGAGCAGCACGGCGCCAAGACCGACGGCGGCGGCCAGCAGCCGCAGCGGATCGTGCAGCGGGTTCAGCCACAGCACCGGGAGAACTCCGGTCGGACCGAAGAACTCGCCGTAGGCGACGCCCGCCAGCGTGCTGGTCACCCCGGCACCGGCGACGAACGGCCACAGCCCGCGCAGCGGCTCCGCCCGGCGGGGCCGGCCGAGCCACAGCGACAGCCCGGCGAGGAGCAGCAGCGCCCCGTGCCCGGCGTCGCCGAACATCACCCCGAACATGACCACGTAGACGATGCCCGCGGGCACGCTGGGGTCCAGATCCGCGTACGGCACCGTCCCGTATGTGCGCACCAGACCCGCGAACGAGCGCCGCACCGCGCCGGTGCCGCCCAGCAGGGTCGGCGGGTCCACTCCGCGCGGCGTGCGCAGGGGCACCAGCGCGCCTCCCACCTCGGCGAGACGCTCGGCGGTCGCCGGGACAGCCGCGGCCGGACACCAGCCGGCCAGTGCCGCGGCGGCGCCGTGCCGCACCGCGCTGCCGAGGCGCTCCTCGAGCTGTGCCTCGCCCGCCAGCAGATCGGTGCGGCCCGCACGCTCCAGCGCGTCGAGATCAGGCGGCACGGCACTCAGGACGGCGCTTCCCGGCTCGGCGCGCGAGGCCCGCAGCCGACGGGCGGCGGAGCCGGGCGCGGTCTGTGGCGCGTCCAGCCCGCCGCCGACTGACTGCCGGCCTGCGGCTTCGATCTCGATACAGCCGGCCTCGGCGACCTTCACCAGGACGTCCCGCAGCGCCGCACGTGGCGCGACGATCGCCACCCGCCGCATCCGCACCGGGACCATCGGTTCATGCCGGAGCATCGAAGGCACCGATCCGCCCGCCGCCCCGCGAGGCCAGCTCCAGCGCGCCGCGCACCCGCCAGGCGTCCGCGGAGAGCACCGCCGCGGCGCCGACCACCGGTGCGCGGTCCAGTCGGGCCCCGTGCGTCAGGCCCCGTCCGCCCTCGTCGAGCCGGTGCCACCACCGCCGCTCGGCCCGCCACAGTTCCGCCGCGCTGTCGACGCCGGCCAGGGCCCAGCGGGCGGCGGGCGGCAGGTGCCGCCGGAAGTCGGGATACGACGACGCGGCCATCGCACTCGTACCGAGCAACCGACCCGCTCGCGCCGCGACCGCGCCCGGCAACGAGCGGCGGGCGACGAACGTTTCGCGGCCCACCAGCAGCGCGAGCCGCCCCGCCGCCCAGCGCGCGGCCTCCGGAACGGCCATCGCCGTGCGCACCGCGGCCGAGACCCGCATGCCGATCGCCACCGCCACCGGGGTGGCGGCTCCCGGATCGCCCCAGGCGGACGAGGCCAGCGCGGCCCGCAGTTCCTGGGGCGAGCGGGTGCGGGCCAGCCGGGGCCAGGCGGTCGCCAGTGTGCCCAGCCGGTACGGCGGCGGGAGCGGCCCGCCGTCCGTCAACGTGTCCGTAAACGTGTTCGGCAACGTGTCCGTCAACGTGCGCAGATGGTCCTCCGTATTGGCGATCTCGAAGCCGCAGGCGAGCAGCCGGAGGGCGGTCACACCGCTTGGCGGCTGCCAGCCGGCCAGCACCCGCAGATGCCACACCAGGGTTTCGCCCACCGCCCGCTGAGCGTCGGCCAAAGACGCCTCGGACGGCAGATCGTGCCCATAGGGAGAAGCGCTCAGGTACCGCACGGCCGCGTCCAGACCCGGAGCCGAGGCCACCTCCTCGGCTCGTTCCGCACCGAGAGCGCGGGAGAGCATGGCCTTGGCCCGCGTCACCCCCGCCACCCATCCGGCGCCCATCAGGGACCTCGCTCCGGCGGCCCTGAGTCCGGCACGTCAGGCGACGTCCTCCTGCTCGCGCTCCGGTTGCTGGGCGTCCGGGGCGTCGCGGGTGTTTCGATGTCTTCGATCACCAGCCGCGCCACCCGGTCCAGGAGCCCCGGCATCCGCGCCTGGGCCCGGGAACGCATCTCGGCCTCGTTCCGCTCCGCGGTGGCGAGAAACTCCGCCGCCTCGGCCTCCGCGGCGCGGCGGCCCCGGGCCGCGGACTTTGCCCGCACCTCGTCGGCGCGCGCCCGTGCCCGCCCCACGATCGTGTCGGCCTGCCGCTCGGCCTCCCGCCGTCTGTCCGCCGCCACGCGGGCGGCCTCTTCACGGATGCGCCGCGCCTCGGCCTCGACCTCCTCCAGCAGGGACAGCGGCGGTGTCAGCTCGGCGGTCAGCTCGGCGGCGCGGTCCGCCGGGACACCTCCGGGCGCCGCCCGGCCCGGCGAGCCCACCGGACGGAACCGCAGCAGGAAATCCCGGAATCCGGCCACGAGCTCTCCCCATGGTCATGGTTTGCGGCCCCTTGACCCAAGTGTCCGCAGTCGGAGCGTCCCTGTCGCGCTGGACTGGACCGTCCACGGGCCCTGCCCCGGCGACGTGGCCGCCCGACACGCCACCTGGACCGCCGCACTCCTCGCGGTTCCGCTCCCCGCCACGGACCACCACCACCGGACACACGGCACGCGCCGCCACCGCCAGGCTGACCGACCCGAGGAGCGAACCGGCGAGCCGGCCTCTGCCCTGGGACCTCGTGACCACGGCGTACGCCTCACGGCTCTCCGCCGGCAGGGCCGTCACGGTGTCTTCGGCCAGCGCTTCACCGCAGGCCTTCACGTCCGGGTTGCGCAGCGTCACGCGTTCCACGGCGGACGCGGCGATGAGTTCGGCCAGGATCTCCCTGGAGGGGCCCATGTGGATGGGCGGACCGGACCTCGGGCGGGGAACGGTCGGCCCTGGCCCTCTTGGCCGTGCGGTGGTGTTATGGAAGTGGCACCGAGGGCGAGAACAGACACGGAGAAGCGGCGTGAAGTCGCGCACCGTGCAATCCGGGCCCACGAGAAGCGGGCAGCCCTCGGCGCCGTCGGCGCCGTATGCCACCTTCCACGCTCGCCCCTTCCGCGCTCGCGGGGCCTTCTCACCCTTTGACGACACCGAGGGGGATCAGCCGGGCGACGATTCTGGCGAGCCCGGCGCCTTCGGTGGCGGCGGCCACCGCGTCGACGTCCTTGTACGCGGCGGGGGCCTCCTCGGCCAGCCCGCGCCATGAGGACGGTCGGACGGCGACGCCCCGGGATTCCAGCTCGTCGCGGAGCTGTTGGCCACGGACCTGGCGCAGCGCTTGGTGGCGGCTCCACACACGTCCCGCGCCGTGGCAGGCGGACGCGAACGCGTCGTTTTCCGGGGTGCCGACCATGACGTATGAGGCGGTGCCCATGGTGCCGGGCACCAGGACGGGGTGTCCGGTTTCGGCGAGGTCTTCCGGCAGACAGGGACGGCCGGGAGGGAGGGCCAGGGTGGCGCCTTTGCGGTGGACACACAGTCGGCGCGGTACACCTCCTACCTCGTGGATTTCGATCTTGGCCATGTTGTGTGAGACGTCGTACACCAGGTCAAGACCCACCCCGACAGTCGAGGTGAATGACCGGCGCGCGGCCTCGGTGAGCAGTTGCCGATTGGCGCGTGCGTAGTTGGCCCCGGCCGCCATCGCGCCGAGGTAGGCCTGGCCGGGCGGCGATGCCACGGGCGCGCACGCCAGCTGGCGATCCGGGAGGTCAACGGCACGGGCGTAGGGCGACCGGTCCATGACGCGGACGTGGTCGGCACACACCTGGTGTCCCAGACCGCGTGAGCCGCAGTGGATCATCACGCACACCTGAGCGGCCCGCAGGCCGAAAGCGGCCGCCGCCCGGGGGTCGTACACTCGGTCCACGGCCTGTACCTCAAGGAAGTGGTTGCCCGAGCCCAGGCTGCCCACCTGGAGCAGCCCCCGGTCCACGGCCCGCTGCCCGACCTGCGACGGGTCGGCACCGGCCAGGCTCCCGTGGTCCTCGCAGCGCACCAGGTCGCGGGCTGTGCCGTGGCCACGTTCCACGGCGTACCCGGCGCCATGGGCGAGGAGCTTCTCCATCTCCGCGCGGCCGGACAACTTCCACAGGCCGCCGCGTCCCGCACCGCGCGGAATGATGTCGCCGAGTACGTCCATCAGTCTCCGCAAGCGAGGGGCCAGCTCCGCACGCTCGATGTCGGCGGCCAACAGCCGGACACCGCAGGAGATGTCGAACCCCACCCCTCCCGGCGAGACCACGCCCCCGGCATCGATGTCCGTGGCGGCGACCCCGCCGATCGGGAAGCCGTAACCCCAGTGCACATCGGGCATGGCGAAGGAGGCGCGGACGATGCCGGGCAGCATCGCCACGTTCACCACCTGCTCCAGCGCCCTGTCCCCGGCCGCCTGCGGCAGCAGCTCTCGGCTGGCGAAGACGATCCCGGGAACTCTCATCCGGTCCTGCTGGTCGATGCGGAAGCGAAACGGGCTCTCCTCCGTCATCGTGATGTCCATGTCCGTCATCCTCGTTGGGGTCGGGGTCCCTCCGCCGAGCCTCGATCGTGCTGGGCTTACACGTCGAGTGTCACCGAACACCGCCAGCCGTCCGGCCCGCGACCGCATTCCAGGCCGTGGAGAGTGACCGCTTTCGGCGCGGCACCCGTCGTCGGGAGCGACCTGGTGTCCGCCATGTGCAGGCGGGCCCGCACACCGCCCGGGACGGCGGTCAGTTCCATGTCGACCGGGATCTCGTCCGCAGTGTCGAGCCAGTAGACGACCTCTTCCAACAGGGCCGCCAACAGGTCCTCGTCCATGTTCGCCCGCACCACGACATCCCGGTTGCGGACACCTGTCGCGCCCGTCAGGTCCAGGAACGACGTGCAGACCCCTCGTACCGCCTGCGCCAGGCACTCCTCCCGGGTCGGGGCCCAGGCCTCCACCCGGAGGTCCGCGGTGTGGGGAACACTACGGTGCCCACCGCGCCGCATGGCATCGTGCGGCCGCATCCGGCTCACCCTTCTGATGCGCGAGTGCTCCGTATTCCCATCATGGCGTGCCGGGAATGGGATGTGCTGGGAACCGAACCAGGTTCACAATCGAAGCATACGGCGCAGTGCGAGGGTGAGTTCGTCGAGCTTCTCCTCGGCGCGGACCGGGTCCGCCCGGGTGGCGGCAGTGACGCAGTGGCGTATGTGGTCGTCCAGGAGGCTGAGGGCGACTTGCTGCAGGGCGTGGGTTATGGCGCTGATCTGGGTGAGTACGTCGATGCAGTACCGGTCGTCGGCGACCATGCGGGTGATGCCGCGGGTCTGGCCTTCGATCTTGTGGAGCCGGTCCAGGTGGTCGGGCTTGTGGTCGGTGTATCCGGGCGGTGCCGGTTCCCGGGTGGCGTGGTGGGCGGTGGTCATCGCGGTGGGTCTCCTTCTCGGGTGCGGCTCGCGGTCTGATGGCGGTGCGCGGTTAACTCCTCGTGAGGCTCGATGAGGGCGGGTGTGGTGGGTGGCGGCGGGGTGGTGTGCCAGTGGCGTAGGCGGTTGGAGTTGGTGACGACTGACAGGGAGGAGAGGGCCATGGCGGCGGCGGCGATGACGGGGCTGAGACGGATGCCCCACAGGGGGTAGAGGGCGCCGGCGGCGACGGGGACGCCGATGGCGTTGTAGATCAGGGCGAAGAACAGGTTCTGGCGGATGTTGCGCATGGTGGCCCGGGAGAGCCGGATGGCGGTGACGACGCCGCTGAGGGAGCCGGAGATGAGGGTGATGTCGGCGGCTTCGATGGCGACGTCGGTGCCGGTGCCGATGGCGAGTCCGACGTCGGCGGCGGCCAGGGCGGGGGCGTCGTTGATGCCGTCGCCGACCATGCCGACCGTACGTCCCTCGCCCTGAAGGCGGCGGATCTCGTCCGCCTTGTGCTCGGGCAGCACCTCGGCCAGCACCCGGGCCACGCCGACCTGGCGGGCGATGGCCTGGGCGGTGCGGGCGTTGTCGCCGGTGATGACGAGGACGTCCAGGCCGAGCCGCTGCAGGGCGGTGATGGCGGTGGCGGAGTCGTTCTTGAGGGTGTCGGCGACGGCGAGCACCCCGGCGGGTGCTCCGTCGACGGCGGCGAGTACGGGGGTCTTGCCCTGGGCCGACAGGTCGGCCGCGACGCGGTCGAGCGCACCGGTGTCGATGTGGGCGTCGCGGAGCAGGCGGGCGGTGCCGACCAGGATGGTGTGGCCGTCGGCGGTGGCGCGGACGCCTTTGCCGGTGACCGAGTCGAAGGCGTCGGCTGTCGGGAGGTCCAGGCCCCGCTGCCGGGCGCCGATCACGATCGCGGTGGCGAGGGGGTGTTCGCTCATCTCCTCGGTGGCCGCCACGAGCGCCAGCAGTTCCCGCTCGCCGTAGCCGTCGGTTGGGTGCACATCGGTGAGTACGGGCTTGCCCGCGGTGACGGTGCCGGTCTTGTCCAGCACGATGGTGTCGAGTTTGTGGGCGGTCTCCAATGCCTCGGCTGAGCGGATGAGGATGCCCGCCTGTGCGCCTTTGCCGGTGCCGACCATGACCGACAGGGGGGTGGCCAGGCCCAGCGCGCAGGGGCAGGCGATGATCAGTACGGCGACGGCGGAGACCAGGGCGAGGGTCAGGGCCGGGGGTGGGCCGAGGGTGAACCAGGTAGCGAAGGCGGCGACCGCGATGGCGATCACGGCGGGGACGAAGTAGGCGGAGACGGCGTCGGCGAGCCGCTGGATCGGGGCTTTGGACGCCTGGGCCTGCTGAACCAGGCGGATGATCTGGGCCAGCATGGTGTCGGCGCCGACGTTGGCCGCGCGCATCCGCAAGGATCCGGTGCCGTTGACGGTGGCGCCGATGACGGTGTCCCCGGGGTGTTTGGTGACCGGCATCGGTTCGCCGGTGACCATGGATTCGTCCACCGCCGAGGAGCCGGCCAGGACGTCGCCGTCGACCGGCACCTTCTCCCCTGGGCGGATCAGCAGCTCGTCACCGACCGCGACGGTGTCGACCGGGATCTCGACCGGGGTGCCGTCGCGTATCACACGGGCGGTGCGGGCTTGCAGCCCGAGGAGGGCCCGGATGGCCTCGCCGGTGCCTGCCTTGGCCCGGGCCTCCAGCACCCGGCCCAGCAGGATCAGGGTGAGGATCACCCCGACCGCCTCGTAATACACCGCGCGGACTCCGGCCGGGAACCAGCTGGGGGCGAGGGTGACCAGCAGGCTGTAGCCGTAGGCGGCCGTGGTGCCCAGGGTGATCAGGGAGTTCATGTCGGCCGAGCGGTGCCACAGGGCCAGCCAGCCGGTGGTGTGGATCGGACGGCCGGTGTAGAACATCACGGGCGTGATCAACGCCAGCTGGAGCCAGTGGTTCAGCATCCATCCCGGCACCCACGTAGCGCCGAACAGTTCATGCGCCATGACCGCGACGAGAACCGGCAGCGTCAGCACCGCACCCACCGTGACCCGCCGGGTCAGGTCCGCGATCTCCCCACGCCGCTCGGCGGCCTCCGCCGCCTCCGTGTCCGCCGCGCTCTCGCCCTCCGGTGGCGAGCCGCCCGGCCTGGCTGTGGTGGGCGGAGCCTGGCCGGCGTCAGGGGAGGTCTGCCTGCCCGGGGGTGCGGCCGGGTCGACCAGCAGCGTTCCGTGGATCATGTTCATACCGCACGCGAACCCGAAGGACCCGGCATTCTCGGGCCTCAGCCGCACGGTGGTGCGCGCGTGGGCGGGCAGGCTCGCACTGACCCGCAGGTCGGGGAAGACCACCCGTGCGGTGCACTCCCCGGACTCCCGCCGGTCGAAGACCAGCTCCACCGGCATGCCCTGGCGCACCCGGATGACGTTCGGGCGGTAGCCGCCGCGCACCGTGATGCCGACGCGCTGCACCCCACCCTCGAGGGTTGCCGAGCGGACCCGGCGCGGCCCGAAGAAGTACCAGCCCAGCCCGGCGATCAGGACAACGGCGGCGGCGATGACCACGAGATCCAGGGCGTTCATGGCAGACATTCCCTTCCCGCCCCCTGACCCAGCCTCGCTCGCCGACACGGGTACCCGGTAGGGGCTGATCGGCCCACTGGCCGGGGACTGGCAGGCCCCAGCACTCGCGCCGAGGCAGAGCGACGATGACAGCAGGGAAAGGTGCCCAGACCGACCTGGGGAAGTGAGGCGGGAATGATGTTCTGGTACGGCCATGGCATGAACGGCTGGGGCTGGTTCGCGATGTCGATCAGCATGGTGGTGTTCTGGGCGCTGATCATCGCCATCGGCGTCCTGCTCTACCGGGCCCTGGTTCGCCCCACCCCGCCCGGCACAGGCCCCAACACCTGGCACAAGACGCCCGGGCCCATCGGCCCCGAGCAGATCCTCGCCGAGCGGTACGCACGCGGCGAGATCGACGACGAGGAATACCACCGCCGCCTGGCCACCCTCCGAGGATCGCCACCAAGCGCACCATCCCCCTAGCCGCCCCCGCCTCCGCCCCCTGAAGGGTGTCTTTATTGCCGTACAGTGGTTGACCTGGGGCTTTGTGATCGCTCATGTATGGGCACGATCTCTGATCGTGGGTCTGCGACTGCTTTATCCGATCTGCTGTCGACTACTGGGCTGCCTCCTCTTGTTGGGCCGGTCGGCCGCCGCGAACAACACCGAGATCCTCGTGCTTCGTCATGAGGTCGCTGTGCTGCGCCGACAGGTCGAGCGGCCGCGGCTCTCATGGGCTGACCGTGCTGTTGCTCCGCTCTCGCCCGGCACCTGCCACCTGCCTTACGCCGCCATCGGCTGGCTACCCCGGGCACCCTGCTGACCTGGCACCAGACGGCGGTCGGACCCGGCCGGCCACCGCTGGCGGAAGGGACAGTCGCGCTCATCCGGGTGCTTCGGGTCTCTCATCCGCGACCGGGACAGCAAGTTCACTGCCGCGTTCGACGCCGTCTTCGCCGGCAACGGAACAGCCGTCATCCCGACAGCGCCGCAGAGCCCCGGTCCAACGCGTTCGCCGAACGATGGATACGCACAGCCCGTGCCGAGTGCACCGACCGTCTCCTCATCACCGGCGAACGACACCTGTGTACGGTCCTGACCAGGTACGCCGAGCACTACAACGAGATGTACGCCTCTTCGTTCTCGCGGGAGTGGCAAAGTTCCGGTGTGCGGCGGGAACAGCCAGTCCGGCCGCCACTGTTGCACTGCCAAGAGAGCGGCGCCGCGCGGGCGGGGAACACAGAGGCCAACAGCCGACGTGATCCGGGGCCCTCGGGTCCGCGGTACACCCGGTCATCCGACATCCGATATTGAAGGGCGACCGCTCATACGCCCGCCACGGACTCGGATCAAGGCCTTTTCACACAGGAGGACTGTTTCATGAATGACTTGCCCTTGACGCTCATGGCGGTACACGCCCACCCCGACGATGAGGCCACTGGAACCGGAGGTGTCCTCGCGCGGTACGCGGCGGAGGGCATCTGCACGGTCCTCGTGACGTGCACCGACGGCGGTTGCGGTGACGGACCGGGGGGTGTCAAGCCGGGCGATCCCGGGCACGACGGTGCGGCCGTCGCCTTGATGCGGCGTCAAGAACTCGAGGCAAGCTGCAAAGTCCTGAAGGTCAGTCATCTGGAGACGCTGGACTACGCCGACTCCGGGATGATGGGCTGGCCGGCCAATGACGCCCCAGGCTCCTTCTGGAATACACCCGTGGAGGAGGGCGCTGCCCGACTCGCGGAACTCTTCCGGCGCTACCAGCCCGATGTGGTCGTCACGTACGACGAGAACGGCTTCTATGGCCACCCCGACCACATCCAGGCCAACCGCATCACGATGGCGGCGCTGGCGATGACCGCGCTGACACCGAAGGTGTACTGGACGACGGCGCCCCGCTCGATGATGCGGCGGTTCGGGGAGGTCATGCGCGAGTTCGGTGCGGACGGGCAGGAGCCGGATCCCGCTGATGCCGCCGCGATGGCCGAGATCGGACTCCCCGACGAGGAGATCACCACCTGGGTGGACACCACCGCGTTCGGGGGTCAGAAGTTCGATGCGCTGGCCGCGCACGCCAGCCAGGGCGAGAACATCTTCTTCCTCAGGATGGGCCGGGAGAGGTTCACCGAGTTGATGGGCGTCGAGACCTTCGTACGTGTCCAGGACACCACCGGCGCGGCCGTGCCCGAGAACGACCTCTTCGCCGGACTGCGCTGATCCGCTCGCCCACCAGGGTCAGAGAGCTCATGGTCCGTACGGCTCGATCGGGCGTGCTCGCACACCCGGAGGCTTGTTCACGTGGGTTCTGCTCCGGCGGCCCTTGAACATCAGAGTGGCCCTGCTCGGTCGCGTGGCGGTTACGAGGACGCCAGTCCTCCCACCCACCCGGGCAGGGCCGTTGAGCGGGAATGTTCGACACGCTGGCCGGGGATCAACCGAACGGGCTGGTGGCCGGTGTCCACGCCGAGCTGCGGGCAGCCACCATCCTGCGTATGGCCCGCGCCGCTGGAGGAACTTACCAGCACTATGAGGCATTGACTAAGAGCACCGTGCTTGCATCCGGCGCCAAGCAGCTGCTGGTCGAATGGCAGGAAGCCGGCCTTACGCAGTCCCTGTGCTCCCTGGCCCCCCACGAGTCCCTGGTTCCGCTTGTTCGCACGCACGACATCGAACAGCACTTCGTCCGCGTGGACGGCAGGAGGACCGGACAGACCAGCACTGGTAAGGCGGAACAGTTGGCACACCATGTCGCGGCACTCGATGTCGATCCACGCCGCATGGTGGTGATTGGGGACGCAGCAGACGACGCTGTCGCGGCGTCCCACGCGGGAGCGCGCGCCGTCCTCTATACCGGGGGCTCGCACAGCCGCGCCAATCTCATGAGTGCAGGAGTACCCGTCGTTGACACGCTGGCCGAGGCCGTTCAGGCGGCGAAACGGCTACCTGCATGAGGCAGTTTCTTCGGCTCAGACTCCCCGTAGTAGTTGGTTTGTGGGTTGGCGGGTGGGATGTCGCCGATCACGGTGTGGTTGAGTTGGTCATTGAGCCAGTCGATCCATTCCGCGGTGACGAGTTCGACGCCGTCGAACCCCTCCAGGGTGCGGGGCTTGATGAACTCGCTCCTGTGGAGGCCGATCCGCGATTCCATCAGGCCTGCGGTGCAGCATGTGCCTGCGTCGACGCACGGAATCCTTGGAGTAAAGGGGAGCGGCTTCCGCTTCGGCTACCTCATGCGGTTCGACTCCGCTCATGCGCAGTGGGCCAAGGTCGAGCTGCGCGACAAGCCAGCCCTGCTCAAATACCGTGACTTGCTACGCACTCACAACGCGGGCCCCTCAACCTTCGCCACCCGCGCCCGCAACACCCCCGCGCCGCGTGCGGGGTGGCCGACCTCGCATGGCGCAAGGCGGAGGAGCGACTGCGGTAGCGGCATGGCCCCATCCCCATACCCCCATCCCCATACTCCCGGGCCGCTGCAACCCCGTCTCCCGCAACACCTGCCCCGCCCGGACTGCACCTGTACCTCGGAGAGGACACCACTACCAACCTCAACAGCGCCTCCGCCAGCGACCACGCAGCATGACAGGAGACCACCCGCCCATGGCCCTCGAGACCACCGGCCTCATCCGCACCGTCACAGTTGGCCCGCTCCCCATCTTCTTCACCAACGTCAACCGGCCCATGGGCCTACGCGCCCACTCCCACACCGGCGCCGTCACCGTCGTCTACGACACCGTGGGTCGCGCGCCCTCCACCTGGACGTCGTCGGCGTGCCGGACAACCTCGGTCACGACAACGGCACCACCCGCTACACCGTCGCCCGCCCCCACACCGCCCAGATGGATGAGTCCAAGGGGTGTCGTTGCGGTCAGTGATCGTAGGCAGTCAGTGACCGTTTGATCGGTTGTCCGGTCTTGTGGTTGTGCCAGATCGCCGCTGTGAGCGCGAGGATCCGGCACAGGACGCGGGCCACCACCCCTGCCGGGCTCTTGCCGCCATGTCGTTCCAGGTCGAGCTGGCCCTTGAGGCTCTGGTTGATCGACTCGATGACCTGCCGCAGCGGCTTGAACAGGTGTGTCCCGGCCCGCTCGGACTCTCCCTTGCGGGCCGGCCGCAGCAACTCGAGGTGACGCTCGGCCAGGTCGTCTCCAACTCGCGGCCGTAGTAGTTCTTGTCCTCGCTGATCGTCTGGCCGGGGCGGGCCGCTGTGACATCGGGCGCGGTGTCGAGCATGTCGCGCAGCGCCTCGGGGGAACGACACGCCCTCGACCGCCCAGGTGTCCGGGCCGATCTGCGGCACCATCCGCTGCGCGATCCGCCGACGCACCGGCACCGGATCCCACGTGGACTGGTTCACGAACTGCTGCAGGCTCTGCTCATTGCCGTCCGGCAGCCGCGAGGCCGTGGCATGGACGGACTCGCGCCGCCCGTCCATCATCAGTCCCCGCAGACAACAGTCGCTCCTTCACGTACGACACAGGCGGGGCGCCCGTTGCGGGTCATAGGGTTCAGGGTGCCTTGCGGTTCGTAGACGAATCTCGCCGTGTGACCGGTGGGTTGGGCGCCGTGGTTTCCACGGATGCGGACGACTTCGGTGCCTCCGGTGATGAGTTGCGCAGACCGCTGAGCGCCAGGATCGTCATCACCACCGCAGCCCCTACCGCCACACCGAAACCGCCGTGCGCACCGCCCGCGTCCACCACTCGCCCTGCGACCGCCGCGGCGCCCGCTGTTCCTGCCGCGTTTGCGGAGTTGCCCCAGGTGAACGCCTGGGTGAGGACGGCGCGCGGGACCGACGCCTCTGTGAGGACGGAGGCGAGGATCAGTAGGACCGGCACGGCGAGCCCGGTCAGGGCGAGGATGGCGCCGACCGCGAGGGGCGCGTCGAGGAAGGTCAGCGGGAGGCTCGCGAGGGTGAGGCAGGCGGCGGCTGCGGCCTGGCGGTGCCGGGGTGAGTCGCCGTGGCCCCATGCTCCGTAGGCCCAACCGCCCACCAAATTGGTGCAGTTGGAGGCGAAATAGAGAAGTGCTGCCGCGTCCGGCGTGCCGCGTCCGACGGCGTACGCGGCGACGGACACCTGCATCGCGCCGAAGAACACCCCGAGCACGAGGCCGAGCGCGACCTGCCGCAGGAATGCAGAGCGGAGCAGGGCGCGTCCGGCGTGCCGGCGTTCGGAGTGGCCGGTGAGAGGCGGCATGGTGCGGCGCTGGACTGCGAGGGTGAGCCCGCCGCCGATGACGAGGGCGGCGGCCAGTAGCACCCCGGCGCCCGGTCGGCCCGCCGCACCAAGGACGCTCACCAGGGCGGGGCCGGCCACGTAGGACACACCGTTGGCGAGGGCCTCCAGAGCGAAGGCGGTGGGCAGCGCGGCAGCCCGTTCGCCGGACAGCAGGGCGGACCAGCGAGCGGCGGACAGGGCACCGAGCTGGGGCAGTGTTGCCCCGACGAGCACTCCGGCGACGACGTCCGGAACGGCGCCGGCGAGCAGCAGCGCAACGGCCGCGGCGTGTGCGCCCAGCGCGCAGGGAAGCACCCGGGCCTGCCCGAACCGGTCGACGAGCCAACCGATTTGGGGCCCGGCAACGGCGTCCGCGACAGCGAACCCGCCGGTGACGAGGCCCGCGGCGGCGTACGACCCGGTGCGTGCGTGCACCAGCCAGACGATGCCGATCCCCGTCATGGCGATGCCTATACGCCCGACAGCGGCGGGAAGGAAGAAGGCTGCGGCACCCGAAGTGCGCAGCAGAGTACGATAGTTCATCGAAGCCGAAGGCACGACGCATCCCCTTCGCCGCCCGGCGGGGCGCGCCACACGAGGTCGTCGGCGTCCGGATGTCCCGACCCATGGCTGCGCCTGAAGCCGTCCAGTGGTGACGTGGAGCGGGGACGCGCACCCCACGTCGACTCCGTCACCGGGCAGATGTCATGTGGCAGTTGATGACCTCCTTGAGCGTAGAGGAACAGCGCGCAGAAACGAACAAGGGAGAAGTTGATCCCTTGAACAGGTGATCGTCGCTCGAGAAGGTAGTTGGCCCTTCGGCCTACCCGGGCTGGACGTCCCAGCAGCACGTGTGACGAGCCATTCGAGGAACTTCGCCTGTGGCTTACCGGTTTGCCTTCCGCATAATCTGTAGGCGTGCCCAAGGTGACGCGCGACGATGTAGCCCGGCTCGCCGAGACCTCGACCGCGGTAGTCAGCTATGTTGTCAATAATGGCCCCCGCCCGGTTGCTCCTGCCACCCGGCAGCGTGTTCTCCTTGCGATTGAACAGCTTGGCTATCGCCCGAATCGGATGGCCCAGGCCATGGCCAGTGGCCGTACCGACCTCATAGGCCTCATCGTCCCCGACGCACGCCAGCCGTTCTTCGCAGAGATGGCTCACGCAGTAGAAAGGGTCGCCTCCGAACGGGAGAAGATGCTCCTTGTCGGTAACTCCGACTACCGCACCGAGCGCGAGGTGCACTACCTTCGTGCCTTTCTGGACATGCAAGTGTCAGGCCTCATCCTGATCAGCCAAGGCCCCAGCGAACACGCGGCGGCCGAGATCCGGGCGCGCGAAGGACAGGTGGTTCTCCTCCACCGCCACCTCAAGGAGATCGGCGGGATCACGGTGGTCACGGACGATGTCGGCGGGGCGCGGCTGGCCACTCGACACCTCCTGGAGCATGGCCACGAGCGCGTTGCCTGCGTGGGAGGCCCTGAGAAAACCCTGGTGTCCGGTGACCCGGTCGCCGAGCATGTGGTGGGATGGCGACAGGCCATGCAGGAGGCCGGACTCCCTACTCGAGGTCTCCTCTTCCACACTCCGTACACCCGGTATCACGCTTACAGTGCGGGGTTGGAACTGCTGAGGGACGCAAGCCGCCCACCGGCTGTTTTCTGTGCCACCGATGATCAAGCGATCGGCATACTGCGAGCGGCGCGCGAACTGCGCATCGATGTGCCCGGGCAGGTGGCGGTAGTCGGTTTCGACAACGTGAAAGAGGCGGCTCTGGTCGATCCTCCGCTGACAACTGTCGCTTCGGACCGCATGGCCATGGCTCGCGCTGCGATGGACGCGGTCGAAGACTCCGCACAGGTCGAACACACCCAGGATGAACGTCAGCGTAGGTTCCCGTGCCGGCTCGTTGCGCGGGCCTCCTGCGGCTGCGCTTAACCGCTGGTGGGCGGCGCGCGGGCAGGACCGTCTCGTCTGCGCTTCGCTCGCGCCGCAGCACCGCCCGTACCGTACGGCCCGCGGCCTGCCGGGCGGGCGGCGTCAGGGGCCGTGCGCCTTCGGCGGCGGAAGGGCTCGCCGAGCGGATTCACACTGCGGGCTTCAGCCGGGTGGACAACCGCTGGTGCCTGTACCTCACCGACGAGCAGGTCGAGTCGGCGGCGTACGGGCTCTACCGGCACATGCTGGGAGGCTCCTCGGCCGAGGCCCAACCGCTTCGCCCGCGACTGCGGCGTGACCAACAGCTGCGGCAGCTTCGACGTGCCGGTCGGCAAGGCCGCGCTCAGTCACCACTTCTCGGTCTGGTTGAGGCGTCCAGGCCGGTCGGACTCACCCGACCCGAGCGGCCGCAGCGGCTGCCGCTGAGCGGCCGGCCCTGCGGCCGAACACCGACCCGGCGGTCAGCCCGGAGCCGCCCGGATAGTTGAAGTAGAAGAGCCCGCCCACGAGTTCACCCGCCGCGTGCAGCCCCGGTACGGGCCGTCCGCGGGTGTTGAGGACGCGTGCGTCGGGGTCGATGCGCAGGCCGCCGAAGGTGAAGGTGATGCCGCAGGTGACCGGGTAGGCGGTGTAGGGAGGCGTGTCGAGGGGCTGGGCCCAGTTGGACTTGGGCGGGGTGATGCCTTCGGTGCGGCTGCCGTCCCTGACCGTCGGATTGAAGGGGCCGCCAGTGATCGCGGCGTTGAACTCCTCCACCGTAGAGGCGAGTCGATCCTCGTCGATGCGGAGCTCACGCGCCAGTCCCCGCACGCTGCCGGATGTGACGCTGGTGACGTCCTTCGAGGTGTACTCCTCGGGGCGCAGCAGCCGTGCGGCCTTGGCGTCGAAGATCTGGACAGCGGTGCCTCCGGGCTGTCGGAGGATCTCGGCGCCGTACTTGGCGTAAGTGTAGTTGCGGAAGTCCGCGCCCTCGTCGACGAAGCGGCGGCCGTCGGTATTGACGACGACGCCGAACGGGTAGCCGCCACGGGTGAGTTGGTTGGTCAGCTCACGGTCGCCGGTGGGCGGTGCCCCCGCGTCCCAGGCGACGGCGTGGCAGCCGCTCCAGTGGCCGTACGCCTGGGCGCCGGCGTCGAGAGCCATACGGATGCCGTCGCCGGTGTTGTGGGGGGTGCCGCGGACCAGGGCCAGGTCCCAGCCGGGGCCGAGATGGGCGGCGCGCATCTGCGGGTCGGCCTCGAATCCGCCGGCGGCGAGGACCACGGCCCGGGACTCCAGTGCCTCTCCGCCGGCGAGCACCACGCCGTTCACGGTGCCGTCGGACGCGGTGGCCAGGCGGGTGACGGGGGCGTCGAAGCGTACGTGCACGCCGGTGCGTGCGGCGGCCGCCAGATGCTGCTCGATCATCCCTTTGCCGCCGCCGGCCACGCCGACCGCCAGACCGCCCCAGAAGCGATGGCGGCCGTCCACCTCGTACGCCTGCCGGTGGTACATCAGCTCGAACCGCAGACCCAGGTCCCGCAGCCAGTCCATCGTCGCGCGGGACTCGCCGACCAGGATCCGCGCGAGGTCGACATCGGTGCGCCCGCGCGTCACCTGGACCAAGTCGTCGAGGAAGTCGGCGGCGGTGTAGGGGGCGAGGTCGGTGAGGGACAAACGGTCCTGCGCGGAGGGTTCGAGTGGTGCGAGGAGGTCCTTGAGGTCGGCCGGTCCGCCGTGGCTGGTGCGCATGGCGCCGGCGGTGAAGTAGGTGTTGCCACCGGCCCACTGCCGTGGGGCCTTTTCCAGTACGAGGACTCGGGCTCCCTCTTGCCGGGCGGACTGCGCGGCGCAGAGTCCGGCGTTTCCGCCACCGACCACGATGACGTCCCAGGGTGCTGCCATGAGTGCGGGTGCTCCTGATCACGAGAAGGGGCCGGTCCGGAGCACAGGCTCCGGACCGGCTGTGTGTGGAGGGGGGTCAGCCGACGGCGGGCACGGGGTCGCGGTCCGTTCCGGTTGCTGCTTTCGGGTCGGCCCCCGTGGGCTTCGCGCCGGGTGCGGGGTCGGCCTGCGGCTCCGGGGTGTGGCCGGCTTCGGGGGCCGAGGTGTACGGGATCTCGCCCTTCAGGACGGCTCTGGCGCGGTCCTCGTCGAGTTGCCCCTCCCACTTGGCCACCGCCAGGGTGGCGACGCCGTTGCCGACCACGCTGGTCAGGGCGCGGGCCTCGGACATGAAGCGGTCGATGCCGAAGATGAGCGCCAGGGCGGCGACGGGGACGTGCGGAACGGCGCTGAGGGTGGCGGCCAGGGCGATGAAGCCGGAGCCGGTGACGCCGGCAGCGCCCTTGGAGGTGAGCAGCATGACGGCGAGCATGGACAGTTGCTGGGTGAGGCTGAGGTCGATGCCGAGGGCTTGGGCGAGGAAGACCGAGCCCATGGTCAGGTAGATCGCGGTGCCGTCGAGGTTGAAGGAGTACCCGGCGGGCAGCGTGATGCCGACGACGGGCTTGGAGGCGCCCGCGTGCTCCAGCTTGGCCATCATGCGCGGCAGCACCGGCTCGCTCGACGAGGTACCCAGGACGATCAGCAGTTCTTCCTTGATGTAGCGGAGGAAGGGCAGCAGGCGCAGGCCGTTGATGCGCATGACCGTACCCAGGACGACCAGGACGAAGAAGAGGGCGGTGAGCCAGAAGGAGCCGACCAGCAGGAAGAGGTGGCGCAGGGTGTCCAGGCCGTAGTTGCCGATGGTGAAGGCCATGGAGCCGAAGGCGCCGATGGGGGCCAGTCGCATGATCCAGCGGATGAGGGTGAAGAGGACCTTGGACAGCTTCTCGATGCCCTGGGTGATCCCCTGTCCCGACTGGCCGGCGGCGTTCAGGCCGAAGCCGAACAGCACCGAGATCAGCAGCACCGGCAGGATCTCGTGGCCGGTCAGCGCGCTGATCAGGGTGTCCGGGATCATGGCGAGGACGAACGCGGCGAAGCTCTCGTGGCCCGTGGTCGCCTCGGGCGGCAGGCCCTTGGTGGAGAGGGTGGAGGGGTCGACGTGCAGTCCGCTGCCGGGCTGGACGATGTTGACGACGACCAGGCCGATCACCATGGCGACGGTGGTCAGCACCTCGAAGTAGATCAGTGCCTTGAGGCTGACCCGGCCGACGGCGCGCGCGTTGCCCATGGAGGCGATGCCGTGGACGACGGTGCAGAAGATGACCGGCGCGATCATCATGCGGACCAGGGCGATGAAGCCGTCGCCCAGGGGTTTGAGCTCGGCCCCGAAGGACGGCCACAGCCAGCCGGCGGCGGCCCCGGCGAGGACACCGATCAGGCACTGGATGTAGAGCAGGGACAGCAGCCGGCGGATGCGGCCGGGTGGAGCGGTGACGGTACCCGGGGCGGCGTCGTTGCGGCTCATGCGGGGCGTCCTTCCAGGACGGGAACGAGAAGTTCGGCTCGGGCGATGCGGCGGGCGGCGCGGTGCAGGAGCACCGTGGGGGACGCGTCGTCCGTTGCGGGGACGGCTTGGGCGGTGATGACACCTGCCGGGGTGCCCAGGCGCAGGGTGCCGTCGGCGGTCTGCCGGGCGACGCGGTGGGCGAGGGTGCCGGGGATGGCGGCTGCGGTGGTCAGGGCGACGGCGGAGGTGAGACCGATCGCCGGGTGGGGTGCGTGCATGGAGACCATGCGTACGGCCAGGTCGTACTCGTCCTGTCCGACCAGGATGCCATCGGTGGTGCGGTACGCGGCAGGGCGGGCGACGACGCCGACCTTCGGCACGGCGTGGCTGACGGGATCGCTCTCCCCGGCCAGTCCCATGGTCAGGGCGGCGCGACGGCGCAGCACGGTGAGCGCAGGCACCGCCGCGGCGAACTCCGCCAGGGACTCGGTGCCATCGAGGCCGAAGGCCTTGGCCTCGAACAACGCGGCCGGGGCACCGGCATCGACGAGGGACGCTTCGACGGGACCGGCGGGCCCCTTCAGGGTGTCCAGGGCGCGACCGGTCGGCAGGGCGCGTCCGGTGGTGGAGCCCGCCGGGTCCTCGAAGCCGAGCAGGACCGGCACACCGAGCGCGGCGGTGCCCGGTACGGCGGCCGTTCCCTCGTCGGGGGCCGTACGGCCCGGGGTGGGGATGGTGCCGGTGAGGCGGGCCCCTGTGTTGACGTTGAGCATGCGCACCGTGGTGGAGTCCGACGCGATCGGCACCAGGCCGTGGTGGACGGCGTACAGGGCGACGGCGGTGGCGCAGTTGCCGCAGTTGCTGGTCCACTCCACGCGCTCGTCACCGATACCGACCTGAGCGAAGGCGTACTCGACGTCGATGCCCGGCTCGGCCGACGACCGGACGATCGCGGCCTTGGAGGTGGTGGAGGAGGCGCCGCCGACGCCGTCGATCTGGCGGGGGTCGGCGGCGTTGTAGGCGGCGAGCAGCAGGGTGTCGGCGTCCACGCCGGTCGCCACCACATCGTGGTGGCCGAAGATCCAGCACTTGCTGGTTCCTCCGCGGATCATCTCGCCCTGCAGACGCAACACAACAGACTCCTCGTGGAAACCCCGACGGCACGTCCGTGCGGGGTGCGATCCACAGTGGGCGCCGGGAGCGTGAAGTACAATCTCGGAAATCTGCAGGGGTATTAAGCTGGCATTAACGCTGGAGGTGGTGCGGTGCTCGACGTCCGGCGCATCCTGCTCTTCACCGAGGTCGCCCGCCGGGGCTCGGTCACCGCGACCGCACGGGCTCTCAGCTACACACCGTCAGCGGTGTCCCAGCAGGTCAGCCGCCTGGAGGCAGAGGCCGGGCAGCCCCTGCTGGAGCGCCATGCGCGGGGTGTCACGCTCACCGACGCGGGGCGCGCTCTGGCCGAGCGCGGGGAGCGGATCGAGCGCGAACTGACGGCCGCGGAGAACGAACTCGCCGACTTCGCGGGCCTCCGCGCCGGCACGCTTCGCGTCGGCACCTTCCCCACCGTCGGCGCCTCCCTGCTCCCCCGGGCCGTGATCGCCTTCCGGGAAGCGCATCCCGGCATACGGCTGACGGTGCGCAGTTCCCGTATCGCGGGCCTGTGGGCGATGCTGGAGAACCGGGAAATCGAGATGTCCCTGATGTGGGACTACGACTGGAACCGTATCGACCGCGAGGACATCGTCGTCACCTCACTCGTCGACGATCCTCCGGCCCTCCTCGTCAGCGAGACACACCCGCTCGCCGGCCGCGACTCGGCCGCCCTCGCCGACTTCGCCGACGACCCTTGGATCACCCGCGCCGAGAACCACCCCGTGGCCGAGGCCCTCGCCCGCAGCTGCCACGCAGCCGGCTTCGAGCCGCAGATCGCCTACGAAGCCCACGACTACCAGGAGGCCCAGGCCATGGTCGCCGCCGGCATCGGCATCGCCCTCGCCCCCACCCTGGCCCTGGAAGGCATCCGAGCCGGCGTCAGCGTCCTGCCCCTGCAACCCCCCGCCCCGGTACGCCGCATCCTCCTCGTCCGCATGAGCGACCACGCCCTCACCCCGGCCGCCCAAGCCTTCGCGAACTTCCTGCGCGACAGCGCCGCGGCTTGAAGCGGCGCCTGACGCGTATCACCCGCCAGTAGCCCGGGGCCGCCGACCATGGCGGACCCGGGCGCTGTGCCTTCGCGGCACCGACGGTTTGAGTGGACGCGCGCCTGCCGGGCGGGGCGTGGGACGCGGAGCGGCCGCTACCCGATCTTTGCGCGCGGCATATCGCCGTCGGTGGTGATCACCTCATCGCACCTCCTGTGCGTACGGCGCGACGGTGATCCGGTCGATCAGCGGTGCGTAGCGGGAACGGAGCAGCACCCCGGGGAAGGTGTCCGAGGCGTAGGTGGTGCCGTCGAAGTTCGGCAGTTCCTCGGAGCGGAAGGTGATGGTGTTCTGTCCCTTCTCGAGGTGGACCGGGACGGTCAGCTCCCAGAAGTTGTTCCGGTGGAAGCTGTGCGGGAAGGTCACGCGCTGCGTCTTGCCGCCGCCCACGGTGATGTCGGCGTGGCGGGTGAGTGGGTCCGGGTTGTAGTGGGTGGCTTCGGACTGCTCGGGGTTGGAGTAGCGGATGCGCAGCGCGTTCAGGCCGGCCCGGTCGGCGTTCACGGTGAAGGTCGCGGTGTTGCCGTTGCCGGGGTCGCCGCCGATGCCGGTGATCGCCGTGCCGTCGGTGGCCAGGGAGAGCGGGGTGAGCGTGGCCGAGCCCGCGAGTTTGGCGTCCTGGGCCTCGTATGTGCGCGCCGTGAGCGTGCCCTCGGTGGGCGTGACCGTGAGGCGGTCGACGAGGGTGGCGGACGAGCCTCCGGTCAATGTCACCTTGTTGATGCCGCCGGAGAGGGAGACCGCGACGCTGTGCTCGCCACTGGACAGGCGCAGGACGTGGTGTCCGTTGACGGAGAGCCGGGCGTTCGCGCCGCCGAGGGTGTCGACCTTGAGGGTGGCCTCGCGGTCGGCGGGGGAGTAGACCCAGAAGGTGGCGGTCCCGTTCTTCGGGAGCTGGATCGCGCCCGAGCCGGTGGCGGGGGTTCCGGCCCGCTTGGGCAGGTCGTAGACGGGCCGTGCGCCGCCGTCCGGCCAGGCCAGTTCGCCTTCGTACACCTGGGTGGCGGCGGAAGGCTGGGGGAGGGAGAGGGTGAGGCGGTCGACGATGGCGTCGCCCTTGGTGGCGCGCTTGCCGTCGAGGCTCTTCGCGGCGAGCGTCAGGGTGTGCTTGCCCTTGGTGAGGTGGACCTTGGTGTCCGTGTGGTCCCACACCACCCACTTGTAGCCGAGCGGCAGGTGCAGTTCCCGTTCGGTGTCCGCTTTGCCGTCCACGCGCAGGAAGACGTTGGTGGGGCCCTGCTCCTTCACCTTGTCGAAGGTGTTGAGGGAGTTGGCGAAGACGCCCAGGTCGTAGGTGCCGTCCTCGGGCACGTCCACGGTGAAGTCGAGCGTGACGTCCGAGCCGGTGCGCAGGCCGCCCACGTCGTAGCCGCCGGAGGTGTAGAACTTCGACACGTCGCGGGGCGAGCCCTCCGGGCCGTTCTTCGAGTAGCCGGACCCGGTGTGGGCGGCGTCCTCCGCCTCGTACGAAGCCTGCCAGCGCATGGGCGTGGACTGCGTGCCCTTCGCCTTCCCGGCCGGGCTGAGGACGATCTCGTACGCCGAGGACTCCTTCAGCTTCGGCAGTCCGCCGTCGCCGAAGTCGACGACGACCTTGCCGTCGTCACCGACCTTCAGGTTCGTCTCCGTGAGCAGCTTCGGGCCGGGCGAGTCGCCCACCTGTCCGCTCCACTCGATCTCTCGCACCCAGGCGTGCACACGGTTCCCGAAGAGCTTCTTCGGGACATCGGCGAAGGTGATGTGGCCTTTCCCGGTGGACCCGCCGAAGAGCAGCCGGGCCTGCCGCTTCTTCTCGTCCACGGTGGCGACGCCCTGCATGGTGTAGTTCTCGCCCGGGAACGGCGGGGTGACCTTCACCGTGTGCCCGCTCATCGAGGCGTAGGAGTGCAGCAGCCACCACTGGCCGTTGGCGCGGTTTGACTGCACGGCGGAGTCGGAGAGGTTGCCGTCGATGTTCCAGTACGCGATGTCGGCGTCCACCTTGGACTCCTCGATCGCGGATACCCACTGGATCATCTGGCCGGGGACGGAGGTGTGGTAGTTGAAGGCGTACTCGTTGATGTTGATGGGGAGCTGGGTGCCCTCTTTGCCGGTGCCCTTGAACAGTTCCTTCTCCCACCCCCGGTACGTGGCGACGCTCTCGCGGACCGCCTCGGGGTGGCTCAGCTCATGCCAGGTGATGACGTCCGGGAGGGTGCCGGCGGCCAGGGTGTGGGTGAGGAAGCCCTTCACCTGGTTGTACAGGACGCTGGTGTTGGGGCCGGCGATGCGGGCGCCGGGCATCTTGCGCTTGATGAGCTTGTAGACGTCGTCCCAGGCGGCGAAGTAGTCGTCGGGGTCGGCCAGCCAGCTGACCTTGTTGTAGCTCCACTGACCGGTGCCGAACATGTTGCCCTCGGGCTCGTTGAACGGCACGAAGACGATGTTGTCCTGGTACTGCTTCGGCAGGTGCAGGACCTGGTCGACCTGGACCGCGATCTTCTCCTTGTAGAGCCTCAGCTTCTCCTCGGGGGTGTCGCCCGGCCACTCGTACGGGAAACCGCGGTGGATGTCGGTCATGTAGATGTACACGTCGCCGTCGGTGGAGTCGGCCAGCGGCCCCACCACCTCCAGAGCGTCGGCGCCGGGGTGCTGTGGGCCGTCCTGCGCCTTCGTGGAGACCGTGCGCAGGCCCATGCCCTCGATGAGGTTGTTGGTGGGGACGTCCGGTCCGTACACGCCGTAGAGGGTGCCGGAGGCGCCGCCGTGGAACGCGCCGGTGTCCGAGCCGAGGTCGACGGTGAGCTGCCCCTCGCGGACCACGGTGACGGTCGCCTCCACCGCGCGCCCGGCGGCCGTTCCCGCCACGGTGAAGGTGCCCGGCTGGGCGTACTTGCCGGGAGCCACGGCGTCCCAGGTGATCGGCGTATCGCGGTCGTATCCGTCGGAGAAGGAGGAGCGGACGGCGGCAGGGAGGGACGGGGCGGTCCCGGTAGCCGTACGGACCTCGAACGACGTCTTCGAGAGCTGCTGGAGGGTAGGCACCTCCCCGGCCATGCCGGCCACCTGCTCGGGGCTGAGCGCCGAGTGCCATACGGCGAAGTCGTCGATCGCGCCCTTGAACAGCGGATCCGGGTAGAAGGACTTGCCGATGTAGCCGGCGGCCGTGGCCGAACTGTCCAGCAGCTCACTGGCCTTGATGCCGGTCGCGGCTGAGGAGACCGCCACGCCGTCGAGGTAGGTGGTGAGCCGGCCGGCGGTGGTGTCGAGGGTGACGGTGACGGTCCGCCACTCGTCGGCGGGGAGTGGCGCGTAGCCGCGGATCTGAGTCTCCGCGCCCCCTCCGCCGGTGGTCACGGAGGTCTGCAGCAGCCCGCTGTTGTTGGACGGGGTGGCGAAGAGGTACTTGGTGGTGTTGGTGCCCAGATCGAAGATTCGCTGCCACGACGACGTGTCGCCGCTCCACTTCACCCGGGCGGAGACCGTCAAGTTGTCGGCGTCGCCGACCACTTCGCGGGGCAGGCGGACGTACGCGCCGGTGGAGGTGGGCGCCCCGCCGGGGAGAGCGAGCGCCTTGCCCCCGCCCGTGCCGGCGACGGACTGGGCGGTGGAGCCGTTGACCAGACTCGCCGTCAGGCCGTTGCCGGAGCTGTCGGTGATCTTGCCGGAGGACAGGTCGTCCTGGTCGAAGGTGTAGCGGGCGGTGGGCTGGGGTGTGTCGGCCGCCTGTGCGGGGACGGCTGGTGCGGCCAGCAGGCCCGCGCCGAGGGCCAGCGCCACGGCGGCCGGTGCCCGGCGCCGGGCGGATCTGTCAGCGGATGGCATGGATTGCGTCCTCATCCTTGAGTTGGCGGTTCCGGTCGGCCGATCTCGGTCGGCTGCTCGTCCATGGGGCGCGGCCCGGCGGGAGAGTTTGAGGGTGGTGTTGGTGGCAGGCGAATCGGTTCGATTTCCTGCGCCACGGGAACTTCGCCGGCCGGCCGGGGCGGCAGCTCCTCTCCTCGGGGGTGTACGGAGCGCGCCCAGGGTTGCCGGAAGGATCGCTTCGTCGAACCGGTTCGCGAAGCTAGCACCGCGAAACCCGACCAGCAATCCCTGCGACGCAACTGCGATTCCCGGCCCTTGGATGGATCGAGAAAGTGATGTCCAGGGTGTTGACAGGCGTTCGGGCGGTTCCTACCGTCGCTTCACGCGAACCGGTTCGACGGCCGGGGCGCCCCTCTCCTCCCGTCCCACGACCCCACAACCGGCGGCCGCTCCTCCTGTGAAGCGGCGAACTGGTTCGAGCAAGGAGTTGCCGTGAACATCGGTGAGATCGCGCGGCGGGCCGGTGTCTCGCGGAGCACCGTGTCCTACGCGCTGAGCGGCAAGCGCCCGGTGTCGGAGGACACGCGCCGGAAGATCCAGCAGGTCGTCGACGAGCTGGGGTACCGGCCCAGCGCCAGTGCCCGCGCCCTGGCCAACGGGCGCACCAGCACCCTCGGCCTGGTCTTCCCGCCGGCCGGGAACCACTACACAGGGATGCAGCTGGACTTCATCGGGAGCGTGGTGGAGGCCGCCGCGGCCTACGACTACGACGTGCTGCTGTCCCCGAGCGGTGTGGACAGTGACCGGTCGTTCCAGCGGCTGCTGGGGGAGCGGCGGGTCGACGGGGCGATCCTCATGGAGATCAGACTGGAGGACGACCGGGTGGATCATCTGGCCGCCCTGGACTTCCCCTCCGTCACCATCGGCCGCACCGCCCGTCCCGAGGGCGTTTGGTGGGTCGCCCTGGACCACACCGCGCTGGTGGAGGCGTGCGTCCACCACCTGGCGGATCTCGGCCACCGCCGGGTCGCCTTCGTCAACCGTCCCGAGCAACTGCTGCGGGCCGGGTACGAGTCCGCGCACCGCGGCCTGGACGGTTTCACCAAGGCGGCGGCCGAGCGCGGACTGACGGTTCGGACGTACTGCTGCGGGGACGACGCAGCCTCGGGCCAGAGCTGCGTGCAACGCATCCTGCACGACGATCCCGCCACCACTGCCCTGGTCACGCTGAACGAGGCCGCGCTGGGCGGTCTCTACCGGGGGCTCGCCCAGGCCGGCCGCCATGTACCGCGTGACTTCTCCGTCACCGGAGTGGTGGCCAGCCGCTGGGCGGAGACGGTGACCCCGCAGCTCACCGCGGCGGACGTACCGGCGGCCGAAATGGGCCGGCGCGCCGTCGAGCTGCTGGTGGAGCGACTCGACCATCCCCACGCGCCGCCCCGGCACCATCTCCTCACGCCGCCCATCTCCCTGCGGGCCAGCACCGGGCCCTCGGGAGGCGCGCCCGCGGCGGACACCTGGCCCGATACGACCCCCTGACCGCACCCCACGCTCACCTCCTCACGCCCACCGGACGCTCGAACCGCTCAACGGCGCCGTTCGTCGTGCCCGCACCCTCCCCACCACCCCCAGCCCTCGCCACCCCCAGCCCTCGGCACCCGCATGCCAAGAACAAAGGAACCGGCCATGAACAGCTCCTCCAGACGGCGTCGTCTCACCGCCGCAGCTCTGACCACCCTGGCCGTCGCGGCCAGTGCCACCGCCTGCAGCTCGGGAGGCACCGGGGCGAAAGCGGCTGACAGCGGCACGTACACCGTCTGGGACCCGTATCCCCAGTTCGACAAGGGCTCGGCATGGGTGAAGCTGCTGGACGAGTGCGGCACCAAGGCGGGCGTGAAAGTCAAGCGCACCGGCTTCGACACCAGCGACCTGACGAACAAGGCACTGCTGGCCGCACAACAGGGCAACTCCCCGGACGTCCTCATCGTCGACAACCCGGTGGTGTCGACCCTGGCCGAGGCCGGCGTACTCACCACCACCGACGACAACAAGCTCGACACCTCGAAGGCGGATCCCAACCTGCTCGCGGCCGGCCAGTCGGGCGGCAAGACCTACGGCACCCCCATCGGCGCCAACACCCTCGCCCTCTATTACAACAAGAAGGTCCTGAAGGAGGCCGGGGTCGACATCGCCTCGATCAAGGACTGGAAGTCGCTGACCGCGGCGCTGGAGAAGGTCAAGAAGGCGGGCAAGAAGGGCATCACGTTCTCGGCGATCGGCACCGAGGAAGGCAGCTTCCAGTTCCTGCCATGGTTCTGGGGCTCGGGCGCGAAGCTGACCGAGCTCGACTCCGCCCAGGCCGTTTCCGCCCTCTCCCTGTGGAAGGACTGGCTGGCCAAGGGCTACGCCCCGAACTCGGTGCTCAACAACACCCAGACCACCAGCTGGCAGGAGTTCGCGACCGGCGATTACGCGTTCAGCGAGAACGGCACCTGGCAGCTCGCCAACGCCAAGAAGGCGGGCCTCGACTACGGCGTCCTGCCCATCCCCGGCATCGAGGGAGGCAAGGCGTCGGCCCCGACAGGCGGCGAGTTCGTCACCGTGCCGGTCCAGGACTCGACCGACCGCTACGCCACCACGCAGAAACTCGCGACCTGCCTGACCAGCACCCAGAACCTGTACGACACCGACACCACCCTCTCCTACGTCGCCCCCACCTCCGCGGTCCAGGACAAGCAGGTGGCGGCCAACCCCGAGCTCACGCCGTGGGTGGACGCGGTCAAGGCCGCCCGGGGCCGCACCAGCGACGACCTGGGAACCAAGTACCCGAAGATTTCGGAGCAGCTGTGGAAGGCCGTGCAGTCCGCCCTGAGCGGCTCGAAGTCCCCGAAGGACGCACTGAGCGCCGCTCAGTCCGCCGTCAAGTGACGCACTCAAGGGCCTTTTGATGAGTCACACGACACAAGTGCCGCATCGCCGGCCCGTGCCCGACCACACGGCGGTCCCTACCGCACCGCCCCGGGAACGGCGCCGCCCCAGCTCCCAGCAGTGGGCCGCCTGGGCCTTCCTCACCCCGGTCACCCTCTACCTCGCCCTCTTCTACGCCTATCCGCTGTACCGCAACCTCGATCTGAGCCTGCGCAACTACACCGTCCGCTCCTTCGTCCAGGGCGACGCACCCTTCACCGGCCTGGCCAACTACCGCACCGTCTTCGACGACCCGACCTTCGCCCCCGCCCTGTTCCACACCGTGGTGTTCACCGCCGTGTGCCTGTTCTTTCAGTACGCCATCGGCCTGGCCCTCGCGGTCTTCTTCAACCAGCACTTCCGGCTCTCCGCCACCCTGCGCGCCCTGTTCCTGGTGCCCTGGCTGCTGCCGCTGATCGTGTCCGCCTCCACCTGGTCATGGATGCTCAACAGCGACTCCGGTGTCGTCAACGCCGCCCTGCACGCCGTCGGCATCGACCCGGTGAACTGGCTGACGTCACCGTCGTGGTCGCTGACCTCGGTGATCATTGCCAACATCTGGATCGGTGTTCCGTTCAACCTGGTCGTGCTCTACAGCGGCCTGCAGTCCATCCCCGCCGGCCTGTACGAAGCCGCCGCCCTCGACGGGGCGGGCGCCTGGCGCCGGTTCTGGAGCATCACCTTCCCGCTGCTGCGCCCGGTGTCCGCGATCACCCTGCTGCTGGGGCTGGTCTACACGCTCAAGGTCTTCGACATCATCTGGATCATGACCAAGGGCGGCCCGGCGGACTCGTCCACCACGTTCGCCACCTGGTCCTACCAGCTCGGCTTCGGCAACCTGCTGCCCGCTTTCGGCCCGGGTGCGGCCGTCGGCAACCTGCTCGTGATCGCCGCCCTGGCCTTCGGCCTGGTCTACGTCCGGGTGCAGAGAAAGCAGGCGCTGGCATGACGCGAAGCTCCAAGCGCACCTGGGCAAAGACGACGATCGGCCTTCTGCTGACCGGGATCATGCTCTTCCCGGTCTACTGGATGCTGAACGTGTCCTTCACCCGCGACCAGGACATGCGCAAGAGCCCACCGGACCTGTTCCCCGTCCACGGCACGCTGGCCGGCTACCGCAGGGTCCTCGACGAGCAGTTGCCCTACCTCGGCACCAGCCTCGTCATCGGCCTGGGCACCGTCGTACTGACCGTGGCCCTGTCCGCGCCCGCCGGTTACGCGCTGGCCAAGCTGCGCCCACGCGGCGGCGGGGTACTCAGCTTCCTCCTCCTGGCCGCCCAGATGATCCCCGGCATCATCATGGCGATGGGCTTCTACGCCATCTACCTCCAACTCGGCCTGCTCCAGTCCGTGCCCGGCCTGATCGTCGCCGACTCCACCCTGGCCGTCCCCTTCGCGGTCCTCATCTTCACCGCGTTCATGTCCGGCATCCCCGGCGAGCTGCTCCAGGCCGCGAAGACCGACGGCGCCGGCCCCCTGCGCACCTTCTGGGCGATCGTCCTGCCGATGAGCCGCAACGCCGTGGTCACGGTGTCCCTGTTCGCCTTCCTGTGGTCCTGGTCCGACTTCGTCTTCGCCAGCACCCTCGCGGGCGGCGCCACACACAAGCCGATCACCCTCGGCATCTACCACTACATCGGCAACAACAACCAGGAGTGGAACGCCATCATGGCCACCGCCGTCGTGGCCTCGCTGCCCGCCGCGGTCATCCTCGTCCTCGCCCAGCGGTACGTCGCCGCCGGCGTGACCGCCGGCGCCGTCAAGGACTGACCTTCCCCGGCGATCCTTCCCCCGCCCGCCGGGACGCTCCCGCCGGGACGCCGCACACCATCGACCGGTACGCCGCCGCAGCCGCCCGGTATGCCGCCGACCCGCCACCGCCGAAGAAACGAGTAACGCTCATGACCGCCGCCCCGTCCGGCCCGGCCTTCTCCGTCCACGACATTCCGTTTAGCACCCACGGGTCCTGGTTCGGCATCTCGCCTGTGGTGGCCCAGAAGACCTATGCCGACGACCTCCACCTGGTTTCGCACCAGAACGGCATGCACGCAATGCTGCAGTTCGTCCCCCTCGATGCCGGGACGGGTGCCCGGGCCACGACCCGCATCGAGGCGACACCCGGGCTGCTCAGCTGGACCGGCGAAGGCGGCCGTATCGACCTCGCCTACGAGTCACCGGACACCATACGGCTGCGCGGCGAGGGGCTAGGACTGCGTATCTGTGCCGCCGAGCAGACCCTGACCCCCTTCACCGGCGCCTACTTCTTCCGTGACCCGGTGGACGGGGCGTACGTCTTCACCTCGTACGAGACCGGCCGCCGCTACCGGATCACCGCGCTGTCCGCCGGCGCGGTCGGTGCGTTCGGCGCCCAGGACCTGGGCAGCGCGGAGCGCGGTCTGGCCATCGCGGCGGAGCACGGCGGGGTCTGGGAGGCCGCTGTCGAGGAACTGGACAGCGCACGCCGCCCCTACACCGCGCAGACGGCCTTCGAGCAGGTCGTGACCACCGCACAGAACGCCTTCGCCCAATTCGCTGACGCGGTCGCCCCGTGGCGCTCGGCCGACACCCCGGCCGCCGAACTGGCGGCCTACGTCCTGTGGTCCGCGACGGTGAACCCAACGGGCTTCGTCACCCGGCCCGCCGTGCTGATGTCCAAGCACTGGATGGACAAGGTCTGGAGCTGGGACCACTGCTTCAACGCACTGGCGATGGCCCCTGGTCTGCCCGCGTCCGCCTGGGACCAGTTCTGCCTTCCCTTTGACCACCAGGACGAGAGCGGAGCGTTGCCCGACTCCGTCTGCCACTCCGAGATCCTCTACAACTACGTCAAACCCCCCATCCACGGCTGGGCTCTGGGCCACCTGCGCCGACGCCTGCCCGAACCGCTCGACCCGGCGGAGCTGGCCCGGACGTACGACCGGCTGGCAGGCTGGACCGAGTTCTGGCTCACCGCGCGAAGAGCGCCCGGCAGCGCCCTTCCCCACTACCAGCACGGCAATGACAGCGGCTGGGACAACGCCACGACCTTTGACCCGGAACGGGTGGTCGCCACCGCCGACCTCGCCGGGTTCCTGGTCCTCCAGCTGCGCGAACTCGCCGGTCTGGCCGAAGAGCTGGGGCGGCCGGACGACGCCCGTCGGTGGGCGCGGACCGCGGACGCGACTCAGGCCGCGATGCTCGACGACCTGTGGAAGGGAGACCACTTCGTCGCCCGCGGAGCGCACAGCGGGGACACCTGGAGCAGCTCCAGCCTGCTGGACCTGATGCCGATCGCGCTGGGCGAGCACCTGCCGCAGCACGTCGCCCGCGTGCTGGCCGACCGCATCGAGGCGCACCTGACGCCGTACGGGCTCGCGACCGAACTGCCCAGCTCCCCGCACTACCTCTCCGACGGCTACTGGCGCGGCCCCGTCTGGGCCCCCGCCGTCGTCCTCATCGAGGACGGCCTGCGCCGCAGCGGTCACCAGAACCTCGCGGACGAGATCAGCGTCCGCTTCCGGACCCTGTGCGAGACACACGGCTTCGCGGAGAACTTCGACGCCCTCACCGGAACCGGCCTGCGCGACCGCGCCTACACCTGGACCGCCAGCGGCTACCTGCTCCTCGCCGAAGCCCACGCACTCCGGCCCGCCACGCCCGCCCCGCGGACGGGCGGATGAAGGGCCGTTTGCGGAATCGGTCCAGGACGGTCCAGGGCCGTAGCGGTTGTCCGCCGGGCCGGCAGAAGACCAGACCGGGCCGTGATCAGGCCGTGCTGCCGGGGCTCCTCGTGTCCCTCGCCTCCGGGGCGGTTTCCGCCCCGCTCATGATGGACCGTGCCCGGTCCGTCCCCGCCGCGGGCCTGGCGGGTGCCAGTCGGCTATGCCGTCGAAGCCACGCAGCAGCAGGCCGGGGGCCAGCCGGCTGACCGTGGTCAGCATGGCGTTGCGCAGGGCGGTCGCGGGGGCGCTGGACAGGGCTGTCATGCGGCTGCTGCGTGCCGAGCGGCGCACGATGTCCATCGTGCGGGGCTGTCGGTCGCGGGTGTACGCGGCCAGCGCGTCCGGCAGGTCGGCGGCGTTGGCGGCGGCCAGGCGGTGGGTGAGCACGACGGCGTCCTCGATGGCCTGGTTGCCGCCCTGTCCCAGGGTCGGGGTCATCGCATGGGCCGCGTCGCCGAGGAGGGCGGTGCGGCCCCGGTGATAGGCGGGCAGCGGTTCGGTCTGGTGGCGGATGTCATGGCGCAGGACATCGCCGGGTTCGACGGCCGCGAGGACATCGGGGATCGGCCGGTGCCAGTCGCCGAAGAGCCGGAGCAGTTCGGCCTTCTCGTCGTCGGGCGCGCGCCCGCCCTGCGGGGTGAAGGCCGCCGCGTAGGCGTAGATGCGGCCGTCCAGGAGCGGCTGCGTGCCCCAGAACCGTCCCCGTCCCCAGGTCTCGTGCGGTGTGAAGGGCCGCTCGGGGGCGGGGGCGACGATGCGCCAGGTGGTGAATCCGGCGTAGCGGGGCCCGGGATGGCCGGGGAAGAGGACGTGGCGGGCCGCTGAGTGGATGCCGTCGGCGGCGACCACGAGCTCGGCCTCGAACTCCTTGTCCGCCACGGTCACGCGCGCGGGGCGGCCGGCGGTACCGGGGTCGGCCAGTTCGGCGGCGGCTCCGGTGCGTACGCGGTCCCTGGGCAGCCGGGAGGTGAGCAGGCCCATGAGGGTCGCGCGGTGGAGGAGGACGGTCGGGCCGCCGAACCGCCGGATCGCCGCCGCGCCGTCCATCCGGGCGAGGCGGCGGCCGCCGGGGGCGCGCAGCTCGCCGTCGCTCCGCCAGGCGGCCAGGGCGCGTATCTCGTCGCCGAGTTCGATCACATCGAGGGCGCGCTGGGCGTTGGGGGCGAGCGAGATCGCGGCGCCGACGGGTTCCAGGGTGGCAGCGCGTTCCAGGACGGTGACGGCCCAGCCACTGCGGTGCAGGGCCGCGGCGGCGGTGAGTCCGCCGACTCCGGCGCCGATGACGACGGCACGGGGTTGCTTCATGATTCCTCCCGACACTACAGGTGTAGTAACAGTCAAGTTACTACACCTGTAGTTGGGGAGATAGGTTGGGCGCCATGACCGCTGATCAGACCCCCGCTGCCCCGGCCGGTGGATCCCGCGCCGAGCTCATCGCCGATACCGCCCTCGCGCTGCTGGCCGAGCGCGGCATGCGGGGCCTGACGCACCGCGCGGTGGACGAGGCGGCCGGGCTGCCCCAGGGCTCGACCTCCAACCATGCCCGCACCCGCGCCGCCCTGCTCACGGCGGCCGTCCGACGGCTGGCCGAGCGGGAGGCGCGGGTACTCGCACCGGACGAGATGCCGCATCCGGGCGGCGGCCCCCTCAGCACCGCCGACGGTCAGGGCGGCGACGCGCTCGACGCAGTGGCCGACGCCCTCGCCCTCGCCCTGCACCGCACACTGACCGGTCAGCGCGAACTGCTGGTCGCCCGTTACGAGCTGGCGCTGGAGGCGACTCGCCGACCCGAGCTGCGGGAGTTCTACGACACGGCCGGGCGCGGCTTCCGGGAGCCGCTGGAGACGCTGCTGACAGACCTGGGATCCGCCGAACCGCGGCGCCATGCCCAGTCGCTCGCCGCTTGGTGCGAGGGGCTGATGTTCCTCTGCGCCGCCGGAGCGGACCATGCCGCCGTGCCCGGCCGCGCGGCGCTGCGCATGGGGTTCGTGGAACTGCTGCGCGGCATGCTCGACACCTGATCCTGACGACATCAGCGCCTGACGACATCAGCGCCTGACGACATCAGCACCTGACGACATCAGCGCCTGACGACATCAGCGCCTGACGACATCAGCACCTGACGCGCCGGCATCCGCAGCGGGCCGGGAACTGATCGCACGCTCGAATAGCTGGACTCACCAGCAGACAACGTCGCCCACCCCCCCCGGAGCGCGCCCAGCCGCCCGCGGTTGTCCCACGCGAACGCCGGACCTGGGCACCGGAGGGCCTGACAGAGATGACGACCGCGCGCCGGACCGGCAGAATGGACGTACCCTGCCACCCTCACCGAGGAGGAGAAACCGCACTGCAAGGCCGTGGCCGACCGCTGCCCCGAGTTGGAGACCGCCGCATGCCTGGTCGGCTCGTTCGCATCAAGATGCTCAAGCGGCAGATGTTCGGCCGCGCCCGTTTCCCGCTCCTTCGGAAACGCAGGTGCCCTGGCCTGCAGCGAATGGTGAGCCGCGATGCGACGTCATCTGGAGTTCATCAGCACTCGAGCCGCCACATTTGGAAGGGCAGGTTGTTGCAGGTAAAGGTACGCAGGCCTGGCCGGGTCCGACCAGGGAAGCGCCGGGCACGTGGGGCGGAAGAGGAGCCGCTGCGGCCGCACAAGTCGGATCCAACACGCTGTGTCACGGGACCACGGAACTGATGCTGTTGGTGATCTCTAGGTCGTGAGCCTCTGACAGAGCTGTTGAAAGTGGCTGTTCGGCCGGGGTAGGCGGGGTGGTGTCGTGCCGGGCGGGAAGCACTCGCTGAGGCGGATGAAGTTGGCTCCAGCGGCCGTCAGCACATGCGGTCGGTGAAGGTGCGGCTCCAGCCTGTGAAAGCCTCGTTGGAGGTGATCGCGCCGCAACGTGGTGGCGGGCGCAGGCGTCATGTCTGCAGTTTCCGATCGCAGACGGTCCAGGGATAGAAGCCTATAGCGGATGCCTTCGTATTGAAATCCTTCACTGTGCCGGCTTTGGCGACGGCCTGCTGTTGGAGCTGTCCGTAGCGGATGCCGTCGATGGCGTAGGCGGGGGCGTAGCCGGGTTGGGCGAGGAAGGTGAAGCATTCGCCGAACAGGAACTCCTCGGTCAGGCCGGTCTGTTCGCTCGCCTGGTCGAGGAAGTCCACGAACGTGCGCCACCCCATGTTGACCTCGACGTCGCACATCGCCCGCAGATGGCGCACCACACGCCAGATGTAGGTCTCCAACTGGGCGGCGCGGATCGCCTGGGACTGTTCACAGGTGGTCTGCCCGTACAGCTTCAGGTATTCGCGCTGTGTGTCGGTGAGACCGGAGTGCCCGACGATGTCAGCCGCCGCATGCCAGAAGTCCCATTCGCGCCAGAACGCCTGCCCTTCCGTGAGCGGCACCTGCATCGGCCCGGCGAGGTTGAGCAGGGGAGAGCCGGCACGCTGGGCCGAGAGGACGAAGTTGATGCCGTGCGAGTACTCGTGGACCACGACGTTGAGCATCGTGAGCAGGGCGCTGGTTTTGTCCTCGGTGTAGTAGAGACACGATTGCGGCTTGGCCGTCAGGAAGTCGACCGCGATGTCCTGCCCGCCCGTGATCATGGGCACGAGGAAGGGCGGTGTGGCGCTCAGTTTGAGTCCGTCGGGGACCTCGACGAGGTACGTGTCGGCGAAGTCCGCGCAGGTCTTCGCCGCGTCCTTGACCGGGGTGGCGCCCACCGGCCACTTGCGGCCGGCTTCGGCCCACACGTCGCCCACGGAGGAGCCGCGTGGCAGCTTCAGCAGCGACGCGAGTTCGGCGGCCAGGGCCTTCACGATGGTCAGGTCCTGCTCGAGCCAGGTGGTCGCGGTCGTGTCGAGGTCCGCGGCGCTGGGGGCGAAGTCGTACAGGTCGGCGAGGAGCTGTGGGTATCCGTCGGTGTACGTGGGAGCGACGGTGTGCTCCCGCAGGACGTGGATCACGGTCGGTATGTCGTCCGCGTCGAGCCCCTTGAACGATCCGTCCACCGTCTGCTTGAAGTGATCCAGCTTCTTGAGGACGGTGTCGATCTTCGCCGAGTAGTCCTTTTCGAGGATCCGCATCGTGGCTCCGCAGTAGGCGGCCGCGGTGAGGCACTGCCTGCGGTGGGTGACGTCCAGCGGGATCTTGGTCAGCCGGTCCGTCTCGAAGTCGATCTTCTTGGCGGCACTGTCGAGGAAGCCCGGGAGCCAGCTCTTGGGGTCGGGGCGGCCGAACTCCGTATTGAGGAGCTTGATGTAGAAGGCGCCGTCGCCGCAGTCCTGGACGGCCGCGCCTGGCTGTGGCCAGGCGAGCTGCGTGGCGAGCAGGGTCAGCTGCTTGTCGGCGGTCGTGCGCAGGTCGGCGTCGGAGATTTCCGACAGGCGCTTGCGCAGGGCGACGATCTTGGCATTGGCCTCGTGCATCGCGTCCGTGGTGGGGATGAACAGGTGAGCGATGTCCTTGTTCTGCGGCCATCCGGAGGTGTACCCGGCGACCGGGCAGAGCTGCGCCCACTGGTCCGTGATGTCCTTCTCGAGCTGGGTGACGGTCATCGCATCTCCTACGGTGCCCCGACGACCTCGCGGTCCTTGAAGGGGTAGGGCTGGAGCTTGTCACTCCACAGCGCCGACTGCCACGCTGTGAGCTTGCTGTCGACGAGCTTGTCCGTCGTCCACTGATTCGGGACATCGTTCTGGGCGAGCAGAACGTACGGGGCACAGGCGAGCGCGGAGCCCACCTCGCCGGGCGCGGCGTACACGGCGCGGCTGACGGCGTACATCTTCGAGTAGGCCTTCTTGCGGTAGTCCGTTCCGCACAGCTGGACGCTTTTCGCGACGGCGTATTCGTGTTTCAGGAGCAGGTCGCTGACTTGGTCGCCGGTGGGGAAGACGGTCTTCACCGGATGCCCATCCTTGTCGTACGTCTCGTACGGACGCGCAGGGAATTCACCGCAGTCCTCGATGAACAGGTTGCTCTCGTTGGGGTCATCGGCGATGGCGATCGCGATGAAGGCCCAGGCGTAGGAGGGTCCGCGTACGGTGATGCTCTTGTTGGCACAGATGACATGTGCTCCCGGAAGGGGCGGGTGCCGTGGGACGTCGACGGCGCCGAAGAGCCGGTAGGTCGCGTCGAGCAGGGGCGTGGCGTCGTAGACGTCCAAGGGTTTGCCACCGTCGGCGGGGATCGAGAAGACCGGGGTCGTGGGGAGGTCCGCGTGCGCGAGGTGGTATCCCCACAGGGCGCCGTTCAGGCCGCAGAACGAGGAGGCGGTGCCCATGTTGATCTGGCTGATGTTGGCGTCGGCCGCCTCACATCGGTCGTAGGACACGATGTTCTCGGTGCCCTCGTCCAGGATGTCGGCATCGCTGATTCCCACCGTGCCCACAGAGAGCTTCATGGTCGCGACGTATCCGGTGCCCTGTGAAGGGGGTGCCGGGTCGGTGCCCACGGGGTTGAGGTAGCCCATGGCGTAGTCCTCCATGGGACCTATGGCGTTCTTCACCACCGACTTGATGTTGCCGGGCGTCGGGTTGTTCGGCATGTCGTTTTCCTTTCCAGCTCGGGCTCTCGACCCTGTCGTTCACCGCTTCGGGGGGAAGGTGGTCCACTTCCGGGTGGGCCGGTCGTGCAACCAGTCCGCCAGCCATGCGTACTGCGGGTGTGTCGCCAGGAAGTCCTTGGCGTCGAAGGGGAGGCCGCAGGAGTTGCCCCAGCGGGCCTGGAACGTCATGTTCGCCGCCATGTCGCTGTCCATGACCTTCCCGTCGTTGGCCCCATGGGGGTAGAAGGGCTCCCGGCCGTGGTTGCCGGCATGGCCGTCGTCGAGGTCGAGATGCCCGCAGATCGACCGCGAACCGGGGCGGATCGCGTTGTCGCAGTAGACATCGTGGTGATCCGCGATCACTTTCTGGGCCTGCTCGGCGGTCATCCGGACGGAGTTGCCCAGCAGTTGGCCGAAACGCACGCGCCGGGCGCCGTTGCCGCGGATGTCGGAGTAGGCGCCGGGATCGGAGGTCTCCTGGTTGCGCACTTTGAGGTTCGAGGCGACGTTGTAGCAGGCGAAGTATCCATCGGTGCGCTCCTCGGAGCCGTGATAGGCCGTACCCACGTCGATGCGGGCGATCCTCTTGTTCGCGCTCTTGGCCTCTCCGACGAGCCATGTGTTCGCGTAGCCCCCGTTGTTCCCGTCGAGCATCAGCTGTTGCCATGTCTCGATGCTGTCGCCGTACTGGGCCGCCTTCCGGGAACGCTGGAACTCGGGGGTTTTGCCCTTGAGGAAGTGTCCGGTGAAGCTCCCGATGGTGGTCTCGCAGATCATCAGCCCCGCGTCGGTCACTATCCAGTCCGCGCCGCTGGTGATGTAGCCGGGGGCCGCTTGCATCAGCACCCGATGTCCCTTGCCGTTGGGCGGGACGATGTCGAGGATGATGTTGTAACACTCGGCGATGGAGTAACGGTCCCAGGTGTTGTGGGCCATCACGATCTTCCCGCCGTCGCTGGCCGCCCCGGTGGTGGCGAAGGCGCTGCATCGCCCCGGGGAGCTTCTGACGCGTGTGCCGGCGGGCTCTTCCTTTGGCGGGTCAAGGGGCCACCAGGTGCCGACCAGTTCGTTGTACGCGTTCCAGGCGATCAGCACCTCTTCGGTGATGGGGACCTTTCGCTTGGGTGTGACCGAGGGATTTCCGCCACTCGTCGCGCCCTTGACGATGCCCTTGATCTCGTCCAGGTACTCCTTGTCGATGGGCCCGAACGCCTCCTTGGCTATAGCGGCGAATTCGGTCAGGTTTTCGCCGGTGTCCCACTCAGCCATGAAGTCGCCGACATCGAGAGCGTCTCGTAGTTCCTTCGCCAGTGCTTTCCCGTGCTGTTCGCCGCGCTGCTTCGCGTCTCCCGCGAGCCGGAGGTAGACCCAGCCCTCTTCCGGCACCGGTTCGCCCGGCGGCACAACCTTGTCGTCCATGGGATATCCGCCCATTCACGAGTCATTGTGTGTCGCCCCCGGGTCGGCCGCTTCCCCACCCGTATCCCACACTGGTGGCCAAACCCCCGCATATCACCATAAGGCAACTCGTGAGCCATCGCGCGACGGCGCCGTGACAACGATCTGCCGTGCCCAATCCGGCTTTCGTAGAGGGACGCCGTCGCACGACGACGGATCCGAGGCCCGATGCCTGTTCCTACTGGGAGCACTCGGCGACGCAATGCGAGCTACGCCGCCTTCCCTCAGGAGTTCGTTGACTATTCTCGATCCTGTGCCCTTCAGAAATGCGTCGCTGCAGCTCAAAGGGGGTCTGACGGGATCTGCGGGGGTGTGGGGGTGCGGGGAACGTTGGCAGCAGGAGAGCGTGGCGGTCGGGGCGATCAGTAGAAGCGGCGGAGGAAAACGTCCGACTTGCCGTTGGTGTCGCCGGGCACGATGTCGTCGGCCGTGGAATGGAAGACCACGTCGCGCCCACCGGCGCTGACCGCGTCGGTCCCGGCCGAGGCGGGCTGGTTCGAGACGATCTCGTCGGTGCCCGTCTCCAGGTCGCGCAGCGTGAGCGACGGTCCGTTCGTGTCGTGTGGGGCGTACAGCAGATAGCGGCCGGTGGGGTCGATGGCCACGCCCCGCACGTTCGGCACGAGTTGGTCGGTGCTTGAGCTCTCGTCCTGGACGTAGGTGTCGGAGCCCGAGAGGTAGACGATCTTGCTGCCGTCCTTGCTGATCTGGACGAGGGTCGCCGCCTTGGACGGGCCCTCGATCGGGCCGGAGGAGGTGTCGTCGGTCCGGTCCCACACGAAGACGTCCTCCGCCTGACCGTCCTGGTAGGCGACAAAGCGGCCGTCGCCGCTGATGGACGGCCGGGCTGAGACGGTGTGGTCGAACTCGGCGACGGTCTCCGTGGTGTCGGCGCGCCAGTCCCGTACCTCGATGCGCTGCCGGGACGGCGGTCGGTTGAAGGTGGCGACCTGGGCGACGTGGCGGCCGTCCGCGCTCAGCGACGGCTGGCTGCAGCTGAGGCCCGGGCAGTTGATGCCGATCGTGCTTCCCGAGCTCACCTGGGACAGGAAGGACTTCGTGTCTCTTTGCAACAGCCCCCAAAAGGCAACGTATTGCCCGTCGCCGCTGATCACCGGGCCCTGATTCGTTGGGGTGATGCTGCTCATCAGCGTGGTCTGGCTCGTCCGCTGGTCGCGGACGAACACCCTTTCCCATGTCACCGGGTTGGCGGGTGTGAGATTCTTCGCCAACGACGAGAAGGCGATACGCCGGCCGTCGGTCGTGATCGTGGCGCCGGCGGAGTCGCCGTCGCCCTGGGCGCCGTCGGTCGCGACACTGATCCGCTCGACCCCGGCTCCGCTGTCGCTCGCGACGCCCGGCACGGTCATGGGCTCAGCCGAAGCGGCTCCGGGCAGCACCGTCGTGACCGCGCAGACCACGACCGTGGCGCTTAAGGCGGCCCGCACACGTCTGGTGGCGCTCCGATTCGCATTTCCCCTCATTTTTCCCCCTGAGGCAGGACACGGTCCTTCTCCCCGGCTCCCCACCGGAGGGCCACAAGCATGCAACCGCGATGGCGCTGTGGGGTCAATGTGTCGCGTGACTATCGAGAGGCGCGGTTCGGGCTCCGAGTAGGAACGGACCAGGCAATCGGTGTTGCTGTCAGGAATTTTGACAGGCTGTGATCCGGACCGTCGGGGTCGTGCGGCCCCCTGCGCCTGCCGCGGACCGCGCGTGCGTCTCTGCAGAAGCGCATGAACTGGGGTGTTCCCGTCACGACTGACACCTACGATCACTCGCACGAGGTCTGGATGGTCGGACGCCTCGTGACGCCGCCAAGGACCTCCCCGATGACGCGCCCCTCTACGTCGGCATCGCGTCCGACCCGGGCAACTTCGGCGGCGCCACGCGAGGGCCTGCGCCCACTGCGTGACCCGGCGACCGTCCACCTCGACGAGGACGACGAGGGCACCGGCGAATGACGTGGCGTCAGGGCGCGTATCGGATTGTGATCAATGAGCATCGCTGCTTCCGGGGCGGGTGCCCGTCTGGGGTACGGGGCCCGGCGATCTGCGGCTGCGCCGTGTGGGCGCGAGTGACCGGAAGCGATGCCGCGGGCAGGCAGCGGCGGCGCCCGATGCCCCCGGTTGCGTGCCCGCCGGCCTCATGATGCTCGGCGACAAGTCCCGCAAGCCGCAGAAGCAGGGCTGATCCTTTCAGCTTTCCCTTCCGCCTCCTCAAGGGCGTGGCAGTGCAACGGCGAGACACATACGACCCCGTCCAGCCCGACGGCGCGAAGGGTGCGCTCGGAGTAGGGGCTGCTCGCCACACGCTCGTAGACGATCACGCCAAGCATTCCGGCGACCAGGCCGGTCCGGCGGTCGGCGTCCGGCTCCGAGCCGCCCAGCGCCACGAGGTAGTCGACGATCGCCGAGAATCCGGCGTAGACGGCGGGTGCGAAGCTGCCTACGGCCCAGGTTCGCGCGCTTGCGGCGGCGAGCTTGTCGTGGTGCAGTTCGGCGAGGGGCGGCGAGAGGTAGGTGAAAGCGTTGCCGCGGTCGCCGAACATCTTGTACGGGGCGATGTTGACGGCGTCGACGCCCCAGGCGTGTACGTCGATGACGCCGTGTGGGGCGTACTGGACGCCGTCGTGACGACGTAGACCTCGGGGTTCTTCGCGCGCACCGCCTCGACCACCGCCGCGATGTCGGTGACCGCGCCGGTGATGTTGGAGGTGGCGATGACGGACACCAGGGAGGTGCCCGAGCCGACCAGCGTGGCGAACGGCTCCCGGAGCGACGCCGCCCGTGGCCCGGCCGGGCGCGGCGACGCCAACTCCTGGCCCGTGCGGTGTGCGTAGCGGGGGCAGGGTGCCGTCGGCGTCCCCCTGGTGGCGCTGGGCGCGCGTGTTCCCTGTGGCGCCAGGGCGTTGCTCGGTTGCCCGCAGGGCCCTGCCGGAAATCCGGACGTGTTGATCGCGTCCACGGATGGCACCGACGGCGTATCGCGCCAGGAGTTCATAACGATTCTGTGCTCGATGCGAGTTGACGGGCGACCTGTTGGATGGAGCTTTCCCTCCGCCACCTCACGGATGTGTGTCGATCCCTCATGGCGCACACCGGTTACCCACCAGTACCCCTTCCCTGCAAGTCCGTTGCCACGGCTAAGGTCACCCCTAGCCGGTCGGCACCTCTCAGTTTCAGACGTGCCTGCCGGGCGGCGACGGAGGGTGCGAGGAGGCAGGGGATGACCCGGGCGGCGCGGGATGACGGTGACGTCGAGGCTGGCGAGGGCGTGCTGAGGGAGATGTCCGATGTCCAGCTGACCACGTTGCTGCGGACGGGCTCCCCGACCGCCTATCCGGCCCTGCGCGAGTTGCGCACGCGTCACCGTCCCTCGGTGCTCGCGTACGCGCGCGTATGCACGGCGGACGAGAACGCGGCCCGGCAGCTCACCGCCCAGGCGTTTGCGCTCGCGGCCCGCGACACGGTCCGTGGCAACGAGCCGCGCGGCTCCTGGCGCCATCAACTCCTGCTGCTGGCGGGTGGCGTGGCCACCTCCTGGGCCGCGGACGAACGCGCCGCCCGTCTCGACACCGACCTGCTCACGCATGTGTACAGGTCCGGCTCCGAGGCCCCTCTCCCACCGATGCTCACCGCGTTCGAGGAACTTCCGGTCCATGGACAGGTGCTGCTCTGGCACGGCATCGTCGAACAGGAGCCGCCGGAGCGGGCGGCCAATCTGTTGGGCATCTCCCCACGGGACGTGGCGTACGGCATCGAACCGGCCTTCTGGAGGCTGCGTCAGTCCCTGCTGATGACCCGGCTGGCCGCTTCCGGCAATGAGCATTGTGAGGGCTTCCGGCGGCTGATCGAGGAGTCGGTGCGACCCGGCACCCCGCGCTACAGCGTGGATCTTCACACCCACATGGCGCACTGCGTGCACTGTGCCACCGCGTACGAGGAGCAGTCGCAACTGCGTGACACTCCCCGCACGGCGCTGGCGGAGGGACTGCTCCCGTGGGGTGGCGCGGCGTACGTCAGGGGCGACACGGGCGAGCAGATCAGGGCCGGCACCGACAGACTGTCGAACTGGTGGCCCTCCCGGCGGATTGCGCTGGGCGCGACGGCCGTGGGGGCGGCGGTGGCCCCGCTGCTGGTCTACCTGCTGCTCTCGGGCGGTTCGGAGCAAGTGCCAGCCGCGAGCAGCGTCCGCACGCCGCCGCCATCGCCGACGGCTGCGGTGAAGATCTCGGAGACTCCATCTCCCTCCCACACGTCCGGGACGAAGTCGCCGAGCCCCGCTCCGACTCCGGCCCCGTCGAAGACGACACAGTCGGCGTTCCCGAAGCCCGCGCCCAAGCCCGAACCGAAACCGAAACCGAAACCGAAGCCGAAGCCGACGCCTCAGCCGCCTGCGGCACATCCCCCGAACGGCACGTACGCCCAGATGGTGAACGTCGCCTCGGGCCGGTGCCTCGACATCCGCGATGGGGTGATGGACCTGGGCACGGACGTCATCACGGCGCCCTGCACGTCGTCCGCTACGCAGCGCTGGCGCGTCGACACCGCGCGCGGTGTCCTCCAGTCACTCGCTGATCCCGGCTTCTGCTTGGACAGCCGGGGTTCCACGGACGAGGGCGTCGGCATCTGGGAGTGCTCCGCGGTCTACAGCCGTAACGGCCAGAACCTGCGCTTCGCCGTCGACTCCCGCGGCGTGGTCCGCCCGGAGATCGCCCCGGGCCACGCGGTGACACCGTCCTGGGGCGACACGCTGTTCCTGCTGCCGGACCAGGGCGGCGACGCCCGGCGATGGAAGGCGGGGGCAGAGTGATCAGCTCGACCCCGGCGACGGCTCGTCGGCGTTCGATTCGGGCGGTGGGCAGGGGAATGACACTGAGGTCGTCGTCGGGCGCGAGCCGCGCTCGGCCCTGGACGGCGGCTGCGTCCAATCTGCTTCACCAGACGCTGGTGCCAGGGCGGGGTGCGCGGTGAGACGATCCGGTGTTCGCGCATGCCTCGGGGGAGCGGTCGGGCAGGTGCTGGAAGCCCGCCGCTCCGCAGTGGCCTGCACACTGGGCGAGCTATCGGCCGTATTCCCGCGCCACCGCGCCACCGCGCCACCGCGCCACCGCGCCACCGCGCCACCGCGCCACCGCGCCACCGCGCCACCGCGCCACCGCGCCACCGCGCCACCGTGGGGCCGTGGAGCGGTGCTGCTGCGTCGGCAGACGGCCAGAGACGCGGAGTTGCTCGTGCTCCGGCACGAGAACGCGGTGCTGCGCAGGCAGCTTGCCAGTCCGGTGCGGGTATGAGTGGGCGGACCGGCTGTGGTTCGCGGCGTTGTCCTCGCTGATCCCTCGGTGGCGCTGGGCGCAGTTGTTCCCTGTGAGGCCAGGGACGTTGCTCGGCTGGCATCGACGTCTCGTTGCACTCAGGTGGGACTACAGCGAGCGCCGGATCGAGCCAGGAAGACCGCCGACAGCGAAAGCCGTGAAGGAGTTGGTGCTGCGGCCGGCACGGGAGAACCCGCGCTGGGGCTGCCGCAGGATCCAGGGAGAGCGTGCACGCTTGGGCCACAGGACCGGCGCCTCCACGGTAGGGAGGATCTTGACCGCTGCCGGCGTAGGTCCTCCTGCGCCCCGCAGAGATGGGCCAACGTGGCGGAAGATGCGGGGGCCGCCGAGCGCGCCCTCCCTGGCACAAGGGCTCAATCAGCCCGGCCTCCCACGCGCGGGTCGACCGGTGTGAGAACTCCGAGCCGGTCCTCGATCGCCTGGGCCGCGTCCAGGCACAGGTCCTCCCGGAACGCGCGCCCGACGATCTGCACTCCCAAGGGGAGCCCGTCGACCACGCCGGTCGGTACGGCCACACCGGGCACGCCCACGAAGCTGGTCACGCTGCACAGGCGCATTCCCGAGCCGACCCGGTCCCGGCCCGCCCTGTCGCGCGACTCCAGCCCCGGCTCGACCGGTGGCTCGGTGAACGACGGCCCGAGCAACAGCGGGTATTCGTCGAGGAATTCGGCCCACGAGCGGCGAATGGTCATCCAGGTGCCCATCAGCTTCATGAACTCGTCCGCGCTTGCGGGCGGGGTCTGCTCCATCGCCATCTCGATGTAGCGGTCCCCGCCTCTGCCGAGCAGCTCGCGCACCACCGGCCAGGTCGGGGCGAACTCGGTCACGGTGATCCGGCCGTACGCCTCGAGAGCCTCGTCCATCCGCGGTACGTCCTGTACCTCGCGCACGTCGTATCCGGCGTCGCGGAGCGCGTCGGCCGCGGTCCCGATGGCTCCGCGAACCGCGGGGTGGACGCCGTGCCCGCCGGGGTCCGCCACGACCGCGACCTTCACCGGTCCGGGGAGCGCTTCGCCGTACGCGGGCACCGGTACGGCCCGTGGGTCTCGCGGATCGGTCCCGGCCAGCACCTCGTAAGCCAGCCGTAGGTCGCCCACGCTCCGGGCCAGCGGGCCGTCGGTGACCAGTATCTGGGACGCCGGGCCTGGGTCGTCCGGGCCGAGAATGCGGTGGTCGGCGGGGAACCGGCCCGTGGACGGCTTCAGCCCGGCCACGCCGCAGAACTGGGCCGGGACGCGCACCGATCCCCCGGAGTCGTTGCCGAGCCCGAGCGCCGCCATGCCTGTGGCCACGGCCACCGCGTCGCCCCCGCTGGAGCCGCCCGGGGTCCGGCTGCTGTCCCATGGATTGACCGTGTCGCCGAACAGTTCGCTGCGCGTGTGCATCCCCGCCAGGATCAGGGTGGGGATGTTGCTGTGCCCGATGGGGATGGCCCCGGCCGCGCGCAGCCGCGCCACCGGGGGCGCGTCGGCCGGCGCCACCAGATCGCGGAAGCGCTCCGTGCCGAACGTGGTCGGCACGCCTTCGACGGCGGTGCTCTCCTTCACGGTGAACGGCACGCCCGCGAGCGGCCCCAGCGCTTCACCGGCGGCCCGCCGACGGTCCGTCTGTGTCGCGGCCTCGCGTGCGCGCTCCGCCAGGAGCTGTGTGATTGCGTTCACTTGTGGGTTGACCTCGGCGATGCGATCGAGGTGACTGTCGACCAGTTCGAGTGCCGAGACGTGTGCGCCGCGCACGGCCTCCGCCTGGGCGGCGGCCGACATCTTCCACAGGGCGTCCTGCATGACCTTTCCTTCCTCCCCTACGTACCGATGCGCTTGCATCGGAACCGCAACCGTACCCTGGTACCGATACGAGCGCATCGCATAAGGTGCACTGCGAAGCAGAGCGCCGTGGAGCAGGGAGGCGACCGGGCATGCCCAGGCAGGTGGATCATGTGGGCCGACGCCGCCTCATCGCCGAGGCCGTCTGCCAACTCGCCGACGAGCGTGGCCTTGAGGGCGTGACCCTTCGCGACGTCGCCGCTCGCGCGCAGGTGTCCATGGGCGCCGTTCAGCGGTGCTTCCGTACCAAGGAAGAGATGCTCGTATTCGCTCTTGGGCACGTCAGCGAGCGGATCAGTGAGCGCGTGCAGGCCCGCCTCGTCAGGAGCCCGGCCCAGTCGGCCGGCACCGCCCTGGGCCACGCCGCCACCGAGATCTCACTACTCGGGGAAGAGCACCGCGCCGAGGCCCGGGTCTGGCTCGCCTTTGTCGCGCAGGCGGCTGTCAGCAAGGCGCTCGCCGGGACGCTGAGGGCGAACTACGCAGCCCTGCAGGAGGCGTTCACCCGCCTCATCTCGGAAGCCGACGAGGGCGCCGACCGCGCCGCGCCCCTCGATCCACCACGCGAGGCCCGCACTCTCCTCGCCCTTGCGGACGGCCTCACCACGCATGTCCTCATCGGTCACCTCACCCCGCAAGAGGCACACGACGTCCTTCACGAACACCTGACCGGCCTCTGGGAGCAACCGGTCCTGCCTCCTCACTTCCATGAAGACCGGAACAAGTGAGGCGAAGAAGCGCCAGGCGAATCAGGCCGCCTGCGTTCAGCGTTGGCTGTCACCCGGGGCGAGCAGGCTGGTGAGCTCGGCGATCGCCTCCGGTGACGGTTTGAAGTATCTGCGAACGTTCTCCGGTTTCTTATGCCGTGGCTTCGCCATCAGCATCAACAGGCTCGCCCCGGCCTCTCCGGTGTGGGTCAGGGAGGAGTGGCTTGTGTCCGCGGAGGCCGTGTGCGGTTGGGTTCGCGGGGTCATTGAGTGCTGCCCTCTCGACGCCGCGTTCGCGACGGAGAGAGCAGCGCCTGTTGCTTTCCGGTGGTGATGCTGTGATGCATATCGCTGAGCTGGCTCCAGAGGGCCGATGGGCCGGCTGAGCGCATTCGCTGTAGTGGGGGCGGGCCGCCATGCGGTTCGATACCGCGACTTGCGCTTAGTGCTCCAGCCGTAGAGCGTGATCTTGCTGCCGTCGCTCTGTGGAGTGTCCGTGTCGGGGATCGCGTCGGCAGAGCGCACCGCGTGCTGCGGCGCGCTCTGCCGGGGTCGGCTACTGCGCGGATGACGGCTGCGCGAATCTCAGGACATTGCCGTACGGGTCGATGACCTGCAGCGTAGGCCCTCCGGGCGCGTCCGGATCGATACCGGGACGTACCGGCGCGTTCGGTCGGGCGAGCAATTCCTTGTGCAGCGCGGAGACATCGTGCACCGGGATCCAGACCACGCTGTTGGGGACGCCATCGCCGTGGTGCTCGGAGAGGTGCAGCACAGCTGCCGAGCGCGATACCTGCACGTACAGTGGCAGCCCGGGCTCGAACCGGTGCTCCCAGTCCAGGGCGAAGCCCAGGTAGTCAAGGTAGAAGGGCAGTGCCTGTGCGGCGGACATGACGCGCAGGACCGGCACGCCCGGGCTGATGCCCGGCGCGGCAGGGTTCCCTGCGCGGCTCGCCAGGGCGGCGAGCACATTCCAGTCCTTGGTGCCGAGCTGGTGGGCGATCAGTTCGAGCGCGAGGCTGTACGGGATCTTGACCCCCGCTGTGGCAAGGTCCTCGCGCAGGCGTTTGGCGAGTTTCTTGGCGCGGTCAGTGGTAGTGGACGTCATCGCGTCGGCTTTCCACGCGGCCCATCCTGCTGATGCTCGCGTTGTCGGCTGGCGCCGCGTTCAGTGAGCCGAGGCCAGGCGAATCTCGGTGCATTCACCCAACCTTGAAAGGCGCGAGCGGCCGGCTGCACCAGGCCGTTACCGATAGTACCGGTTGGCCTGAGCAGCGGGCACCACTGCCGCAGCGACTCGCCCTCACGACATGACTGTGCGTCAGATTTCGGTCGAGCGGTTGCTTGTCGTCGGTGGCTGTGACCGATGAGCGCGGCCGTCGCGGCGGCCGACAGCGCACCGCCACCGCCGACGACCTCGGTGATTCCGGCGACGAGTTCAGCCGGGCTCACGGTCTTGCTCAGGAAACCGTTGGCGCCCGCGCGAAGGGCGGCGAGAACGATGTTGTCCTGGTCAAAAGCGGTCAGCACGATCACCCGCATCATTTCGGGTGGATGCTCTTTGCGGATCCGGCGGGTGGCTTCGACACCGTCGATGCCGGGCATCCGGATGTCCATCAGGACCAGGTCGACGGGGTGGTCCCTGAGAAAGGGGACGACCTGGAGTCCATCGGAGAGATCACCCGCAACGACGAGACTCGGGTCGAGCCGGAGCATCGCTTTGATGCCGGCCCTTATCTCGTCCTGGTCGTCGACGATCAGAATCCGCGTCGTCATACGGCGGCTCCCAGAGGGCTGAACTCCGCATGGACCCGGAATCGCCCGCCGTCACTGTCGATCGTCAGCCGCCCGCTGGAGGACTCGACGCGTTCGCGCATCCCCACGAGTCCGAGTCCGCTGCCGGAGCCGGAGCCGGAGCCGGAGCCGGAGTCGGAGCCGCGCAGTGAGTGACCGACGCGGTTCTCCACGGTGACGCAGATCCTGCCGTCGCGCTCGCGCACATCCACCGTTGCCGCCCCCTGTCCATGTCGGTAGGCATTCGTGAGTGCTTCCTGAACGACCCGGTAGACCGTCACGCCGACGCTGGGTTCCACGAAACCGGCGGGGATGTCGATGGAGGGCCGGACGTCGAGGCCGATGCTCTCGAAAGAGGCGATAAGGCCTTCCAGGCCGCTGAGCGCCGGGGTCGGCCGGAGCGCCTCGTCGTCGGAGATGTCGTCTCCGAGGCGGAGGAGCGCGAGGATCCGTTGCGTTTCGACGACGACGGTGCGGGCGCTGGACCTGGCCGAGACGAGGGCGTGCCGGGAGGACTCGGCGTCTTCGGGCAGCCCGATCTCCGCGGCACCAAGATGCATACTCAACATCGCGGCCTGGTGGCCGATGATGTCGTGGAGATCCCGGGCGATGCGGAGTCGTTCCTCGGTCACCCGTCGGGTGGCCTCGATCTCGCGGGTGACGATGGCGCTTTCGGCCCGTTCCTCCAGGGTGCGCCAGTGCTCTCGATGGATGCGCAGCGCGGCCCCTGTCGCACCTCCTGCTATGGCTGAGAAGAGTGCGGCGGCTCCCACGATCGCGCCGCCACGGAACCCTCCCAGCGTCATGAACGCCCCCAGGAAGAACGCCGCCACGATGCCGGTTCCGGCCAGCGGCTGCTTCCCCCTGAGGGTGACCGAGAACAGCACGAGCACCGCCATCATCCACACCGACAGGGGGTCATGGCCCACCGCTGCGACGGCGAAGGACGCCGCGCTCGCCACGACCAGTCCTGCCCACGGCCTCCACCATGAGAGGGCGACACCGCCACCGGCGAGGAGTACGGAGAGGACCGTCGGCCAATCCGACCCTCGCAGGATCACTGCCACGATCTGGCCGGTGAACACCAGCGCGGCCACCGAATAGGCGACGAGGTGCAGCGCCTCGGGGCGGCGGACCCACAGGGGTGCCACGGGCCGCCCTGATTGTTCTGCGCCTTGACCATGACCCAATTCTCGTCCACGTGTGCTGTGGCCGTGTACTTCGAATGATGTAGACGGCGAGCCCGGGCCGGGCGATGGGGACGGCAGAACTCATTCGATTCGAAGCGGATGGCAAAACTACTTCGTTCGAAGTACACGCCCTGTCCCGAGGCCGCTGAGACTCCTCATCGAGGCGACCGTCTCACACCATCACGATCACAAAACGGGACACCCGATGACTCAGACCACCGTGACTTCGAGCACCACCACGACCACGACGACGCCCTCCGGGCTCCGATCGCTCTACCTGATCCGAGTCGCCTTCTCCCTGATCTGGGTGGCACTCGTCGTCACGACTTCCGCCTCGCTCGTGTCGACGGACAGGCCCACGGTGATCGCGGGCGTGCTGCTCGTCATCTACCCCCTGTGGGACGCCATCGCCACGCTCCTCGAGCGTCGCATGGCCGGCACCGGCTCCACGGACCGCGTCGGTACCACCAACGTGGCTCTCGGCCTCGCCACCGCCGCCGGGATGATCATCGCCGTCTTCTCCACCATCGGGACGGCCCTGCTCGTGTTCGGCATCTGGGCCCTCCTTGCCGGAGCGATCCAGCTCGTCGTGGCGATCTGGCGCCGACGCACCGTCGGTGCCCAGTGGCCCATGGTCATCAGCGGCGGACTGTCCGTCCTCGCCGGTGCCTCCTTCGCTGCCATGTCCGCCTCGGCGACGAGCAGCCTGTTTACCGTCGCCGGATACTCGGCCTTCGGTGCCTTCTGGTTCCTTGTCTCCGCCATCGCCCTGAGCATCCGCAGCCGACGCGAAAAGCGTTGACCACCGCCGTCGGAGCCACCGCCTCTCCCGGGGGTGCGGCGTCTTCACCAGAAGTACGACCACCTGAGGAGAGACATGACCATCGACATTCAGCTGAACAACGGAATCACGATGTTCGCCAGAGCCCACCCGACGAAACACAAGGCTTTCAACGCGGTGATCAGTGGTCGTACGCGATCAGGGATCGGGTGACCGGGGCTGAACCGCGAGTGGGAGTCGCAGTAGCCGTACCCGGCCCACCCGGCGAGGTCCATATTGACACCCTTCAGTTCAGGGTGCGGCCTTGCGGGAGGAGGGCCAGTGCTTGTGCGGCCCGTCCCGGTTGACCGGGCCGTGCGGGTCCTCGCAGCCGAGAGGTCCGGTGCACTGCGGGGGCGGGCACGAAGGGGGCCACCCGGCAGCGAACCGTGTCGGAGGGGTGGGTACGCTGCCGAGGACTGGGCTTCACCGCGTGTCCCGCCGCTCGCCCGCCCGCCGCTTCCGAAAGCCGCCTGTGATGCGACCGTTCCTCCTGCCGTGTTCCGCCTCCCCGGCGTCCGGCGTGCTGCGTGGGGTACGGGCCGGGGTGCTGGCGGTGCTGTGTGTGCTCCTGCCGCTGGTCGGACACGTGCTGTCGCAGGGCCACACTCCGCGGTGGGCCGTGGTGGCGGCGACGGCGCTGGTGGCCGTACCCGGCGCGGCCGTGCTGACGCGGCGGCGGTTGACCGACACCCAGTTGCTGGGCGTTCTGGCCGCCGCGCAACTCGCTTATCACGTGGCCTATTCGCTGCCCGGGGCCTGTGCGGCGGTCGCGGGGCAGGGTGGTTTCGGCTCCGGACCGTGGTTGGCCGAGCACGACGCGATCTCCGGGCCGCCCCCCGGCGTGCTGCTGGCCGGGCACCTCATCGCGCTGCTGCTCGCGGCGCGGCTGCTGGGGGTCACGGAGCGGCTGTTGTGGCAGTCCGGGCCGCTGTCGGCGGCCGTAGGCTCTCTGCTCGCTTTCGTCTGGCCGCTGCTCGGCCGCGTTCAGGGGGCCGGCCCGCAGGTCACCTTCGTCGAGAGCGTGGCGCCTCTGAAGTCGGCTGTGCTGATGAGGCTGCGTGAAGGCCGCGCGCCGCCGCGTGCGCATCGACCGGATGTCCTTCCGCATGTCCTTCCGCATGTCCTTCCGCATGTCCTTCTCCGGCCGATGCCGATCGGCGGTCCTTGCCTGTCCTGACGGGCGCGACGCGAGGGCCGCCCGGCGGGCCGGTCCCTCCCGTCCCGGTGGTCCGCGCCGCCGGGGGACGACAGAAAGCTCCGCATCATGCATGCCGTCCATCGGCGTGCCGCCCGCGCGGCGGCACGCATCCTCGTCCTGTCCGCGGCCCTGGTGGTGCCGGCCGCCGCGGCCGGGCAGGCCGCGGCCCACACGGGTCTCGACACCAGCAGCCCCGGTGCGAACGCGACGCTCGCCGGGCTGCCCCCGCGTATCACGCTCAACTTCACGGACGCGATGGCCGAGGAGTACGCCAAGGTCGCCGTGACCGCGTCGGACGGAACGCCGGTCGCGGCCGGCCGGCCGCGGGTGGACGGCAGGACCGTCACGCTCCCGCTGAAGGCCGGTGCTCCGGCGGGGCGTTACACGGTGGGCTACCGGGTGGTGTCCGCCGATGGCCATCCCGTCTCCGGCTCGTACCCCTTCACGGTCAAGGCGGCGGACAGCCCGAGTCCGTCGCCGTCGGGAGGGCGGGAAGCCGCCGACCCCTCGATCGCGCCGGCATCTGGGGAAGCGGACCGGGACGACGCCGCGTCCCCGGGGGTGCGGGGGCCGGTCCTCGCCGGAGCCGGCGCGTTGGCCGCCGCCGGGATCGCCGCCGTGATCGGGGCCGGTGTCTTCGCGGCACGACGGAGGCGGGCGCGTCATGGCGACTGAGACCAGGCACACCGGGGCCAAGCGGCTGCTGCCGCGGCTGCCCGCCTTGCTCGCCGCGGGCGCGGGGGTGGCCGTCGCCGTGGCGCTGGCGGCCGTGGGGGCAGGCGGAGGTGCGAGTGAGGCGATCCCCGGCATTCCGGACGCCGGGGCCATGACCGCGTGGGGGTTGCCGGTGGCCCGGACTCTCACGGACGTGGCCGCCGTGGCCACCGTGGGCGCTCTGCTGCTGGTGGTCGTCCTGTTGCCGGGTGGCCGGAAGCTCACCGCGACGCAGCTGCGCTACCTCAACTGGGCCGCCGTGGCAGCCGCGCTGTGGGGCGCCGCGTCGGTGGCCGCCTTGGTGTTCACACTGTCCGATCTGTTCGCCACGCCGGTCGCGGACATCGCCTCGCCCGCGGTTCTCGCCGACTTCGCCATCACCGACACGCAGGGACGTTCCTACGCTCTGACGGCGGCGGCCGGCGGTGTGATCGCCACCTTCTGCGTGGGCGTCACGACCGCACGCTGGGCGCGCCTGGCGCTGCTCCTGACTCTTGTAGGGCTGCTGCCACCGGCGTTCAGCGGGCATTCCGCCGCGTCCGGCAACCACGACGCCGCGGTCACCAGCCTGGCGCTGCACCTGCTCGGGGTCGCGGTCTGGGTCGGCGGGCTGGTTTTCGTACTGGTGGCCACCGCCCGCCGTGAGGAGCGGGCAGCAGACGCGGTGCGGCGGTTCAGCCCGCTCGCCGGCGGGGCGCTGCTCGCGGTCGGCTCCAGCGGTCTGGTCAGCGCCGCCGTGCGGCTCCCGTCCCCGGGAGAGCTGTTCGGCAGCGCCTACGGGGTGATGGTCCTCGGTAAGGCGGTGGCGCTGGCCGTCCTGGGCGGCATGGGCTGGTGGCACCGCCGCCGTACCCTGCCCGCGCTCCGGGAGGGCAGGCGACGGGCGTTCGTCCGGCTCGCCGTGGGCGAGCTGCTGCTGATGGCGGGGGCGATCGGGCTCGCGGTGGGGCTGTCCCGTACCCCGGCACCCGGGAGCGGCGACACCTCGCTCTCGCCGGCCGAGGAACTGCTGGGCTTCGACATGCCGCCCGCGCTCGGCGGCTTCCCCAAGACCCCGCTGTTCACCCAGTGGCACTTCGACCCGCTGTTCGCCTTCGGCACCGGCGCGGCCGCACTGCTGTACCTGGCGGGCGTACGGACGTTGCGGGCCCGGGGCGACAAGTGGCCCCTCGGGCGTACGATTTCCTGGCTGTTGGGCCTGACCGTCACAGTGTTCGCGACCATGAGCGGATTGGCCGTGTACGGCAAGGTGCTGTTCAGCGTGCACATGGGCCAGCACATGATTCTCGCGATGACGGTGCCGATCCTGCTGGTGCTCGGTGCCCCGGCCACCCTCGCCCTGCGGGTGCTGCCCGCCGCGCCCAAGGGCTCGCCGGACGGGCCGCGTGAGATGCTGCTCAAACTGCTGCACAGCCGCTATGTGAAGGTGATCTCGCATCCGGTGGTGGTGAGCGCGCTGTTCATCGGCAGTGCCTTCGCGGTGTACTACACCGCGCTGTTCGAGACGCTGATGCGCAGCCACCTCGGACACATGTTCATGCTGGTGCACTTCCTCGCCGTGGGCCTTCTGTTCTTCTGGGTCGTCATCGGCATCGACCCCGGGCCGCGCCGCCCGCCCCACCTGGGCCGGCTGTTCGTGCTGATCCTGACCATGCCGCTCCACTCCTGGTTCAGCATCTCGTTGATGAGTTCCACGGAGCTGATCGGCGAGGGCTGGTGGTCGCTGCTGGACCGGCCCTGGGTCGCCGAGCCACTGGACGACCAGTACAACGCCGGTGCCATCGCCTGGGCCACCGGCGACATCCCGGTGCTGTTCACCACGGTCATTCTGGCGATCCAGTGGGTCCGCTCCGACCAGCGCGAGGCCCGTCGTATCGACCGGCGGATCGACCGTGGCGACGCCGACGACCCGCTCGCCGCCTACAACGCCTACCTCGCCGGTCTGCACGCCCGCGACCGGCGTGCGGCCGCTCACCGTGACGCCGTGCACGGCGACGACGCCCCGCGCCAACAGCCGCCGGCCGTGTGAACAGTTCCCACCCTCCGCGCCGTATACGACAAGGTGAACGCCGCCCGTGACCTCCACCAGCCCGCTCGTCCACGACGAACGCCCGGCAGCGCGCCGGAGGGGGCGATGGGCAACCGTGCCGCGTGATCCCGTGACGGGGCACCAGGGGCGTGCCGGGGGATCCCGGCCCGATGCCCGGGTGGGAGCGTGCGCGCGGGCCGGTGTGTTCGCGGCGCTCGGCACGGTGCTCGCCACGTTCGGTCACCATGCCATCGCCGAAGGAACGGTGCCGTGGCGGATGGTGGGCGGCCTGGCCGCGGCGCAGTTCGCGGGGGTCTGGCCGCTGGCCCGGCGCCACTGCCCGCCGACCGTGACCATGCTGTTCACGCTGGCGACGCAGGGCGTGCTGCACTTGGCGTTGTCCTGGGCGGACGGCAACACGCCGACGGGGACACCAGGGCACGCAGCGCACGCCGGGCACCTCACGGCGGCGCCGGGCGACGGACATGCCTGGCATCACGCCGGGCCGGCGATGATGACCGTGCACGCGCTCGCCGCGCTGGCCGTGGCCTGGCTGCTGCACCGCGCGGATGCCCGGATGGTGGCCGCGCTGGAGATGCTGCGCACCCTGGCCGAGGCCGCCTTGGCCCACGCGCTGCCACGGCGGCTGGTCACCGGCGCGGAGTGGCCACTTGGGCTGCCCGGCCGGCAGGCGTGGGACCGCGACGACCTGCCGGCACCGGCAGACGGGGACCATCGCCGCGCTGAACGACCTCGCCGAGGGCTCGGACGGCGTCATCGGCTTTCGGATCGGCCCCAGCCCCGCGGTCGTGGTGTCCTCCGCCGCCACCGCCCGCGATGTACTCATCGAGCGCGCCGACGACTTCGGCCGCGGCCGTCGGCAGACCAGGGCCCTGACCCCGCTCATGGGCAAGGGGCTGCTCACCAGCGAGGGTGAGTTGCACACCCGGCAGCGCCGGCTGGTGCTGCCGCACTTCTCCCCCCGGCGCATCCCCCGCCACGCCGACGCGATCGTGACCGAGGCCGAGCGGACCGTCCGACGGTGGAAGGAGGGCGCGGAGGTCGACCTGGTGGCCGAGATGAACGCCCTCACGATGGACATCGTCACCCGGTTGCTGTTCAGCGCCTCGACCCGCGAGAACAACGTGCTGGCCCGCGCCATCACCGAGGCCTTCGAGTGGGAGATGCACGCCATCACCAGCATGGTGGCCCTGCCGATGTGGGTACCCACCCCGCGCAACCTGCGGGCGCGCCGGAACATCGCCACCTTCCGGCAGTGGATCGCGGGATTCATCCGCCAGCGACAGGCCCGCGCCACCGGCCCGGCGGACCCCTCGGCACCCGGCCCGGCCGCCCACCAGGACATCCTGGACGATCTGATGGCGGCCCGCTACGAGGACGGCGGGACGATGCCGGACGACCTCCTGCTGGACGAGGTGCTCACCGCCTGGGGCGCGGCCCAGGAGACCTCCGCCGATGCCCAGGCATGGACCCTGTATCTGCTGGGCCGCCACCCCGAGGTCCGGGACGCGGTCCGCGCCGAGGTGGACACGGTGCTGGGACAGCGGGCCGTGTGCTACGACGATCTCGCCCGGCTGCCCTACTGTCTGCAGGTGTTCAAGGAGGCGATGCGGCTCTATCCGCCGGCCGCGGTGATCCCCCGCCAGGCGATCCGGGACACCGTCGTGGGCGGCCGCACCGTCCGGGCCGGGACGATGGTGTTCATCAACGCCTACAGCCTGCACCGGCGACCGGAGGTCTTCCCCGATCCGGAGCGCTTCGACCCGGAGCGGTTCGCACGCGAGCGGGAGCGCGCCCTCCCCAAGGGCGCCTATCTGCCGTTCGGCACCGGCGGCAACGTCTGCCCGGGGAGCCATCTGGCAATGATGGAGGGCCATCTGCTCACCGCGCTGCTCGCCCAGCGCGTCGAGGTCGAGTTGCTGCCCGGCGCCACCGAGATACGCCCGGAGCTGCTGGTCAACCTCCGCCCGAACCCCGGAGTGCCCGCGCGGATCCACCACCGCTGACGCCACGGTGCCCCCGGGGCGACAACCCTGGGGGCATGGGCATGGGCATGGGCATGGGCGTGACTGTCAGAGCCTCAAGCCGGACTCGATCTGGTCCAGTGCCTGGTGGAACAGGTCGACGAGCCCGACGCGCCCGCCGTGCCGGGTCCACTCCTCCACGGAGGAGACCAGCGCCGCCGACAGGGTCGCCGCCGTGATCCGCACCTCGAAGTCCTCCGGCGCCCTGCCACTTCGCCGGCCGAGCACGGTGGCGAAGACCTTCTCGGTCTCCCGCATCCCCTCCCACATGCGGCTGCGCAGCGCGGGCACGGACATCACCAGCCGGGCGCGCGCCATGAAGAGTTCCTGGTCGTCGCGGAACAGCTCCAGGAACTCGCCGGTCAGACCCCGCCGTACGGCCGTCAGCGGCGGCTCCCCACGGGGCCGGGCCGCGATGGCCTCGCTGATCAACGGGTCGTAGTGGTCCAGCAGGACCACGTCCTCCTTGGTGGGGAAGTACCGGAAGAACGTACTGCGCGAGACATCGGCCGCCCGGCAGATCTGAGCGACCGTCACCGCCTCGAAGCCCCGCTCCTGGAAGAGTTCCACCGCGGCCCGCTGGATGGCCAGGCGCACCCGGAGCTTCTTCAACTCGCGCAGGCCGAGCGGCGACGGGCCAGGCGCCTCATCGGGGATGCCGGCCCATCGTCCGCTCATCGGCTCACTCACCTTCCGACGCTCTTCGTCGCCTTCGCACCCGCGTCCGCCGCGGGCGCGCCGTTCCCCGTACTCTCGCGGGCCGGCAGCAGGGCGGCCACCAAGACCGCCGTCATCACCGCCACCCCGACGCAGACCCATGATGCCGCGGACATACCCGCGACGAAGGCATCCTGGGCCAGGTCGGAGACCACCCGCCCCTCTTCCGTGGGAAGCCGGCGCGCGACCGCCTCGGCCCCGGCCACATTGTCGCGCACCGCGGCCAGCGCGCTCCCGGTCAATCGCGCGGGGGCGTCCTCGTCCACCCTGCCGCGGTAGACGGAATTCATCACGCTGCCCAGGACGGCGATGCCCACCGCGGCCCCGATCTGCCGGCAGGTGTTGGCCAGCGCCGAGCCGGCCCCCGCCCGGTCCGGTGGCAGCGAGCCGAGGACCGCGTCCAGTGTCGTCGGCAGCGAAAGGCCCAAGCCCGCGCCGACGATGGCGAGCGCCGTGGCGGTGATGGCGTAGTCGCTGTCGGCCGACAGGGAGGCGAGAACCGCCAGGCCGATCGCCCACAGCACCATGCCCGCGGCGACCACGACCTTGGTGCCGAACCGCGCCACCATCTTGTCCCCCGCCACCGTGGCCACCAGCAGGGTGCCGATCATCGGCAGCAGGCGGATGCCGGTGGCCATGGCGTCATGTCCCTGCACCTGCTGCAGGAACTGCGGCACCACGAACAACACGCCCAGCAGGATGAACATGACGAGGGACACCGTGACGGTGGCCCAGGCGAAACGGGCGTTGCGGAAGAGCGCGATGTCCACCAGCGGGTTCGCGGCCCGGCTCAGCCACACCACCAGCAGCACGACAAGGGCGGCCCCGCCCAGCATCCCCGACAGGACCACGGGGTCCGTCCAGCCGTCGTTGGGCGCCTCGATCACGCCGTAGACCAGCGCGGAGATCCCGACCAGAGCGAGGGCGGAGCCCACCAGGTCGAGGCGCTTGGCATGCGGATCGCGGGTCTCCGGCACGAACATCAGCGCCCCCGCCACGGCGAGGGCGATCACCGGGAGGTTGATCAGAAAGATGGAGCCCCACCAGAAGGAGTTGAGCAACCAGCCCCCGACCAGCGGCCCGAGGGGCAGCCCCAGGGCGAACCCCGCGGTGGCCAGGGCCACGGCGCGCGGTCGCTCGTCGGGCGGGAACAGCAACGGCACGATCGCCAGCGCCAGCGGCGCGATGGCAGCCGCGCCCGCGCCCATCACCACACGGGAGAGGACCAGCCCGCCGGAGGTGTCCACCAGCATGGCGATGACCGATCCCACCGCGAAGACCAGCAGCCCGGAGACGAGCACCAGCCTTCGCCCTAACCGGTCGCCGAGCACCCCCAGCGGAAGGAGCAGGGCGGCGAACGGGAGGGTGTAGGCGTCCGTGAACCACTGCAGTTCGGTGGTGGACGCCTCCAGATCCGTGGCGAGGGTCGGCAGCGCGACGGTGAGGATCGTTGCGTCCAGTCCGATGATCAGCAGACCGAGGACGAGCGCGACCAGGCCGAGCCGACGTCGGCCGGGTCGTGGGGGCTCGGTGGTGGAGGGCGTGGTGCCCACCGCGTTGCGCGGGGCGGCCATGGAGGCTCCTTCGATTATTCCGTCCAGATAAATACGGCCCTGGATAAGTTACAAAAACTGGCACTCAGTTTCAATTTAAAGACTGATTCCCGTTTTCATATTTGTTTTGCATAGGGATTTCCGGCCTGAAAATGGAAATGGTCACCGCTGCCGTCCGGTGGCCGACCCTGCGAGTGCCACGCGCCGGTGAGCGGGATTCACTGGCTCCCTGCATCCGGCAAGACCGCCGAACCGGGTGATTGCTCTTGCAGCGAGAAAGCGGTGTTACTCAAATCACTTCGCCTGCCCGCGGGATCAGCGTGAGGGCACAAGGCGGGCCGGTGACGTTTTGGTGTCGGCGCAAGCAGAACGTCGGCAGTCCAGTGGTGATACGGCGCATGGCAGCAGCGGTGCTCCTGCTGGCCGCTGCCGTGCTCCTGCACATGGGCACGCCCCACCATGCCTCCTCCGCTCCGCACATGGTGTCCGCGACGACACCCGCAATCGAATCGGAGACCGACGAGCCACACGGTCCGGCGTCGGCATCCGCGTCCGCACAGGTCGGCACCAACTCGGCTCACCTGGACACGACGGCCGACTCGCCGGTCCTGGCTCCGCGCACGGATCAGCCGGCCGTCGAGCCGGCCCCGCCGAGAACGCGCGGGCCGACAGGGTGGCGGGCGCGGAAGCCGAGGCCCTGCCCCGCGCGGCCCATCCACGCACCGCGAGAGAGGTCTGGAGCCCTGCCTCCGCCCTCCCGCCCGATGCCGCCACCCTGCAGACGTTCCGCTGCTGATCGGCGGCGTGCGGCACACGTTCCTCACGCCACGTCACTCCTCCTCATCGAGGTCGATGGCCAAGACGACGGCCAGGTGCTGGTCCGGATACTCGGCAACGCCACCTTCCTTCGCCTGCCACGCATCCTCGACGCCCTCGAGCAGCTGCCCGCACACCGGGCCATCGAACTCGACCTCGCCGGCCTGCGGCACCTCGACCATGCCTGCATGAGCGCCCTGCAGAACCGGGCCGACCAGCACAACAACGCACACACCGTCGAGTTCGCTCGCATCGGCGTGTCGGCATGAGGACGGGCCCGTGGGGCGGTGTCCCGGCCGCCCCAAGGGCTCTGGCCCTCCTTATGCGGTGAACGCCCACCAGCGTTCATCCCGGCCGGTATCACCGAGCGCTCGGCGCCGTACTGGCCCTGCTGTGCTGTCGTTGGCCGACCGCGGTTCAGGGGCGATCAGCGGGCTTGGTGACCGTTGTCCGACGGATCGGTGCGGGCGGTGTTGGTTGTAGTGCTGTGAATGCTCGTTGACGACGAGGTGGAGGTGCCGTTGTCCGGTGATCCGACCCATGGGCCGGGGTAGCCGCCCCAGGAGCGGTCCGTGCGCTGTGGCGACGGGTCGATCCCGGCCTCCTTGAGGATCGACCGGACAGTGGAGGCGGCGATGTCGCGTCCCAGGCCGGTGAGCTCGCCGTGGATGCGGCGGTATCCCCATCCCGGGTTCTCCCGCGCCAGCCGCACGACCGGTGGCCGACCCGGTCGACGGGATGGGTAGGTCCACGGACCGATCGCGGAGTGACGAGCAAGGCCACCTGGTTACGCCGCTGCTTGCTGACGAGTCGGAGCACTCTGGCAGACGAGCAGGTAGATCAGCCGTATCACCACGACCGGCATGCTGCCTCAGAACGGCTCGCCGCTCCTGAGATCTGGGCAGATCCGAACCAGCAGGTCAGCCCGGGTGACAGCCTGGGCCGGAAAAGATCCTCCGCAAGCTTCAGGGACGGTGGAGACTGTGGGAAAGTCCTCCGCGATGTGATCAGGAGCCCTCAGTGGACGACGTGGAATTCGCCGAAGCTCTGGAGACAGTCCTGCGGGACCTCCGGGCGCAGTGCGCGGTGCAGCCGCATATACGTGCGGACGACACGTACGGGATCATGCTCTTCGCCCCGGATGGTTCGGGCCAGGGCCTGACTTCACCACCTGGTGGCACCGCCGCGGAGCGGCTGGCTAACCTGGCAGATCAGGTCCAGGAATGGGCGGTTGAGGCACTATGGTCCGAAGGCGCGTCGGCGGTCTGGCTACAGTGCCCGACACACCCGGACGCGCATCCGCTGACGGCGACGGTCCGCGCGGAAACGGCGGTGTGGGTATGCCCGAAGAGGGGAGCGACGCTGACGCGGATCGGGGAACTGGAGACCCAATAGAGGGGGCGGGGCCTGCGGCCGGCGACACCCGGGCCAGCGGTGCAGCTGTTGTGGCCCCGGTTGCCGTACGTGGGTGACGATGCTCGGCTCGAACCGGGCACGGGCACCTCACAGGTGATGCAGCGGTCCGTCCAGTTCCCGCTGGACCCTTCGATGAGCCAGTAGAACGTGCCCCTGTCCCTGCCGGGGCGGCGGTGCCGGGGGAACGCCCACTTCGGTGCAATGAGTTGCCGGTGCCAGGTCAGCAGTGTGGTGGGGGTGACTGCGAATACGTGGCGCCATGGCCTCTTCCCAGGACAGGTGGCGCGACGGCCAAGGTCGTCCTCGGCATCGAGATGTGCCGCCCGGCCCGCTCGGGCAAGGACCTTTACCAGCTGAACGAACTTTGACTGTTCGGCGACGGGACCGGATGCCGTGCGGTGAAGGCCTCCCGCCGGGCCGGTTTCAGGCGTCGACCGGGTGCCAGATCGGTCGGCCGTCGTCGATGGAGACGTGGCCGAAGGGCACGTCGGCGAAGTGGATGCCGAAGCCGATGGTGTCGGATTCGGCGAGTTCGAGGACGAGGCGGTGGCGGAGGCTGGTGGACTGCTGGTGGTCGTGATCGAGGGTGTTTTCCCAGAGCGGGTGGGTGATCTGGAGGGGGAGTGGAAGGCGATGACCCGCTGTCCGCCGGCGTTGATGACGTAGGCGGCGTGTCCGGGGCTGTGGCCGGGGGTGAGCATGACGTGGACGCCGGGGAAGATCTCTTCGCCGTTCGCCACGGTGCGCACCTGCGGCTGCATGGCCTTGATCATGCCGCCCATGCCCTGTGCTTCGGCGTGGTGGCGTTGGGCCCACTCGGATTCGGCGACGAGGTAGTCGGTGCCTGTGAAGGCGGGCCGGTCGCTGCCGGGGGCGGGATGCCAGGCGCCCATCCGAAGTGGTCGACATGCAGGTGGGTGAACGCGACGGCCTCGATGTCCGCGGGGTTGCGGCCGAGCGTGGCGAGGCTGTCGAGCAGGGCACCGCCGCTGAGGATGCCGAAGGGGTTCTCCGGGGGTCCCATCGTCAGCGGGCCGACGCCGACGTCGATGAGCAGGGCGCGGCCGTCGCGTTCCACGAGCAGGCCGCCGTTTCCGGTGAGCCACGCTCGGTCTCACCGTCGCGCGGGCCTCGGCGCTGCGCGAGCTGACGGGTCCGATGACCTTGAGCGAGCTGGCCGTGCGGATGAGCCGCGAACCGTCGAACGCCACCGTCGTGATCGACAAGCTTGAGAGCCAGCGGCTGATCGAACGGCGTCCCCACCCCTCCGACCGCCGGGCCAAGCAGCTGCTCCTGACTCCTGAAGGCGCCGAGCGCCGGGAACGGCTGCTGAAACCAGTGAGTGAGGATACGTTCTTCCCGGGCCTGACCCAGCAGGAGCAAAGCGCGCTCCAGGACCTGCTGCGGCGAGCCATCTCCCGCCGCTGAACCTCCCGGACGTCAAGGCGTCGCGAAGCAGATCGCACCTGATCGCGGGCGGGCGGGACGCCGTTGGGGGAGCCCCGCGCCCTCGGTCAGCTCCAGATCATGCAGATCCGGCGTGCGAAGTTGACGTATCCGATGCGCTGGAAGGCATTCGCCATGGGGGTGTTGCCGAGATCTGTGGCTGCCCGGATGCGGGGGACATCCTGCGCGCTGAGGATCCGGGTGCCTTCGGCAAGGATCTCGTCGATGTAGCCGTTGCCCCGATGTTCGGGGAGTACGGCGAGGTAGCCGATGACGGGGTTGTAGTCGTTGCGGGCCGGGGTGACGAACCCCACCGGCTCGCCGTCCGGCAGTGTCGCGATCCGCCACCAGTCCTGCGGGCTCCGGTAGTGCGCGAGCTCCTCCTCATAGTGCCTGGTCGCCGCTTCGCGGGGGGACAGCCGGGTCAGGGCGTCCCTACTGTGCGCGTCCAGCGTTCCGTCCAGGACCCGAGTCATCAGGGCGAGGATTTCCTCGGTGTCGCGGACCGGCCGGAACGCCAGGCGCCCCTTCGGCTCGGGGAGTGGCGTCCCGGGACGCCACTCCAGAAGCAGCCGTTCGACGAACTGGCGGGCGCCGGTCCGTTCCAGGGCGAGCATGCGGTCCTCGACGATGCGCCCGGTCACTCCGCCCTCCCGCCAATCGGGTGGGACGGCTCGGTTGTACTCGGGTGGACGGGCGTCGGCTGGGACCACTGCGGCCGTGGCGGCCCGCAGCAGCCGTACGCCGATGTCCACGCGATCGCGGTCCGCGCTGCTGTCGTCGATGTCGAAAATGTCCAAAAGGAATGGTGTGTCGTCTCCGGTCCGACCCCACCATGCGACCCTGGCCAGTAGGCGCTCGCCGCGAAGGGCGACCCACATCCATTCCGGACGCCGGCGGCCGGCGGCAAGGTCGTCCGCCAGTTCCTCGTTGAGGGTGTAAGGCAGTTGGGAGAAGAGGACGAGTTCTTCGCGTCCGGTGATCGGACGCATGGTCAGGTCGTTCCGTTTCACGGTCAAGGCACGCTCCGGTGAAGGCGCCCGTCCGCTCCGAGGTCAGATGTGGTCCGCACCCCGGGAGGACACAAGCGCGGTGATCATGGCGATCATGGGCTTACCCCTCCTCTCGCTGTCGTGGCCCCTCACTCTCGTGGTGGGGTTCCGCCGTAACGTCTAGCCAAGCGCCGCCCCGTCCGCAAGCCCTTTTCGATCGCCCTGCGTCCGACAGTCCATGCACGTGCCGAGGTCGATGGCGAGGTTGCGGGCTTGCTGGGTGGCCCAGGCGGCGGTCGGGTGTGCGGTGACGCCTGCGATGTGCGGGACCGATTCCTGCGGAGTGGAGGATCTGCCAGACGGTCGAGGCGTCGGTCGGGTGTCCGAGCCGGGCCAGTTCGCCTTGAATCCGGCGATGGATCTCGACGTCATCCCTGCCGCGTCCCCGCCAGCCGCCCCCGTGCGGCGGCCTGGATCCGGGAGGGCCCGAGCCCCCACTGGAGGGTGCGTCCGACGGCCGTCGCCAGGGGCCGGTCCCAGCCGGTGCGGACGGGGGCCGGGCGGTGGATGCCGAGTTCGGTGCGGGCCCAGTCGGGGAGGAGTCCGACCGAGGCGTTCGTGAGCAGGCCTGCGACCAGCCGCTCCCGTCGTGTGCGTCCGAAGCGGCGGAGGAACAGTACCGAGTCCAACGCGGCCGGAGTGGCCTGGAGTTGGGGGCGGAGGCGGGCCAGGTAGCGCTCGGCTTCGAGGGACGTGCGCGGTACGTTCCGCGCGCCCAACGCCTCGGCCATGGGGGCGGCTTGGCGGTAGTAGGCGTCGCACTCGGCGGGGGTCAGTCGGAGCGGCCGGGGTGCGTAGGTCTGGTGGCCGGCGAGGAAGCTGCGTACCTCGGCGGTGTGCACCCAGGTGAGCAGGTCGGGGTCGTCCGCGCGATACGGCCGGCCGTCGGGGGCGGTGCCGTGCACCCGGGTGTGGATCCGCCGGACGAGGTCGATCACCTCGCGGGCGGCGGCCGAGGAGCCGAAGGTGGTCGTGGTGATGAACCGTACGGTTCCGTTCAGCCGTCCGACCGGATCGGCGCGGAAGTCGGAGTGCTGGTCGACCCCCGCCATGGCCAGCGGATGCAGCGACTGGAGCATGAGCGCGGCGAACCCGCCGGTGAGCATCCCGGTGGCCTGCCCGTGCACCCGCCACACCGGGTCCCCCGGCGCGATCCCGAACAGTCCGGGATCGCCGGGCGGCCCCGAGTACCGCTCCAGCTTGAGATCCCCGCCGTGCATGGTCGTCGTGAGTTCCGCCGCGATCCGTTCCCGCAGTCCCACCAGCACCTCCAGGGTCCGTGTCCCTCAGCCGAGGGTACCGATCCGCCCGGCGAGCACGGCCACGAGGATGAGCAGTCCGCACAGGGGGTTGGTGCCGAACGCCCGCCCGCAAGCTCCGACGTCCGCAGGGTCGGCCCGCCATACCTGCCATCCCAACTGCCCCGCGACCACGCACAGTCCGGGCCAGTACAGCGGCCCGAGCCCGGCCACGACCCCGAACCAGGCGAGCAGCACCACACACCCCGCGTACACGCCGCCCACCAGCACCCGGCTACGGCGCCCCAGCAGCACGGCGGCCGACCGCACCCCGGCCCGGACATCGGCCTCCTGGTCCTGGCAGGCGTAGATCACGTCCGTCCCCACGGCCCAGCAGATCAGCGCCCCGTACAGCACCCAGCCCCCGTCCCCGAGCCCTCCGGCGAGCAGGACGTACACCAGCGGCACCGCCCAGTTCATGGTGATCCCCAGCCACACATGCGGCCAGTGGGTGACCCGTTTCAGGTACGGATACACCGCCGCGAGGGGCGCCCCGGCCGCCGCCCACACCACGGCCTCCACACTCCAGAAACCCATCACCAGCGGAGCGGCGGCCCCCACCACGACACACAGCACCAGCGCCCGCCCGGCCGCCAGCCGCCCGGAGGCGACGGGTCGCCCCGCCGTACGCGGCACCTGCGCGTCGAACCGCGCGTCCAGCACATCGTTGAGCCCGCAGGCGGCCCCTCTCGACAGCACCCCGTACACCAGGAGCAGCAGCCCGAGCAGGCCCCCGTCCCGGGGCCCGGCGATCGCTCCCAGGGCGATCCATCCGGGCACCACCAGCAGCCAGGCCCCCACCGGCCGGTCCAGCCGCAGCAACTCCAGATACGGTCGCACCCCGGCGGGGGCCCGCCCCACCAACCGGGCGGTACGGCCTCGGGCCGGGACTTGAGTCAAGACTTGGGCCGGGGCTTGGGCCGGGGCTTGTGAGGCGACGGTCATACCGATTCATGTCCCTTTCCAGGGGGTTGCGCGCCGATTGGCCCAACCTAGTCCCGGCCAGGGCGAGTTACCCGGTCCTTCCAGGGAGAAACGACGGTCTTATGGGCAAGGGAAATGGTCTATAAGTGCAGGCCGGGAGGTGGTCGCGATCAGTTCCGCGGACGTCACGACCCGTGAACACCCAGCCGGTCATCACAGCGGGGGGTGATCGGGGTGGCCTCACGGCTGACGAGGAACTCGGGGCGTGTCGGGTTGGCTGGTGCGTTGTCGACGGCGTTGTAGGTGATCAGGAGCAGCGCACGTCGGTCTGTCGAGGAGTTGTTCGACGAGGAATGGACGATGCTCGGGTGGAAGGCATGGACCGACCCAGCCGGACCCACCATGAGTTCGGTGCCGTTCCGCCGGGCAAGGTCGGACGCGGTATCGGTGTTGACGGTGTACGCCAGATCGGCGGATACGTGTCGCCGCCAGTCACCCTCCCCTTCCACCGTGTCGGGGAGACCGATGAGGCCGAGGCGATGGGAGCCCGGGATGACGGCCAACGGGCCGTTGTCCTCATGTATGTCGTCCAGCGATACGGCGACGTTGACGGCCTCCGGACGTGGCATGCCGTCCTCCTTGCTCCAGAACGCATAGTCCTGGTGCCACGGCCAGGCCGCGCCTTCATGGGCCTGCTTGAGGTTGACCTTGAACTGGTAGACGTAGACCGACTTTCCCGTCAGGACCTCGGCCAGCGCGACGAGTTGCGGGTGTCTCACGAGCGCGGAGCACACGTCGTCGAAGAGATGGCAGCCGTGGATGGCTCGGACGACATCGCTGTCCTTCTCATGGACGACCTCCGGCCTACGCTCCCGGCTGATCGACGCCACACGCTCGCGGATCAGCTCAACCGCCTTGTTGTCGAATCGGAAAGGTATCCGGCTCCACCCGGTCTCGGCGTAAGCAGACTTCAGCGCGGTCGAAGAGTCCTTGACCGTTGTGGACATGATGCACCCTCTCTACTATGAAAGACCGTTTTGTGGAATATTTATGCAGAGCTTCGTGGGACACCGCATGCCGCCGCTGGCACAATGCTTTCCATGGGGAACTCTCAGGCGCATCCGGTGTTCCGGACGACGGATTTGGTTGCTGCGGTGAAGACGGCTCGTCGCTTGCTGGCGATCGGCGACCCGACTGATGCCGAGGTGAGTCTCGAAGCCACCGTGTCCGAGGCGTCGGAACTGGAGATGCTGAGCGCCGCCATGCCGACAGCCACCGCATTCGGGTGCGGCCAGAGTCCGGCCATTCAGCCGTCGACCAGTTCAGTTGTCGCGGGCCCGTTTCCGATTTTTCTGGAGTGGACATCCCAGCCTCTCGGCCGGCTCGAGGACCGCTTCGTCGCCGCTGCGGGAAAATGTCCCGCGACGCTTGTGTGGAGTGGGATGCGCTGGCCGGAGGTGCCTGCGCTGCGGTTGTCCGCGGAGGAGGAGTATGCGCATGTTTCCATCTCCATCAATTCGCGACAAATTCACTGGGATGAGCCCGCACCCGATCATACGGTGCACATTCACGACCGGAAAGGCACGTATCTGCGGGCTCAATGGCTTGCCGATCAGGTCGGTCTTTATCCTATCGGGCCTCCTTATCTAGCCCTTTGAGCTCGCATCGGTTCACCAAGAACAATCGGTTCACCAAGAACAGGAGGCGTCGGCGACTTTCTCCTTTTCCCAGGATTCCCGGTCGCGCAGGTAAAGGGGGTGCTCCGCGAGGATCGCCGTCGTTTGTGCTGAGCCGGGAGTCAGTCTCCACTGCACGGATCCGGTGATACGGGCCGAGCAGTTGTCAATGAACGACTGGCAGGCGGCTCGAAGGGGGCCGAACCACCGACCCTCGACGGCCTCGCGCACCCAGAGCTGCTCCATGTGCATCTTTTCCCGGATGGTCTCGGCATCCAGGGTGGCTGTTTCCAGATGCCGGTATGTGCGCAAGAGCAGACAGGCCGCCGGCATCTCTCGGATCTCCAGCACCTTTTCTCCGTCAGGCAAATGCTCGAGGCCACTGTAACGGCCGATACCGAAGGCACCCACACGCAGGTTCATTTCGCGGATCAGCCCTGTCAGCGGAAGCTGGGTTCCATTGACTGCGATGGGAACTCCCGCGCGGAACCTGATGTCCATGAGGCCCTCGGGAGCGGAATTCTCGGCGATGGACCACCGATACAGATGCTCGGGAGTGGCATGGTCCTCCGGATCTTCCAGGATTCCCGACTCGAATTCGCGGCACCATAGATTCGAGTCACCGCTGACGATCCGGTCTGCCATCTCGTCCAGGCCGGCATCCTTGAGTTCCTCGATCTTCTGGGCGCGATCGACCGGATCGAGTTCGTAGGGGCTTCCGTACCGGCCCGGGAAGCCGAGCAGGTTGATTGCCCCGTTCAGTCGTCGCAGCGTGTTCTGGGACTGATTGGCGGTGTGCAGTACTGCCGATGCCCCCATGTTCTGGGCCATCTCGACCGCTATTCGTGCCATAAGGGGACGGCTCAGCGAGGAACTGATCGGATGCGTGTTCAGATAGACGGCCTGTGCGGATATGGCTGGGAGAACAAACTCATGCGCGAAAGTTTCTCGTGCATCAACGATGTGCAATTCAATGCCGAGTCGGTCGGCTATGCGCTGTTTCTCTTCGAGGGTTTCGTCACCTCCTACGTCCACGCTGATCGCATGGATGTCACGGTGCCCGGACCGGCGCAGCCGGTACAGCAGATAGGTGCTGTCCAGCCCTCCGCTGAACAGCGTGACCACGGGCAGGTTCTGGTCGAGGACCCCTGTGGCGAGGTCGCTGAAGGAGCGTACGACTCGAGGTTTTTTCAAGGAACTTCTTCCAGGGTGCGGTGTGCGGATATGGAATCAATTGATCGGTGGCGGATATCGCGGTTCATAGCGGACCTTGACCACGTCGGTCATTTCATCGAGCAGCGAGGCCAGCGCTTCATGGGTCTCCGTGGCTCCGAAGCAGACGTAGACCTGCCCCAGCCTCCCCGTACGCCAGTCGATGGAGTGCCCCGCTCCGCGCTTCAGGACGACACGGGAAATGCCGGGCAGACGCTGCAACTGCTCGAGTCCCGACACCTCGGCGACACGCCGCGCCTCCAGGGGAGGCACGCGAGCGTATATGAACGCGATCCGCTCGTAGGCGATGTTGTCCACCGCCTTCGTGGCTTCCTCGTCCCCAAGAGCGATACCGGCCGCCAGCCGGATGACGTCCACTCCTGTCGCGCGGGCGAGAAGAGCGTTGACGAGGCCCCCAAGGCGCCCGTTCACTTCGATGACCTGCGGTCCCGACGGAGTGAGCTTCACCTCGGTGTGACACACTCCGGTGTGCACGCCCAGGGCGGTCAAGGCGCGTGTGGCCACGTCCAGGACGGTTTTCTCGTCCTCTTCCCGCAAGGCCGCGGGCAGGAATGACCCGGCTTCCCGGAACGGTGGCACAAGCGGGAATTTTCCGGTGACCGTGAGATGGGTGATGGCACCGTCGAAGACGGCCGACTCCACGGAGACGTAGTCGCCCCAGGGGGCGGTGTCCACGACTCCCCGCAGTTCCCTCTCGAAGACGAAGGCTTCCCTCGCGGCGGACTCCGCTGGTCCCGGGAATTCCGAACGGCAGGCGGCAACAAGGTCGTCGTATGAGGAGATGCGGTAGGTACTTCGGCTGCCGGTTCCCACGTCGGGCTTGAACACAGCCGGCAGGCCCACCTCCGCCACGGCGAGCCGGGCGGAATCCTCCCCGGTGACCAGCCGCGCCGGCACCGCGGACGCACCGCAGCCGTTGAGCACCTCACGCTGCAGGTGCTTGTGAGTGAGCTTGCGCACCAGCTCGGGCGAGTGAAACGGAAGATCAAGTTCTGCTGCGAGTGCCCCGGTTCTCTCCAATTGATAGTCGGTGAAGGTGACGATTCCGTCCGGCCGTTCCGCGCGCACCTTCGTGGCGGCGCGGCCGAGGTCCAGCCCACTGATGTCGCACAGCCGGCCCAGCTCGGCCATGAGCTCTTTGGGCTGCTCACCGAACTCGGAGTCCGGGCAGACGAAGATCGGTTCGGCCAGCCCTTCGAGTGCGGCCGCGATCTCCACCACGTCCGCGGCGCCCATGTCGTAGACGACTGCGATCCGCCGCATCACGACACCTGCCGGTCCGAGGTGTCGCGTTGGGCGTCGATGAGCGCCGCCAGATCCCGGAGCACCGGGTGGTTGAGGATCGCGTTGAAGGGAATGGTCACGCCCAGCTCCTTGGCCACCCGCTGCCGGATGCGGAAGGCGAGGAGCGAGTTGCCGCCGGCGGCGTAGAAGTCGTGTGTGGCGCCGACCGGTTCGTCGCCCAGAAACTCCCGCCACAGCCGGGCGAGGTACGTCTCCGTCTCCCCCGACGGCAGGTCGGACGGCGAGAGCTGCCGGGAGTCCTCGGCCAGCAGGGCCCTGAGCGCCGCCACGTCCCGCTTGCCGTTCTCGTTGTCGGGGATCCGGGGCAGGAGCAGGACGCGGCTGGGCACCATGTACTCGGGCAGTTCCCGCTTGGCGTACGCCAGGAGCTCCTCGTCGGTCAGTGCGCTGTCCGCCGCCACGAATGCCACCAGGCGCAGGTCCAATTCTTCGCCGGTGGCCAGCACGATCGCCTCCCGGGCCAGCGGGTGCTGGGCGAGCGCGCGCTCCACCTCGCCCGGTTCCACCCGGTAGCCGCGGATCTTCACCTGGTCGTCGGCGCGCCCGACGTACTCGAAGACCCCGTCGGGCCGCTGTCGGCCGAGGTCGCCGGTCGCGTACATGCGGCTGTCGTCCTCGGCGAACGGATCGGGGACGAAGCGCTGCTCGGTCAGCTCCGGTTGACCGATGTACCCGCGGCAGACCCCCACTCCGCCCACGTACAGCTCGCCCACCTCACCGACGGGCACGGGCTTCCGGTCGGCGTCCAGCACATACATGGAGAAGCCGTCCAGGACGGGGCCGATGGGCACCGAAGTGTCCTCGGGTCCCACCGACTCGATGTGGGCCACTGAGCAGCCCGTCGTGGTCTCCGACGGGCCGTAGAGGTTCCACAGCGACCCTCGGAACCCGCTCGCCAGGACGTCCCGGCAGGCGGAGGCCAGCATGGTGCCACCGCCGACCTGGAGGACCCGCAGGCTGGAGAACGTCTCCGGGCTCTCGCGGGCCAGGTGGTTGAACGCCATGGTGGGAGCGATCATGACGCTGATGCGGCGGTCCTCCAGCTCCCGCTTCACATCGGAGGCCAGGAGTTCCGCCATGGCGGGCATGACGACGATCTCCGCTCCGTACGCGAAGCTGCACCAGGTCTCGAAGTGGAAGGCGTCGAAGGAGACGCTGGCGATCTGGCTGGTGCGATCGGTGGGCAGCAGCTGAGGCATGACGCGGTTGCGGGCGAAGGCGAGCAGGTTGCGGTGCTCCAGCACGAAGGCCTTCGGGACCCCGGTCGAGCCCGAGGTGAACAGCACGCAGGCCCCGTTCTCCGGCGCGGGAAGCGGCAGGTCGCCCAGGGCGGGGGAGTCGGCCGTGCTGTGCCATTCGATCACGTCGGGCCCGAGGTGCGAGAGCCGCGCACCCCACCCTGGTTCGGTCACGATGGCCTTGGCTTCGCTTCGCCGGATCATCAGGTCCCGGCGCTTGTCGGGATACCGGACGTCCACCGCGACGTAGGTCGCGCCCGCCTTGAGGATGCCGAGCAGGGCGACGAACACCTCGCTGGAGCGGGGGCGGTGCACCACCACGCGGTCCTCCCGGCCGACCCCTCGCGTGGCCAGGTGTGCGGCGAGCACGTCGGAGCGGGCGCTCAACTCCCGGTAGCTCAGGGTCTGTTCGCCGTCACTCACAGCGTTGCGGTCCGGGTGACGCGCTGCTGTCGTCTCGAAGAGTTCAACGAGCGTGCTGGGTCGCTCACGATCGTCGGACATGCCCATGGAGGTACTCCTGACTTCGCGGATATGACGGTGCACACGTCGGGTGGGGAAAGGTCGCGGAAAGGTGGGTCACGCGCTCGCAGGGGCCGGTTCGGGCCTCGTCAGCGAGCCACTGCGGCGCTGGAAGAAGAAGGCCTGTCCGGCCACCAGCAGGAGGTTGGCGCCGGCCAGGGAGAGCCACAGCGCCTTCAGGCCGCCCGCTGCGCCGACGGGCAGGGCCACCAGGGCCAGCAGCCCGTAGCAGATCGCGAAGACGACCAGGCTGGGGACGGTGCGCTTGATGCCGATCAGTCCGAAGCCGAACACCGCCTGGGCGGCGTCCGCCAGCACCGCGAGGAGGACGACGGGCAGCAGGTCCAGCACCTTGTCGTGAAGGCCGGTGTCCTTGGTGAACAGCGAGATCACCGGGGTGCGTGCCACCACCAGGAGGAGCGCGAGACCGCAGACGGCGCCCAGGGCCACCAGGACACCCGCGTGAGCGCTGCGCCTGACCTCCTGTACGTCGCCGGTCTTCACATGGGCGGCCATGAGCGGCACGGTCGCCTGGCCCACCGCCACCGCCGCGGTGAACATGAGGTTCACCAGGGACAGGGAGATGCTGTGCACGGCCGCGCTGTCGGTGTTCACCCGGGCCGCGGAGAAGGCGAGGACGCCCAGGACGGCGAACTTGATGAGCACGGTGGCCGCGAGCGGGATGCCGACCGCGGCCAGCTTGAGCACCTCGCGCGGATGCGGACGCCCCAGCCGCAGCGGCCTCCCGGCCAACACCGTGTTCCGGCGCAACTGGATGTGTGCCAGGGAGGCGTTGATCAGGCTGGAGGTGAGCATGGCGATACCGGCGCCGGGCAGGCCGAGGCCGTCGAACGAACCGACGCCGCCGACCAGGACCAGCGAGAGTATGACGGCGGCGGCGGTGCCGGCCATCCCGGAACGCATCACCGCCTTGCCCTTGCCGAGCCCGACGAGAGTGGATGTCGCGGTGGCGGCGATCGACATCACGAGAACGCTGCAGGCGAGGATGTACGGGAAGACACCCAACTCGTCGAGGGTGGTCTGCGGCACTCCGCCGGCCTTGCCGATCAGCGGCACGGAGGCGACCGCCGCGGCACCGAGCAGTCCGACGCAGATCCCGAGCCACATGCCGTTGCGCAGCACGGGCAGCAGGCCGTCGGCGTCGTCGGTGTCGCCGGCGTCGTCTTTGTGTGCCGCCACGAACGGCATGACTCCGCGCATGGCTCCGGAGACCGCGGCGGTGGCCGGGCTGAACACGGCCAGCGTGACGGCGAAGGCCGCGAGCGAGGCCGTGGCATGCCGCCCCAGGACGGCCGTGTCCACCAGGGACGCCGCCGACGAGGCGATCATCGTCAGGTAGAGGGGGAGCGCGGCACCGGCGATCTGCCGCGTCTTCTTCTCTCCCTCCGGACCGGAGGGCTTGTTCTCAGCCATGGCTCTCAGCGTCTTCCATTTCTTCTCGCGCCGCTGCTTGTGTACCGGAAAGAGCGGAACTGACGTCCGCCACGAGACTCTTGCAGAAGCTTTCCGGATGATCGAACAGATAAAAGTGTCCACCGGGCCAGATGTGAAAACTGACGGGTGCCAGGGTTCTCTCTCGCCAACCGTTCAAAAATTCATGCTCGGCGAGCGGATCGGCGTCCCCGGAAAAGACGGAGACGGGTGTGGAGAGGGGTGGTCCTTCGATGTGTTCGTAGGTGTCCACGATGCGCAGATCGGCGCGCAGAACGGTCACCATGTAGTCGACCACGTCCGGGATCTCCAGCATTTCCTCCGGTGTTCCCCCCAGCTCCCGCAGGAACGCGACGAGCCGCTCGCGTGGCCACAGGTCACGCCGTTCCGGCAGCCGGTCCCGGAGGCGGTGCGGGGCGGGGCTTCCGGAGACACCCAGCCAGGCCGGTCCGGCTCCCCGCCGTTCGGCCTCTCTGACCAGCTCATACGCGACCAGCGCCCCCAAGCTGTGGCCGAAGACGGCATAGCGGTCGGGGGCGTTGTCGAGCACGGCGGGGGCGACGTGTGCCATCAGTTCGGCCATGTCGCCGCAGGCCGACTCGCCGACGGAGGCGCCCCGTCCGGGCAGTTCGACGGCCAATGCCCGCCAGGTGGGGGGAAGGTGCTCGGCCAGGGGCGCGTAGCCGGTGGCCGAGCCGCCGGAATGGTGAATCAGAAAGCAGGTCAGCTCTGTTTCCGGCTCTCGGTTCCCGTGCTCTCGATTCCGGTGCTCTTCGTTCCCGTATCGCCTGGACCGGGATCCGAGATCTCTGATGATTACTTGACTTGGCATTGTCACCGTCCCGCCTGATCGATAGGGTGAGCGATCGCGGTCGAGGCCGCGTCAAGTTTTGTTGTCACGACGCGAACGGGGTAGCCGTGGACAGGATTGCGTTTCTCTTCCCCGGGCAGGGCTCGCAGGTGCCCGGAATGGGAAAGGATTTCGCCCGGGAATACGCTGAAATCGTACGGGCCTACTACGCATCGGCCGACGAGATTCTGGGACTTCCGCTGAGCCGGCTCTGCTTCGAGGGCAGCGAGGAGGAGCTGGGGGACACCGCCGTGACCCAGCCCGGTGTGTTCCTCACCAGCCTCGCCGTCTCCGCGGTGCTCCGGGAACACGGCATCCGGCCGGGCGTGGTGGCCGGCCACAGCCTCGGTGAGTACCCGGCCCTGGTGCATGCGGGGGTGCTCGCCTGGGAGGATGCGCTGCGTCTGGTGCGCCGTCGCGGCGAGTTGATGGCCGGGGTCAACCGGCGCACACCGGGACGGATGGCGGCGGTCCTGGGGCTGCCCGCCGAGCGGGTCCGTGACCTGTGCGAGGAGTCGTCGCGCTGCACCGGTGAGAGCGTGGCCGTGGCCAACTACAACGCGCCGACGCAGACGGTGGTGTCCGGAACGGTGGCCGGGGTGGAGGCCGTCACCGTCGCCGCGCGGGCGGCCGGTGCGACACACGTCGCACAGCTGAAGGTGGGCGCGCCCTTCCACTCGCTCCTGATGAAGGACATCGAGGAGGAGTTCGCCGCCCATCTGGAGGCCGTCCCGTTCTCCACTCCGGTCATCCCGGTGATCGCCAATGCGACCGCCACGTATGTGCACACGGGCGAGGAGGCTCGTCAGTCGCTGAGGCGCCAGCTCTCCTCGCCGGTGTACTGGAGCCAGACGCTGGAGCTGCTGGTGAAAGAGGACGTCGACGCGCTGGTCGAGGTCGGTCCCGGCAGGGTGCTGACGAACATCAGCCGCGGTTCGGCCTCGCAGGTGCCGGCCATGGCCGTGGGCACCGTCAAGCAGTTGCGTCAGGCCCTCGCCCGGCTCACCGCGGTGCGGGCGTAGCGCGCTGGGGGCGGGCGGGCGGCAGACGGCCGCCCGCCGTCCTCCGGTCCGGGAGATCACAGCTGTTCGCACCTCTCCCGCAGCACCGCCAGGTTCCGCAGCGCGCCGAGCGCCTCGTCCGCCGCGACGCCGAAGTCGATCAGACAGGCGAGTTCGTCGACACCCAGGTCGGCGAGGCGTTCGACGATGGGCAGACAGCTGTCCACGGAGCCGATGAGGCACCGGGTCCGCGCGTGCTCCTCGTAGGCGTGGTCCAGCAACTCGCGCATCGCGGCGTCCGACGCCGGTCCCACGCCGTGACTCTGCGGCGACTTGAGGCCGAAGAGGCTCATGGACGAGCGCATGTACGCGGTCATGGGGGCACGGGCCGTCTCCAGCGCCGTACGGCTGTCCTCGGCGACGAACGTGTGCAGCATGACCGTCACACGGTCGCTTTCGATGCCGTATCCCGCGGCTTCGAGCGCCTCGCTGTAGTCGGCCAGATTGTCCTCCAGCCGGTCCCAGGACTGCCCGAGAAGGTGGGTCAGAATGCCGCACCCCAGCTCTCCCGCGAGGGAGAACGTCTCGGCGGAGCCTGCCGCGGTGACCCAGAGGGGCAGCTCGTCCTGCCGGGGGCGCGGGTAGGTGTGGATGAGCCGCTCCTCCCCGCCCGGCCCCGGACGGCGCACGGCCTCACCGGACCACAGCGCGCGCAGCTCCGGGATGCCGTCACGGACCAGGTTTTTGTTCTGCTCGAAGTTGCCGGGTGCCAGGACGAAGTCCTGCGGGTTCCAGCCAGAGGCGATGGCGAGGCCCGCCCGGCCGCCCGAGAGCTGGTCGACGACGGCCCACTCCTCGGCGACGCGCAGGCGATCGTGCAGCGGAAGCACGACACTTCCGGCGCGTACGTCGACGCGGGAGGTGATGGCGGCCACGGCCGCCGAGGTGACGGAGGGGTTGGGGAACGGCGCGCCGAAGTCGTGGAAGTGCCGCTCCGGCGTCCAGACGGCCGAGAAGCCCTCCGTGTCCGCGAACCGCGCCGCATCGAGGAGGAGACGGTACTGCTCGGTGGTGTCCTGCCCGTTGGCGAAGAAGAAAAGGCTGAACTTCACGCGCCCTCCCCGGGATCGATGGATGCGGCAAGGTCCGCGGCGGTGGTGTCGGCCTCGAACACGAGGGCGTACAGCACGGTGCGATACAGCGCCATCACCTGTGCGTCCCGCCGCTCGGCAGGGCTGCGGGCGTACGTGAGCTGGGTGCGGAAGGCGCGCGGGCCGTCGGCGACCGTCAGCTGCAGCCGCTGCCCGGCGGCCAGTACGTCGGGCCCGACGGCACGTAGTTCCCGCGTGCCGAGCCGCAGCGGCTCGCCCTCGTCGCGCGCATAGGTGAAGACGACCGGAAGGCTCCGGAAGGCCCCGAGCCCCTCGTCGGCGGCCGCGAGGTCGGCGTAGTTCACGGTGCGTACACCGTCCACGTCGTCGAAGACCTCGCGTACGGCCTCCAGGGCGTGGCGCAGCGGCTCCGCGGCGCGCAGGCGGAACGGGAAGGGGACGACGTTGGCGAAGCTGCCGACCGTCGCGTCGAGGGAGGGGTGGATCCTGCCGTCCAGCGCCAGCGCCAGGCAGACCTCGTCCTCGTCCCGCGACCAGGCCAGGGCGGTGGCGAAGGCGGTGAGGTGCAGCAGGAAGGGGGTGACGCGGTGCTCCGCACACCGCTGGCGCAGCGTCTGCTGGAGCCGCTGCCCGGGGGCCCAGGACCGCTGCCCGGCGATCTCCCCGTCGGCCGCGGGGCCGAGGGTGTCGGCTTCCCGCGGGGCACGGGGCAGAAGCCGGCGCCACCGGTGCACGGTCTCCTCGGCGCGCTCGCTGCCGGTCAGGGACTGCCGCCAGGTGAGGTGGCGCAGGAATCCGTCGTCCGTTTCACGGGGGGCCGTTGGCGTGGCGTAGGCCTCGGCGAGGGAACGGCACAAGGTGTTCAGGCTCCGCCCGTCCAGGGCGGCCAGATGGACGGTCAGCGCCAGCAGGGTGGGGCCTTCGGGCAGCTGCGCCGCCGCGACCCGGAACAGAGGTTCCCCGGCGGGATCGATGGGCCTGCGCTGACCCCGGTCGTACATCCATGCCGCGGCCTCGTGTGGTGTCATGCCCGCCGGCGTCCCGGGCGGATCGAGCACGGTGAAGCCCTGTGTCCGGGCCCGCGACTCCCCGTCCGTATCGGCCGCCGCATCCGCCGCATACGGCACGCGGAGGGCCGCGTGCCGGCCGAGGACGGCATCCACCGCCGTACTCAGCCGTGCCGGGTCCAGCCGTTGCCCGGTGTCGAACACGAAGGTCTTCTGCCGGTCGGAGGACGGGGAACCGTCGAGGAGCGCGCGGTGCCCCGCAGGGACGACGAGCGGAGCGGCGACGGCGGGCAGCTCTTCCTCGGCGTCTGTCACGGGGCGGTGGCCGGCCACCAGGGCGGCGACCTCCGCGGCCGTGCCGCGCCGGTAGAGCTCCCGCACCGACAGCCGGATGCCGCATTCCTCCCGTACGCCGTGGATGACGCGGGTGGCGAGCAGGGAGTGGCCGCCGGCGTCGAAGAAGTCCTCGTCCGGGCCGAGCAGCGGGTTGTCCAGTACGCGGCGGAAGACGGCCAGGACACCGTGCAGGGCACCGTCCGCCTCGGAGGAGTCCGCGCCCGCGTCCGCGCCCGCACTCCGCGGTACCGGGCTGCCCGGCCGGGGCAGCCGGGACACCTCGACCTTCCCGTTGACATTGACCGGGAGGCTGTCGAGGACGGTGAAGGACGACGGCACCATCGCCGCCGGCAGCTCATCCCTGAGCCGGTCGCGGGTCCGCTCGGCCACCCCGGCCCCGGAAGCGGCCACCACATAGGCGTCGATGCGCCGATCGCCCTCCGTGCCGCCGACGACCAGGGCGACGTCGCGGATCGCCGGGTCCTCGCGGATCACCGTCTCCACCTCGCCCAGCTCCACACGGAAGCCGCGGATCTTGACCTGGTTGTCGCCACGGCCCAGGAACTCGATGTCGCCCGAGCGCAGCAGCCGGGCTCTGTCTCCGCTGCGGTACGCGCGTGCGGTGTGCGCCGTGCCGCCGTCCGGGCCCGGACGCGGGAAGCGTTCCGCGGTCAGCCGCGGCTGTCCCAGATAGCCGGTGGCCACGCAGTCGCCGTGGATGACCAGCTCGCCGACCGAGCCGCGGGGAGCGTCGCGGCCCTGCCCGTCCAGCACGGACAGCGTGACGTTCTGGATCGGGCGGCCGATCGGTGCGTGCCGTGGCCAGGCACGCGGCGGTCCGCTGAACCGGTAGGAGGTCACCACGTGTGTCTCGGCCGGGCCGTAGTTGTTGATCAGCCGGCATTCCTTCAGGGACTCGAAGAAGGAGATCACCGACGCGCTCAGGCGCAGCTGTTCGCCGGTGGAGGCGATCTCCTTGAGCGAGGAGAAGGCGGCGGTGTCGTGTCCGAAGCGTGCGGCGAGCGCGTGCAGGAGGGACACCGGCAGGATGGCCTTCTCCACCCGGTGGTCCCGGATGAAGCCGGCCAGCATGTCGTGGTCGTGTTTGGTCTCGTCGTCGGCGATGTGGAGGGAGCCGCCCGAGCACAGGGCGGCGAACGCCTCGTGGAAGGAGGCGTCGAAACCGAAGGACGCGAGCTGTAGCCGGCGCAGCCCCGCGGTGTGGCCGGCGGTCTCCCAGTGGATGAGGTTCGCCAGCGCGCGGTGGGGGAAGTGGATGCCCTTCGGCCGGCCCGTGGTGCCGCTCGTGTAGGTCAGATAGGCACCCACCGACAGGTCCACCGCGTCGCCCGGGACGCTGTCCGCACCGCCTCGCACCGCCGTGATGTCCGCCAGCTCCAGAGCCGTCGCGCAGGCGGCGAAGTCGGCGTCCTCCTTGCGCTCGGAGATGACGACGGCGGCGCCGCAGTCCTCGGCCATGGCCGCGAGTCTCCGCCGCGGGTGAGTCAGGTCGAAGGGCACCGGCGTTGCTCCCGCGCGCATCACGCCCACGAGAGCGCCGACCAGGGGCACGCCCCGTTCCATGGCGATGCCCACGTTTTGGCCGGGACGTACGCCGAGCCCGGCGAGCAGGTCGGCCACCCCCGCCGAGACACGGGCCAGTTCGCCGTACGTCAGGGAGGTCCGGCCGTCGGTGACCGCGAGGCGGCCGGGTTCCCTGGCCGCCCAGTCGGCGAAGACCGCGTGGACCGGGCGCGGCGGGACGGGGACCCGCGGGCCGGCCAGGGCCGCGGAGGTCCGGGCGGCGGTGGCGGGCGACTCGGAGGGGACGTCCCTCAGCGGTCGGTCCGCCGCGTCCACGACGGTGGCCAGGAGAAAGGCGAAGGTGTCCTGCCACCCTGCGACGGTCTCCCTCTCGAAGCGTTCGGTGTTGTAGAGGAAGCGTCCGGTAATGCTCCCGTCCCGGCCGAACCACCAGTCCAGGGAGAGCTCGTACGGGCTGGTGTGCCGCTCGAACGGCAGGGGGCGGCACTCGAGTCCGGCCGGCGGCGCGGCACTGCCCGCGTCCAGGTTGAGCATGTTGAACAGCACCTGGAATATCGGGGTGGCGTTCAGGTCCTGGCCGCTGCCTCCCAGCCGGCGGGTGAGCACCTCGACGGGCAGATCCTGGTGGTCCAGGGCCGTGGTCACCCGCTCGGCCACCTGCCCCAGCAACGCGTGGAAGTCCAGGGCTTCCTCGGTCCGCACCCGGAGCGGGAGGGTGTTCACGAAGTTCCCGATGAGGTCGCGGGTCTCGGGCCGGTGCCGTCCGGAGACCGGTGTCCCGACGACGAGATCCGTCCGCCCGGTGACCCTGCCGAGCAGCAGGAAGAAGACGGCGAGTACGACGACGAAGGGCGTCACGCCGTGCTGCTCGGCCAGCGCGCGGACCCGGCCGGAGAGTTCCGCCGGAAGGGCGAAGTCGACGGTGCTGCCCCGGTAGCCGCGGACCGCACCGGGCGGCCGGTCACCCGGCAGCTGGAGCGGCTCGGGCAGATCCGCCAGCTCGTCCAGCCAGAAGCGCAGCTGCCGGTCGGCGTCCGCGGAGGTCAGCCATGCGGCGACGGCACGCATATGGGCGGCCGGCAGACCTTCGATGGCGGGCAGGGCGGCCTTGTCGCCACCGGTTCGCTCCGCGTAGCAGGCGTAGAGGTCACGCAGCAGGATGCCGGTGGATTGGGCGTCCGCGCAGATGTGATGCACCGAGAGGGCGAGGACGTGCCGGCCGGGCCCGGTGGTGAAGACGCGCGCGGCGAAGGCGGGAGCCCGGTCCAGCGGGAGCCCGCGGTCCAGCAGTCCGGCGATCGCGGACCGCAGGGACTCCTCGCCGTCGACGGCGAGAACGGGGAGCTCGACGGGCACCTCGGGCAGGATCTCCTGCGTCGTGCCGTCCGCGGTCGTGCGGAACACCACGCGCAGGCTCTCGTGCCGGGCGACGACGTCGGCGAGCGCGGCACGCAGCGCCTCGATGTCCACCGGGCCGCGCAGGTCGGCGAGAACCGGCACGTTGTACGCCTCGGCCGCGCCGTCGATCTCGCTGAGGAACAGGAACCTTTCCTGAAGGGGAGTCAGGGGGATCGGACCGTCGGCGGACACCGGGCCTCGATCGCGCGGCTCGGGTCGTGCTCCGGCGCCCGCCGCCGCTTCCTCCTCCTCGTCCTGCTCTCTGTGTGCCAGCCGGGCCAGGTGGGCCGGGGTCGGCTCCCGCAGGAACGTGCCGAACGGTACGTTCACCCGGAGCCGCGCACGGGCCATGGCCACGACCCGGGTGGCGAGCAGGGAGTCACCGCCGAGTGTGAACAGGTCGTCGTCCTCCGCGACGTCGTCGACCCCCAGACACTGCGCGAAGATGTGCCGGGCCGACTGTCCGGCGGTTTCCGCACCGCCCGCCTCCTCCGCCGCTTCCACCGCCAGGGGCCGCGGGCCACCGGAGCGTACGGACCGCTCGACGGCGCCCTGCGGCGGCCGTGGTTCCAGCCAGTGCCGCTGCCGGTCGAAGGGGTACGCGGGGAGGTCCACGACGCGGCCGCCGGCGGCATCGACGAGTCCCGAGCGGTCCTCCAGGAGTCCCAGCGCCCAGGCGCGGCCGAGGCGCCCGAGCAGCGAGGCGTCGCCGCCTCGCGTGCCGGACGGACCGACGACGTGGACCGCTCCCGCGAACACGCCCGGGACCGTGGCGGCAGGGAGCGCCGCGGCCGCGCCGAGGTGCACGAGCGCCGAGATCCGGGGCGGCAGGGTGCGCCGGCCCGGTGTGGCCGCGGCGTTGCCGAAGGCCAGGGCCGGGTCCGGCCGGCGGCCCGCCGGGCACAGTTCCGCTCCGTCCTCGTCGTACCAGGGGATGGTCAGCGGACGGAGCGACACCCGGCGCAGGACGTGTTCGTCGGATCCCATGCCGTCGGCCACAGGGGCGCCGTCGAAGGAGAAGTCCACCATGGCGGCGGCGAGTTCGTCCTCCGTCAGCGCGCCGGCCAGCACAGCCGCGGCGGGGCGGGACGCCCGGGCGGCGACGACGGCTCGGGGGGCGGCTCCCCGGCGCTCCGCCCACACGGCGGCCTCGCCCAGTGATACGACGGTGGAGGTCAGCACTGCCGGGGCCCGGGCCGCCAGGGTGCGCAACGCCTGCTGGACCGTCAGGCCGTGCGCCGCGGCCCACGGCCCGACGAGCCGTTCGGCGGTTTTCCGGAACGCCGGGTGGTGATCGAGAAGTTCCTGGACCGCCTGCTGGTCGGGTTCGGCATCCCGCAGCACGAAGGCGAATCCGCCGCGCCCCGTGTCCGCGCCGTCCCCGTCGAGGGTGACGGGTTCCCGGCCACAGGCCCAGAGCAGTGCGCGCCGGAAGGGCAGTACGGCATGTCCGCGGGCAAGGGTGTACGCCATGTCGCGCACGCCGTCCGGAGTCTGAGCCGAAAGCCGCTCCCGCAGGCCGGACTCCCATGCGTCCAGGGCCGTACGCGACGCGGCCGAGAAGGGCAGCAGCCGTGCGTTGCGGGGCACGCTGTCGGCGGCCGCCTCCGGCCCCGCCGGCACCTCCGGCGCCTCTTCCACCAGCACGTGCACATTCGTGCCGCCCACGCCGAACGAGCTCACCCCGGCGAGCAGCGGTCGCGGGCCGTCCCATGGCTGCAGCTTTCCGGTGACCCGGAACGGCGAGGTGTCGAAGTCGATGTGCGGACTGGTCTCCTCGCACCACAGAGTCGGGGGCAGGGTGCGGTGGCGCAGCGCGAGGACCACCTTGATCAGGCCGGCGATCCCCGAGGCCGAGTCCAGATGACCGATGTTGGACTTCACGGACCCGATCCCGCAGAAGCCGGTCGCACGGCTCGTCGTGCGGAAGGCCTCGGTGAGGGCACTCACCTCGATGGGGTCGCCGAGGGCGGTGCCCGTGCCGTGCGCCTCCACGTAGGAGACCTGATCGGCGTCGACGCCCGCCAGGTCGAGCACCGAGGCGATCAGCTCGGCCTGTCCCCGGGCGCTGGGCGCGGTGTAACCGCTCTTCCGCGCCCCGTCGTTGTTGACACCGCCGGCTCGGATCACCGCGAGTACCCGGTCGCCGTCGGCGAGCGCGTCCTCCAGACGCCGCAGCACCACGACCCCGACACCGCTGGAGAACACCGTGCCCCGGGCGTCCGCGGAGAAGGGCCGGCAGCGGCCGTCGGGGGAACCTATGCCGCCCTCCACATAGGAGTAGCCGAGGTCGGTCGGTTTGATGCCGGCGCCACCGGCCACGGCGGCGTCCGCCTCGTAGTCCAGCAGCGCGCGGCAGGCATGGTGCACCGCCGCGAGGCTGGAGGAGCAGGCGCAGTCGACCGCCGCACTCGGGCCCGTCAGGCCCAGGCGGTAGGACACACCGGTCGCGGTGAAACCCCGGTCGTTGCCCATGAGGACGCGGTGCCAGCCCAGGGCCTCGACCACCTCGGGGTGGCTCATCACATGGCGCAGCAGGTAGTCCGAGAGGTTCATGCCCAGGTACACGCCGACGCTGCCGTCGAACGTCCCGGGTTCGAGAGCGGCGTCCTGAAGGGCGTGGACCGTGGTCTCCAGCAGAAGGCGCTGCTGCGGGTCGGTCGCGGCCGCCTCGGCCGGAGTCATGCCGAAGTAGCCCGCGTCGAAGAGCGAGGGGTCCGTGAACCGCATACGGGTGGCGACGTACGACGGGTCGTCGCGCACCCGGTCGAGCAGTCCCGCGCGCCTCAACTCCTTGTCGGGAACGGTCTCCCGGGGCTCCACGCCGTCGCGCAGCAGCTCCCAGAACGCATCGGTGGAATCCGCCCCGGGGAAGCGGCAGGCCATACCGGTGATGGCGATCGCCGGGAGCTCGTCGTCGGGTTCGTCGGGAAGATCGGCAGCCAAGGCTCACACTCCGGGACTTCTGCCGGCACGCACTCGCGGTGGCGGCGAGTCGGCGTACCGGGATGCGGCGAGGGACGCGTGGGGCAGCGGCGCGCGAAACGCCGAGTGCGCGGGATGGGGGGTGCGCGGGATGGGGGAGCGCGGGATGGGGGTCAGTCGTTGACGGGCCGGAACGCGTCCGCCCGGAGCTGCTTCTTGCGGGAGACCTGTTGGCCACGCCGTTGCCGGGCCGCCCGGCGGGCGTCCGCGGCCGGCGCCCGACCGCGCCGCGGGTCCTCGGCCGGGGACGCCCCGCTGACATGGGCCGCGTACGCCCGGACACTGGGGTAGCGGAACAGGTCGACGATCCGCGCATCCTCGTGCACCCGGTCGCGCACCTCCGTGAGCAGCTGGGCGACGAGGATCGACGTGCCCCCCGACTGGAAGAAGTCGTCGGCCGGGCCGATGCCGTCGTCGCCGAGCACCGCTCGCCAGACCGCAAGCAGCCGGGCCTCCAGATCGTTCGCCGGCTCTTTGGCCGTCTGCTCCCGGGTGTCGACGCGGATGTGCGGCAAGGCGTTGCGGTCCGTTTTGCCGCTGCTGGTGGTGGGCAGGGCGGCACAGGGCGCGAAGGCCGCGGGCACCATCTGATCCGGGAGCAGATCGGCGAGCCCGGCCCGCAGATACGCCTCGTCGATCACCGCGCCGGGGGCCGGCACATAGTGGGCGACCAGCAGGCCGCGCTCCCGCTCACGCTGGACGGTCACAGCGGATTCAGCTATTCCGGCAAGGGAGTTGAGCGCGTGCTCCACCTCCTCCAGCTCGATCCGGTAGCCGCCCACCTTGACCTGGTTGTCGACCCTGCCGACCAGCTCGATCTCACCGCTCGGCAGCCACCGGGCGATGTCCCCCGTGCGGTAGACACGACCGTCGGCGGACAGGGAGGGAGCGCACAGGGCGGGGAGGGTGGGGAAGCGTTCGGCGGTGAGCCCGGGACTGCCGACGTAGCCGCGGGCCACACCGGCCCCCGCGAGGACCAGCTCGCCGAACATGCCGATCGGCACGGGGCCCAGCGTCGCGTCCACCACGTGGGCCGCGGTGTTCGCCAGCGGCCGGCCCACGAGGATGCGGTCGGGCTCCCGCGGGACCTCCCAGCAGGTCGACCACACGGTGGTCTCCGTCGGTCCGTACATGTTCAGCACGCGTGGGATGCCGAGGTCCTTGAGCTGTCGGGCCAGAGTGAGGTCGAGCGGCTCGCCGCCCACCATCAGCAGCCGGAGTCCGGCCAGGGCGCTTTCGGCGCCGGGCAGGCGGAGCACGCCGCGCAGCAGCGTGGGGGTCGCCTGCATGGCCGTCGCCCCCTCACGACGGATGAGCTCCGGGATGGTCGCGGGCGCCTGAAGCCCCTGCGGGTCACTCGTGGTGTGCCGCAGCGTCTCGGACGTCTCCGAGAGCACCACGGGAACACCGCGGGCCACGGTCCACAACAGCTCGACCACCGCGATGTCGAAGGTGACCTGGGTGACGGCGAGCCACACGGCCGGATCCGGAGGCGAAGCCACCGCGTCGAGGGCGGTGAAGAGGTTCAGCACATTCGCGTGCGATACCTCGACGCCCTTGGGCCGCCCGGTGGAGCCGGAGGTGAAGATGACATAGGCGGCGTCGGCGGCGGCCTCACCCGGGGAGCCGGCCGTCCCCGGGTGCCGGAGCAGGTCCGCGGCGCTCAGCCGCACACCGGCGAACGACGGGCATCTGCCCTCGTACACCTCCCCGGTCACGAGCGCGACGCAGCCGGCCGAGTCGAGCATGGACGTGGTGCGCCCGTCCGGAGCGGCCCCGTCCAGGGGCACGTAAACCAGCCCCGCCCGGAGGATCCCCAGCAGCACGGCGATGAGCTCCGGCGACCTGGGCACCAGCACGCCCACCCGGCCGCCGGGCCGCAGCCCCGCGGAGCGCAGGCCGGCGGCGACGGACTCGGCCCTGCGCGCCAGTTCACCCCGGGAGAGCACGGACCCCCGGAACGTGACGGCCGCCCGCTCGGGATCCTCGCGCAGCCGGTCGAGGAGCTCCTCCTCCACGCGCCGCGCCGGCACCGGCCGGCTGGTGCCGGCGTTCCACCGGTCGATGCGCCGGGAGCTGCCGGGGTCGATCAGCGGCAGGTCCGCGAGCCGTGCGTCCGGGTCCTCGCACATACGCTCCACAAGACGGACGAAACAGTCGGCGAAGCGCCGCGCGTCGGCCTCGTCGAACAGCGTGTCGTTGTAGACCAGCAGCCCCTGCAGGCCGGCCGCCCGGCTGTCTTCGCGCAGCTTGAACATCAGGTCGTACTGGGCCGAGTAGAAGGGGGTCGGAGCGGCCTCGGCGTGGACACCGGGCAAGGTGAACTGCTCGCCCGGATAGGTCTGCAGGATGAAGATGGTCTGGAAGATCGGGGAGTGCGAGCTGCTGCGCTCGGGGGCCGTCGCCTGCACCACCTGGTCGAAAGGAAGGTCCTGGTGGGCGAAGGCGTCGAACGCGCTGCTCCGGGTCTGCGCCAGGTATTCGCGGACGGTACTGCTCTCATCGACCCGGGTCCGCACGGTGATGGTGTTGAAGAACAGCCCCAGGGTCCGCTCCAGCGCCGGATAGGGCCGGTTGGCCAGAGGGCTGCCGACGGCGATGTCGGACTGCCGCGTCATACGGGACAGCAGCAGTGAGTACGCCGCCATGAAGGTGCTGTAGAGGGTGGTGCCGGTCTCCCCGCACAACCCCCGTACCTTGTCGAGGAGTTCGCGTCGGTACCGGAAGGTCAGCGCGGAGCCGCGATAGCTCTGCACCGCCTGGCGCTGCCGGGAGGGGACCAGGTCAAGCAGCGGTGGAAGCTCGGCGAGCCTGTCGCGCCAGTACGCGCGCTGCCGCTGCGCCAGGTCGCTGCCGAGCCATTCGCGCTCCCAGACGGCGTAGTCAGCGTATTGCACGGAGAGCTCGGGTAACCGCGGGCTCCGCCCGGCGACGCGCGCCGCGTACAACTCGGACAGTTCCTTCTTGATCAGCCCGGTGGACCAGCCGTCCGAGATGACGTGGTGCTGTGTGACGACGAAGGTCCACCGCCGCTCCGCCGTGCGCAGCAGGTCGAAGCGGATGAGCGGGGCCGCGGCCAGGTCGAAACGCGTGGAGACGACGTCGAGGAGCAGCCTGTCGTATTCCTCCGGGGTGTCCGCCCGGTGTGTCCCGAACGGCGCCGCACATGCGTCGTCGATGGTCTGGAACAGGCCCTCCGGCGTCTCGGTCAGGGCCGTGCGCAGGATCTCGTGGCGCCGCACGAGATCGTCGGCGGCGCCGCGCAGGGCCGCTTCGTCCAGGTCGCCCCGGAATTCGGTGGCGAAGTACATGTTGTAGACCGACAGGTCGCTCGCCGTCTGCTCCACCAGCCACAGGCGCTGCTGGGCATAGGACGCGGGGATCGGTTTCCGGCGGTCGACGCGCTGAATGCGGACGCCGCGACGGTACTGCTCCTCCTCGTACTCGCGGAAGAACCGGAGTATCTCCGCGCGTTGCGTGCGGATGGAGTCCTTGACGGCGTCGGTGAGGGCGCCGTCGGGGCCTGACACCGACAGCTTCTCGCCGTTGGGCGCGATGCGGATCCCGCGCGCGGACATGTCCTCCAGAAAGCGGGTGACGCTCACAGTTCCACCGTCTCCATCGCTTCGTCGGTCGGGGCGGTCTGCGTCGCGTAGACACGCAGCGCGGCAAGCTCGCCCTGCACGAGCTCGGACATGCCTTCCAGCGTCTCGGCGTCCAGCAGATCGCCGAGGGGGATCCGCACCTCGAACAGCTCGCGGATCCTGGTCATGACCTGGGAGGCGAGCAGCGAGTGCCCGCCGAGGTCGAAGAAGCTGTCCTCGGGCGCCACCTCGGGAACACCGAGGACCGTCCGCCAGATGGCGCCCAGTTCGGTCAGGACGTCCTGCGCACCGTCGGAGCGGGAGGTGGCGGCGGTGGTGCCGGCAGGTATGGGGGTGTGTCCCGCGGTGGCATCCGGCGCCGGAGCGGCCCAATGGCGGGCCTCGTCGAACGGGTAGCCCGGCAGCGGAATCCGGCGTCCGGCCCCGCGCAGCAGGTGCCAGGACACGTCGGCGCCCCGTTCCCAGCAGTGGGCGACCAGACGCAGCCACTGCTCCCAGCCTGCCGCGCCGTCGAGCAGGCCGGGGCAGCCCGGCAGGGGCGCGGAGGCTTCTTCTCCGGTCACCGCGGCCCGGGTCATCGTCGGCAGGTGTCCCGTCGGCGGTACGCGGCCGGCGGGGAAACCGGTGCCCGAGGTGAGCGATCGCACCTCGACGGCCAGAGGGGTGGGCGGGCAGGTGGCGAGGTCCCGTTCGATCTCGTCCAGCAGCCGTTCGCAGACGCTCAGATCCCCGCCGGGCAGTGACGCCTCCAGAGCCCGGCTGTGACGCTCGGCGCAGCGGAGCGCCACGTCCCAGGGCAGGGCTCCGGCATGGGCGAACGCCAGGTACTCGCCGGCGCCCACCGCGGCCACGGCGTCCGGGACGACTCCCCGTGCGGCCAGGGCGTCGAGCAGGCCCCGCGCGGTGTGCGCCGCGACCACCGCCCGGGAGGCCCCGGAGCCCGTGTGCTCCAGGGCGCGGCGGAGCTCCGGGATGCGCTCGCCGAGCCGCTCGTCGAGCGGGTACGGGTTCTCGTCTCCGAGGTCGATCGCCAGCACGAGCCCTTCCGCCGGCGCGGGGACGGGCTTCTCGCGCAGGGCGGTGCTGATCCCCTTGAGGGAGGGGGAGACCCAGGCCCGGCGCAGCGTGCGGTGGTGGCGGCCCTCTTGGAGGGTGCGGGCCACATCGCCCGGGGCGTGTTCCTTGTGGTCCAGCGTCTCGGCGAGCCGGTCGCAGAGCCGGTCGAACGAGCGCGGCGTATGGGCGGAGAGCGGGAAGATGTGGGGCTCGTCCGGGGCGGCCGGCCCGGACGGTGCGGGTGCGGATTGCCTGGGTGGCTGTTCCAGCACCAGGTGGACGTTGGTGCCGCCGACGCCGAGCGCGGTGACGGCGGCGCGCCGGGGGTGCTCCGTATGCGGCCACGGGTGGGTGCCCACGCTGATGTACAGGCCGCTGTCCCCCAGGTCGATGAGGGGGTTGAGTTCGTCGTGCCCCACCGTCGCGGGCACCGTGCCTTCACGGACGGCGAGTACGGCCTTGATGAGCCCGGCCATGCCGGCAGCGGTGTCCAGGTGCCCCAGGGACGACTTCACGGCACCGATCGCACAGGGAGTGGTGGCACCCAGCTGTTCCCGGGCCTCGCGGAGCGCCGCGAGTTCCACGGGGTCCCCGAGGGAGGTGCCGGTGCCGTGCGCCTCGACGTACCCCACGGTCGCCGGGTCGATACCCGCGTCGGTGAGGGCGGCGATGACGACGTCGCGCTGTCCGCGCACGCTCGGCGCGGCGAAGCTCTGCCGGTCCGCCCCGTCGTTGTTGAGGGCGGAGCCGCGGATGACGGCGTGGACGGTGTCGCCGTCGCGCAGGGCGTCGTCCAGGCGCTTGAGGACGACGATTCCCGCGCCGCTTCCGGGTACGGTGCCCGCTGCCGCGCTGTCGAACGGGCGCAGCCGGCCGTCCGGGGACATGACGGAGCCGTCGAGCGCGCGATAGCCGTGGTGCTGTGGCAGCCGCACGGACACCGCGCCCGCCAGGGCGAGTTCGCACTCGCCCGCCAACAGGCTGCGCCTGGCGAGGTGGACGGCGGTGAGCGAGGTGGAGCACAGGCTGCTGATGAAGACGCTCGGCCCTCGCAGGTCGAGATGGTAGGAGACGCGCAGGGGCAGCGCGGCGGGGGCGTCGGACATGGACCGGTGGGTCCGGGCGCCGCTGTCCGGGCTGGGCAGCGTCGCCGCGTAACGGTTCTCGCCGGAGCCGCAGAAGACCCCGACCCTGCGGTCCTCGCCGCCCGCCCACCCCGCGTGCTCCAGGGCGTGCACCGCTTCCTGGAGGAAGAGGCGGTGCTGCGGATCCATGGCAGCCGCCTCGGCGGGCGGGATCCCGAAGTAGGCGGCGTCGAACATCTCCACGTCTTCGAGCGCCCCGGCCACGGGAACGTAACTCGGGTCGGCGAGCACCTCCCGGGGGACGCCCTTCGCCGCGAGTTCGTCGGCCGTCAGCGGCACCAGGGACGTCGTCCCCTTCATGAGCGCGTTCCAGTACTCGTCGGTGTCACGGGCGCCGGGGAAACGGCAGGCCATCCCGACCACCGCTATGAGCTGGCTCTCCTGCGCAAGGGTCATGCTCATCCTCCGTCGTTCTCCGGGCCACTCAGCGAGCGGGCGACAGCGGCAACGGTCGGGTACTTGAACAGGTCCGTCACCGACAAGCCGGGCGCGATCTCCGTCCTGAGCCGGCGATGCAGATGGATCAGGGTCAGTGAGCTGCCCCCGAGCTGGAACAGGCTCACGTCACGGGGCACCCGGTCGGGTTCCGTGCCCAGGACCTCCGCCCACAGCGCGGCGAGCCGCCGTTCGAGGCCGGTACGCGGTTCGCTGTGCGACGACGGGGCGGCTCCCGCCTCGGGCAGTGGCAGCGCTCGTACGTCCACCTTTCCGGTGGCGGTGAGGGGCAGCTCCGCCAGCCGTACGAAGTGGGTGGGCAGGTGCTCCGGGGGCAGCCGGTCGGCGAGGTGTCCGCGGAGGTCGGCGAGGACGTCGTCCGGTTCGGAGACGACGTAGGCGAGCAGGGAGTCCGGGAGCTCGGGGCGGACCGTCACGACGGCGTCCTGGATTCCGGGGTGCCCGAGCAGCAGGTTGCGTATCCCGTCCAGTTCCACCCGCAGTCCGCGGAGCTTCGCCTGCCCGTCGTCGCGCCCGTGGAACTCGAGCAGGCCGTCCTCGGTGAAGCTGGCGAGGTCACCCGTCCGGTAGAGCAACGCGCCGGGATCCTCGCCGAACCGGTGCGGTACGAACCGTTCGGCGGTCAGTCCGGCGCGGTTGGCGTATCCGAGAGCCAGCGGGAGCCCGCCGAGGCAGAGCTCCCCCACGAAGGTCGGGGGCAGCAACTGCCCGCCGGGCCCGAGCACATAGGCCTGGCCCCCGGGAATGGGACGGCCGATGGGCACCGCCGCTTCCGGCTCGGCGCCGGGGCGGCACACGTGGGACGTCGCGTCGCAGCCCGCTTCGGTCGGCCCGTACAGGTTGGTGACCTGGGCATGACATCTCTTTCCCACGGCTTTCACGACCCAGGAGTCGAGGGCCTCTCCACCGGCGAAGATCCAGCGCAGCGCGGGGAGGCCGCCCCACCCGTCCTCTGCCAGCAGGGCCTTGAGCAGGGTGGGGACGAACTGCGCCACGGTCACCGCGTGGCGCCGCATCTCGCCGAGCATGGACGCCGGGTCCCGGTGCGCACCCGGAGGCGCCACCACCAGCGTGGCGCCCACGGTGAGCGGGGCGAGGTACTCCCACACCGACGCGTCGAAGATGGGCGGCGTCTTGAAGTAGAAGCGGTCCTCCGGGCGGAAGCCGAACTCGTTCCGCTTCCACCGGAGGTTGTTGGTCAGTGCACGGTGCGGGACGACGACCGCCTTGGGCAGCCCGGTGCTTCCGGACGTCGTGATGACGTAGGCGGGGGCCTCGGCGTCCACCGGCCGGTCTTCGAACCCGTCGCCTGGGGCAGCGGCTTCGGCGGCGTCCAGGCCGAGCGGCTTCACCCCGGGCGGCAGAGCGTCGAGTCCGGCATGGCTCGGCGCGATCACGGCTGCCGCTCCCGCGTCGGACAGGACGAAGGCGCGTCGGCGCGGCGGCTGTTCCATGTCGACGGGGAGGAAGGCCAGCCCGCATCGGAGCACGGCCAGGGCCGCCTCGACGAACCGGGCCGACCTCGGCAGGCAGAGCGCGACGACGCTCCCCGAGGGGAGGCCGAGGGCCGTGATACGGGCGGCAAGGGAGCGGGAGGCCCGTTCCAGTTCCCCGTAGGTGACCTCGTGTCCCTCGTCGATCAGGGCGACCTTCTCGGGGGCGGCGGTGGCCTGACGCAGGAAGGACTCCGGGACGTGCGGCGAGTCCAGCTCGCCGGGCGGCGCGTTCCAGGTGTCCAGCACCAGGGAGCGGTCGGCCTCGGTGATGAGCTCCACTTCCCGCGCGGCGCCGTCCCAGCCGTCGAGGATCTGGCCGAGCACGGTTTCCCACGCGCGGGCCAGCCGCTGTGCGGTGGCCGGGGCGTACACGTCGGGATCGAAGTCCAGCCGCCCGGTGATTTCGGTGCCGCTGATGTTGATGGCCAGCAGCAGTTCCGACTTGCCGTCACGCGGGATCAGCGGGATGCGTTCCACATCCAGCCCGCGCAACCGGGGGCCTGTGCCCAGGTCGTTGACGGACAGCATGGCCGGGAGGGCCGCACCGCCACCGGCGATCACCCGCATGCGGGCCCACAGCTTCTCCAGGGACTCTCCCTGATGCTCCAGGCAGGTGAAGAGCGATTCCTGAACCCCCCGGACGTACTCCTGAAGGCTTGTTTCAGCCTGCGGAGGGCAGCGGAAGAGCATCATGTCCGTAAACAGCCCCACCACCCTGTCGAATTCGGTGCGTCGCCAGTCGACAGCCGGATAGGAGACGACGACGTCATCGGAGCGGAGGAAGTGCTGAAGCGTCAGAGAGTAAGCGGACAGCAGCACTGCGAAGGGGGTCACCCGCCGGCGTTCGACGAGCTCGAAGAAATCCGCCCGAAAGGACAGCGGGCAGGAGGAGTGGCGAATGGGCGACTCATTGCCGTACGGGCGCTTGCGTGGTGCGGACGCGAGTACGTCCATGCCCTCCAGGTATTTCTCCCAGAAGTCGGTGTGTTCCTGCTCTTCGGGGAGATTCGTCCACTCCTGCTGCTGGCGGACGTAGGCGAAATAGGGCGACTCGTCAATAGGTGCATCCGCCGGGAGGCGGCCGTCGAGGGCCTCGGTATAGGCCTGGCCTAATTCCTCGATGATCAGGCCGACCGAAGGTGCGTCCACCGTGATGTGGTCGAACACCATGAGGAGAACGGCGTCCTGCGGGGACAGCCGGAACAAGTCGGCTCGCACACGGCACGCGGTTTCACCGGAGAACGGCTCCGAAGCGGCTGCGGTGAGCCGTTCCTGCAGCTCATCGGCTGTCACCTGGTGTACGTCCAGGACGCGATCCGGCGTGGGGCGTACGCTCTGACGAAGTTCGCCGCTCGATAACTGATGAATCGCCACACGCAGCGCGGGGTGCCGGTCCAGCACCGACCGGATGGCCTCGGCAAGCTCCTTCTCGGCGACGTGACCTGAAAGGCGGTAGGCCACGGGAACATGGTAGGAGTCCGCGTCGGGCTGGAGTTGCTGCGACGCCCAGACGGTCTGCTGCTGCCGGGACAGCGGATGCCCGGCGGAATTCACAGAGTCACCCTGGAGAGGTGCTGGAATGCGAGATGTCCTGGTTTCCTTGAGCTTGCCTGAATATCAGCGGCGATATGCCTCAAAACCGGCGATCCGCTGGATCTGGAAGCGCGCATCTGAATCGATAGATGACCCACTGTTGCCCCCCGTAACCGAGTTCCCCGTGAGCAATTCCTCTAACAGAAGATCGCAGTGAGTTTGCGACACGCGGCGTGGCGCCGACCAGAGCTGTCCCGGTTTTGTGATGCAGGTCACGCACTTGGGGGTGTGGATTGAGGAGCGTACCGCCTTGTTGCCCGCTTTGGTGCGCATGATGTCGGCCGTGACTCTTGGCGATATTAAGTCTGGCGTGGCTGATTTTCATCGAGCCTCTTGACTCGGCGGTTGGCCGTGCGAATCGCCGTCGTCTCCAGGCGGGCGCGAGCGGCGGCGCCCACGGGTACGGCATCGGCGCCGAGCCGGGCACGGACCAGGCGGACCGGGTGACCACTGACCGGGGGCTCCTCGGCGAGCTCTGCCCGTACGACGGGCTCAAGAAGGTGCCAGGCACGGCTGACGCCGCCACCGATCACCACCGTGGTGATGTCCACCAGGCCGGCTGTCATGACGACCGCCCGCGCGAGCCCGGCGCCGGCGACGCGGTACACCTCCAGGGCGTCCTCGTCGCCGTACGCGGCCGCGTCGGCGACCTCTCGCGCGGTGAGCCGGCGGCCGGTGCGGTCGGCGAATCGGGCCCCGATGGAACGGCCGGAGGCCAAGGTCTCCAGGTGGCCACGCCCCCCGCAGGTACAGGGCAAATCGCCGAATCCGGGGATGTGCCCGATCTCGCCGGCCGCGCCGTGCGGGCCGGTGAAGAGCCGGCCGCCCGCCCACAGTGCGCCGCCCACGCCCGTGCCCAGCGCAATGCCGAGAACATCGGGCTCGCCCCGTACCGCGCCGCCCGATACCTCCCCGCGCAGGAACGCGTTGACGTCGTTGTCGAGGAACGCGGGAACGCCCAGGGCGTCCTCCACGGCGGCGGTGACAGGGAAACCTGACCAGCCGCTGAAGGAGTCGCTGGCCACCAGGATGCGGCCCTCGGCGGTGTCCACCACCCCGGCCGCGCCGACGCCGGCACCGATCAGCCGGCCGGGCGTACGCCGCAACAGCGGTTCCAGTACACCGAGCGCGGCGTCCATCATGGCCTGCCCGCCGGAGGCCGCCGGAGTGGTCGTTCCGGCCCGGTCGAGCACCGTGAGGTCGTCGTCGCACAGCACTACCTGGGTCGTGGTCCCGCCGATGTCCACGCCGGCGAACAATGGGCGGTCGTTCACGCCTCGGCCTCCGTGCGTCCGGCCGCCAAGGTGGCCAGGCGTTCGGCCCTGCGTCCGCGTTGCACCACCGGGTCGGGGACCGGCACGGCGGCCAGCAGCCGCCGGGTGTAGTCGGTTTCCGGGCGCAGCAGCGTCTCATCGGTGGGGCCCTGCTCCTCGATCCGCCCGGCCCGCATGACGGCGACCCGGCGGGCGAAGTGCTGGACGACGGCGAGGTCGTGGGAGACGAACAGGCAGGCGAAGCCCAGCTCGTCCTGCAGTTCCGTGATGACCTTCAGCACGGACTCCTGCACGCTCACGTCGAGCGCGCTGGTGGGCTCGTCGGCGACCAGCAGCCGGGGCTCGAGCACCAGCGCGCGGGCCAGACTGACCCGCTGACGCTGACCGCCGGACAGCTCGCGGGGGGCGCGCCGGACGATGTCGCGGGGCAGCCGGACCCGGTCGAGCACTGCTTCAACCCTGCTGCGCTGTTCCTGGGCGGACAGTTCACGGCGATGTACCCGCAGCGGCTCGGCGACGCACTCGCCGACCGTCATCCTGGCGTCGAGCGAGGCGACCGGGTCCTGGAGGACCACGCCTATGCCGGACCGCAGCCTCCGGCGGGCACGAGAACGGGTACGGGCCAGGTCGGCGCCGAACAGCGACACGGCGCCGGACGTCGGCGGGATCAAGCCGAGTGCGACCCGCGCCGCGGTGGACTTGCCGGAGCCCGACTCGCCCACCAGGCCCAGGGTCTCGCCGGGGCGGACGACGAGCGAGACACCGTCCAGGGCGTGCACCGCGCGCTTTCCGCGGCCGAACACCACCGAGATGTCGCGCAGTTCGACGACCGGCGCGGTGGCGTCGCCGCTGCCGGACCCGTCGTCCGGGCGGGCCTCGCCAACTGCCGTGGCGCTGCGGCGACGTGAGGCCGGCGGGCGCTCGTCGGACTCCGCGACCGACAGCCGGGGCACGGCGGCCAGCAGCCGCCGGGTGTAGTCGTGGGACGGGCGCAGCAGTACGTCCTCGACCGGGCCGGTCTCCACGATCCGGCCCTGGTACATCACGGCGACCCGGTCCGCGAAGTCGGCGACCACACCCATGTTGTGGGTGACGAGCAGGACGCCGGTGCCGGTCTCGGCGGCGAGCCTGCGCAGCAGGTCGAGGATCTCGGCCTGCACGGTGACGTCCAGCGCGGTGGTCGGCTCATCGGCGATCAGGAGGGCCGGGTCGTTTGCGATGGCCATGGCGATGACCACCCGCTGGCGCTGGCCCCCGGAGAGCTGGAAGGGGTAGGCGGCCGCGCGTTTCTCCGGCTCGGGGATGCCGACCCTGCGCAGCAGGCCGACGGCGCGAGCGGCGGCGTCCTTGGCGGAGACGTCGTTGTGGTTGCGGATCACCTCGGCGATCTGCCTGCCGATCCGGGTGAGCGGGTCGAGCGCGGTGGCCGGCTCCTGGAACACCATGGAGACGGTCCGGCCGCGCAGCGCGGCGAGCCCAGCCTCGTCAGCGCCGACGATGTCGGTGCCGTCGATCACGGCCTGGCCCGTGACACGGGCGTTTCCGGTCAGCAGCCCCATCGCGGCCAGCGCGACGGTGGACTTTCCGGAGCCCGACTCGCCGACCAGAGCGAGGGTCTCACCGGGACGGACGTGCAGGGACACCCCCTGTACGGCGGGAACCTCCGCGGACTCGGTGGTGAAGACGACACCGAGGTCGTCGAGTTCGAGAATCGGCTCGGCCGTCAGGGCGGCGGAGGCCTGGGTGGCGGTCATCCGCGTCCCCTCACGTCGAATGCGTCACGGAGCCCGTCCCCTATCGCGTTGAACGCCCACACCACCAGGATGATGGCCAGGCCGGGCGGCAGGATGAGCCACCAATAGCCGGAGTAGGCGGCGGTGAGTCCCGCGGAGAGCATGCCGCCCCAGTCGGTGGCCGGCGGCTGCAGGCCCAGGCCCAGGTAGGAGACGTACGCTACGAGGAGGATGGCGTCGGCGATCTGGAAGGTCGTGGCAACGATGATGGTCGACACGGAGTTGGGCAATATGTGCCGCAGGATCGCGCGGGCGTGTGTTCCCCCGATGGCCCGCAGAGTCAGTATGTAGTCGCGATTCTTCAGGCTCAGGGTCTCGGCCCGGATGAGCCGCGTCGGCACCAGCCATGACACCAGCCCGAGGATGAGGATCAGGCCGGCCAGGCCGGGGGTGGTGATGGCGGAGACCACCAGCAGGATGAAGAGGGCGGGGATGGCGATGCCCGCGTCCACGATCCGCATCATCACCGCGTCGATCCAGCCGCCGGCATAGCCCGCGGCCGCGCCCCACAGGGTGCCGATGACGGTGGCCAGGACGCCTGCGGCGAGACCGACGACCAGCGACACCTTGCCGCCGTACATCAGCCGGCCCAGCTCGTCGTGGCCGACGGCGTCGGTGCCGAGCCAGTGTGTTCCGCTCGGCGAGAGGTTGACCTGCTGGAGGGCCGTGTGGGTCTGGTCCGTGTGGTACACCAGCGGGCCCACGAAGCAGAACAGGACGAAGAACACCACGACGCCGAGCCCGGCGACGGCGAGCCGGTTGCGCAGGAAGCGCCGCACGGCGAGCCGGGTGCCGGAGCTCTCACGGGGGGTGTCCGCGGTGCCGGGCGTCTTGGCCGGCTGGATGACGGCGCTCATGCCCGGCTGCCTGCCTTCACTCGGGGATCGATGATCCGCTGGACGATGTCGGCGAGCAGCGTGCCGACCACGGTGGCGACGGCGATGACCAGCACGCAGCCCAGCAGGACCGGGTAGTCGGAGGCCTGTGCGGCGGACCAGAACAGCAATCCCATGCCGGGGTAGTTGAAGAGCTGCTCCACCACCAGCGCACCGCCGAAGAGCACCGGCAGGTAGTAGCCGAGCATGGCGATCACGGGGGTCAGGGAGTTACGGAAGACGTGCCGCCGCAGGATGGCGCGGGAGCGGGAACCCCCGGCCCGCGCCGTCCTGACGTAGTCCTCGGAGAGATTCTCCAAGGTGGCGGCGCGCATGTAGCGGCTGAACACCGCGACCATGGAGGCGGCGCCGGCGGCCACCGGCAGTACCAGGGCCTGCGGGTCGGAGAACACCTGGGCGAGCGAGTCCCCCTGCGGCGCCTGGGACGGGAACCACGGCAGCACCTGGCTGAACACCAGAATCAGGATCAACCCGAGGAAGTACACCGGCGTGGAGTAGGCGATGAAGCTCAGCGTGGTGATGACATAGTCCACCGGCCTGTTGCGGCGCACGGCCTGCCACATCCCCAGCGGGATCGCCAGGAGAAGGCCGATGACCATCGACAGGACGGTCAGGACCAGGGTCTTCGGCAGCCGCTCCCCGATGAGCCGGGAGACCGGCGCGTTCAGGGTGTACGAGGTGCCGAGGTCGCCGTGCAGCAACTGGTTCAGGTAGTGGAGGTACTGCACGGGCAGAGACTGGTCGAGGCCCTGTTCGTGGTTGAAGCGGGCGATCTGCTGCGCCGTGGCCTGCGGGCCGAGGATGCCGCGGGCGGGGCCCCCGGGCAGGGCGTGCAGCAGACCGAAGACCACGATCGTCACGATCACGATCACCGCGACGGCCTGGAGCACGCGTCTGATCAGGTACGAAGGAGTACTCATGTGTTTTCCGGTCGCTTCGGCTCAGGAATGCGCTGGGTCACCGGCCGGGCTCATTTGTTCGTCCACTTCCACATGGCGGGGTGGAAGTTGGCGAGCGAGTCCTGGGCGAAACCGCCCAGCCCGTTCTTGACCACGGAGACCTGGTAGTCGGGCTCCGGCAGCCAGATCACCGGCAGGTCCTTGGCCAGCGTGGCGCTGTACTCCTGGACGGCGGCGGGCGACTCGGAGGTGGTGGTCTGCGCGATCAGCTTGTCCACGGCCGGGTTGGAGTAGCTGCCGAAGTTGGAACCGCCGCCGGTCTGGAAGAGTGAGTCACCGCTCGGGTACGCCGGGAAGTACCAGCTGCCCGCGGTGCCGAAGAAGGACAGCTGCCACTTGCAACCCGAGTCACCGGACTTGCACTGACCGGACTGCGAGAGCACGGAGTTGACGGGGGCCGTCTTGATGGTGAACTTGATGCCGGTCTTCGAGAAGGAGGACTGCAGCGCGCTCATCATGTTGTCGGTCACGGTCGAACCGGACTGGGACAGCACCTGCATCTCGAACTTGGTGCCCTTGTCGACGCCCGAGCCGCACTGGTCGTCGCCGCTGCCCGCGTCGGTGCACACCATGGTGCCGTTCTGCTCGCTCCAGCCGTGCGAGGTCAGCAGCTGCTTCGCCTTGGCGGTGTCGAACGGGTACGGGTTCTTCTTCTGCTCCGGAGAGACGAAGTCGGAGGCCTGTCCCTGGGGGATCGGACCGTAGGTGGGGACCGCGGTGCCGTTGAAGATCACCTTCGCCAGACTGGTCTGGTCGACCGACATCTGGATCGCCTGGCGGGCGTAGAGCTGCTTGAAGACGGCGCCCATGGCCGGGTTGTTGAAGTTGTAGGGCATATAGGTGATCGCCCAGCCCGCCCACGGCTTGACCGTGTAGCCCTTCGACTTGAAGGACTCCTCCTGGCTGAGGTCCGTGGCGTTGATGTAGCCGTAGTCGACGGTGCCCGCCCGCAGCGCGTTCGCCTCGGCGTCGGTCGTGGTGAACGGCAGGAGGTTGACGTGTCTGATGTTGGCCTTGCCGCCACCGTCGTACTTGGCGTTGGCGGTCAGTTCGACCCTGCCCGCGGTGGAGAAGGACTTGAGGGTGTACGGACCGCTGACGGTCTTCCACAGCGGGTCGGTGGCATAACCGGAGATGTTCTTGGCGGCGCTGTTGAGGTACTTCCAGACCTTCTTGGCGCCGGCGGGGGTGCGGTCCAGGTCGGAGACGGCGTCGGAGCCGCCGGTCTTGTCCCAGACGTGCTGCGGCATCGGGCGGATCATGCTCAGCTCGTTGGCGAGCATCCACTGCTTGTTGTACGCCTTGTCGAACGTGATGGTGAAGTGAGTGTCGTCGACGATCTTCAGCGAGGTCCAGTTGTCCGGCGCCTTGCCCGGACTGTAGCTTGCCCAGTCGGCCTTGTTGGCCTTGACCAGGTTGAACCAGAACTCGACGTCGCGCGAGGTGATCGGCTTGCCGTCACTCCAGTGGCGGTTGCCGAGGGTGATCGTGACGCTCTTGCTGTCCTTGGCGAAGTCCGCCGCGGTGGCGAGGGAGTTGTTCTTGTTCCAGCCGACCTCGCCCGTGGAGCCGTCATAGGCGATCAGCGGCTCCCAGAGGGACTGGGATATGGAGGAGTTGTTGGTGTTGAGGTGCGCGGCCGTGCCGACCGGGAGGATCCAGTTAGGCGTGAAGTTGGCCGGGAGCGCGTAGTTGATGGTGTCGGTCGAGTGTCCGCCGGACGACGAGGTACCGCCCCCGGAACAGCCGGTGAGCAGTGCGCCGGACGTGAGGGCGGCACCCGCGACGAGGGCCCAGCGGCGGCCGGTCGCCGTATGAGCAAGGAACATGACTCTCCTCGGAGTGAAAGGACCCGTGTGTGCCCCGTTGGGCTTGGGCCTGGGGCGGGCGCCGCGGGGATCGGCGCTGCGACGACAGTCAACGTCTCACGTGCTGATTAAACAAACAAGAATTAGTAAAAAGTAAGTTTCTGCGAGTTCGACAGAACTCTCCGAAGCCCTGTCCAGGTAGCGAAAACGCCATCTTTGGTCTGGTTTGTCGCGCTATTGATCACGGCAATGTCGTCCGGGAAGCGGTTCACGTACGCCTTGTACGGGCGTACTGTCTTCGTCACATCCACCGTTGCGGAAGTTACTTCGTACATGACTGAAATAAGTGCGCGGAACCGTCAGCCGGCGAAGGGGAGTTCCCCCCTCGCCGCCCGCGTCCTGGAACTCGTGGCCTCGGGCCAGGCATCGTCACGCGCCGAACTCGCCGGCCTGCTCGGTGCCGCCCCCTCGACCATCTCCCTCACCGTGGGGCAGCTGGTCGAGCGCGGGCTGATCGCCGAGGAAGGCACCCAGTCGTCCACCGGCGGGCGCCCCCGCAAGGTCCTGCGGCTCGGCGGCACCGACGAGTTCGCCGTCGCCGCCGACCTCGGCGGCCGGCATGCCCGGATCGGTGTGGCGCTGCCCGGCGGCCGACTCGAAAAGGTCTCCACCGTTCCGTTCGTCATCGCCGACGGCCCCGAGCAGGCCCTGCCACGGCTCGCCGAAACCCTGGAGGCCCTGGCCGAGGAACACGGACGCGACCGGATGTGCGGTGTCGGCCTGTCCCTGCCGGGCCCCGTCGACATCCGGTCCGGAGCCGCCATGCTGCCGTCGCGGATGCCGGGGTGGAACCGCTTCCCGGTCGCCACCTGGCTGGAGGAACGCTTCGGCGTCCCGACCGCGGTGGACAACGACGCCAACTGCATGGCGATGGGCGAGCACACCGTCCGGCCCGCCGAACACCGACAGTCGATCATGGTGAAGATCGGCTCGGCGATCGGCGCCGGTGTCATCGTCGACGGTCGCCTCTACCGGGGCGCTACCGGCGCCGCCGGCGACATCACCCACATCCGGATCGACGGCGCCGCCGACATCCCCTGCTCCTGCGGCAAGACGGGCTGTCTGGAGACCGTGGCCTCCGGCGCCGCCCTCGTACGCATCCTGCGCGAGCGCGGCGCCGACGTCAGCAGCATCGAGGACGTCGTGGGCCTCGCCGCCGACGCCGACCCCGAGGCCACCCGCGCGGTCCGCCGGGCCGGAGAGCATCTCGGGCAGGTGCTCGCCGCCAACGTCAACTTCTTCAACCCGGACGCCGTCTACCTCGGCGGCATCCTCTCCACTCTGGAACCCTTCGTCGCCGCGGTCCGCAGCCAGCTCTACGACAGCTGCCACCCGCTGGTCACCGAGCACCTCACGATCGAGCGGGCCAGCCTCGGCGTCGACGCCGGAGTCGTCGGGGCCGGACAGTTCGCCCTGCAGCGCGCCATGGCGCACGCCCTGCGCGACGTCGGCGGCACCGGGCTCGGTGTCGAGCGCTTCGGCCCCGCCGCACACCGCACCCCCTGACGCACCACACCCCGCACGAGGAGACATGTCGGAATCCCGCACCGCCGCCCGCCCGGTCATCGCCATCGCCGGGCTCGGCATCGAGTCGTCCACCTTCTCCCCGGCCCGCACCGAGGCCCCCGCGTTCCATCCCTTGCGGGGCGCCGACGTGTTCGGCCGCTACCCCTTCCTCGCGCCCGGCGAGGAACTGCGCGAGGCCGCCGACTGGCACGGCGCCCTGGTGGGCAAGTCGCTGCCCGGCGGCATGGTCACCGCCGCCGCCTGGTCCGCACTCACCGGCGAACTCATCGACCGCCTCGCCGCACTGCCCCGGCTCGACGGTCTCTGGTACGACATCCACGGCGCGATGACCGTGGAGGGCGTCGAGGACGCCGAGGCCGTCCTGCTGGAACGCATCCGTGCCACCGTCGGCCCCGACGTGATCGTCTCCACCTCGATGGACCTGCACGGCAACGTCTCCCGCGAACTCGCCCACCGCAGCGACCTCATCACCTGCTACCGGATGGCCCCGCACGAGGACCACATGGAGACCAAGGAGCGCGCCGTGCGCAACCTGGTCGACCTGCTCGCCTCCGGCGCCCCCCGACCGGTGAAGGCATGGGTACCGGTCCCGGTGCTGCTGGCCGGAGAGCAGACCTCCACCCGCATCGAGCCCGCCAGGAGCGTGTACGCGGCGGTCGACGAGGTCGAGGCCATGGACGGGGTGACCGACGCGGCGATATGGGTCGGCTACGCCTGGGCCGACGAACCGCGCAACCGCGCGGCCGTCGTCGTCATCGGCCCCGACCGGAACGCCGTCTCGTCAGGCGCCGAACGCCTCGCCCGCGGCTTCTGGGAGGCCCGTCACGACTTCGGCTTCGTCGCCCCGACCGGTACCTTCGACGACCTCCTCGATGAGGCCCTGGGCTCGCAGCACCGGCCGTACTTCATCAGCGACACCGGCGACAACCCCACCGCGGGCGGCGCCGGCGACGTCACCTGGGGCCTGACCAGGCTGCTGGAGCGCCCGGAGTTCCAGAAGGACGACGGCCCGACCGTCCTGTACGCCTCGGTGCCCGGCCCAGCCGCCGTTGACACCGCGGTTGCCGCCGGCGTGGGCGCCACCGTCACCGTCACCGCCGGAGCCGAGGTGGACGACCGGCACGCCGGTCCCGTCACCCTCACCGGCGTGGTACACGCCATCCGGCACGGCGACCGCGACGCCGAGACCGAGGTCGTGGTCCGAGTCGGCAGCGTGTACGCGATCCTGACCCGGCTGCGCAAGCCCTACCATCATGAACACGACTTCTCCGACCTGGACCTCGACCCCCGCTCCGCCGACGTGGTCATCGTGAAGATCGGCTATCTGGAGCCGGAGTTGTTCGACATGGCCGCGGCGTGGAAGATGGCCCTCACACCAGGTGGTGTCGACCAGGACTTGGTGCGACTGGGTTACCACCGCATCCGTCGGCCCATGTTCCCCTTCGACCTCGACATGGCCGACCCGGACCTGACGGCCCGGCTCATCCCGGCCTCCGACCAGCCGCTCACCGGGGACGACGAGTGACCGGCTACAGCGCTTACCCCCCTCGCCAGAGCCGACCCGGCGTGCCCTCCGGCTCTCCGGGCGGCACCGGTACGTCGGGAACCACTCTTGAGATCGCGGTCACCTCCCCGGCGGGTGCCCGTGCCGCACGCGACCACGGTGCGGACCGGGTCGAACTGTGCACCGGGCTCGAACTGGGCGGCCTGACCCCGTCGGCGGCCTCGGTGGAGGCGGTCGCAGCCGTCGGGTCGCCGGTGCACGCTCTGGTGCGGTGCCGTCCCGGTGACTTCGTGTACGACGCCGAGGAGATCGCCCTGATGGTCGCCGAGGTACGCTCGGTCGTCGCCTCGGGCGCCTCGGGCGTGGTGGTCGGTGCGCTGACCGCCGAAGGCCTCCTGGACACCGACGCCGTCACCCGCCTGACCGACGCCGCCCATGACGCGGCCTCGAACCACGAGTGCTCCGTAGACGTCACCCTGCACCGCGCGATCGACCAGTCCGCCGACCCGGTCGCCGCCGCGGCGCTGCTCCCCTCACTGGGGATCACCAGGGTTCTCACCTCCGGCGGCGCGGCGACCGCGGCCGGCGGGGCGACCACGCTTGCCGCGATGGTCGCCGCGGCTCCTGGTGTGCAGGTCATGGCAGGCGGCGGCGTCCGCACCGCTGACATCCCCGCCCTGGTGGCCGCGGGGGTCGCCGCAGTGCACCTCTCCGCCAAGACCCAGGCCGAGCCCCGGCGCGGCGGTGCGTGGATACCTCTCGGAGTCGCGGGAGCCTCCGCTCTCCAGGACACCCACTTCGTCACCGACCCGAAGGTGGTGGCCGAGGCCCGGCAGGCACTGGACGCCGCACGGACCACCGGCCGCGGTGTCGGGGGCGGGTGCTAGGTTGCGGCGGCATGACGACATCCTCCCCGCAGAAGTCGCCGTTCCTCTATGTGATCGATGAGGACTTCGTTCCGCCCGACCGGGGTGACGAGCAGGAAGGGCCTGAGTCTGCGGTTCCCGCTGGTGATCCGGACGAGGCGGTGCGGCTCTTCCACTACCACCGGCGGCTGATGGCGCAGATCCTCGGGTACGAGGAGGAACTCCCCGAGCCCGCGGGTGAGGAGGACCTCGCCGCGGCGGAGGAGGTACTCGGCGTCGCGTTGCCTCCGGACCTCCGCGCGCTGTACGGCATCGCCGACGGTGAAGGTGATGGCGTCGTCAACCCTCTGTTCGACCGGCAGGAGTGGCTCCCTCTTGCCGAGATCGGCGATCTGGATGACGAGTGGCTCGACATCGCGCAGGAATGGGAGCACGAACCCTGGCGCCGGACGGTGTTCGATGCTCAGCCCCCGAACACCGTCCGGAGGTCGCCGCTGCGTGCGGGCTGGGTCCGGTTCGCGTTCGACACCGGCGGCAACTGGCTCGCCGTGGACATGGATCCCGGGCCGAACGGTCGTCCCGGGCAGGTCATCGCGGTCGGAGTCGACTACACGCGGGGGCCGACGTACGTCGCCGACTCGGTGACCACGTTCCTGCGCCGTCTGGTGGAAGCACTGGAACGCGGTGACTACCGCCATCACAACAAGAGCCTGTGGATCGACGCGGACCTGCCGGGCCTGCCCGGCGAGCACACCAGGTACAGCGACGGCCGACCTTCCCGTGCGCGGGCCGAGCAGGCCGGTCCGCGCGTGCAGGAGGTCCGGGTGTCCGGCGTGGAGGATTGCGCGTTCCTCGCCGCGGTGCCCGACGTGTGTTCACTGGCGCTGTCGAGCGGGGGTTCGCCCGACCTGACTCCGCTCGGCAGCCCTCCGGTGGAGTATCTGGAGCTGGATGTGGAGTCGGTTGACCTGACGGCGCCGGCCCGGAACCGGGAGTTGCGTTCGCTGTCGGTCACCTGCGCGCGGCCCGTCGAGCTGGCTCCGCTCCGTACGGTGCCCAACCTGTGGGCGCTGGACATCGCGGCGGCACCCGTCGCCGACATCGCCACGGTGACTGAGCTGAAGGGATTGCGCTACCTGGAGGTGACCCAGGACCAATGGCGGGTGCTGTCAAAACTCGACGACCTGCCATCGCTCGCCGTCGTCGGTCTCCACCCCCACCGCCCCGAACGCGACTGGCCGATCTCGACGGCCTGGGTCACCACCCACGACGAGCCACCTTCGCCAACAGCCTGAACCGGTGCCTGGGTGAGGGACGCGCCCGGCCGGGGGTCGGCGATGGTGAGTGCGGCGAGCTTTGCCCGGGCGACGCTCGGGGGAGACGGCTCGGGGAGGCGGCGGGTCGTGGCACCTCCCCGCCCACCCCGCCCGGGTCGATCAACAATCAGGCAGAAGATCAACCGGCCGACGCACGGGTGGCTTCAGGCTCAGGCCCAGCGCTTCAGGAACTCGATCGCTGCGGAGCCGACCTCCGCGGGATGCGAGGCACTCAGGAAGTGCTGCCCGTTCTCAATGATCTCCAGGCGCGCCTCGGGGGAGCTGGTGAACATCCGGATCTCGTCCTGCGCGTTCGGCACGGAGTACACCTGGTCCGCGGTACCGTGCAGCCACAGGACGGGGCACCGGACCTCGTCGAGCCTGCCGTGGAGCCCGTCGCGGTCCCGCAGGTTCACCGTGCTGAGGCGCAGACGCCGGCGTCCGGCGTCACCGCTGTAGTTTGCACGGTAGGCGGTGAGCCAGAACTCGCGTTCCTCGGCCGAGACGCCGCCCAGGGACGTGGCGAAGACGGCGTCTACGACCTCGTCCGGCACGACCCAGTCCTCGCCGACCGGGTCGGCGAGGGCGTCGACGAGCGGCGTGTTGAGCCCTATCGCGTCCCAGCACCCCAGGTCGCGGCTGCGCGGGCTCTCGAAGTCCATCGACGTGCCGAGCGGGATGAGGCCCCTCACGACGTCCGGGGCGAGCAGCGCCATGCGGACCGCCACCCAGCCGCCCTGCGAGGTTCCCAGCACGAAGGCCTCGTCGATCCCGAGGGCCTCGAGGGCCTGCAGGTTCGCGACCGCGCTGTCCCAGTAGGTGAAGTGCTGGTACGCGGCCCTCGTGCGGCCGTGCCCGTAGGGTTCGAGGGCCAGCAGGTTGGCCACGGTCCCGAGTTCCGGGTCGGCGAACTGCGGCCGGTACAACTCGGCCGAGGTGGTGTACGAGTTGATCAGGACCAGCGTCGGAAGTGCGGGGTCGTACGGCTTGCCGAAGGTGTACCCGATGGTCGATCCCCCGAGGTGAGGGATCTCGACGGTCTGTCCGGGCTTGCTCACGGTGTACTCCTCGATTCGTATGCGGGGGTCTTTGAGAACGAGGCGTCGGAGCGGAGGACGGCTCCGGCCGAGTCCACTGCCATGATGGGCAGATGATCCACATGATGTCGAATACTGGTTCGGCCTCGCCCTGTTCGCATCCGTCGTAGCCGTGGCCCAAGAGGGCTCGATCTCGGCGGGCGCCCGCCGACAGGGAGTCACACAGCCGGCGATGACGGTACCCGGCCCGGCGCACACACCTCCGCGCCCGTCCTGTCCCGGCGCCTGGCCGCGCATGGCATCCCGGTCCGCCCGGCACGCACCACGGCCCTCGTCCACCTCGCCGAGGACCTGCCACCGGCCGGGGCGGCAGCGGAGGCGACGACACCCGGCCGTCGGCCTGACACCAAGCGCGGGAGCGCACCGACGGCCGTACGCGATTCGGGTGAAACCCCTTGCTGGTGGCGGATTTGCCGGTGGACGAGCCTGTGACTTTCTTTGCCTGGCTGCAGGTTCAAACAGCAAGCTCAGTGTTCGGCTGCCGCGCGGTGGTGTTCCTCCCGGTGGGCGAGCACTTCGCTCATATGCGCTTCGGCCCAGTCCTTGAGGTCGGCCATGACGCGGTTCAGGGACAGACCGAGTTCGGTCAGTTCGTAGGTGACAGTGACGGGCACGGTGGGCGTAACGGTCCTGGTGACCAGGCCGTCGACTTCCAGGGAGCGCAGGGTCTGGGTGAGCATCTTCTGGCTGGCGCCCGCGAGCCGGCGGGACAGCTCGGAGAAGCGCATCGCCCGGGGCCCGTCTTCGTGGTCGACCCCGGGACGGTGCGGGCCGTCGCTGCCGAGCGCCGCGAGGATCAACGCGACCCACTTGTCGGATATCCGGTCGAGCAGCTGACGGCTGGGGCAGCCCGCCATGAACGCGTTGTAGCTCGTCTTCTCCTCGGCCCGGCGCTGAGCCGCTGTCCGCGTCGACATTGATCGCTCCTTTGGCACCCGAGGGGGGCTTACGCACTTTCAAGTGCCTGCTTCCGCAAAGAGGTTAACGAAACCAGCATGGAGCTCGGAAACGATCACCCACCGCAAGGGAACAAAGCCATGAGTGCTGCCACCTTCCGCACCGCCGTCGTCCGCATCCCGAACGGGCCCGACTCGATCGAGATCATCGACGTGCCCGTCGCCGAGCCCGGCCCCGGCCAGATCCGCGTCGTCATCGCTGCGGCGACGGTCAACCCCACCGACCTCGGCGTCGCAGCGGGCTTCTTCCACGCGCTCGGGCTGGTCCAGCAGCCCGAGCACACCGGCCTGGGCTGGGAGTTCGCCGGCGTCGTGGACGCGGCCGGGCCGGGCGTCGACCAGGCCGTCGGCACCCGGGTGGCCGGCCTGGTGGCCGGCTTCGACCGCGACTACGGCACCTACGCCGAGCAGATCGTGGTGTCAGCGGCCGACGTCGCCCCGGTCCCCGACGGGCTGGACCTGCTGGCCGCGACCACGGTCCCCCTCAACGGGCTGGCCGCCGCGCAGGTCGTCGACCTGCTCGGCGACGCGCCCGCCGGGGCCGGCCGACTGCTGGTGACCGGCGCCGCGGGGGCGGTCGGGGCGAACGTGACCGTCCTCGCCCGAGAACGCGGCTGGCAGGTGACCGGGCTCGCCCGCGCCGGCGACGAGGAGTTCGTCCGCGGCCTCGGCGCCGACTTCACCGCACACGCCGAGCCGGAATGGGACGCAGTCGTCGACCCCGCACAACTCAATGACCAGGCCCTCAAGCTGGTCCGCGACGGCGGCGCCTACGTCGGCCTGCGGCCCGGCCTCGAACCTCCCACCGAGCGCGGAATCTCGGTCACCTCCGTGGTCACCGCCTCCGACCGCACCCGACTCGCCGATCTCCTCACCCGCGCCGCCGCCGGCGACCTCCCGACCCGCGTCCACGCCGCCGTCCCGCTGGACCAGGCCGCCGAAGCCCACCGGGCCACCGCCGAGGGCGGCCTCCGCGGCCGCTACATCATCTGCCCCTGACCAGCCCGGCGCCGAGTGCGCGGCCGACCGCGATCACCGGCACCCGCCCGCCGGAAGCCTCGGACGCCGGGGACCGGTCCGTGCTGCGCAGCCGACCCCCGACGCGGCCACGACATCGGCGGCATCGCCGAAACCGGCGAGCTACAGCAGCCCCGCCACCAGGACGTCGGGACAACGCCAAGACGTCTGCGGCAAGAGACGAAGTCTCAGCCCGCTCCCTGCTGTCAGTGATGCGGTTGCGATGCCTTGCGAGGCGATGCGATGCCCGCCGCCGATTCCGTCCTGCCCCGTCCCGTCCGGCAGGCCCGGCGGCGACCGCGTACGGCGTCCACGGGCTGACCGCGGCGGCGGTCGCCGTGACCGCGGGACTGCTGCTGCGCGAGCGGTCGGCTTCCCGGGCGCTGCCGTGCTTCCACCCTGCCCCCGCCTTCGCGCGGTGTCAGCTTGGGGCGCGGTAGCGGGGGCGGAGCGGTCCGTGCGATGCGACACTGGCCTCATGGGCGACCGCGGCTTTGGCCGACTGCCCCGGGCCAGGTACGAGCAGGAGATGTCACGTCTGCAGATCGAGCTGGTGAGGCTCCAGGAGTGGGTGCGGGCCGAGGGGTGGCGGCTGGTGGTGATCTTCGAGGGGCGCGACGCTGCCGGCAAGGGCGGCGCGATCAAACGGGTCACCGAGAGCCTGAACCCGCGTATCGCGCGGATCGTCGCTCTACCGGTGCCGACCGAGCGGGAGCGCACTCAGTGGTACTTCCAGCGCTACGTTGAGCAGCTTCCCGCCGCGGGTGAGATCGTGCTCTTCGACCGCAGCTGGTACAACCGGGCCGGCGTCGAGCGCGTCATGGGCTTTTGCACCGAGGAGGAGCATCAGCGCTTCCTGCGCCAGTGCCCGGTCTTCGAACGGATGCTGGTCGAGGACGGGATTCTGCTGCGTAAGTACTGGTTCTCGGTGGGCGACGCCGAACAGGAGCAGCGGTTCCGCAGGCGGCTGAGCGACCCCACCCGGCGCTGGAAGATCTCGGCGATGGACCTGGAGTCCATCACGCGCTGGGAGGCGTACTCCCAGGCCAAGGACGAGATGTTCGCGCGCACAGATATCCCCGAGGCCCCCTGGTACGTCGTCGAGGCCGACGACAAACGCGCGGCTCGCATCAACATGATCGCCCACCTGCTGTCCACCGTGCCGTACGGCGACGTCCGGCCGCCGGACCTGCGACTGCCGCCGCGTCCCGCGCCCACTGGGTACGAGCGGCCGCCCCGGCATCTGCAGACCTATGTACCCGACCACGCCGCCTCGCTCCTGGCACCGGATCGGGGGGAAACGCCCGGCGAAGGGGCGCACGGATGACGGACACGGCACACCGCCCCGACACGGTTCGCGCGCTGCTCGCCGACGGCAGCACCGTCGAGATCCGCGCCGCCCGGCCGCAGGACCGGGACGAGGTGCTGCGCATGCACCGCGAGATGTCGTCTGAGGACCTGCGGCTGCGGTTCTTCGCGGCCAATCCGAGGTACGCGAGCGAGGCCGCGGCACGCATCTGCGCACCCCCGCACCCCGGCTACCGCGCCCCGCTCGCGATGGCGCAAGGGCGGGTGATCGGCGTGGCGGAGTACACGACCCTCCCCGTGGCCCCCGGCGAGCCGGTGTCCGCGCTGAAGGAAGCGGACTGCGCCTTCGCGGACGTCGTCCGGGTGCGTCATCTCCTCCCCGACCGCGGCGACTTTGAGCCGTGCCGGCCCTGCTCCGCGGCCGCTCCGGCGACGTTCGGCCCGTCGCCAAGATGATGGTCTGCGGCCTCGCCGACCCCCGGATGAGGATCGAGATCGAGGTGTACGCCCGCCGCCGGAACCTCACGGGGCGCGCCCACGTCTGATCGCCGCACCGGCTGAGTACGAACACCTACGCGGTCTGAGTACGCGAGCGGTTGCCCGCCGCGCCCGGCGCCGGAAGGGTGGACGTATGCGCCGACTGCTGCTGCTCGCCCCGCTGTTGCTGTTCACGGTCGGCTGCGGGGTGGTGCCGTCCTCCGAGGACGAGGCGACGGACGCCGCACGGGAGGTGGCCAGGAAGGCGGGCGAGCGGCTCTACGGCCAGCGTCCGCGCACGGCGGAGGAGGTCGGGCGCTCCGCTTCCGTCATCGACGGGGTGGAGGTACTGCGGGTGACGGGTACCTCGACACACGACGGGGACGGCGTCGACGTGGTCGTCCGCACGTCCGGCTCGGCGTACAACGGATGGGACTCTGAAGAGGTCGACGTGCGGCGCTGTTTCGCGGTGCGGGTGTCACCCAAGTCGGAGTGGGATGAGGATCCCCGTGACGTGGACTGCCCGGATGGCCCTCCGCTGACCTTCGCCCCGCCACCCGAACCGCCCCGGCTGCCGTACGAGGAGCTTCGCGCGAAACTTCCCCGGGTGCCGGAGGGCGGCCGGGTGGACGAGGCCGAGGTGCGCCGTACGCTCGCTGCCCTGGACCTGGATCCGGCGATCCGTGCCGAGGTGAAGGCGGACGGCGGCCGGGTCGGCGTTCTTCTGTCGGTAAAGGGCAACGGATTCGACGCGCAGGACTGCCTTCTTGCCCGCGTGGGCCCCGGTGCCACCGAGGTGTGGGTGCCGCCCCGGATCCAGCGGATGCCCGGAGAGGGCGGCTGCACTGTCGGCAACGCCCTGGACCCGAAACCGTCACCGCACTGAACGGAGTGCCTGGCTCCGGCGAAAGGGCGCCTGCACCTTTCCCGCCGCTTCCGCGATGTCGCCCATCGCCTCTGCCGTCCCTCGTCCCTTGTCCCTCAGAAGCGGACCGGGTCATGAGTAGGAGTACTCAGGATCCCGGTGGGCGGTCAGTGCAGGAGCGGCGAACCGGTCAGCTTCCACGCCTGGGCACCCTTGCCCGCAGCTCCCTACCATCGCACCCACGGCGTGCCCTACTTCCACGGCTGCTGCTCCGGTCGTCGACGACAGTCGCTGCGGTGCCTCCGAGCGGCCGGAGCCCGCGATGGTCACGCACGCGGAGTTGGTGTCCGCGTTCGGCTCGCTCTGGGTCGCGACGATGCCGCCGGAGGTCGCCGAGCGGCATTTCTTGATCGCCACGGGCATGGGCGGTTTGGCCTGCATGTCTCGGGCGGACAACCGCATCTACTGGTACGAGCCGGGAAGCAGCGACCGGAAATTCGCGCTCGCCAACACGTCCCTGGAGCGGTTCGTGGAGATCGCTTACCAGCTCCGGTTGAAGTTCAAGGGCCTCGACCTGTTCTACAGCGCGCGACGAGGACGAATCGGAGGAAGAGATCGCAGACGAGGTACGCCGCCTGGTCGGGAGATCCGCGACGTCGATCCGCCGTCCTTCGACAGCCCGGCCATGTTCTGGCAGCACGTGGTGCTCCTCGCGCTGGAGACCCTCGCGTCGGAGGAGCGATGCCGGCCTGGTCAGCGTCCTCCGACGTAGCCGTGGCTGACCACCCAGGAGTCGTCCTTCTCGTTCACGCTCGCGTTGTCCACCCTGGCGCGCGCCTTGAGCAGTGCGTCGTTCTTCGTCTTCAGTGCCATGAGGTTGCCTTTCGATGGCAGTCCGATGGCGACAGAGACACAAGCGGGTCGGGGCCGGCGGACACACCACCGGCCCCTGCCCCGGACTCGTCACCCCGAAGGCCCGAAGGCCCGAAGGCCCGAAGGCCCGAAGCCCCGAAGCCCCGAAGCCTCGAACCCACGAAGCCCCACCTCAGCTGTCGAAGCCCAGCCCCATCTTGTCCATCGCCTTCAGCCACAGATTCCGGCGGCCGCCGTTCTCATCCGCCCGGGTCATCGACCACTGCGTGATCCCGATGCCCGCCCAGCGCACCGGCTCCGGCGGGAAGGGCAGCGGCTTGCTGCGCACCATCTCCAGCCGGGTGCGCGCGCTGGGCTCACCGCCGAGCAGATCGAGCATCACCTCCGCTCCGAAGCGGGTCGCCCCGACGCCGAGGCCGGTGTACCCGAGGGCGTAGACGACCCGTCCGCCGTGCGCGCTGCCGAAGAACGGGGAGAAGCGCGAGCAGGTGTCGATCGCGCCGCCCCAGGCGTGGCTGAAACGCACGCCCTGCAGCTGCGGGAAGCAGCGGAAGAAGTTCCGGGCGAGGGTGCGGTAGGTGGCCGGGTGGTGGTCGTACTCGGCGCGCACCCGGCCGCCGTAGCGGTAGATGATGTCGTAGCCGCCCCACAGGATGCGGTGGTCGGCGGTGATGCGGAAGTAGTGGAAGTGGTTGTTGGTGTCGCTCAGCCCCTGCCGCCGCTTCCAGCCGATCGCGCCGAGCTGCTCCTCGGTCAGCGGCTCGGTCATCAGCGCGTGGTCGTAGACGGGCACGACATACGGGCGGACGCGCCGCACCAGCGCGGGGAAGGCGTTGGTGGCGAGTGCCACCTGACGGGCGCGCACCCGGCCGTACGGGGTACGGACGGCCATCGCCGCCCCGGCGCTCGTCAGCCGCTCGGCCGGGGTGTGCTCATAGATCCGTACGCCCAGTTCGGCGCAGGCGCGCTTCAGGCCCCAGGCCAGCTTGGCGGGGTGCACCATCGCCACGCCCTTGCGGTCCCACAGCCCGGCGAGGAAGGTCGGTGAGTCGACCTCGGCGCGTACCGCGTCGCGGTCGAGGAACTCCTGCTCCGCGACGCCGAGCCGGGCGGTCAGTTCGGCGGTCTCGCGCAGCTCCTCGATCTGGTGGGGCTCGGTGGCCACGTCGATCTCGCCGGTGCGCTCGAAGTCGCAGTCGATGCCGTAGCGGGCGACGGCGGCCTCGATCTCGTCGAGGTTCCGGTGGCCGAGCCGTTCGAGTTCGGCCTGTTCACCGGGCCAGCGGGCCAGACCGTTGCCGAGGCCGTGGGTGAGGGATGCGGCGCAGAAGCCGCCGTTGCGCCCGGAGGCGGCCCAGCCGATCTCCTGGCCCTCGAGCAGCACCACATCGCGGTCGGGGTCGCGCTCCTTGGCGATCAGGGCGGTCCACAGCCCGCTGTAGCCGCCGCCGATGACGAGCAGATCGCAGTGCTCGTCCCCGACGAGGGCGGGGCGGGCACGGGGCCGGCCGGGGTCCTCCAGCCAGTAGGGGGTGTACGCGGCGTCGGCCAGGGATTCCAGGGCGGACGGTCCGGGGGCGCTGTCCCCGGTAGAGCGCGTCATGGCGTCTGCGGCCATGGGTTTCAGCTCCTCTTGCGGCGGGTGCCGGCCAGTTGGCCGACGAGGACGCACAGCACCGCGATGGCGAACATCGCCGTGCCGATCACGTTGACCTGCACGGGCGTACCGCGCTGTGCGGATCCCCAGACGAACATGGGGAAGGTGACGGTCGAGCCGGCGTTGAAGTTGGTGATGATGAAGTCGTCGAAGGAGAGCGCGAAGGACAGCAGCGCACCGGCGGCGATACCGGGGGCCGCGATCGGCAGGGTGACGCGCAGGAAGGTCTGCGCCGGGGAGGCGTAGAGGTCCTGGGCGGCCTGTTCCAGCCGGGGGTCCATGCTCAGCACCCGCGCCTTGACGGCCGTCACGACGAAGCTCAGGCAGAACATGATGTGGGCGATGAGGATCGTCCAGAAGCCGAAGTCGACGCCCATGTTGAGGAAGAGGGTGGCCAGCGAGGCGGCCATGACCACCTCGGGCATCGCCATCGGCAGGAAGATCAGGCTGTTGACGGCCGGGCGGGCCCGGAAACGGTAGCGGGCCAGCGCGAAGGCGATCATGGTGCCCAGGACGGTGGCGCCGATGGTCGCCCACACCGCGATCTTCAGGCTCAGCGAGAGCGAGCCGCACATGTCGGCGACGCCGCAGGGGTCGGTCCAGGCGTCGGTGGAGAACCGCTGCCATTCGTAGTTGAACCGGCCGTTGGGCTTGTTGAAGGAGAAGACCAGGACGACGACGTTGGGCAGGATCAGATATGCGAGCGTGCCGAGCCCCGCGATGACGACCAGGTTCCGCCGTATCCAGCGTGTCAGAGCCATCAGACCAGATCCTCCGTCCCGGACCTGCGGATGTACACGGTGACCATCGCGAGGATCGCCGCCATGAGGATGAAGGACAGTGCCGCGGCCGTCGGGTAGTCGAGTACCCGCAGGAACTGCGACTGGATGACGTTGCCGACCATCTTCTGGTCGGTGGAGCCCAGCAGCTCGGCGTTGATGTAGTCGCCCGTGGCCGGGATGAAGGTGAGCAGGGTGCCCGCGACCACGCCCGGCATGGACAGCGGGAAGGTCACCTTGCGGAAGGTGGTGAAGGGCTTGGCGTACAGGTCCCCGGCCGCCTCGTGCAGCCTGCCGTCGATGCGCTCCAGCGAGCTGTAGAGGGGCAGGATCATGAAGGGCAGGAAGTTGTACGTCAGACCGCAGACCACCGCCAGCGGCGTGGCCAGCACCCGTTCGCCCTCGGTGAGCCCGAGCTGACTGGTCACATCCAGGATGTGCAGGGAGTTCAGCACGCCGACCACCGGACCGCTGTCGGACAGGATGGTCTTCCAGGCCAGGGTGCGGATCAGGAAGCTGGTGAAGAACGGCGCGATGACCAGGATCATCACCAGGTTGCGCCAGCGGCCCGCGCGGAACGCGATGAGGTACGCGAGCGGATAGCCGAGCAGCAGGCACAGCACGGTGGCGGTCGCCGCGTACATCACCGAGCGCAGGAACTGCGGGTAGTACTCGGTCAGCGCGTCCCAGTAGGTCTGGAAGTGCCAGGTGACCTTGAAGCCCTCTTCGAGGGAGCCGGTCTGGACCGAGGTGGACGCCTGGTAGACCAGCGGCGCCGCGAAGAAGATCACCAGCCACAGGATGCCGGGGAGCAGCAGCCAGTAGGGGACCAGCTTCTTGCGGAGCGCGGCCTTGCGGACGCCCGCCGGGGCTGCCGGGGGCGGGGCCGGGGGTGCCGGCTTGGGGGCAGTGGTCGCGCTCACGCCGCCTCCTCGTCCCGTTCCGTGCCCGCGTCGATGTCCTGGGCGGCGTCGAGGCCGAAGGTGTGGGCCGGGTTCCAGTGCAGGACGACCTCGGCGCCGGGGACCAGCCGCGGATCGCGTTCGATGTTCTGCTCGTAGACGGCGATCTCGGGGCAGTCCGGGGTCTTCACCACGTACTGCGTGGAGACGCCGATGAAGCTGGAGTCCGCGATCCGGCCGGTGATCCGGTTGCGTCCGTCGGCGACGGTGTCGGCGTCCTCGGCGTGGGTGAGGGAGATCTTCTCCGGGCGCACTCCGACGAGCACCTTGCCGCCGGTGCGCACGGGTGCGCTGCATCGGGCGGCGGGCAGGGCGAGCTTGCCGCCCGCGGTGGTCAGCACCAGGGTGCCGCCGCTCTTGTCGCTGATCTCGGCCTCGATGAGGTTGGAGGTGCCGAGGAAGTTGGCGACGAAGGTGGTGGCGGGGTTCTCGTAGAGCTCGGCGGGGGCGCCCCGCTGCTCGACGCGGCCGCCGTTCATCACCGCGACCGTGTCGGCCATGGTCATGGCCTCCTCCTGGTCGTGGGTGACATGGACGAAGGTGATGCCGACCTCGGTCTGGATGCGTTTGAGCTCGAGCTGCATCTGGCGGCGCAGCTTGAGGTCGAGGGCGCCCAGCGGCTCGTCGAGGAGCAGCACCCGGGGGTGGTTGATCAGGGCACGGGCGACGGCGACGCGCTGCTGCTGGCCGCCGGAGAGCTGCTGGGGTTTGCGGCGGGCGAAGTCGCCGAGCTGGACCAGTTCCAGCATCTCGTCGACCTGCTTCTTCACCGACTTGATGCCGCGGCGGCGCAGGCCGAAGGCGACGTTCTCGTAGATGTCGAGGTGCGGGAAGAGGGCGTAGCTCTGGAAGACGGTGTTGACCGGGCGCTTGTACGGCGGGAGGGCGGTGACGTCCTGTCCGGCGAGCAGGACGGTGCCGGTGGTGGGGTCCTCCAGACCCGCGATCATGCGCAGGGTGGTGGTCTTGCCGCAGCCGGAGGCGCCGAGCAGGGCGAAGAAGGAGCCGGCGGGTATGTCCAGGTCGAGCGGGTGGACGGCGGTGAAGGACCCGTAGGTCTTGCTGATCCCGGTGAGGCGGACATCACCGCCGGTGGTGGGCTGCTGGGGCATGGCTGGGGTCTTCCTCGCTTGTCAGGCGCCGGTGAGCTTGGCGAACTTGTCCTCGAATGCCGTCTCTTCCTTGCTCGACAGCAGGCGGAAGGCGTGGGCCTTGGCGACCATCTCGTCGTCCGGGATGATCAGCGGGTTGTTCGCCAGATCCTTGTCGATCTTCGCAAGTTCGGCGCGTACGCCGTCGACCGGGCAGACGTAGTTGATGTACGCGGCGATCTTCGCGGCGACCTTGGGCTCGTAGTAGTAGTCGATGAGCCGTTCGGCGTTCTTCTTGTGGCGGGCCTTGTTGGGGATGAGGAGGTTGTCGGTGGAGATCATGTAGCCCGCCTCCGGGATGGCGAACTCGATCTCCGGGTTGTCCGCCTGGAGCTGGATGAGGTCACCGGCCCAGGCGATACACGCGGCGAGGTCGCCCTTGGTGAGGTCGCCGGTGTAGTCGTTGCCGGTGAACCGGCGGATCTGGCCGCGGTCGGCGCCCTTCTGGAGCCGGGCAATGGCGGCGTCGTACTCGTCGGCGGTGACGGTCTCGGGGCGCTTGCCCATGTCGAGCAGGGTGAGCCCGACGGTGTCGCGCATCTCGGTCAGCATTCCGACCCGGCCCTTGAGCCTGGGGTCCTCCAGCAGCTGGGAGACGGAGGTGACCTTGCGGCCGCCGGTGGCCTTCTTGTTGTAGGCGATGACGGCGGGGATACCGGTCCACGGGTAGGAGTGGGCGCGGCCCGGGTCCCAGTCCGGGTTGCGGAAGCCTTCCCCCAGGTTGGTGTAGGCGTGCGGCAGGTTGGCCGCGTTCAGCTGCTGCATCCAGCCGAGCCGGATCATCCGTCCGGCCAGCCAGTCGGTGACGCAGATGAGGTCGCGTCCGGTGTCCTGGCCCGCGGCGAGCTGGGGCTTGATCTTCCCGAAGAACTCGACGTTGTCGTTGATGTCCTCGGTGTACTTCACCGTGATGCCGGTGCGGCGCTGGAACTCGTCGAGCGTCGGACGGTGCTTGTTGTCGTCGGTGACGTCCATGTACTCGGTCCAGTTGGAGAAGTTGAGCCGCTTCTCGTCGTCGGAGTGGTCCTCGGAAGCGTTGTCCGCCTCGGCGCGCCCCGCGGGCGGGATGCCGCAGCCGCTCAGCGCCCCGAGCCCGCCGATGGCGAACGCTCCGGCGCTGCCCGCGCGCAGCAGGCTGCGGCGGGTCAGCGCCATCCGGCCGCTGGTCATGCTGCGGCGGATCGCGGCGATCTGCGGTGGGGACAGGCTCTCGGACTCGTGGGTTGGTCCCGTTGGTTCCGTTCGTTCCATGAAGCTGTGCCTTTCGAAGGTGCCGGCTGGTGCCGGCCGGTTCCAGCCGGCCGAAGGCCACACGCGGTGGCCGCACGAATCAGATCTGTCGGTCCCCGAAGACCGTGCGGTGCCAGTCCTTGCGGACCTCCGCCGTGTTGTCGAACATCACATGCTTGACCTGCGTGTACTCCTCGAAGGAGTACGCCGACATGTCTTTGCCGTAGCCGGACTTCTTGAAGCCGCCGTGCGGCATCTCGCTGATGATCGGGATGTGGTCGTTGATCCACACACATCCGGCCTTGATCTCGCGGGTGGCGCGGTGGGTCCGGTAGACATCGCGGCTCCAGGCGGAGGCGGCGAGGCCGTAGGGGGTGTCATTGGCCAGGGCCAGGCCCTCGTCGTCGCTGTCGAAGGGGAGGACGACCAGGACCGGGCCGAAGATCTCGGACTGGACGATCTCGCTGTCCTGGGCGGCACCGGTGATGAGGGTGGGCCGGTAGTAGGCTCCCTTGGCGAGATCGCCGCCGGGGGCCTCACCGCCGGTGACGACGGTGGCGTAGCCGCGGGCCCGCTCGACGAAGCCCGCGACGCGGTCGCGCTGGGTGTGCGAGATGAGGGGGCCGAGGTCGGTGTGCGGGTCGAAGGGGTCGCCGAGGCGTACGGACGCCATCAGCTCGGCGACGGCGGCCACGAACGCGTCGTACAGCGGGCGCTGGACGTAGGCGCGGGTGGCGGCGGTGCAGTCCTGGCCGGTGTTGATCAGGGCGCCCGCGACGGCGCCGTGGGCGGCGGCCTCGACGTCCGCGTCGTCGAAGACGACGAAGGGCGCCTTGCCGCCGAGTTCGAGGTGGAGCCGCTTGACGGTGGCGGTGGCCAGTTCGGCCACCCGCCTACCGACCGCGGTCGAGCCGGTGAAGGAGGTCATGGCCACGCCGGGGTGGCCGACCAGCTGTTGACCGGCTTCCAGTCCGGTGCCGGCCACGATGTTCACGACACCGTCCGGGATGCCCGCCTCGGTGGCCGCCTGCGCGAACATCAGCGAGGTCAACGGGGTGAGTTCGGCGGGCTTGAGGACGATGGTGTTTCCCGCGGCGATGGCCGGGAGGACCTTCCACGCCGCCATCTGGAGCGGATAGTTCCAGGGGGCGATGGAGCCGACGACGCCGATCGGCTCACGGCGGATGTACGAGGTGTGGTCACCGCTGTACTCGGCGGCCGCCTTGCCCTCCAGATGGCGGGCGGCGCCCGCGAAGAAGGCGGTGTTGTCGATGCTGCCGGGGACGTCGAACTCGGTGGTGAGCTTGATCGGCTTACCGCACTGCAACGACTCGGCGTAGGCGAGTTCCTCCGCCTGCTCCCCGAGCGCGGCGGCGAACCGGTGCATGGCGTCCGAGCGCTCACCGGGGGTGGCGCCCGCCCATGCGGGGAAGGCGGCCTCCGCCGCCGTCACGGCGTCGTCGACGTCGGCCGGACCGGCGAGCCGGTAGGTGTACACCTGCTCGCCGGTGGCCGGGTCCACGACCGTGTGCATGTGCTCCGAGCCGCCTGTGCGCAGCCGACCCGCGATGTACTGCGCACCCTGGGCGAACCGCTCCGTCACATCGAACCGCTGATCCATCGCGTGCTCTCCTCCGCCGGTCGCCTCTCGGGGCATGGCGTCGTTCTAGCCGGAATCGAAGGCCGATCCTGACAGAGGACCTTCTCTTCAACAAGGGATTCCGTTGTTGCTTTTTAGTTTCACGACGGATTCGGTGATCGGCTGAGGCTGGGGGTCACCGATTCCGGGCCAGCACACGGAGTCGTTGGCGGCGTCCAGCCGTAGCCGCCGCCTCCGGTGGGGTGGTCAATATCGGGCAATGTTATGGGTATGGCGCATATCCGGTCAGCCGCCCGGCGGTGCCCGGCGGTGGTGTCGGTGGCGGGGGTGCGAGAACCCCTGGCATGGCCCTGGCATGGCTCTGGCATGGCTCTGGCATGGAGGCGAACGGGGTGACGCGGTGCGCAGCCATAAGGGGCACGGACGCGGTGTGCGCGACCGTGCCCCTCGGGGTTCCGCGGGGTCAGCCGTCCAGCGAGGTCATGACGTGCTTGATCCGGGTGTAGTCCTCGAAGCCGTAGGCCGACAGGTCCTTGCCGTAGCCGGACTTCTTGAAGCCGCCGTGT